>CAYTGX010000037.1:0-44329 GCA_964437385.1 uncultured Spirochaetaceae bacterium
ACTTATACCGGAACGGGAGGCCCTTTTCAATTAAAGGTGTGAGAAATGCGGGTTAACCTCGAAAATGCTGTTTTTAAAAAGTGCAAAAAGCGCGACGCTTCTCTCTTCTCCTGGTCTCAATTCTCCGATGATCGACCATTCCTTTGGAGCGTCCATGAACTGACGGACGATGAGGGAAATGGTCACGTCGGTGATGGGAGAATCCTCGAAGTTTTTGAGCACGATTGTCCCTAGTGGATGTGTGTCGTAGAAGGCGTGCAACACGGGGTAGATCTCGCTCAGAGACAGGTTCTCAATTACCAGTCCCCTACCTTTGGCGTACAACTTCTGTGGCTGCGTGGGCTCTTCTATCTGCTGCGATATTTTCGTGTTTTTAAGCTTTTCGTTGTTCTGCACGATCGAGAGGGCTGTCTTTCCATCGTTGTTCTTCGCGCTGGCATTCGCGCCCGCTTTCATCAGCGCCGAGATCACTTCAGTAATCACTTCAGGGCTATTCATAGATTGGGCGGCATTTGTCAAAGCCGTATCGCCGCTGCTGTCTTGAGCATTCACGTCCGCTCCCGCTCGCAGCAGCCTGGTGATCACTTCGGGATTGGGGTTATACTGGGCAGCATACATCAGCGGGGTCACGCCATGCTCATTCCGAGCGTTGAGCTCTGCACCCGCCGTTAGCAATGTTGTGATGACTTCGGGGTTTGGGTTGTACAGAGCAGCAACCATCAACGAAGTCACGCCATCTTTGTCCCGAGCATTGACGGCTGCGCCCCGGCTGATCGCAACCTCTACACTCTGCGGTGTCCCGGTTCGTACAAACCTAAGAAAGACCAAGGTGGGCTCTTCTATCTGCTGCGATATGTTCGTGTTTCTAAGCTTTTCGTTGTTCTGCACGATCTCTAGGGCTGTTTTCCCATCGTTGTTTTTCGCATTGACATTCGCGCCAGCCTTCAGCAGCGCAGAGATCACTTCGGTAATCACCTCAGGGCTATTCATGGATTGGGCAGCATTTGTCAGGGCCGTATCGCCGTTCCCGTCTTGAGCATTTACGTCCGCGCCGGCTTGCAGCAGCCTGGTGATCACTTCGGGGTTAGGGTTAGACTGCGCAGCATACATCAGCGGGGTCACGCCTGCGCTGTCCATAGCCTTCACGTCTGCACCAGCTTTCACTAGCGTGCTGATAACTTCAGGTGTCGGGTTGTACAGAGCAGCAACCATCAGCGGGGTTAGGCCGCTGCTGTTCCTGGCATTCACGTCTGCCCCACTATTGATTGCGGCTTGTATCCGCTCCGGTTCGAAGAGCTTTAGAAGCTCAAATAGCTTTCTCGTTGCCCCGGGGTTGTAGGACTGTGACTGTGGTACAGTCACACACGACAGCAATAGGGCAACCAGGACCACAAAGACGAGAGCAACTATTATTCGCCTTCTCACTTTGCTCCCTCCGTTCCCTTTGCAATTCTAATTCCTCATTTCCACTCTGTCACGTCCCAGACTCTTTGCCTTTCTCCGTCATTCTCCAGAGTTCGTCCTGCAGTCCGGATGAGATCTGTAAGGCGTTTGCGGGCTTCTAAAAATACTTGTATCAGGAACAGGCGGTCGTATGACAAGCGTTGGGGAGGTGTGGGCAGGCAGATGCAAAAAGGAAACCAACTGCGTGCGCGTCTACATATCGGGATCACGCTGGAAAATCGAAAAACCTCATAAGATGCGCGAGCCCTTTCTCAGCCAGCCGGGCGTAGGCTTCCGACTCATCGTTTTCCCAGAAATCCCTTCGAACGGATTAGGGCAAGCCGGTTTGAGGAGACCCGGCAGACGTAGGCGTCGATTCACACGACCTTAGACCCCGCTAATGGAAAGGCCTCGGAACCTGGCCCCAAACACTTAGGCTCCAGTGCACGAGAGAATGAGTTCCCGGGTTTCAAGGCTCATTCTGACAGACTTGGAAAATCGCGGTATCTTCAATCTACTCTGACACTGAGTCTGACATCGAGAAGCTTCACATAGGTCAATTGTTCAACACATACAGATACACAGCGCTTGACCCAATTCCTTCTAAGCTATATCTGTAGTCACAGAGAGCTACACCACCGAACAGGGCGACGGTGACTCTGCCTAGATTCACACGGTAGAAGTCACTGGTTCAAATCCAGTATCGCCCAAACGAATGACACTCACTCTGACATCGAGTGAGTCGAGGGAGGCCGCATGGAACGTCTGAAACGTCCGTACTCCCTGCATTCCGGGCCCACGAAGAGAAGAAACCGAAGAATATTCTACGCTCTCTTTCGAGATGGAAACGGCGTGTACCGTGGAAGCGCCGTCTCTACCGGTTGCACTCGGCATGATGACGCGGTGCGCTGGTGCGAAGCCAGATTGAAGAGTGACCATAAAACACGTGAGGACATCAATTCGCAGTGTGCGAGTGCTACGTGGTTGTCCAGCAAGAGTTCCGCCGCCTGCTCCCTGACGCGGTCGCGAGGTAAGCCCCGCCGATTGTGCCTCAACCCTGTCGGTTCAACTCCCTCAGGAGAGCCTCGTTCTCCTCCCGGCTTCGCCGTAGGTCCTCCTCCGCCCTCCTACGGCTGCTCACGTCGCTCACGGTGAGGCGGCATATCTGCACGCCGGCCTCGTCTAGCACGACGGTAGCCGAGAGACCGCCCCAGAACGCCGCTCCGTCTTTCTTCACCATCCGGAATTCGCAGACTTGCGCCTCCCCGGATTCCAGGAGGCTTTTGCGGAACAGGTAGTAAACATCCTGGTCCACCTTGAGGATGAATCGCGTGAAAGGCTGACCGACGACAGCGCTTCTGGGGAGCCCCAGGAGCGTGATAGCGGTGAGGTTGGCTTCCAGGATCTGCCCCAGCGCACCGACGCTGAAGTAGCCCACCGGGGCCAGATCGTAGAGGTCGAAGTAGCGCGCCCTCTGGGTCTCGAGTTCCGTCTGGGCCCGGCGCAGCTCCTCGTTCTGCATTTCCAGCTCAAGCTTGTGCACGAGCAGCTCGTGAACGAGCAAGCCGTAGCCGTTGGGCATCGTGCCCGCCTCATCCCCCTGCGGTTTTGCGTCGAACCTCTCTGCAAGCCGCTCGGCCCGCGGCCTGAGGCCTTCCTCTGCAACGGGCTGCTTTGTTTGTATTCCCACGATATCTCCTCTGCCCTTTCTGCGTCCTTTCGGTCTATGGCGCTCCTATCCCTTCCCGGTGTTCGAGAACCCCGCTGTCCCGGAGAATGAAATGTATATCCTTCATGCCTGCGAAAGCAAATGGCGCCGCGAGAAGCTCGATATCCACGCTTACTCCATCGAAGCGCAGGATTTTCACCATGATCGGCTTAGCTGGATCGCCGGAGTCTAAAAGCCTCGCAAGGTGCGCTTTCAGGCGTTCGCGGAACTCGGGGTGAACCAGGTCATACGCGGGCTTCCCGATCAGCTCGGATTCGGATCGCGCCTTGAACAGCAGCAGGCAGGCCGGGTTTACGAGCGCTATGACGCCCTGGTGTTCGATGAAAACTGCGTCCGAAGAATAATTCATCAGGTTGCGGTACCTCTCCTCGACTACCCGCAGCGCGTCCTGTGCCATCTTCTTTTCGGATATGTCGACGAACGTGATCACGCCCCCTTCGATCACATTGTCCAGCGTCCGGTATGGCTGGATGCGCATGGCGTACCAGGCTCCCGATTTTGTCTGAGCTTCCAGTTCCTTAGGGATCAGGGTGTCCAGCACTTCGTGAACGTCGTCCACGAGGGTGTCGTATCCCCTCAGGTTGGCGGTGATGTTCCCCACGGGCCTCCCGATGTCGGTGGCGATCAGGTTGATGATCCGCGTTGCGGCAGGCGTGAAACGTACGATCCGCAGCTGAAGGTCCACGAACACGGTGCCGATGCCTGTCCCAGCCATGAGGTTGTTCATATCGTTGTTGACCTGGGACAGGTCTGCCACCTTGGTCTGCAGCTCTGCATTCACCGTGGCCAGTTCTTCATTGATCGACTGCAGTTCTTCCCTGCTGGTCTCCAGCTCCTCGTTGGCCGACTGCAATTCCTCATTGACGGACTGCATCTCCTCGTTCGAGGACTTCAGCTCCTCATTGGAGGTGGCGAGCTCCTCGTTGGCAGCCTCGAGGTAGTCTTCCTTGGCTCGCAGCTCCTTCCTCAGCTCGCGGATCCTCGCGTCGACCTCCGGGGCGTCCTCGGCGCCGTTGGCCGCTTCCACGGGACGCGGGGTGCCTGCATCCGGAGCCTCATCGCGAAGTGCCGCAATCTCAAGGAGGACCAGGTACAGAAAGTCTTTCGGCTCCGCGGCTGGATCCGCGGCCGTCGGCCGGACCGTCAGGTTGACGCGGGAGAAATCGCCGTTGGTCCTGACCCGAAGACCGGGACAGAGCACGATCTTGTTCGTCGAGACAGCCTTCCGCAGGGCAACGGTCAGGTCGGGCCGCAATCCCTCGCGAGCCATCGCCAGTATGTTGCTGCCGCCGGGCTCGCCCTGCGGCGGTTCAAGGAAAAGGCCCGTGCGACCATGGAGATAGAGGATGTCGCCCTGGCCGTTCACGAGGGCACTGGCAGGGGCAAGCTGTTGCAGCAAGGCCTGTTCCATCAGCCCGCGCAGGTCCGTCTTCCCCCCAATTCTTGTTTTCACGGCGGTCCGCGCAATAGAGTCGGCGGGTGCCGAAATGCGCACGAACCGGCCCAATGCCTTTCGATTGGCTTCTGACAATTCCTCCTTCCGCTGATAGATCTTCGACGTGTGGTCTACCGAGGCGAACAGTTCTTCGAACTCGCCCACGGTCTCGGACTTGCCGATGAAAAGGAAGCCGCCGGGATTCAACGCGTAGTGAAATATGGGAATGACCCTTTTATGCAGGGTCTCGCCCATGTAGATAAGCAGGTTTCGGCAGCTGATCAGATCCAGCTTGGAGAAAGGCGGATCCTTGATCAGGTCCTGCTCCGAGAAGACTATCATGTCCCGTATGCCCTTGTGGATCCGGTACATGCTTCCGCCTGCCTCGGGGCTGAAAAACCGAGCCAGCCGCTCGGCCGAAAGGTCGGCGGCAATGCTGTCGGGGTAGAGACCAGCCCTTGCCGTGGCGATGGCCTGGGGGTCAATGTCGGTGGCGAATACCTGCACCGTGTAGTTTTGTCGGAGTGCTCCAAGCCTCTCCTGCAGGAGAATGGCTATGGAATAGGCTTCCTCGCCCGTGGAGCAGCCAACGGTCCAGATACGGATCACGTCGCCGGCTTTCCTGCCCTCAAACAGCCTCGGAATCACGTGCTCCTCGAGGACACGGAAAACCTCGGGATCGCGGAAAAAATTGGTGACCCCGATCAGCAGATCGCGAAAAAGCGCTTCGACCTCCGTCGACGTCCGCTGCAAGAAACTGACGAAATCGTGCATCGTCTCTATCTGCTGGACCGCCATTCGCCGCTCGATGCGGCGAAGCACGGTGCTCGGCTTGTACTGGGAAAAATCGTGGCCAGTTTGGGAACGGAGGAGGATGCAGATCTTATTCAGGTCCTCACCGCCGTCGAGCACGGAGGGAAGACCGGTTCTCGAAACCCTGCCGAAAGCGCGCCTCGCGTAGGCAATGAGCTCCATTGGCATCTCGGCCGGCGGGAGCTGGAAATCTACCAGGCCTGTGCTTATCGCGCTGCGGGGCATTCCGTCGTACTCGGTGGAGTCGGGAGTCTGCACCATTGCCATGCCACCCTCGCCCTTGATCGCCCTCATCCCCTGGGTCCCATCGCTTCCGGTGCCGGAGAGAATGATGCAGATCGCCTTCTCGCGCTGGTCCTGGGCGAGGGAACGGAAGAAGAAGTCTATTGGCAGGCGCTGGCCGCGCGGGGCCGAGGGTTCCAGCAGGTGCAGCGCCCCGTTGAGGAAGGCCATGTCCCGATTGGGCGGGATGATGTACGCGCAGTTGGGCTTCACCTCCATCCCGTCGACAACCTCGAAGACCTGCATGCGTGTATAGCGGCGGATGAGCTCGGCGAGTATGCTTTGATGGTCCGGCGCGAGGTGCTGGACAAGGACAAAGGCCATGCCGGGGTCGGTTTCAGCCGGCATCCCGGAGAAAAACTTCTCGAACGCATGAAGCCCACCGGCGGACGCGCCGATGCCGACGATCGGAAATGTTCCAACCGCCAATGGGCCGGTCGCTTCAAGCGGGGGGACCCCAACCTGTGCCGGGCCCTCCCCGCCAGAGGCTCCCTCTGCGTGGTGAGCCCCCGCCAAGTCTATGCCTTCCAAGACCCCCTTCTTTTTCGGCGGGGATTTCCTTTTTTGCATCGAGCTTCTTTCCGTCTGAGTATACTCCATTTCCCTCTTTCATAGTAACTGGCGCTGGCACTGGATTTGCCGGCACGGCACGAGGCGATGACGGCGCGCAACTGTACCAGCCGTCGTAGCCGACTTCCCGCAGTCAGAAGAGCGGCTCGAGGAACTCCGCGAAGTGCACCGAACCCACGATCATGTCGTCGTCCCACGAACGATAATTGTCATTGAAGTGGAGATGGAAGAGCTTGCGGCCGTAGTCCGACAGGATGACGGCTGCTTCGGCCATGTTCTCGCCCCCGGCGAACGAGTGGCCCGTATCGATAGTGACCTTCACGTTGGGGAGGCCCGTCTCCCTCGCCACCAGGAGTGTGTCCGCGGCGCGCGCCCACGTGGAATGCGTGCGGGGCTCCTTCGACTTGTATTCGAGGAAAAAGCGGATGTCGGGACAGGCTTTCGCCGCGGTTTTCACCGCCTCGATCGTCCAGCGCCGCTCCGTGCGGTAGTCGGACTGGAAGATATAGTCGTAGCCGTCCCGAGGACCACGAATCCGTTCGAGGCCTTGGCGACGTCGAGGACCTTTCCCTGGGCACCTTTGGGAGCGTCCGCTTGACAGGCCGCATGCCGATGATAGACTTGTTGCCATCTTTGATCCGAAGGAGGAAGGTAAAGTGAAACGAACACTGGTTCTCATCGTGTCGCTCGCTCTTGTCTTCTTGCTCGCAGTGCCGCTTTTCGCCCAGAACTATGATCCCATGAAGTTCAAGTCTTCCAAGCCGCAGTCGGCGTGGAAGATCGCCCTGGTACCCAAGGACGCTACGAACGCCTGGTTTGTCCGCATGGAGGTCGGCGTCAAGCAGTTCGCCAAGGATACCGGGATCAACACCTTCCAGAAGGGCCCCGCCAAGACCGACGCTGCCATGCAGGCTCAGGTCATCGAGGACCTCATCGCGCAGGGCGTCGACGCCATCTGCGTCGTGCCGGTCGATCCCTCGGCCCTCGAGCCCGTTCTCGGCGAGGCGCTTTCGAAGGGCATCGTGGTCATCGACCACGAAGGCGCCTCCCAGCAGAACTGCCTCTACGACATCGAAGCCTTCTCGAACCAGGGCCTCGGCGAGACGATCATGCAGGAGCTGGCCAAGATGATGGGGCAGAAGGGTGTCTACACGACGATGGTCGGCAATGTCACCAACGCCTCGCATAACGAGTGGGCCGACGCCGGCGTCGCCTACCAGAAGGCGCACTACCCCAACATGAGCCTCCTCGCCGCTGAACCGCGGGTCGAGATCATGGACAACCTCGACACCGCCTACCAGCGGGCCAAGGAGCTCTTCAAGAAGTACCCCAACCTCAAGGGTGTGTTCGGAACCTCCTCGCTCTCCACCCCGGGCACTGCCCGTGCCATCGAGGAGCTCGGCCTGAAGGGCAAAGCCTTCGTGACGTCGGTCGGGCTGCCCAACGAGAACAAGCCGTACCTCAAGGACGGCACCGTCGACGCGGTCCTCCTCTGGGACCCCAAGGACGCCGGCTACGCGCAGCTCGCCATGGCTGTCGCCGTCCTCAAGGGCGAGAAGGTCGCCAATGGCCTCAACCTGAAGGCTCCGGGCTGGACCGGCATGCAGTTCGCCCCCGGCTCCACGAAGGTGCTCCAGGGCAAGGGCTGGATCACGATCACCAAGGGCAACGTTGACACGTTCGGATTCTAATCTCCCATCTTCACATCAGGGCGCGGGCGGGGCATACTGCTCCCGCCCGCGCCTTTTCTAATGGCCGGCAGTCGCGGAGGCTCCAGGTGTCGGATTCGGTCCTGAAGGTCCAGGGGATCGTCAAGTCCTTCGGAGGGGTGCAGGCGCTCAAGGGAGTGAGCCTCGAGATCGGCACGGGGGAGATTCACTGCCTCGCGGGGGAGAACGGCTCGGGCAAGTCCACCCTGATCAAGGTGATCTCGGGTGTCCACGAGCCGGACGCGGGCAGCATCGAGATCGGTGGACGTTCCTTCTCCCGACTCACCCCCATGGAAGCCATCGCCCTCGGCGTCCAGGTCATCTACCAGGATTTCTCCGTCTTCCCCAACATGAGCGTGATGGAGAACCTCGCCCTGAACCTGGAGCTCATGGACAGCCGTACGCTGATGAACTACCGCAGGGCCCGGTCGATCGCTGCCCACGCCGTCTCCCTCATCGGCTTCTCGATCGACCTCGACGAGCGCGTGGAGAACCTCTCGGTCGCGGACCGCCAGCTCATCGCGATCTGCCGCGCCCTCCTCCAGAACTCGAAGCTCATCATCATGGACGAGCCCACCTCCGCCTTGACCAAGAAGGAGGTCAAGGCCCTCTTTGCCGTTATCAAGAATCTCCAGTCAAGGGGGATCTCGATCCTCTTCGTCTCTCACAAGCTCGACGAGGTCTTCGAGATCTCCGAGCGCTACACGATCATCAGGAGCGGGGAGAACGCCGCCTCCGGCAGCACGCGGGACCTCGATCGGAAGACCTTCGCCTTCCATATGACAGGACGGGAGTTCTCGGAGGAGTCGTATCGCCCCGTGGGCCCGGTCGGGAAGCCCGTGCTGTCCGTGAGGGGCCTTACGCTGCGCGGCAGCTACGCCGGCGTTTCCTTCGACCTCTCGCCGGGTGAGATTCTCGGCATCACCGGCCTTCTCGGATCGGGGCGGACGGAGCTCGTCGAGACCATCTTTGGCATCTCGAGGCCCGACAGGGGCACGATTGAGATCGACGGCCGGCCCGCGCGGATCAGCAGCATCAAGGCCGCGATCCGCCGAGGCATCGGCTACGTGCCCTCCGACCGCCTCACAGAGGGTCTCTTCCAGCCCCAGACCATTGAACGCAACATCGTGGTCGCGGTGCTTGCGCAGCTGTCTTCCCGGCTCGGCTTCCTCAAGACGAAGGCCGTTGCGGAGACCACGGCGCACTGGATCTCCGAGCTCTCAATTGCCACCAGGGACCCCTCTCTCCCGGTGCGGACCCTCTCGGGCGGAAACCAGCAGAAGGTCGTCCTCGCCCGCTGGTTGGCCAACGACCTCAAGGTCCTCATATTGAACGGACCCACGATGGGCGTCGACATCGGCTCGAAATATGATATCCACGCCCTGATGCGCAGGCTCGCCGCCTCCGGGCTCGCCATCATCGTCGTCTCCGACGACCTGCCGGAGGTGCTCGCCTGCACGAGCCGGATCCTCGTGATGCGCGACGGCGCCTTCGTCCAGGAGCTCGACCCGGCCACGACGACGGAATCGAGGCTCGGCGAGCTGTCCACCGGCGTGGCGTAGGAAGGGAGGTCGCGAAGGTGATCAATCCGCGCCGGCTGATGGGAAGGTCCGAACCCTACGTCCTTGCGGCCATCATCCTCCTCGGAATCCTGATCCAGGCCCGGTCGGGACAGTTCTTCACCGGGAACAACCTCGTGGACCTCGTGCGGGCCGTCATCGTGCCCGCCCTCCTCTCCGTCGGCTGCATGATGGTCATCGTGTCGGGGGGCATCGATGTCTCCTTCACGGCTGTCGCCGCCCTGGCCATGTACGTGACGGACCGGATCCTCCTCTCGTCGCAGTACGCCGGAAACGTTCTTCTCCCCTACGCCATGTCGGCGGGCCTCGGTCTTGCCATGGGCGCGCTCAACGGGTTCCTGATCGCTTTCCTCCGGCTGCCGACACTCGTAGTGACCCTCGGCACGGCGAGCCTCTACACGGGGCTCATGTTCGGCGCCTTCGCGGCGAGCGCTTCCGACGTGCCACCGGCGATAGTCGCCCACGGCAAGGAGACGCTCTTCACCGCCGTCAACTCTCAGCTCGGCCTCACTTCGACCATGCCCTCCCAGATTCTCATCCTGGTCGGCGTCTTTGTCCTGGCCTTCCTCTTCCTGCGCTACACGATGCTCGGACGCGGCATCTACGCCATCGGCGGCGACGAGGCGGCGGCAGAGCGGGCGGGCTTCAACGTGCGCGCCATCAAGATGCTCCTCTACTGCCTGGTCGGTGTTCTCGCCGGGATCACGGGCATCTCGCGCATCTCGATGATGGCGTACGCCGATCCCTCGACCTTCCTCGGGATGGAGCTCACGGTCATCGCGGCGGTCGTGCTCGGCGGGACCCGCGTCACCGGCGGAGTCGGCACCCTCACGGGCACCGCGCTCGGTGTGGCGCTGATGATCATCCTTGCGAACAGCCTCATCCTGATCGGAATCCCGACCTACTGGACCCGGGTCTTCACCGGCGCGGTTATCATCATCGGCACAGGGGTCACCGCTCGCCAGATCAGCACGAAGCGGCGGCGCGGGCGCATTCCCGCCGAGAGGGCAGGGGAGGTGCCATGAAGACCCTCGACGCGGCGGCTCCCGCCCTCCAGCCTCGCAAGAGCCGCGACCAGAGCCTCGCGCGGCTCTTCGTAATGCTTGTCCTCGTCTTCGCGCTGATGACTGCGCTGCGGCCGGGACTGTTCCCCACACTCGCCAATTTCGGCTCGATGATGCGCCAGTTCCCCGAGTACGGCATCATGGCGATCGGCATCAGCCTGACGATGATCACCGGGGGCATTGACCTCGGCGTCGTCGGCACGGCAAATCTCTCGGCCATCCTCGCGGCGAAATTCCTCATCGGCGTGGTGCCCCCGGGCGCTCCGCCCCAGGTGGTTCTGCCCTATATTGTCGTGGCAGTGCTCATCTCCCTGGCGACGGGGCTCGCCTGCGGCTACTTTGCGGGGATCCTGATCTCCCGATTCAATATCCCGGCTATTCTTGCCACCCTGGGGACCCAGCAGCTCTACACGGGCATTGCGGTCGGCATAACCAACGGCCGGCCCCAGAGCCGGTTGCCGCTTCTGTACTCGAAGATCGGCAACACTGAGTTCTTCGGCCTCTTCCCCCTTTCCTTCGTCCTCTTCCTTGTGATCGCGCTCGGAGTCGGCATCCTCCTCTCCCGCACCCGTTTTGGCACCCACATGTACCTCTACGGGACCAACCCCAAGGCCGCCCGGTACGCCGGGCTCAACAACGCCTCGATCCTGCGCCGTACGTACCTGCTCTCCGGGCTCCTCTCCTCCGTCGCGGGCCTCATCATGATGGCGCGCGCCAACTCGGCCAAAGCGGAGTACGGGGCTCCCTACACCCTCCAGTGCGTGCTCATTGCCGTGCTCGGGGGCATCGATCCGAACGGCGGTTTCGGCAAGATCACGGGCGTCACCCTCGCCATCCTGATCCTCCAGTTTCTCTCGTCCGGCCTCAACATGTTCAACCAGGTGTCCAACTTCTATCGGGACGTGATCTGGGGTGGGGTGCTGATCCTGGTGCTCGTGTTCAACCGGCTCCTCTCCAGCCGCGCCGAGCGCCGGATGCTAAAGAAGCACGCGATCTCCTGAAGTCGCGAATGCCTGGAGTGCCAGCCAGACTACCATTCCCCTGGACAGGAGGGAGCGCAATTGGCAAAATTCTGTCGAAAGGTCAAATTTCTTAGATAAAGTCGGAGAGACCTGATATCATTGGAATTGTCCGGTAGGGCGAGCCACCGGAAACTTCGTCGCCCATTCTCCCTCGGTCGACATCCCTGGAAGAAAGAAGGACCACCGTGAACAAGGGAAGGCATTGATGGATCCGCGGATCGAATCAGGGAAGATCTGGGTCGAGGCGAGAGTCCGTGAGCTATCACGGCGATGCAGAATCGCTGCCCAGGCGCAGACTTGGCAGATTATCAGCGCGCCAGTCCTCGAGGAGGGGATAGCTCTGGAACTGTCGGTGCAGTCGGGGGAGGCCCTGCGCGGCGTTCCGTTCTTCGATGTTGAACTCCAGGAAGTTGAACAAGACGCGAACGTGCAGGCGCTGCTTATTGAGCGTCTCTGGCAGTTTATCGGAGGGGATGCCGGAAGTCCGCGGCCGTGAGCACGGCGGACAATCATCAGGTCTAAGGCCCTCGACCCCGGGGGCCTTTTTCGTCGTCCCTTTAATGAGATAGTGAAAATGGAGACCACAAGTTGAAGGGGTGGTAGTCGGCGTGGCCCGAGGTTCTTGGGGAGTGATACCATGGCAAGATTCGCTTCGTGCGCAACTGAAAACAGAAAGGAGTCATTCATAAAGCGATCGACAATTGTCCTGCTCTCAGTAGTTGCAGCGCTCGCGCTGACTAGCCCCGTCTTTGGCCAGCATGCCGAACCAAAGCCCCCTCCCGCTCCTCTTCCTCCTCCCTTCGTTGAAGCAAGCGCCCCAGACGGCAAGGCTCTCATTTACATTTACATTACCGGGCCGAATAGTGAAAACCTCGTCCGGAATGCGTCGAGTACTGAACGGACGGGACTCCTGGTTCTAGCAAAAAGCGGACCTATAGGACTCTTTGATAAATTGGGTAGCTATTTCAGCTACGTATCAGAGCCTGGGACCATTAAACTCTGGCTTGTAGGTCTCTATACGACAGAGTGCAAGTTGGAAGTTGTTGCCGGCCAGATATTCTATGTCAAGGCTGACTTTGCTGGCGGATTCGGCATAAAGGCTCCGGAAATCTATCCGATTCCCAACGAAACAGCTAAGAAGGAAATCGCTAAATGCTGGCCGCAGACTGAATGAGCGTTTGACTTAGCAACAGAAGAGGGCCCCCGGCCACGCGACCGTAAGAGCGTGTCCGAAAGAAGCGCGGAATAAAGGTGTGGGGGGCGCGCACTCCTGGAGCGCAGAACCCTCGCAGACATGAGGTCATCGGAGAAGAGCTGCTCGCCATGCCCCTGCGCGAGCTCGCGGAACGGGCGTACAGGACCATTGCGGCTCAGCTGGACAAGTGACCCACGGGGGGCCACGCCATCACGTGGCCTCCTCCGGGCAGGTCGCCGTCGCAGTGATCGTGATACCGCCGCGCGGCTTCTGGGTGATGGTAACGGTCGTCCGGCGCGGCTTGCACGCCTCGTAGACATCCCTGGCAATCCGCGCGGCGAGTTCCTCGCAGAAGGCTCCCTCTTCCCGGAAGGACCAGAGATAGAGCTTGAGGCTCTTGCTTTCGATGCAATAAGCGTCGGGTTCGAACTCGATCCGGACGGTCTCCCAATCCGGTTGCCCGGTCACCGGGCAGAGACTCGTGACCTCGTCGCTCTCCAGCACGACCTTCTTCACGCTGGGCGGCGCGGGGAATACCTCGAGCCGCCGAACCGGTGTCGAGGTCTTGTTTCCGAGCGCCTCAAATTTTGGTTCAGTCATCATTTGCCCCTCATGCCGAACGGATTGTAGGAGACGCCGACGTCGAAGGTGTCTATCCCCTCTCGTCTCTTGACGTACCTGACCACAAGGTACGTCACCGGCGTAACGATTGTTTCATACGCGACCTTGAACACATACTGGGCGATCATCATCTGGAACAGAACGGCGGTTGGCACGCTGCCCACGAAACTGAGACCTATGAAAATCGCGGTGTCGAGCCCCTGCCCCACCACTGTCGAGGAGATGGTTCTCGTCCAGAGATGACGCCCTTTCGTGATCTTCTTCAGAGCGGAAAGAGTCACGGAGTTGGCGAACTCTCCCACCCAGTACGCGAGGAGTGAAGCGGCCACAACTCTTGGCGTAAAACCCAGCACCTTCGCGTATGCGTCCTGGTCCTTGAAGAAGGGCGGAAAGGGCAGAGCGACGGCAACGAGAAAAAACGCCGACATGAGAACGTTGGCAGCGAAACCGGACCAGATGACGATTCTCGTTTTTCGAAACCCGTAGACTTCCGTGAAAACGTCCCCGAGCACATACGTGATTGGGAAAAGAAAGACGGCAGAAGGGAGGACAAGCCCGAATACGAGGATCAGCTTTCCCGCGATGATGTTCGAGACGAGAAGACAGGTGATGAAGAGCGCCAACAGCGAGAGGAATACCGGGGAGAACGATGAAACATCCTTTCTCATGTGATGTGCCTCCTGTTTTGTTCAGGCGGGTGGACTGCGACCGCCAGTGTCTGACCACTCTAGAGGAAACCAGTTGCAAGGGTCAATCGGGGGACACGCCGACAGGTGCGCCCAGCAAAAGCCCGCCAGGGCATCGGAGCCGGAGGTTTCACCGTGCGCGCACGCCGCGCGAACCGCGCGTTCGATTGCTTGCATTGAGTCCGAGCGTGCAATCGAATCGGCAAACGCGACAAGATAGGCAGGGAACGACCGCTTGAGGGCCATCCAGAGAAGCGTCCGGCCTGCCGGGGTCGTGCCTGACAAGGCACCTTCGAGCAGAGGGCTGCGCAGTATGTGCGGGAATGCCATGAGAGCACCGACAAGGAAGTCATCCCCTGCCGGAGTCAGTCCAGGACCCAGACCAACAAGGGCTTCAAGGCGCTGGTCCTGCAGGGCTTTCCTTGCTTTGGCAATAAACGGGTGCGTCGACTGCTCCGAAAGGAAGATGCCCAGGAGTCCTTCGGCTTTCCCATTCACAAGAAGCGCGTCACGAATCTCCACTATGCGCGCCACTGGGATTTCGCGAAGCAGGTTCTCATCGATCGTCCCATTCCATGTCCTGCTTCCCGCAAAGTCGAGACGAGCCACCTGATCAATTTCGATCCGCTGCCCATCGCAGACAACCGCCCGACCGACCGCTGCATCTCCGCGAGGCTCGTTGAACAAGCCGGGGACGCATACGCACATGGCCGTCATTGAATCCAGGTCCGCAACCAGGGACACGACAAGCCCGTCCGCACGAAGGATGTTGACAGCGCGGGAGTGGACCGTGAGGACTTCCCCCATCCAGGAGTCCGCGCAGATGAAATCTCCCTGGGCCAGCGTGGGAATGCTGGTTTCGCCCGGCATGTGCCTCCTCCAGGGCCAAGGGTACCACGACCGGCCAGCGGATGCGACTCCGGCATTCGCCATGGGCTGAATTTATTTGATCGCTCCCTGGTTTTGGGATAGACTCCCTCAGCCGATGAGCAGCACATCTGGGACACCGTTGTTGGAAGCGCGCCAGATCATCAAGCGATACGGCAGCGTCCTGGCCAACGACAAAGTCGATTTCACCCTGCAGGGCGGCGAGGTTCACGCTTTGCTGGGGGAGAACGGGGCGGGCAAAAGCACCCTCTCGAAAATCCTCTATGGTTTCACGCGTCCCGACAGCGGATCGATTCTCATCAATGGGGGACTGATGGAGCTGCGCTCGCCGCGCGATGCCCGGCGGCTCGGGATCGGCATGGTGTTTCAGAACTTCATGCTCATACCGGCGTTGAGCGTGTCCGAAAACGTTGCCCTTTTCCTGGCCGACCTTCCCGCACTTGTGCGTCAAGGAGCGGTTGCAAAGCGCATCCGCCCGTTTGCCGAGCGGTTCGGCTTGTCGGTCGACCCTTCCGCGCTCGTCCGTCAGCTCTCCGTGGGAGACCAGCAGAAGGTGGAGATTCTCAAGCTGCTGCTCGCGGACGCACGGGTGCTCATTCTCGACGAGCCGACAAAGGTTCTGGCGCCCCACGAGGTGGAGGCGCTGTTTCGAGTGTTCGAAGCCCTGAAGACCGAGGGCTACGCAATCCTTTTCATCACGCACAAGCTGCGCGAGGTCATTGCGTGCGCGGACCGAATTACCGTGATGCGGCAGGGGCGCGTGGCAGGGGAACTGACCCGCGGAGAGGCAGACAGCGAGACACTTGTGGCGATGATGTTCGGGACTCAGGCCGCTGAAAGCCGGTCCGGCACGACTGCATTGCCGCAGGCGGAGCGCCGTGGCGAACAAAGGCTTCTCGAGCTTCGCGGCGCCGGCGCGCGCGCATCAGCGAACAGGACAGGGCTCCGGGACATCAACCTGGTGATCGGAGAACGGGAAATTGTCGGCGTGGCCGGGGTGTCAGGCAATGGGCAGAAGGAGCTGGGGGATCTGATCCTCGGCGTGCAGCCGCTTTCCACGGGCAGGAAGCTGCTCTTCGGAGACGATGCCTCCGGCTGGACCATCGCCCATATTCGAGAATGCGGGGTCGCATTCGTTCCGGAAGACCCGCTGGTCATGGCAGCCGTGCCGGGCATGTCGGTGCGGGAGAACCTTGTTCTTGGAACAGGGCGGCAATACTGGAAGGGCGCGGCGATTGACTGGCGCCGAGTGGAAGCCGACATGAGCGGCTCTTTCCGGAAGCTGGATTTCCCGATCCCGCGGCTGGACCCGCCCGTTGGCGCGCTCTCCGGCGGAAATCTCCAGCGGGTGGTAATTGCCCGGGAGATGGCGAAGGAGCCAAGGCTCATCGTCGCGCTCTACCCTACGCGCGGGCTCGACGTGCGCAGCGCCGCATCGGTTCGGAGTCTGCTGCGCAGAGCACGGGACGCAGGCGCCGGAGTGCTTCTCATCTCGGAAGACCTCGAAGAGCTCTCCGAGATGAGCGACCGCCTCCTGGTCATGTACGACGGCGAGGTGGTCGGGGAGTTTGCGCGCGGCGCCTGGCAGATGGGAGCGGTAGGCCGCTTGATGACAGGATCACGGGAGGTTCCTGGTGCCGGCTGACATGAAAGCGAGGGCGCTCAGCCGTCTTCCGATCCTTGCTTCCGTCCTGCGCTACGCTGCCATCTGCGTCGTTGCCCTGGGTGTGTTTGCGGTGGTCCTGCTTGCCGCAGGCAAGGAACCGCTCAAAGCGTACGCCGACACCTTCCACTACACCCTGGCAAATGCCTATGGATTCTCAGAGCTGGTGGTGCGCATGATCCCCCTGCTCCTGACCGCGGTTGCCGTTGCCCTTCCCTCCCGGCTCGGCCTGATCAACGTGGGCGGAGAGGGCCAGCTCTACATGGGGGCCTGGCTGGCGTCCGCGGGAGCCCTTCTGCTCCCCGGGCTTCCTGTCTGGGTCCTCCTTCCCCTTGTGACCGTTCTCGGGTTCGTGGGAGGGGCTGCCTGGGCCGCCATCCCGGGGCTCCTGCGCGCGAACAAGCTCGTCAACGAAACGATATCGACCCTTCTCCTCAACTACGTGGCTCCGCTCATCGTGAGTTTCTTTATCTTCGGACCCTGGCGGAGCGCGGAGAGCTCGGCCTACCCCCAGTCCGCGGCTTTCCCTGTGGCGGCGCGCCTGCCCTCGTTCTTCAATACTCGAATCCACGCGGGCCTGTTTCTCGCGCTCGCGGCACTGGTCCTTTACTGGGTGCTCATGGACAGGACGCGCTGGGGTGTCCAGATGCGGGCCATTGGAGGCAACCCGGAGGCGGCTCTGCGATTGGGCATCCCCGTGGGCGCTTATATCGTGATTGCGCTGGCCATCGGCGGAGGAATCGCGGGACTTGCCGGTATGGGTGAGGTTTCAGGAATTCATGGCAGGCTGCGCCAGGGCCTTTCTCCGGGCTACGGTTTCACAGGATTCCTGATCTCGTGGCTCGCCGGGGGCAGGCCCGTGGGGATAGTCCTGATGTCGTTTCTCTTTGCAATCATCACCTCCGCGGGGGACATACTCCAGATCACCCAGGGCCTTCCCTACGCGGTCGTGAACATCCTCCTTGCCATGCTGCTTTTCATTGTGCTTGGCAGGAATACCGTGCGGAAGTCCGCCAGATGAGCACGCCTCTTGCCCTCGGAGTGCTTGCCGGGGCGATCCTCTCGGGGACGTCGCTTCTGTACGCGACGCTCGGGGAAACGATCGTGGAACGTGCCGGCATCGTGAACCTCGGGCTCGAAGGAATCCTTCTCATCGGCGCGTCGACAGGTTTCGCGGTCACCGCGGCCAGCGGGAGCGCGTACCTCGGCGTCGTGGCTGCGGCGGCCGCCGGTGGCGCTGCGAACCTGATCTTCGGCTGGCTGGTGGTCATGCGCCGGGCCAACCAGCTTGCAAGCGGTCTGGCCATGATGTTCTTCGGCGTCGGGGTGAGCGCTCTGGTGGGCAGGCCCTTCGTGGGCTCCGTCATTTCAGGTCTTCCCAGGTGGAGACCGCCCTGGCTGGGGGTCCTGCCGTGGGTGAAGTCAACTACGCTCTTCAACTACGACCTCCTCATCTGGATCGTCGTGCCGGTTGCCGTGCTTGTGTGGTGGCTCCTGTTCGCAACCCGGTGGGGGCTGGGGGTGCGCGCAGTCGGTGAGAGTCCCCAGGCCGCCTTTGCTTCGGGCCGGAATCCCGCGGTGATGCAGCTTCAGGCACTCTTCGCCGGAGGCCTGCTGGGAGGCCTGGCAGGAGCCCACCTGTCACTGTCCCTCACACTCACGTGGGCGGAGGGAATGACGGCGGGCAGGGGATTCATCGCCATCGCCCTGGTGATATTCTCGAAGTGGCATCCGCTGCGGGCAATCGCGGGCGCTCTTGTATTTGGAGGAGCTGAAG
The DNA here is from genome assembly GCA_964437385.1 of uncultured Spirochaetaceae bacterium. Lineage (GTDB taxonomy): Bacteria > Spirochaetota > Spirochaetia > SZUA-6 > Fen-1364 > Fen-1364. The sequence continues at coordinate 18,478 of CAYTGX010000037.1, forward strand.
CGCTTCAGCTCCAGCTCCAGGCGCGGGGAGCAGATATCTCGCCGTTCCTGCTCGACATGCTTCCCTACGTACTTACGATTCTCGTCCTCCTGGCGTGGGGGGGCTCCCGAAGGCACGCCGCACCCGCCGGTCTTGGCAGGACCTTTTACGGCACTGAATGAACGGAGTATGATGACTGGCGTGGCGTTGCTGCGCGTGATGCTCGTGGAGTGTTCGAAGGAGGTATTCAACATGAGAAAGATTCTGGGATGCATGAGCTTCGCGCTCATCCTGGCGGTTTTCATGATCGTCGTGCCCGGCTTCGAGGCGAATGCCCAGCAGCTCACCATCGGGGCGATCTACGTGGGAAGCGTCAATGACTACGGGTACAACAGGTCCTTTCACGACGCGCTGACTGAGGTCCAGAAGACCCTCCCCGGGGTCAAGCTCCTGGAAGCGGAGAATGTGCCGGAGAGCGCCGAGGCCGAAAGGGTCATGGAGGGCATGATCCAGCAGGGGGCAAAGCTCATCTTCCCGACGAGCTTCGGACACCAGGAGCCCGCGTTCAACGTGGCCAAGAGACACCCCGACGTGTACTTCTACCACGCGGGCGGCTGGATGATGTCCGCCAATTTCGGGAACTATTTCGGCAATACCCAGACCGCGTGGTACCCCATGGGAGTCGCGGCCGGAAAGATGACCAGGAGCAACAAGCTTGGCTTCGTCATCGGCATTCCGATCGGCTTTGCAGTCGGCAACGTGAACGCCTTCGAGCTGGGTGCGCGATCGGTCAACCCGAAGGCCCAGACCATCGTCGTGGTGACAGGCGGATGGTCGGACAAGGCCAAGGAAGCAGCGGCGACAAACGCGCTCCTTGACCAGGGGTGCGACGTGGTGGCAATGCATGTTGACTCTCCCGCCACCGTCATCCAGACCGCGGAGGCCCGCGGCGCAATGTCCATCGGCTTCCAGTCCGTCGAGGCGCGCGCCCTTGCGCCCAGGGGATGGATCACGGGACTGGGCTTCACCTGGGCCCCGTTTTTCACCGACGTGGCGAAGAGCGTCATCGCCGGCACCTTCAAGGCGCAGTCCGTGCACTGGGGTCTCGGGCCCGGCGGAATGGTCGCCATCGCGCCCTTCGGACCCTCCGTGCCGCCGGATGTAAGGAAGCTCGTTACCTCCTCCGCGGATCGGGTCGCAAAAGACTTCAACCCGTTCACCGGCCCCATCGTGGACAACACGGGCACGGTTCAGATCAAGGCCGGCGAGAGCTGGGGCGGGGACAAGATGGGCGACTTCAAATGGTACGTCGAAGGGGTTGTCGGCAAGGTCCAGTAAGGTATGAGCCTGAAAGAAAAAATCAATGCGGCGAACGAAGAGACCGTTCGCCGCATCACGGCCGGTGACCCCGTGCTGGTGGACGTGGCGCCGGCCGCCGAGGTGATCCCGGGAATGAGGGACAGGTTGATTCTGCACTCGGGGCCGCCGATCGAATGGAGCCGCATGTGCGGGGCGCAGAGGGGCGCCGTCATCGGCATGTGCATCTTCGAGGGCTGGGCAAAGAACCGCGAGGACGCCGAGCGGCAGATCCAGGCGGGAGAGATTGCCTTCGAGCCCAATCATCATCACGCCACAGTCGGCCCGATGGCGGGCACCATTACCCGCACCATGTGGGTCTGGGTGGTGGAGAACAAAGCTTTCGGCAACCGGGCTTTCTGCCGCCAGGTGGAAAGCTTCCAGCAATTCGGGGACTATTCGCCTGATGCTCTTTCCACGCTGGAGAAGTGGCGCGACATCTGGGGCCCCGCCCTTCGCGCAGCCGTGCGCAAAATGGGCGGCGTGCCTCTGAAACAGCTCATCTGCCGCGCCCTCCTCATGGGCGACGAGATGCACAACCGCGTGGTGGCCTCTTCGAGCATATTCACCAATGCGGTGGCCCCCGCGCTGGTGGATTGCGGGCTGCCGAAGGATCAGGTGCTCTCGACGCTGTACTATGCGGGGAATCACCCCTTCCTGTTCCTCGGTCTCTCCATGGCGGCCGGCAAGGCCTCCGCAGACCCGGCGCGGGGAGTGGAGGCGAGCAGCGTGGTCACGGCCATGGCGCGAAACGGCACGGAGTTCGGAATCCAGGTCAGCGGCCTGGATGGGGAGTGGTTCACTGCCCCTGCTCCGCGGGTCAAAGGACTCTTTCTCCCGGGCTCAAAGGAAGAGGATGCAGGGCTCGACATGGGTGACTCCGCAATCACCGAGACCGTCGGCTGGGGTGGATTTGTCATCGGCGGGGCGCCGGGCATCCTCACCTTCACGGGAGGCACCGCGGAAGAGGCCCTGACGTTCAGCCGCCAGATGCGCACCATCACCGTCGGAAGAAGTCCCGACTATCTCATGCCGGCGCTGAATTTCGAGGGCACCGCCGTGGGCATCGACATCCGCAAGGTTGTGCAGACGAATACCGTGCCGGTCATCGACACGGCAATCGCACACAAGGATCCCGGCCACGGCATCATTGGGGGCGGCATTGTGCGTCCGCCCATGGAATGCTTCACAAAGGCCCTCACGCGCTTCGCTTCGAAGTACAAGGAATGAGGGCGGGCACACGTGATCAAGAGAGTCGTCGTCCGAAGGAATCGATACTTCGACTCCGTGTTCCTCATGCAGGTGGCGAAGCGGATCGCCGGACAGCCCGGCTTCCGCGACGCATCGGCAGTCCTGGGCACGGAAGCGAATAAGAAGCTCCTGGCTGAATTGGGTTATGGGAGTGGACAGGGCGGGGAGCTTGCCGCGGCAGGTCCCAACGACCTTGTTCTTGCCCTTGAAGGTGACGCCGCCGCCGTGGGTGCGGTGGCTTCGGACCCGGACCTGTGGCTATCGCGGGTCCCCGCAAGCTCCCCGGAGAAAGACACCGGGACGCCTGAGCCGCGGTCCCTTCCTGAGGCTGTGGCCCTGCGGCCGGACTGCAGCGTTGCGGTGGTCTCCGTCCCGGGGGAATACGCGGCGCGGGAAGCGCGCCTGGCCCTCCGCGAAGGCCTGAACGTTTTCCTCTTCTCCAGCAATGTGTCCGTGCAGGACGAGCTCGCGCTCAAGACCGAGGCGAAAGAGCGGGGGCTCATCGTGATGGGCCCGGATTGCGGCACGGCTTTTATAAGCGGAGCCGGGATCGGGTTTGCAAATGCCGTCCGCCGCGGACCGATCGGCATCATCGGCTCCACAGGGACCGGGATGCAGGAGTTCTCCAGCCTTGTCCACCAGGCAGGCTCGGGGATATCTCACGGCATCGGGACCGGAAGCCGGGATCTCTCGGACGCAATCGGCGGGATCTCGACGATGAGCGCAATCGACGCCCTGGAGTCCGACCAGGGGACGAAAGTCATTACGATTCTCTCGAAGCCGCCCGGGGCGGCCGCCACGGCGCGGCTGGTGGACCGGTTCCAGAGATGCTCCAAGCCCGTCGTGGTCTGCCTCCTGGGATCAGGGGCTGTCCAGTCGACGCGGAATCTCCGCTCGGCGGCCACCATTGATGCGGCAGTCGGCGCCGCCCTCGAGGCTGCCGGAGCAGGAGCACCCGCAGACCTGCTGGGCGAAAGCGAGCCCGTCGGTGAGATGGCATTGGCGCAGATCTCCAAGATGCGGCCGGGACAGCTCTACGTCCGCGGTCTGTTCGCAGGGGGCACTTTCTGCTACCAATCCCAGGCCATATTTCACAAGGCGGGGATCATCGTGCACTCGAACTCTCCGCTTCCCGGAATGCTCGAGCTTGCTGATCCCCGGGAGAGCCGGGAAAACTCGCTGGTCGACATGGGCGCGGAGATGTTTGTGGAAGGACGCCCCCATCCGATGATCGATGCGACTCTGCGCAGGCAGAGGCTTGCACAGGAAGGGAATGACCCGGCCGTCGCGGTCATCCTGCTGGATTTCATCCTCGGGGCAATCTCTTCCCGAAACCCTGTCGGGGATCTTCTTGAGGCAATCCGCGGCGTACAGGATGCGGCGCGCCGCAGGGGAGGCCATCTCTGCGTGACAGCCTCCGTCTGCGGAACTGATGAGGATGCCCAGGGATTGCAGTCGCAGATTTCTGCGCTGGTCGACGCGGGGGTGTGTGTGTTTTCCAGCAATGCGCGGGCTGCATCCTTCTGCCGGGAAGCCTCGCTGCTGCTCGCGCAGCGCAGGGAGAGGCGCTGATGCCTATGAAGTTTGAAGAGCTCCTCAAGGGAAAACCGGTGTTCGTCAATCTGGGCGTGCGGGATTTCGGCGAGACACTGCGGGAGGCGGGATACGAAGTGGTGATCGTGGATTGGTCACCGCCCGCGGGTGGAGACCCCGCGATGGCCGCCCTCCTGGATGACCTGTTGTAGCGCGGGCGCCAGTCGTTTGCGGCGGCCCTGCTGCATGCTCCTGCTCCTTCTTTGCTGCTCCGCGGGACTCTGGGCTGAAGATATCACCGTGCATGTCCGTGATCCGGATCTGGACCTGCCCCTGCAGGGCGCGGTTGTGTCGGCGGATTCCGTGACCGGCAAGACAGACGCCTCCGGCGGAGTCACCCTGAGCGTTCCGGACGGGAAGTCAATTCCTCTCGTGGTCACCTATCCAGGCTATGCCACGAACCGCACGACAGTGCCCCCACAGACCTCCACCGTGACCATCGACCTCCGACTGGCCAGCGTCATAAGCGGCCCCGCCTTGGTCGTTGAGAAGGCGAAACCGGACCAGACGGACGCCCAGCCCGGGGTGTCACACGTCATCCCCCGGGAGACAATCAAGAGCACCGCCGAGATCGGTGTTTTTGAGGACCTCACGGCTTCACTCCATTTGCTGCCCGGTGTCGGCTACAGCGGCTACTTCAACGCGCAGCCATCTGTGCGCGGGGGCGATCCATCCGAAACAGTGGCATATCTGGATGGCGCCCCCTTTCTCTTTCCGTACCATTGGGGAGGCATCGTTTCTATTTTCGATCCGAACTTCGTCGCGAGCGCCAAGTTGTCAGACGGAGTCATCTCGGCACGGTACGGAGACGTGCTGTCCGGGCTGCTGGAGGTCACTTCCAAATCCCCCTTGACCGCGCAGCCGCGGCTCAATGTGGGCCTGTCGACAACAGGTCTGGATGCGTACTTCCAGTATCCTCTGTCCGATCAGCTTGGGATTCTCGCAGGAGGAAAGATCACCTGGATGGAAGTCCCGTTCGCCGTGTCCGGTTTCAGCAAGGAGTTCAACCGGGTTCCCTATATTCGGGATGGGTACACACGGGTGGAATGGAAGCCTGCAGAGAACCTGGACTTGACTTCGAACTTTTTCTACGGAACTGACGGCTTTATCCAGACAAGAATCGGCACGATCAGTCTCAATCCTTACGCGTATCCGCAGGAAGACTACCGCGACCTGAACTGGGAGGCTTCGAGCGCGCTGAGGTGGCTGTGGACCGAGCACCAGCTCCTCAGTGTAGTGGCAAGTGTCAACAGCTACAGCCAGACGGTCAAGGCATCCGATCCTGCCGGCGATTTCGACAACGTGAGTATTGATGCTCAGGAGTACGCTCTGTCCGCGGAATGGGATATTGAGCTTAACGGCAGTAACCTTCTGGCACTTGGGGCGAGCAACAGTTTTCGGTCCGTTTTGAACAACTTCCACACTTATTACGCATCTGGCGAAGACGTTCCCATTGTTCCTCCTCGCGACTATGCCGACACGTGGAGCGGCTACGCCTTCAATCGGTTCAGCCTGCTGTCACGGCACCTCGAAGGGGAACTCGGCCTCCGCGTGGACGGCGTCACCATCTTCGGTGACGGGTTCAACCTGCCGACTTCACCCAGTCTCAACCCTCGCCTGCGGATACAATTCAATCCATTCACTGACGGTGGAAGCCTGAGAGGGTTGGAGTTTCACGTCGGCTCCGGTCTGTACTCGCAGATCCCGTTGAACGCATTCTATTTCTCCAACGATCCGGCGTTCGGCGTTGTCGCCCAGTCGCTGGACCCCGAGAGATCCTGGATTACCGAGCTGGGAAGCTCGCTTTCCCTGGACGATGGTTGGCGATTCTCCTTCGACGGCTATTACAAGGCCTACTGGAACAGGCTGTATGAGTTCTATTATGCGGACCCTGGGACGGGTAGATTAGCCCTTAACCTGTACAACAATGGAATCGGATATGCCACGGGAGCCGAGGCGATGGTGCAGAAGTTGAATGGCCGCTTCTGGGACGGCTGGATAGATTACACGTTCAACGTGACACGCTACCTGAACCCCTTGCCGGGCGGTCTTCAGGCCAACTCCGTTGGATCGTTCTTTCCAAATGACTCTCCTGTCGGCACGTGGTACTACCCCATTTATCAGCGGCTGCATACAGTGAACTTTGTTCTCAACTGGAAACCGACTTCCTGGCTGACCGTAACGACCGTCGGTACTTTTGCGACCGGAACCCCGCCTTTCCAGCAATTCCCGACTTCGACCTACTCCGATTCCGCCCGCACTCCAGACATATACGACCTGAATCTCAAGGTGACCTGGCACGGGTACTACCGCAACACCAGGATAGGCTGGGAGTTTTATGTGGCCGTCCAGAACCTTCTGGTAAATCTGTTGAGCTCCGGCACCGTTGCCAATGAAACGGGAGACCAGGCAAACTTCAACTTCGGATACCCTATTCCTTCGTTCGGCTTCAAGATGAGCTATTGAGGTGGTATGGTGAGCGGTCGCGCCTTTCCTGCCTGTGCCATCCTGCTGATCGCGGTCACCCGTCTGACAGGCTGTTCAACATTTGCGGCCCTGGAGGTATGGCACAGCGAACCCGGTGTGACCGGCGCCAGCCTGACCATCGAGCTGGGTTCAACTGAACCGGGGACCGAGAGTGTCCGCATCCATGGCGGCTCCATTGAGGGGGCAACTTTCACGGGCAATGCTGAGCGTACTCCGGACGGACGCGTTCTCTCCATCACGGAAATGCGCTGGTTCAGCAACTGGGCCAACGGCTGGACTGAGGCGAGACTCTCGGCCGCGGGGAAACTGCTGTTGAGCCCGAACGGCCAGGGATGGAGCATCTCCGTCGTCCAGCAGCCCCAGCTCGGCGCTCCCGTTGCAGCCTCGATGCGCTACTTCGACGACTATCTTACCGGCGAGCGTGCGCTGGAGGAGTTCACACACCGCTGGGATCGGGTCCAGGCGGTGGTCGACGTACTGAGGCAGAAGCTTCACGAGCGGTGGTTCGACTACACTGTGGCCCCATGGCAGCCTGGTCGGCGGTCGAAGGCCATGAGCTTCGAGGAGGCAACCCGGAAGTTTCTCTTTCCCGAGGTCTATGGTTACTCTGAGCCTCCAAAGCGGGACAGCCAGAGTGTCAGGGCAGAGGCGATCAACTGGAATGTCGACTATACTGCGGCAAACTTCCCGGAGAACTTGCGCGCCATCAGGAACTCCGGCACCATGCTTCGCGATTTCGAGGAATGTCTCGGATTGTGGCGGCTCGCCTACTGCCTGGACGAGCTGTGGAGTCATCGAATTGGAGGAATCACCTTCAGGCTCGTCATGCAGAATCCCTCGAAAAAAGCCTCCGACCCTCAAGGAAGGTCGAATTGACCCGTAGCGCCAACCGGAGCAGAAAGTCGACAGGCATCGCCTTAGGCATTTCAGCAGCAGCGCACCTTGTCCTGCTGTCGGCGGCGGCAATTCTTCTCAGGGTTCCGCAGATTCCGAGGCAGGAAACCCCGGAAATGCTCAGCGTCGTAGGTATTTCCGAGATCCTCAACCAGGACGCCTCACGTGGGGCGCCAAAAGCTATTCCGATTGTCCCGTCCACGGGCGCCCGTGCAGCCTCATCGTCCATGGCGAGCAGCCCGCCGGACCCGGTCTCTCAGACCGTACCCGAACCCGAAGCCCGCGGTGCGGCTTCCACGGCGGATTCCGGTCCTGCGAAAGAAAATGCGGACGCGATGGGAACAGGGGCCGCACACAGTGCTGCCCCTGGAAATGCACCTGCGGCGCCGCAGACCGCCGGCCCTGCCGGCCAGGAGGATTTTCTTTCCCAGGACAAGGTGACAGAAGTGCCCGTCATACCTGATGGCGAAGTCCGGGATAGAATCGACTATCCGCCGCTTGCCGCACGACAGGGCATCGAAGCCGTTGTGTACCTGGAACTGTATATAGACGAGCAGGGACTGGTGCGGCGCGTCAACGTGCTGAAAGACCCAGGGTACGGTTTTGCGGAGGCGGCGGTTCGCGCCATTTCCGGGGTGATGTGCACGCCTGCAAAGGCCGGCGGACATTCGGTTGCGGTTCGGTATCGTTTTGCGGTCCGTTTCTCGCTCAATTGAGCTTGCCTTGCCGCCCATTGGGGGGAGTGCTATCATCCCGGCGCGGCGACAAGGAGATACCAGTGAGCGTCAAAGACAGACCCTACCGTCATGTTGTCCTTTTCAAGTTCCGCGAACACACTGATGAGAGGACATTGCAGAGCATCGAAAAGGCGTTCGGAGAGCTTGCCGCAAAGCTCCCATTCGTGACGGGCTTCGAATGGGGACGCAACTCCAGCCCGGAGAAGCTCGACCGCGGGTTTACGCATTGCTTTATCGTCACATTCCGGGAAGAGGCGGACCGGGATGCCTACCTTCCCCATCCTGATCACCAGGCCTTCTGCCGCACGTATCTCGACCCTAACCTCGAGGAAGTCTGCGTCGTCGATTTCCTGGCCCGGGAATGAGAAATCCGATTCCCGATTTTTCCCGTCGCGGGAACATTGATTCACACTGCGCCCGCAGCAGGCAGTGACAGGGCCGGAGGTCGGACCGAAGTCAACCGGAAAATCATGAGATTTGCGCTGATTTTCGGGGATTCCTTCTAGTTTCCGCGGCATTCCCGTTTGGCACGAAAAGTGCATGATCCAGGGCATGGCCGCCCTGGTCTCGATGAATGGCATCACCAAGTTCTTTGGTCCCGTGAAGGTCCTCGACCAGGTGGACTTTTCCATCTATCCGGGTGAAGTGCACATCCTGGCCGGTGAAAACGGGGCAGGCAAGAGCACCCTCATCAAGATCCTGGCCGGCGCTTACTCGGATTACCAGGGCAGGATCGTCATGGAAGACCACGAGATCCGTCCTTCCAGTCCCCTGGATGCAAACAGGCACGGGATCGCGGCCATCCACCAGGAGCTGTCGCTCATCCCGTCCATGAGCGTGGCGGACAATCTCTTCCTCGGGCACCCCATGACCCGATCGGGCTTTGTCATGGAAAAGGCGCACCGCCAGAGCGCGAGGGAGGTTCTCACCCGCGCGGGGGTGAATGTGAGCGTCAACACGTTCGTCGAGGATCTTCCCATCTCCGTCCAGCAGCTCATTGAGATCACCAAGGCAATCCGGCTGAACGCGCGCGTGCTCATCATGGATGAGCCTTCAAGCGCGCTGAATGCCCACGATGTGGAAACTCTCTTTGCCCTGGTGCAGCAGCTGAAGAGCCAGAACAGGGGGATCGTGTACATCACTCATCGGCTGGAGGAGATCCACAGGCTCGCCGACAGGATTACCGTCCTGCGCGACGGAAAGCTGGCAGGGACCGCCCTTGCCTCCGAGCTGCCGGAAAAGAAGCTCATCCATCTGATGGTCGGACGGGAGATGGAAGAGCAATTCCCCCGGCACACGATGCAGAAATCCTCGGAAGCCCTTCGCGTGGAAAACCTGTCCGTGTACAAGGCAGGCTGGGGACACCGGCCGCTGGTGGACGGGGTGTCCCTCAGCGCCGGTCGGGGGGAGATCCTCGGCATAGGCGGCCTGCAGGGCTCGGGGGCAAGCGAGCTTTTCCTCGGCCTTTTCGGCGCACTGCCCAAGCGGACAGTCGGCAGGGTATCCATCGAAGGGAAGCCGGTACGCATTCGTTCACCGCGGGAGGCCATTTCCCACGGAGTGGCCCTGCTCACCAACGACAGGAAGGCTACGGGGCTCATCTCTCCCATGTCGGTGACCGCAAACATGTGCGCGGCCAGCCTGGGAAAGCTCTCCCGGTACGGGTGGCGGCGGCCGCGGGAAGAGGAGCGCATGGCAACCGAGATGGGACGGACCCTCCAGCTTCGCGCCTCTTCCTACGACATGGAGGTGGGAGACCTTTCCGGCGGCAACCAGCAGAAGGTTGCCATCGGCAAGTGGCTGTCCATAAGCCCGCGGATCATGCTGCTGGACGAGCCCACGCGCGGAATCGACGTGGGAGCCAAGCAGGAGATCTATCAACTCATGAACGAGCTGACCACACGCGGCATCTCCATCCTCCTTGTGACATCGGAGATGCCCGAGCTGCTCGCCATGAGCGACCGGATCATCGTCATGCATCGGGGGATCATCACCGCGGAGTTTTCGCGGATAGAAGCCACCGCGGAGAAGGTTCTGGAGGCGGCTATGGGGAAGATCAATGGAGATGTCGGAACGACACGCAAGGAGACGGATGCTCATGCTGCAGACAATTAGACGCGCTCTGACGAGCTCCGCCGGGAGAGCGTTCCTGGAGCTTCTTCTGGTCATCCTGCTCGGGGTCGCATTCAACGCTGATGGCGCGTTCTTCAAGGTGGGGACCCACCGGGACACGCTGCGGCAGGCATCCGTCTACGGGATCCTCGCCTGCGGGATGACCCTGGTCATGATCACGGGAGGGATCGATCTTTCGGTCGGCAGCATTCTCGCGGTATCCTCCGTTTCCTTCTCCATTCTCACGATGCACATGGACTGGCCATGGTGGCTGGCCATCATCGCCTGCCTGTTCCTCGGCTCCGCCCTCGGATCGATGTCCGGAGCCCTGGTCTCCAATCTCAAGCTCCAGCCCTTCATCGCGACCCTCGCGCTGATGAGCTTTGCCCGCGGGTTCGCGAAGCTCATCACCGACGGCAAGAAGATCTCCACGTATGTCGAGCAGGGAGGAAAGGTCATCATCAAGCAGCTCCCCCCGGTCTTCAAGTTCATCGATTCCAGCATTCTCGGGGGCGACGTTTCCATTGTGAGCGTGATCTTTCTCGTCTGCTTCCTCGCCGCATGGGTCTTCCTTGCCCGTCACAAGTGGGGCAGGGAGCTGTACTCGATCGGCGGAAACGAGGAGGCGGCACGCCTGTCCGGCGTTCCCGTCCGCATGGCGAAGTTTCTCGCCTACACATTTTCCGGCCTCATGTGCGCGGTCGCGGGAATTGCCCAGGCAGCGCAGGAGACCCAGGGGGACCCCGTGACGGGCGATGGTTATGAGCTCATCGTGATCTCCATGGTAGCGATCGGAGGGACAAGCCTTGCAGGGGGCCGCGGGGGCATGGGGCTCACTCTCCTGGGAATACTCACAATCGGCTATCTGAACAAGATCCTCAGCATCAATGCGGTCCCGGATGCCGGCCGGCGAATGATCACCGGGGTCATCATCGTGCTTGCGGTCCTGATGCAGAAACGCCGGACAAAGTGATCATCACTTTCAGGAAAGGAGGAGGGAAGGAAACAGTCCAGGGTTCGATTCCAGTTCGGATGATTGGAAAACACTTTTTTCTGGAGGAAGGAGATTGACTATGAGATCGATTCTGAAGTTCGCACTGTGCGCGGTACTTCTCTGCTTCCTGGCGACAATGCCGATATTCGCTGCCGGAAAGACGTTTGTCATTGGCATGAGCCAGTGCAATCTCGGCGAGCCGTGGCGCGTGCAGATGAACGCCGACGTAAAGAGGGAGGCGGACAAGCACCCCGAGATCAAGATGGTCTTCAAGGACGCGCAGAACGATGTGCTGACGCAGCGCGCCCAGGTTGAGGAGTTCGTCAGCGCCAAGATCGACCTGCTCATCATCAGCCCTAAAGAGGCCCAGCCCCTGGCGGAGCCGGTTGCCAAAGCCATGGCAGCGGGGATCCCCGTCATTGTTCTGGACCGCGACATCAACGGCGAGAACTACACCCAGTTCATTGGCGCGAACAACGTGAAGATCGGTCGGGCGCTGGGAGCGTGGCTGGTGAAGAACTATGGCGGCAAGCACGCCAAGGTCGTGGAGATCATGGGCCTTCAGACCTCCACGCCAGGCCAGGACAGGCACAGTGGGTTCATGGACGCGATCAAGGGCTCGGACCTCGACGTGATCTTCAGCGTGGACGCGCAGTGGCTCGAGCCGCAAGCCCGCTCGGAGATGGAATCCGCGCTCTCGCGGTTCAACAACATCGACATCGTGTACGGGCACAACGATCCATCGGCCCACGGCGCCTATGTGGCGGCCCAGGCCGTCGGACGGGAGAAGAGCATGGTGTTCGTCGGGATCGACTCTCTGCCTCAAGAGGGGATTCAATACGTGAAGCAGGGCATCCTGAACGCAACCTTCCAGTATCCCACGGGCGGTGATGTTGCGATCGTGCAAGCCCTCAAGATCTTAGCAGGCCAGAAGGTCGAGAAGAGGATCGTTCTCGGGTCCCGTATGTTTACAAAGGCAAACGTCGATGCAGGAGGAGTGGCGATCCCGTAGGATCGGTTCGTGTTCACACGCCCCGTGCTGATCAGCGGCATCCCGCGCGCGGCGGCCCGGGGCATTTTGTTACCGTCCCATGCTATACTTGCATCTTGCAGCAGCATCGGCCTGGTGGCGCGAGGATCGCCATGGACTACCACATCCTGATCGTTGACGACGAGAAAGAGCTCTGCCGCTCCCTCTCCGAGATCCTGACGGAAGAAGGCTACCCCACCCTGTACACGAGCGACCCCCTGGAGACGCCGGCCATTCTCGCACGCGCACGGGTGGACCTGATCATTCTTGACATCCGCATGCCCGGCATCGGCGGGATAGACCTGCTGAAAATGCTGCGCCGGACAAACCCGAACATCAAAGTGATCATCCTCACCGGGCATCCCAGCATCGAGAACGCGGTGCTCTCGATGAAATATGGGGCGGTGAACTTCTATGAAAAGCCCCCGAATCTCAAGAAGCTGCTCAACGAGATCCGCGAGTTCTCTTCCCGCGACTCCGCGTCCCAGGCTCCTCCCACCATGAGCGCCCTGCCACCCGCGGCCCGGGTGGTGACCTCTGACCCGGGAATGCGCAAGATCCTCCAGTCCGCGGAAAAGGCGGCGGCTGCCATGGCGCCGGTTCTCATCACCGGTGAGAGCGGCACGGGAAAGGAGCTGATCGCCGGGCTGGTGCACGAGGCAGGGCCTCGGGCCATGCGGCCGTTCATCAAAGTGAACTGCGCCGCCATTCCCGAGCCGCTCCTGGAAAGCGAGCTCTTCGGGCACGAAAAAGGGGCTTTCACGAACGCCGTCGCGCAGAGGAAGGGCAAGTTCGAGCTGGCTCATGAAGGCACGATCTTCCTCGACGAGATCGGCGACATGAGCCCCACCACACAGGCCAAGATCCTGCGCGTGCTCCAGGAGCAGGAGTTCGAGCGGGTGGGAGGAACAGAAACCATCCGCGCGGACATCCGCGTCATTGCTGCCACAAACAAGGACCTGCGCATGCTCATCCAGCGGGACAGTTTCCGCGAAGACCTCTACTACCGGCTGTGCGTGATCACCATTCACGTTCCACCCCTGCGTGACCGGCCAGGAGACGTCGAGCTGCTCATCGACCACTTCCTCAGGCTCTACGGGGCCCAGTACGGCAGGGCGATACGGGGGCTGGATAACCAGACCCGGGAGCTCCTTCTTGCCCACACGTGGCCGGGGAACGTGCGGGAGCTGAAAAACTGCATCGAGCGGGCCACGATCTTCTGCGAAGGAGACCTCGTCACCCTGGAGGACCTTCCCTCCCAGTACATGGAGCTGGAAGGGACCCACCTGGGACAGAAGCTGCAGACGACCTTCGATCAGCTCAACCGCTCGATGATCCTCGAGGCCCTTGAAAAGAGCAAAGGCAAGAAATCAAAGGCCGCGGACATGCTGAACATCAACCGGCGTACGCTCTACAACCGCATGAGGAAGCTGGGGCTGAGCTGACGATGAAGCGCGGCGGTGCTCCCTTTGTTTCCATGAGGAATATCCACGTCAGCTATGAAAGCGTGCAGGCCCTGCGCGGAGTCGATTTCGATCTTGCCACAGGGGAGATCCACGGTCTCCTGGGTGAGCACCGTGCCGGCAAGTCCACCCTCGTGAAGCTTCTCTCAGGCGCGGTGACGAAGGAAGAAGGGACCATCTGGTTCCGCGGACAGGAGGTGCAGGCCTTCACCCCCAAGTCTGCAATGCAGAACCGGATCAGTATCGTCTACCAGAACATGAACGTGATCCCGAGCATCAGCGCGATCGAGAATATCTTCACCGGGCAGCGCATGACGTCGCACATGGGGTTCCTCGACCGCAAGGGCATGGAGAGCGCCGCCGTGCGCCTCTTCCAGACGCTCCACGTAGACATCAACCCGCACGCGCGCCTGGAGGACCTGACGGAGGCGGAACAGCTCATGGTGGAGATCGCCAAGGCGCTGTCCATCGACCCGGAGCTTCTGATCTTCGACGAGATCTCCAGCAAGCTCACACCGCGCGAGATGGAGACGATCTACAGGCTCTTGTTCGACTTCAAGGAGCACGGCCGGAGCGTGATCTATATCTCCCACAACATGGACGAGATCTTCGAGTTTGCAGACAGGGTGACCATCCTGAAGAACGGGCGGCGCCAGGGGACCGAGGAGATCCAGGATGTGGACAAGCTCAAGCTGATCAAGATGGCCTATTCATATGTGCTGAGCCGGGAAGAGCTGGAGCAGGACAACCGCGAGCTTTTTCTGCTCAAGAAGTACAATGAAAACATCATCCGAAACCTGCCCATCGGCGTGATCATCCTCGACCAGAAGAAAAGGATTTCCATTGTCAACTTCGCGGCGGTCAAAATCCTGGCCCTCAAGGACGAGGTGCTCATGGAGCAGCCCGTCGAGACGCTCCTGTCGCGGTGCTCCATGGAGAAAGCGGCGGAGATCGAGGAGAAGATCTCGGAAAAGTCCGAGCACTCCTGGGAGGAGCTGCACTGCGGAGAGAACGGGCTGATACGGCTGAAGATTTTCCCGTTCAAGGACGATGACTACAAGCACCTGGGCACGATCCTGGTCATAGAGGACATCTCCCGGGACCGCTATTTCCAGGATTACCTCCTGCGATCGGAAAAGATAGCTTCCATCGCAGAGCTGGCCACGGGGGTGGCGCACGAGATCAGCAACCCCCTGAGCGTGGTGCTCAACTATGTCGACCTTCTCAAGCGCCATCACCAGAACGACCCGGACTCGGAGCGGCTGTCGAAGATCGAGCGAGAGCTCAGCCGCATCGGGGAGATCATCGGGAGTCTCCTGTCTTTTTCCAAGGTCAGGAAGATCCCCATGGAGCCCCTCAGCGTGGGACGCATCATCGACGAGGTCGTCCTGCTCGTGGACCACAAGATCCGCGAGAAGTCAGTCGAGCTGCGCCTTCCGGCCCGGCAGGATGAAATCCTTGTCTTTGGGGAGGAAAACAGCCTGAAGCAGGTTTTTGTCAACCTGCTCATCAACAGCGTCGAGGCCGTTCTCGAGCACGGGGCAATCGAGATCGCAGTCACACGAATAGAGCCGGACGACTGCGTCGAGATCTCCATCATCGACAACGGCTGCGGGATATCCACCGAGATCAAGGACAGGATCTTCGACCCGTTTTTCAGCACAAAGGCGGGGAAAAAGAACACGGGGCTCGGGCTTTCCATCTGCCAGCATATCGTGGAATCCCACGAGGGGGTGATCCTCTGCGAGAGCCGGGGCAACACCTGCATGAGCGTCCGGCTGCCCATCTACAATAACGCTATGCCCTCTTCGAAGTGATAAGGATCGAGGTTGAAAGCGTTCCCCAAGCAGGGCTCGACAATCCGCGTCCGGTTCCCGGCAGCGGGCGGGTAGAGCACCTGCGCGCGAGCCTTGACTTGAGTTGCGCGCGCGGCAATGCGATACACTTTCTCTTTTCGGCATAACCCCGGTCCGCGGAGGATGGAAATGGCGGCCAACAGGAAAAAGGCGTCTGGAAACGGCTCGGACGACCTGTCTCTCTCATACGAAGAGAGACGATTTCAAAGTATTTTTGAGCACTCTGCGGTTTCCCTCTGGGAGGAAGACATCTCGGCGCTCCGCGCGGCCCTGGATGAGCTGCACGCGCGCGGCGTGCAGGACATGCGGCAGTACCTCGACGAGCATCCGGAGTTCCTGACGGAAGCGGCTCGAATGATCACGGTGATCAACGTCAACGAGGCGACCCTTGCGCTCTACGAGGTCGCCGACCGCCGGCATCTCCTGGGTCCGCTGGTTCGGACGCTGGACATGGCGGACCCGGTGACGCGAGCTTCTCTCCGTGACGATGTCCTCCTGATTGCGGAGGGAGGGACAGGGGCGGAACGGGAGTCCAGGGCCACCACCCCATCCGGCAGAACGCTGGATATCGCCATCAAGCTGTCCGTCCCCGGGCCGCTGGACTCGTACCCCCACATGCTGGTGAATGTCATGGATATCACACGGCGCAAGCACGCGGAGGAGGAGCTGCACAGATCCCGCCAGCTTCTCCAGATCGTGCTGGACCATGTGCCGCAGCGAATCTTCTGGAAGGACGCGGATCTCCGCTTCCTGGGGTGCAACCAGCTCTTCGCGGAGGACGCCGGCCTGTCCGACCCCGCAATGATCGTGGGCAAAGACGACCGCGCCCTTTCGTGGCGCAGCATTGCGGAAAAATACCGCAGTGACGACATGACGGTGATCCAGACGGGGGTCCCGAAGGTGAACTATGAAGAGTCCCAGACCCGTGAGGACGGGAGCGTCATGTGGCTTCGGACGAGCAAGGTCCCTCTTCGGGAGCTGGACGGGCGGGTATTCGGAGTCCTCGGGACCTACGAGGACATCACCGAGCATAGACAGGCGGAAGAGGCGCTGCGGGAGAGTGAGGACCGATACAGGACCCTCGTGGAGAATATCGGGGAAGGCATCGGCATTGTGGACTCCTCGGAAACCTTCCTTTTCGCCAACCCGGCGGCAGAGAAGGTGTTCGGTGTGGGCCCGGGAGGGCTCACGGGGCGGACGCTGAAGGAGTTCCTGAGCGATGCGGAGTACCGGCGCACGCAAGGGGAGACCGAGAGACGTCGGCACGGTGAGAAAACGACATACGAGCAGGTTATCATCCGGCCGGATGGCACTATGCGCAATATCGAGCTGACGGCGACTCCCCAATGCGACACGGGCGGGGCGTTTTTGCATACCCTCGGGATTTTCCACGACATTACGGATGCGAGGCGGACCGAGGAGGCTCTGCGGAAGAGCGAAGAAAAGCTCGTGCAGTCTCAGAAGCTGGAAGCCATTGGCCGCCTGGCCGGCGGAGTTGCCCACGACTTCAACAATCTGCTCACCGTCATCCGCGGCTATGCCGACCTCCTGGACGAGCAGCTGCATGAGAATCACCCGATGAAAGGAGACGCGCGGGAGATCAAGAGGGCCGCTGACCGCGCAGCGGACCTGACAGCCCAGCTCCTGGCATTCAGCAGGGGGCAGGTGATGCGCCCCCGCATCCTGGACCTGAACGACATCATGCGCGGCATGCAGAACATGATCGGCCGGCTGGTCGGGGAGGACATCGAGCTGCGCACCATCCTTGCGCCCGGCCCCGCGCCCATCAGGGCGGACCAGGGGCAGCTCGAGCAGGTGACGATGAACCTGGCCGCCAATGCCCGGGATGCAATGCCCCGCGGCGGGATCCTCACCATCCGGACCGCCGCATATTCTTTCGGCGCAGAGGGGACGCCGGAGCATACGGAGATGGTGCCGGGCAGCTACGTCACCCTCGAGGTGTCCGACACGGGCGTGGGAATCGACAAGGAGACGCTCGCCAGGATTTTCGAGCCGTTCTTCACGACCAAGGAGGTGGGCCACGGCACCGGGCTGGGCCTCGCTACTGTGTACGGCATCATCAAGCAGAGCAATGGATACATCTACTGTACGAGCCAGCCGGGAGCCGGGACGATTTTCACCGTGTACCTGCCCAGGGTAAGCGACCCGGTCACGGAGAAATCGACCATCGTGGAAACCCGGTCTCAGCCGGGCAGCGAATCAGTGCTCGTGGTCGAGGACGAAGAAGCCATCTGCAACTTCATCCTTTCCATCCTCCGCAGGAACGGCTACGACGCAACGGGGGCCCGCAGCGGAGCAGAGGCCATGTCGATCTTCTCCTCGCGCCCCGGCGCTTTCCGCCTGGTCCTGGCTGACGTGGTGATGCCCCGGATGAGCGGGGTCGAGCTCGGCCGCTGGGTAGCGGAGGCAGACAAGAGCGTGAGGATCCTCTACATGACGGGGTATTCGAAGCACGCCCTTGTGCAGGCGGACTCCCCGGGGGGCGCCCTCGAAATCCTCCACAAGCCTTTTACGCCGGAGCAGCTTCTCAAGAAGATCCGCGAGGCACTCGATGCCGGTTGAGGGGCCTCGGCCGCTGCTAGTCGGCCCGGGTTTGCAAATTGCGGCCACTCCCTCGCGCTCCTGGCGCGGGTGGCGGCATTCTATCTCGCGATCGTCGGGTACAGCCGGGCACCAATGCTCACAAGGACTGCCGTGGCAAATGCCAGGATTCCCAGATCGGTCCCGATGCCGAAAGCGCTCACACCGCCGGAGAGCATGAGGGCGCGCAGGGCATCCACCTGGTAGGTGAGCGGATTGGCATGGGAGATCACTTGCAGCCAGGGGGGCATGATCGAAATCGGGTAGATGGCGTTGCTCGCGAAGAACAGGGGCATCGTCAGGATCTGCCCGATGCCCATGAATCGCTCCCGCGTCTTGACCAGACACGCAATCACCAGGGAGAACGTCGAGAAGAACGCCGCGCCGAGCATCACCGCGGCAACCACCCCGAGGAGAGAAAGAGGGCTCCAGTCCATGGCCACGCCGAGGAGCACGGCCAGGAGGTAGACGATGAATCCCTGCGTCAGGCCGCGCAGGCCCGCTGAAATTGCCTTGCCGAGGACAAGCGCGGATCTCGGAGTAGGGCTCACGAGGAACTTGTGCAGAATCCCCAGGTCCCGCTCCCAGATGATCGAGATGCCGTAGAAGATGGAGATGAAAAGCACGCTCTGGGACAGGATCCCGGGAGCCATGAAGTCGATGTAGCGCATGCTCCCCGTGGGAATGGCGCGCATGCGGGTGAAGACCTGGCCGAACACAAGGAGCCAGAGTGCCGGCTGGATAGCGCGGGTGAGCAGCTCGGTCGGGTCATGGAGAAGCTTCCGCGCCTCCATCCCGGCGATGGTGAGAGTCCTCCCTGTGTAGCGCAGGAGCCAGGTGAGCGGGTCGCTGCGGAGCGGCGTGGACTCAGCCGAGACGGCGAGCAGACCTGCGTGTCCGTCTTGTTTCACGATATGTTCCTCCGGATTCGAGATTGCTCCCCGTGTAGTGAATGAAAACGTCATCAAGTGTGGCCCGCCGTTTTCCGATCGAGGCCTTCAGCTCCGCCGGGGTCCCCAGCGCGACGAGGTTCCCCTGGTGCATGATGGCTACCCGGTTGCACAACGTATCCGCTTCCTCCATCTGGTGGGTGGTGAGGATGATCGTGGCCCCCGTGCGTTCCCTCAGCTCCCCGATGTAGTCCCACATCGCGCGCCGCGCTGAGGGGTCCAGGCCTACCGTCGGCTCATCAAGGAACAGCAGCCGGGGATTGTGAATCATGGACTGGGCGATCTCCAGGCGTCGTATCATTCCGCCGGAGTACTGCCGCACCAGCCTGTCCGCGGAGTCGGCGAGCCCCATGAAGCCCAGCGCGTCTTCCACCCGGGGACCGCGCTCCCTGCGCGGAACGTCGTACAGGCGCGCGAAAACAAGGAGGTTCTCCCTTCCCGTGAGCGTTCCGTCCGCGGAAAGCATCTGGGGGACATACCCGATAATCCGCCGCACCGCGCCGGCGTGGCGCACCACGTCCAGACCGTCCACCCGCGCGCTTCCCGCACTGGGCGGCAGGAGCGTGGTGAGCATCTTGATCGTGGTACTTTTTCCTGCGCCGTTGGGACCGAGAAGCGCAAACATTTCTCCACGCTCAATTGCAAGACTCAGATCGTTCACCGCGACGAGTGTGGAAAACCTGCGCGTGAGACCCGCCAGCTCAAGAATTGACATTGGACCTGGACCTCCCATCGGAATGGGGATTCGTACCGGCAGCGAAGATGCGCCGCAGGTCGGACATTGCCCGCGAAACAGTGGAGAGCTCGCCTTCAGTCATGGACCCGAGGAGACGGGAGAGACTCTTCAGGGCCGCGTTGCGCGCGCGGGTCAGGGCGCGGGTGCCTTCTGCAGTGATCTCGATTGTCACGCGGCGCCGGTCTCCGGCTGATTCCCGGCGCCGCACCAGTCCCCGGGTGGAGAGCCAGTCAACAAGCTTGCTCACGGAGGGAGGAGTCAGGCCGAGATGCGCGGCAACCCCGTTGAGGGACGTGCCTGCCGTCCGCTCGATGAACACGAGGGATCGAAACTGGGGGACGCTGAGGCCGAGTGCCCGGTGACTCCGCATCTCCGTGCGGATGAACTGCATGACGGACGGCACTACATCGAGCACCTCGCGCGCGCACGCATCCGATTGTCCTGCCAATTAGTTCACCTTTCTAATAATTAGATAAGCTAAATATATGGCCAAGTGGAGACTGCGTCAAGACGGAAGAAATGCGCCTGCGGCGCCGGGGAACAAATGCGCCTGCAGAAAGTTCCGATCAGTCTTTCCCACTTTCCTTCCTGCGTTTCTTTTCCGCATAAAGCGTTTCGTCAGCTCGCTCCAGAAGCTCTCCGAGGCTCACGCTGGAGTTCTGGTCGAACGGAACCGCGCCGATGCTCATGGAAAGACGGTAAGGCTTTCTTGATTCCGCATTATGGGCTGCAAGAGCCGCATCGAGCCTTTTTCTGAGGATATCTTGAAAATCGGACGCCGTATCAACCGCGAGGATCGTGAACTCATCTCCGCCGAGCCGCGCCAGTATGTCCATATGGCGGAAAGTGGCGGTAAGGATCTGCCCCGCTTGTCGAATGGCCAGGTCGCCCTCCAAGTGACCGAAGGAATCATTGATCTTTTTCAGCTCATCAAGATCTGCGAAAAAGACATTGCCGCGCCGACCCATTCGCCGGGCAAGCGCGAGGCTTTGCGTTCCGAAGCTGAGGAAGCCGCGCCTGTTGTACAGGCCGGTGAGCTCATCTGTCTGTGAAAGACCCGAAAGTTTCTGGTTGTATTCCTCCAGCTCGGTGAGAACCTGCTGCAGACGCTCCTCCGCCTTCTGACGCGCGGTAAGGAGTCGGGAGCCTTGGAGGATGTTGCTCAGCTGGACGCAGAATGTCTCGTAGATCGTGCTGTCGCGGGTGCCGGGCTCGAAAAGGATGTAGCCGATCTGGTCCTCGCGGAAAAACATCGCCGTCGCGACAAGCAGGTACCGCCGGCTCACAGGGAGGAGCGTGGGCGGCACGAGGTGTACGGAGGGCGAGAAGACGTCCTCGTCACGGCCCGGAAGGACCCTTTCCCCGCCGACCATTGCAAGCATGATTTCGGCCTTGTCAGGGATGACCCATGCCTGGCCGCGCTGAAGGCGGACATCGGCGGAATACCCCACGATGAAGCAGGTCCTGATATCGATGCGGTTCAGCCCTTCCGTCAGATTGCTCATGAGCTCTTCGATCGACCCTACAGAAATAAGGCGCTCCATGACGGACCGCAGCGTCTGCAGATGGCCCAGGAGATCCGTCCGCTCCTTCCCCTGCTCGATCCTGAGAAGCTCTGACAGAAGCACCCGGGCCTTCTGGAATCTTGCCCAGAGCCTTGTGACCTCGTCAGGTGACCGCGCAAGACCGATCAAGTCCTCCTGGAGCACGATAAGAAGGCCCTGCCAGTACCCAATGTCGACTCCGCCAATGATCTCATCAATGAGCGCCTCATGATAGGCTTTCAAGAACTCTTGCGTATCCGCGAGCGTGATAAGAGAGGCCAGCAAATCGCGCGGGGCCTTATCCGGCAACGTGAGCCCTTTCCCCGAAAGGCGGGTCAGGCATCGATCGACAATCGCGCCCGCATCAGTCCTGACGTGCGCGCCGCCCGGGACGGTGGGGAGGTCCTCCAGTTCGACGACCGCTTGCGGAAGGCATCCACACGACGTCCGCAGGGCGAGGTGCGGTGGCAGCACGATCGTCAACGGAACCTGCTCTCCCTGGGCAAGTCTCGCCGCGAAGGCAGCGGCTGTCCAACCCTGATCGCGGAGAGACTGGTCGACAGTGGTGAGGGAGGGAACCTCAAATTGCGAAGCGACGATGTTGTCGAAGCCGATGAGGGCGATTTCTCGGGGGATGGCATAACCATGTTCGCCGAGCACCTGTCTCGCCGCTATCGCCATCTCGTCATTGGCGGCGAGCAGGGCCTGGAAATCCGGCCGGCCGTGCCTTTCCAGGTATGCCGTCATTGCCTGAGCTGCTCCTGCCCGCGTGAAATCTGCCTCGAGGCAAAGCGTGGGATCGTCGTCCAGGCCGCGGGTGCGCACTGCCTCCTGATAAGCGGCAAAACGGGTGCCCGCTTCCTCGTTCATCTCCGGACCTTTCAGAAATGCAATCCGCCGGAGGCCGTGCACGTCCGCCAGATGCTCCATGGCCTCGAGAATGCCGCCGCGGTTGTCGATGAGCACGCTCGGCACCCCGTCGATTTCGGCGCCGATACTGACCTTCGGTATTCCGTCGAAACGCTCGATGTATGCGCGGAACTCCTCGGGATTCTGGTGACTGTGCTGCGTCCCTGCCGCCATCACGAGGGCATCGATCGTTCCTTTGCGGATGTAATCGAAAATGACGTTGTTCTGGTACTCGTGGGCCCAGGGTGATCCGATGACCCTCCCCGAGAAGACGATCAGATTGGCATCATGGGCTTTGCTCCAGTCCTCGATACCCGCAATAATCAACCGCGCGTATCCCGACACAAGCTGATCGATCTGGAGTCCGAGTGTGATCCTTGCGCCCACCCGCTTTCCCTCAACCGCTTTCGACTACCGGAACATTCAAATAGGCCACGACTTCCGAGGAAAAGCCGGCCAGCACGACCAGAGCGTCGGTCACTTTCCGCCCCGCCAGAAGGCGCGCCCCCTCGATTTGGTCGAACACGATCTCCTCGCGCCCGTTGAGGCACTTCACTCCGTCTCCGTCAGCGTCCTCGATCAGCTCCTCGCAGAAGCTGTGGACGGCTCGGAAGAGCTTCGCCGAGTCCGTCTTGATTCTCCCCCTGAGCTTGAGTACCCGAGTGTAGCTTTCCGGCTCCCTCTCACGCCGCAGTGTGCCGTTGGAGAGCCGCGCGTTCTCCTCGCGGAAGTCATTCAGGGAACGCTCGATTTCCTTGTACCTTCCATAGAAGCCGTCGCGCTCAAAGGAGAACTTGTAGTCGAGCCTCAGCCTCTTCTCAGTGAGGATCGGGAGGAACTCGCCCTGGAAGAACCTCACATATATCATGAGATTGAACATCTCTTCCTGAACGGGTGTGGCCTCTGCATCATCGGCCGCCAGGGGCTGGATACGCTCCTCTTTTGGCCGGTGGCTCTCCGCTTCCAGGAGTCTCCGCAGATGTTTGAACAACGGAGGCATTGCGGTGTCCGGCGGCGGCTCGGTGTTGATGATGATCACATCGAGGATCTTTTGCCGATAGCTGCGCAGCTCCCGAACCTGCTTCTCGACCCGGTCCTTCTGCTCGCCGCTGTTCGTCGTCCGGGAGACAATCTCGTACTGGTGGATAAGGCGCTGGACTTTCTTCAGCTCCTCCTCGGGGTTCAAGTCATCCACTCTCTGCCTCCTGCCACGAGTGTTCTCCTGATATAGTATCAATGGTATCACAGCTGGCGCGGCAAGGAGAAGATTCATGCACTTCGGAGTCGATTACTATCCCGAGCACTGGCCGGAAAGCAGGTGGGAGACCGATGCCGAGCTCATGCGCGGCATGCGCATTGAAGTGGTGCGTCTGGCAGAGTTCTCCTGGCAGAAGCTCGAGCCGGCCCTGGGGCGTTTCGATTTCGGCTGGCTGGATCACGCCCTTTCAGTCCTCGCACGCCGCGGCATCAAGGCAGTCCTTGGGACGCCTTCGGCCGCCGCGCCGGCATGGATTATCGAAGCGAACCCTGAAATCCTGCCTGTGGATTCCTCCGGCGTTACGCGCGGATTCGGCGGCCGGCACCACGACTGCCAGTCAAATCCGACGTATCGGGCCCATGTGGCCCGGATTGTGACGGCAATGGCAGATCACTATGGAAAAAATCCGCAGATCGTCGGCTGGCAGATCGACAATGAGCTGGGGAACAGCCACGCGGACCTCTGCCACTGCGCGTGCTGCGCCCGGGCTTTCCAGTCATGGTTGAAGAAGAAGTACGGCAGCATCAACGAGCTCAACAGGCGCTGGGGGACCGCATTCTGGAGCCAGGGTTACGACACCTTTGAGCAGGTGCCGACACCGAGGATCACGCCCAACAGTCACAGCCCTTCCCTGCTCCTGGACTGGAGGCGTTTTCATTCCGAATTGACAGTCGATTTTCACCGCTTTCAGTCCGCGATCATCCGGGAGCGTTCGGCGGGACAGTTCATCACGCACAACATGATGGGTTTCGCGGACCTGGTGGACTACTTCGATCTGGCTCGTGAGCTCGACTTTGCAAGCCACGATCAGTACCTCACCGGATTCTGGGAAAAGGCGGCGGAGCGGGGAAACCGGCACGCTCGCGGATGCGCCGCGCATCGTGACGCTGCGGCCCTCGACCTTATGGCAGGTCTCAAACGGCAGAGCTTCTGGATCATGGAGCAGCAGGCAGGAGCAACAGGCTGGGAGATCATGGGCCCCGGTCCTGAGCCTGGCCAGCTTGCGCTCTGGGCAGCCCAGTCCATCGCCCATGGCGCAGATACGGTAGTGTTTTTTCGGTGGCGGACCTGCACATTCGGCACCGAGCAGTACTGGCACGGGATTCTGCCCCATTCAGGCATCCCCGGCCGCCGGTACCGAGAGCTGAAATGGCTCACGGAAACGCTGACGCCGGTCATGGGTCGTTTTCAGGGCGCGCTGCCGGGCGCCGAGGCTGCAGTGTTTTTTTCCTACGAGCAGAACTGGGCCTTCAAGATACAACCGCAGCACCCTGAGCTTGACTACGTGAATCATGTCCTTGCCTATTACAGGGCTTTCTTCGAGCAGAACATACCGGTTGACTTCATCGGCGAACAGGTGGAGCTTGGCGCGTACAAGCTCGTGATCGCGCCTCTCCTCCACCTGAGCACTCCGGCTCTGGAAGCGCGGTTTGCCGACTATGTGCGCGGAGGGGGCCGTCTCGTCCTTACAATGAGGACGGGGGTAAAGAATCAGGACAACGTGTGCGTTTCGGAAAGCCCGCTGCCAGGCGCGTATGCAGGTCTGCTGGGCATTGAAATCTCCGAGTATGACTGCCTGCGGAACGGCCCTGTGCCAGTCATGTTCGACGAAATGACCTTCTCAGGCAGCAAGTGGCGGGACTTGATCGAGCTCAAAGGTGCGAAATGTCTTGCACGTTGTACAGGCGGCCCCTATTCGGGGAGTGCGATCATCACCGCGGCTGAAGCCGGGAACGGGAAAGCCTATTACGTCGGCACCGAGCCGGATCACGCGCTCATGGCTGCCTTCATGGGAGTGGTCATAGCCGAAGCAGGGATTTCATCTCTTGGGGATGCCCCTGCAGGTGTCGAGCTTGCGCGGCGCAGGACAGGAAAGATGGACTATCTCTTTGCGCTGAACCACACGGCGCAGGAAAAAACCCTCGCGGTCCCTCCCGGCTGGAAACCGCTGGTTGGCGGCCCTGTGCTCGGCCCTTATGGATTCAGCCTGTTCGCGGTTGAAAGAGAGGGGTGACCGCAAGAGTGCAGGACCCGCTTCGGGACGCTCCGCACAGTCCAAGCGGGTAGATATGGTAAAAGACGGAAGCCTGCGCCCAGTGTGC
>CAYTGX010000038.1:0-43784 GCA_964437385.1 uncultured Spirochaetaceae bacterium
ACTGGATAAGGAACCCTGCGATATTGCGCGCGGAGACCTCGAGGATACTGCTGTCGACCTCGTTCAGCTCCTGCAGGCAGGGGCTGGGATCTCCGCCGCCTGCGATGACCTGCGCGAGGGTTCGAGAAAGGGTCAGCCCCCGCAACGCCAATGACTGGAGTCTTTCCAGCTGCGATCCAAGCTGCTCGACGGCCCTGGAAAGCTCGCGCGCAAGATGCCGCCGCGTGGCCGCGTCCGCTCCCAGGCTGCGGACTCTGTCCATCCGTTCCACGATCTCCGGCCTGACCACGGGGAGGGCGAGCACCTCTTCCAGCGCTGCCAGGGGCATTCCCTGGATTGCCGCGCTGTCAGGAGAAAGGGTGAATGACCGGATGTCGGAACGAATCATGAGCTGGTTCTCGAACCACCACTTGTAGAGAAGCATCCTCCGATCGGTGGGCGTAAGGCCTCCTGAAGCGGAGCGGACAGGAAAGAGCCCGATGTCGTGCAGGTAGCGGAATGAGCTTCCTTCCAGCGGGGCCAGTCGACTCGAGCCGCAGAGCCAGAGATCCTCTGCATAGACCCCGCGGCAGTGAGTTCTCATCCCGGGAAAGCCCAGGTCGAGGCCGGCCGTGTAGATCGGATTTGCGCCAAGGAGCCTCGCGAGGTCCCATGCGGAGGTGGCGACTGATCCGCCTGCGCCGAGCTTTCCTTTCTGCCCCACGGCCGCCTCGAGGGTTTCTCCGAGGGGAAAAAGAGAGCTGCACAGGAAATACGAGGCGCGCGATCTGCGAAAAACCCGCGGGTTGGCCGACGGCTCCACGATCAGCGCGCCGTGTACGCTCGCAGTCCAGTCCAGGTAGCGCGATGCCCAGTATTGCGGGTCGACCACCACCGTGAAGTCAGGCTCGACTCCCGCTTCCAGGCAGGGCTTCACAACAGTGTTCACGGCAATGACGAGAGCATGCCGGCTGATCTCCGCAAGGCGGCTGCGGATGCCGTCCAGGGACGGGCCTCCCGCGACGACAAGTGCAGGCATACCCTTGAAGAGGCCTGCGAGAGAGGATACCCCGGGATATTCGAGAAAAGAGGTCATGTTGCGTGCGAGGTTTCGAACCCAGAGCCTGCCGAACCTGTTCAACGTGTTGATATTGATGTCTCTCCGCAGCAGCCAGGAGCGGACTACCTCCTCTGCGGCGCGGTATGCAGCAGGATCGTTCTCCAAGGCGGGGCGCAGTCTCAGGAAGCCGGGTTTTGCCAGGGGAAGAGACTGCAGGAGCGGAGCAAGACCCTCCGGCGTGCTGCCCACGTGCAGAAGGACTCCATGGTCCGAAAGAAGCGGCGAAAGGTCCCTGCCGGAGAGGGCAGTGCGAAACACCTCTGTATTCGGTTCAACGACAAGCAGCGGCAGATTCGGAAATCGGGCCCGCGCAGCCTCCGCGCCGTAGCCGAGGCCGAATCCCAGGATGATCACGGCAGTTGCCGCCGGGTCTATCTCCTTCTCCACCTGAATCGCCGCGTCCCGTCGGGGATCGTAGCGGCTGTGCAGGAAGATACCGTCCAAGGTTGCCGTGGGCTGGCCTGAAGGGGTGGTCTCCAGGCGGACCCGTACCGTCGTCTGAGGAGATCTCTCCAGAACGCCGCTGGTCTGCGGGTGATACGCGGCGAGCATCTGCAGGTTCCGATCACGGAAGCTCACCGCAGCTCCAGGACGATCTTCGCTCCGTTCGCGATCTGCGTGCCGGGGGGAGGATCCTGCTTCGCGACGAATCCGCTCCCCCTGATGATGACGGAGATGTCTTTTCGCAGGAGCAGGGGGAGGAGCAGCTTCAGCGGGGTCCCCGTCAGGTCCGGCATCACCGCCCCGATTTCCACCTGCCGGGGGGCAGACCCGGGGAGCTGCTCCGGGGAGATGACCGTTCTGGCTCCCGCGCGGGATATGCCTGTTTGATCGATAAGACCGACGGCAATATCATGAAAGACAGGTGCGGCGAGCGTCGAGCCATAATAGCTTTCTCCTTTCGGGTTCTGTATCACGACGTAGACGATGAACTGGGGATCGTCCGAAGGGAAGATGCCTATCATGGATGCGACGAAATCATTCTCCGAGTAGGTTCCTGTCTGCGGATTCGCGACCTGAGCGGTTCCCGTCTTGGCGGAGATCCTGACGCCCGGTATCGCCGCCCTGCGCGCGGTCCCTGCCGGTGCGGTGGCCGTTTCCATCCAGTCAAGCATTTTGCGCGCAGAATAGGGGGAGACCGCTTCCCAAAGGGGTTCACGGCCGAACTCCTTGACCACTCTGCCCTGCGGGGAGACGATCTTCTTGACGATGAGAGGCTTGAGGAGGACCCCTCCGTTCGCTATTGCAGTTGCCGCTGCAAGCACCTGTATGGCAGAAACGGAAAGCTCCTGACCCATCGCCATAGTGGGCTTGGAGCGCGCGGACCACTGCGCAACTTTCCGCACCAAACCGGGCGTCTCCGCCTGCAGGGGCAGGCCGGTCGGCCTGCCGAACCCGAACTTCGCGATCATACCCGCAAAGCTTTCGTTGTCCGTTGTGTCGGAGGCATATGCCGCGCCCGCATTGCAGGAAAGCTGGATGATTTTCTGGGGTGTGACGTCACCGTGAGCCGAGATGCAGCGGATGCGGATCGTTTCTCCGCTGGGGAGCTTCTTCTCGTAGAAGCCGGGGCAGAAGAAATGGCTGTCCGGTGAGATGGCGCCAAGATCAAGAAGGGATGAGAGGGTGAAAATCTTGAAGACAGAGCCCGGTTCATACGCGACTGTCAGGGGACGGTTCACAAGGGAGTTGGGATCGATCTGCGGCGACTCCCTCTGGAACTCGTTGGGGTCGAAATCGGGCAGCGCCGTGTAGGCGAGTATTTCTCCCGAGTGCGCGTCCATGACAAGGACCGTCATGGAATCCGCCTTGTCCGCTGTCAGGGCGGCCCGGGCCACTTTCTCCACGAGATACTGCATGTCCAGGTCGATCGTAAGGAAGACCTGGTTGCCGTATACCGTGTCGCTGTCTTTGCCGACGGGCTGCGGGGCAAGATCGTCGTTGAAAGTGTACTCGATGCCGTCAAGCGCGACATTGTCCGCTCCCACGTATCCCACTACGTGAGAGGCAAGCCTCCCCTGGGGATAGAACCGGCCGGAATCCTCTTCCAGGCGTACGCCGGCCAGTTTCCCATCGCTCTTGAGGCGCTGAATTTCGGCTGACTCCGACGGTGTGATCCTGCGCTTGATGACCGCGTAGCCGTCGTGACGCGTGATGATTCCGAGGACCCCGCTTTTTTCCATGCCCAGCGTCTGGCAGAGCAGCCCCGCTGTCTCGTCGGCGTTCGTCACGGAGGGCACCCACACTGATACCCGCTGGAGCTGGGTGGAAATCGCAAGGATCCTGCCGCGACGATCCAGGATATTCCCCCGCTGCACTTCGGGGAGCACGATTGTTTCGTCGCCCTCCCGGGACGGGAGCACCACGGTGAGCCGGACGAGCTGCACAATAAGGGCCGCTGCAATGAGAGCGAGCAGGGAGGCGAAAATGAAAAGACGCCTTCTGGCGTGTGCCTTTTCGCGGCGGTCTATCACTGACAGAGTTCCCCTCCCCCGGACGCGAAATAGTAATATGGGCCGCGACAAATGTCGATATGGTGGTAAGAGTTATGATCACAGTCCTCCAGCGCCAGAACGTGAGCAAGCGATCGGCTCTCCCCGTGCATCTGAGGGCACCGTCTCGAGGTGTGAGCTGGAGCGCTATCGACTTCTCCCGGAACGCACCTGCCCCCTTGTCTCGAGCGGTTCTTGCCTCGCAGGCTCCCAGGAAATCGCATGTGCCGGTTTCTCGTCCCGCCGCAAAGCACAGCTTCCTGCAGGGCCAGCTCGTAAAAGGCGCCCGCAGACGGGCGGCTCGAAATCAGCGCCACGGTACGGCGTACTCGCCGAACGGGTACGGCCTTGGGGCCGAGCGCGTACTCGCGCACTCCGGTACTCCATGGATCCAGTGGGGCACGGCGGCGCGAAAAGCGGCGAGAAATGCGGCACGGGAGACGCGCGCAAGCGCTGCCGCCGCACAGAAGGTGCAGCGCGGCATCCCGCGGATTTCGCGCCGCGGAACTCAGCGAATTTCAGTGCGCGGGTTCGCGCGCGCCGTGGCGCGGCGGCCCTGGCTTCTGATCGGGTTGATCATCGTGGCCCTTGCACTGGTTCTGTTTCCTGCTTTCGGCCTGGCCCAATTCCCAGTTGTGCAGGCGCGTCCGTCAATCCCGGCGCCTCCGGATGTCGATCAGGCTTTGTACGGGATTCTCGTGCCGGAGCCGCCGGCACGGCAGCAGGGCGATGTCAATCCCGCCCTTCTCACGAGCCTGAAAGTGATGCCGTATACGACCAGGGGCGGCGACTCAATTTCAACGATTGCCGCCCGGTTCAAGCTGAATATCGACACCATCGTGAGCTGGAACGGCATCCGCGACGCGCGGAGGATCTCTGCAGGGACAGAGCTGGCCATCCCCAATGCGAACGGGCTGAAATACTCGGTGCGCCGAGGGGATACCCTCCAGGCAATCGCAGCGTCTTCCGGGATCGAGCTGAATAATATCCTCGACTGGAACAGGCTCTCCAGCTCGGTGATCTCCGTGGGGCAGGAGCTGTTTCTGCCCGGCGCGCGCATGAACCCGGGCGACCTGAACAGGATTCTGGGCAACCTCTTCATCTATCCCGTGCTGGGGAGGATCAGCTCGTTCTTCGGTGAGCGGCCGGATCCGTTTACCGGGGTGGCCAACATGCACAACGGGGTCGATATCGTAAACAAGCCTCTCACGCCGATCGGCGCTGCAATGGACGGGACTGTCGCCGGTGTCGGCTTCAACAACAACTATGGCAACTACGTCATCCTCAAGCATGCCGGGTCCTACCAGACCCTGTACGGGCACCTGACGCGATATACAGTTTCGAAAGGACAAAAAGTCAGGCAGGGACAGGAGATCGGCGAGCTGGGGACGACCGGGTACAGCACGGGGCCGCACCTGCACTTCTCGATATTCCACAGCGGTGAGGCGGTTGACCCGATGCGCTTCCTTAAATAGAGTAAGCCCGGTGAGCACACATCGAGAACGTCTGCTGAAGCACTTCACGAGCCTCAAAGCTGAGCTGCTCATTCCCCTGCGCGCGCAGATCATGACTGCGGCAGCACTGCTCCTCGTTGCATCCGTGGTTCTGCTGACCCTTGATGCCCGGCTGCCGTTCCCGCCTCCTTCTGAGAGAATCGTCTATGACCCGAGCGATTGGTCGCTGCTGTTCTCAAATCCCACAGACCAGCCCGTACGTCCGGAAAAAAGCCCTTCTTCCGTTCCGTCGGTCGGAGGCTTTGCCATTCTGACCTCGCCGCTGGCCATTCTCCTGTACACAGTGAAGCCGGGAGATACCATCAGCGGCATCGCGACGAAGCTGGGTCTGACCACGGATACCATATCCACTTTCAACCGGCCGGAAGGCCGCGGGGTGCATACCGTGACGGTGGGGGAGCATATGAGGATCCCCAGCCAGGATGGAATCTATCTCACCCTGAAAGGCGATTTCGACGAGCTGTGCAGACAAAACAAGGTGAGCCCGGAGGAAGTCCTCACGGCCAATTCGCTGACCCGGGCCGGGCTTGCAGAGGGGATGCAGCTTTTCTTTCCCGGAGTCCAGCATGTCGGATACGCGCTTGCGCTGCAGGAGGGTGTCGCGGTCGCCCTTCCGCTGCACGGCTGGGAAACCTCCTCGTTCGGCCGCCGGCTTGATCCTTTCACGGGTGTGCCGGGCAGGCACAACGGGGTGGACATCGCGGCCCCCATGGGCTCTCCCGTCAAGTCAGCGACCAATGGCAAGGTCCGGGCTGCCGGATGGGATGACATGCTGGGCAACTACGTCGAAGTAAGCGCCATGATGGGATACAGCTATGTATATGGACACATGAGCAAGATCCTGACCGAGCCAGGCGCCTGGGTATCCACTGGAACAGTCATCGGACTCGTGGGCCAGACGGGCTACGCAACCGGTCCTCATCTGCATTTCGAAGTCAGAAGGTACGGCGTCCCGCAAAATCCGAGATTTTATCTCCCCGGAATCCGATAATTCCATAGAGGTCCAGGAATGCGAAAGCTCATTCTCGCTATCGTTGCGCTCCTAGCTCTCTTTTCCGCGCTCAGGGCGTTTCCGCAGGGGCTCGGAGTGCAGCTTCATCCAGGGCTCGTGGAAATAGGAGATGGCTCGGCGAGCGTCGGCATGGCGTTCGGCGTGATGGACGGGTCGGACAGCCAGTCCGGCCAATGGAGCCTTCTGCCCCTTCGCATGGTATACCGCAGCGGCGACAGGAGCTTTTCCGTGGGGCTGAACGGACTCTCTTTCCTCTTGAGCGGCGGCTTCAGCGTCGGAGCGCCGCAGAGAATCTCCAGCCCGCACATCGGTGACGTGATCAGTGTCGGCGGCAGGGTGACCGTGGATGCGCGGGTAGACGGTGACGTGTGGGCCATGGGTGCTGACGTCCAGCTTACTCCCCGGGCCGATGTCACAGGCGACGTGGTTGCTCTCGGCGGCAGGGTGATCGCCGCGGGAGGTGCAGTGGTGCGCGGGAGCATCAGTCAGGAGCCGCGTCTGAAGATCCCCTACATCGGCGTCCTGGGCACGCAGTTTTCCGTGCAGGCCCTGGCATTCGGCCGGCACATTCTGACCTACATTCTGCTCGGTTTTGCGCTTTTCCTTTCCAGCTATTATCTTTCTGCGCACGCGAAGGACCTCTATCGTGCAATGGGTGAGACCTGGCGGGCAACTCTTCTGACCCTCGCACTTTCCGCGGTGCTTGTACCGATCCTGGTGCTCCTTCTGGTCGTTTCGGTGATAGGAGTGTTTTTTCTGCCCGTCCTTGTGCTTGCTCTCATGCTGGCGGCATTCGACGGCTTCCTCCTCCTGTGCGCGCGGGTCGGCGGCCTCGTGCGCGGGGGCCCGGCCCAGGAAGGCGGTGGGGATGCGCTCTATCTCTTTTCCTCGGGCCTTCTTGGCTTGTTTCTGGTCAAATTGCCCGCGCTCGTGGGGATCATTCTCACCATGCTCCGCTCCGAGCCTGCAGCCAGGGTGGGGCAGGCCCTGCAGCTGGTGAGCCTGGGGGCTTTCGCCGCGGGACTGCTCTATGGCTTCGGGGTCTCACTGGCACATGTCCGGGTACGGGCCGCACGATAGCCGGCAGCCCGGGCAGCCGCTCAAAAATCCGCGCGAGTGCGGATTTCTCCGATCCGCGAACGTGCGGGTTGGTTCATCGGCGAACTTCCTATTGACCGTGACAGTACTTGTACTTCTTGCCTGACCCGCAGGGGCAGAGATCGTTCCGTCCGACCTTTGGTACTGTCCGCTTCACCTGCACCTGCTGCGGCTGCGCCGCCGCGCCTCCGCCGTTGCCGGCATGGAAAACCGCCGATCCTGCAGCCCCTGCGGCAGTCGTCCCCGAGCTTGCCCCGGCAGCAAACTGTCCCATTGCGTTGTGCGATGCCTGCACTCCGACGGCCAGGCGTCCTGCCAGCGGCTTTTCAGGCGCCTGCTGGATGCGGACGCGGAAAATCTTGCGCGCGATGGCAGTCTTGATCTCGTAGAGCATGTCGTCGAAGATCTGGAAGCCTTCCAGCTTGTACTCGAGCAGCGGGTTTTTCTGGCTGTAGGCGCGCAGATAGACCGCCTCGCGCAGGGACTCGAGGTTTTCCAGGTGGTCCTGCCAACGGGAGTCGATGCTGCGGAGGTATTCGAACTGTATGAAGCGGTTCAGCACTTCCTCGCCGATTTCCGCGGCTTTCTCGTTGATGCTCTGCCTGAGCTGTTCGAGAAGGGTGCGGCTGAGCTCCTCCAGCGGGAGCGCGGACAGCTCCGCCGAGCTCTGGGGGGGCTCGTAAAACAGGCTTTCTTTCAGCTCGGCCAGAAGGGCGGCCACGCGCGTCTGGGGATTCTCCCCTGACTTCCGGTAGCGTTCGAATATCTCCCCGAAAAGCTCCGAGCCGGTCGCGATTACCCTGTCTTTCAGGCTCGTGTCGGAGATGATTTCATCCCGCCGCGAGTAGATGAACTTCCGCTGCTCGTTGAGAACATCGTCGTACTCCAGCAGGTGCTTTCTGACCTCGAAGTTGCGCTCTTCCACCTTCTTCTGGGCGCGCTCAATGGACTTGTTCAGCCATGGGTGGACAATGGGCTCGCCCTCTTTCATGCCCATCCGCGACATGAGGCCCTTGATGTTCTCTCCGCCGAACAGTCGCATCAGGTCGTCTTCCAGGGAAATATAGAAATGCGAGGAGCCCGGATCCCCCTGCCGGCCTGAACGGCCCCGAAGCTGGTTGTCGATGCGCCGCGCTTCATGACGCTCCGTCCCCAGCACGTGAAGACCGCCCAGGGACATCACCTCCTGGTAGTCGCCCTGCCAGGCGCGGTACTCATCCGCGTACACCTTGCGGTACACCTCCTCGGCAGCCTGGGTGCCGGCCTTTTTTCGGGCGCTGAACTCTGGATTTCCGCCCAGCTTGATGTCCGTGCCGCGGCCCGCCATGTTGGTGGCGATGGTGACCGATCCCTTGGTACCGGCCATTGCAATGATCATTGCCTCCCGGGCGTGGTTCTTGGCGTTCAGCACCTCGTGGCGGACACCCCGTCCGACGAGCATGCGGGAGAGCTTTTCGGATTTCTCGATCGAGATGGTCCCGACGAGCACGGGCTGCCCCTTCTTGTGCAGCTCCCCGATGGCGTCGCAGATGGCGGTGAGCTTTTCCTCTTCCGTCAGGTAGATCTCGTCGTCAGCGTCCGCGCGGACCACGGGACGGTTTGTCGGGATGACCACGACGTCGAGATTGTAGATCTTGCCGAACTCCTGCGCCTCCGTATCTGCGGTGCCGGTCATGCCCGCCAGTTTTCCATACATGCGGAAGTAGTTCTGAAAGGTGATCGTGGCGAGGGTGCGGTTCCTTTGAGCGATCTTGATGCGCTCCTTCGCCTCGATTGCCTGGTGGAGGCCTTCCGAATAGCGCCTTCCAAAGAGGATGCGGCCGGTGAACTCGTCCACGATCTGCACCTTGCCGTCCTGCACAACATAGTCCACGTCCTTGGCGTAGAGCTTGTGGGCGCGCAGGGCCTGGGTAAAATAATGGATGAACTCGAAGTTCTGCTCGGAGAAAAGGGAGTCCCGGATGAGACCGCGGCGCTGCAGCAGCTCTTCGATGTGGTTCATGCCCTGGTCGGTGAATGTCACCCTCTTGTTCTTCTCTTCCAGCTTGTAGTCGCCCTTCGGCTGCGCGTCCCCGTCCGGGTAGCGGCCGGTGACGGGGTCTTTCTCGCAATCCACGAGCTGATCGACGAGCTTGTTCACTTCGGCGAACTTGAAGGTGTCGTCCTCCGCCATACCCGAAATGATGAGCGGCGTGCGCGCCTCATCGATGAGGATGTTGTCTATTTCGTCCACGATCGCGTATGCGTGGCCCCTCTGCACTTTCTCCGTGGGGCTCCAGCACATGTTGTCTCTCAGGTAGTCGAACCCGAACTCGTTGTTGGTGCCGTACGTGATGTCCCGTGCGTAGGATTCCTTGCGCTGCGCGTTGTCCATCTGGCTGAGGATGACCCCCACGCTCACCCCCAGCATGTTGAAAATAGGCCCCATCCAGCCCGCATCGCGCTCCGCCAGATAGTCGTTCACGGTGATGACGTGAACGCCCTTGCCTGTCAGGCTGTTGAGATAGGCTGCAGGGACGCTGGCAAGGGTCTTCCCCTCGCCGGTTTTCATCTCGGTGATCCTTCCCTTGTGCAGGACAATGGCGCCCATAAGCTGGACATCGAATATGCGCTCTCCGAGCTTTCTCCTGGCTGCCTCGCGCACAAGCGCATATGCTTCGGGAAGAAGCTGATCCAGTGTCTCTCCCTTTGCCAGCCTCTGCTTGAACTCCCCGGTCCTGGCCGCGAAATCCTCATCCGCGTACTTCATGACCTCGGGCTCGAGCGCGCTGATCTTCTGCATGAGTGGAACCAGTTCCTTCAGGTCCCGCTCATGCTTCGACCCCAGGAGAAACGTGAGGAATTTTTCGAGCATGAGGAAATGTACCCCTCGAGAGATTGACAGGTCAAGGGAACGCCGCTACCATGGAGCGCCAATGTCCATTCACCCTCGCACAGTCCTGTCCGCTTTCCTTGTCGCCGCAGGAGTTTCCGTCTTTCTGCTTGCCGGGTGCCAGAAAAAAGGCATCGAGGAGCTTGTCAGCAGTGAGCTTTTTTCGCTCACCTTCGGAAAGATGGAAGACCAGGTCGACCTGTTCCAGTTCGAAGCGGCGAAAGTCGTACGCAAGAATACCGTGTGCATGCGGGACGGATGGTTCTACGTCGCGAACGGGAACGCGGGCAAGATCATGGTCTTCTCCTCGTACGGGGACTTGATATTCCTCCTGTACAATCCGCACACCAATCCCGTCCCCTCTGTTCTGGGTCCTGTTGATCAGAGCGCCGGCAAAGAGGTGAGCACCCGCGGCTCGGTTGCCTATCCATTCGTCGACATAGGCGAAATCGCCGTAGCCAGCGACAAGACACTCTATGTGGAGGACGCGGTTGCCGAGGCCAAGGAAGTCAGGGACTCGGAAAGGGGAGTGGTGCTCAGCCGCGTCATCCTGCGCTTTGACCGCAAGGGAAAGCCCCTGGGGTACATCGGCCAGGAAGGAATCGGCGGCACGCCCTTCCCGTATGTGTCCGCGCTGCACGTGGCTGCCGGGGACCAGCTTGTTGTCGTCTGCAGGCTTCCCGAGACATGGGAAGTCTTCTGGTACTCCCGGGAGGGGGTTCTTCTGCACCAGGTGGAGCTGGACAACAACAATCTGCCCATGCAGCCGGCCAAGGGAGTCACGCCTGTGCTGGTGAACATCCTGCCGGATCTCCAGAGCCCGCTTTTGTACCTGGTCATCTATTCCTACAAGGTTTCCTCCGATCCCGGCGCCGGGGAGACTCCGGCACAGGACAGCGTCGTAGGGCGCGCCTATAAGCTGGACCTGCGCACCGGACAGTATGGTTCCTCCTTTGTCGAGTTTCCGCAAAACCCTCCGCGGAAGGAAAGATCCGGACTCAAGACCACGGAGATCCCGTCCCCGCCCAGCGAGCTGGTCGGTGTGAGCGCCAGCGGATACTTCTACCTTCTCGCCTACACGGACACGAACCTCTACACGCTCACCATCCTCGACCCCGCCGGGAAGGTGAGGGCGCAGCGGCACATGGTGATCGAAGACTCCGAGCTCATCTACCGGGATACGCATCTTTCTTCCACGGGCATCGTGTATGGCCTTCTTGCCGACCGGACCAGGGCGCATATCTCATGGTGGCGGTCGGACATGCTGCTGAACAGGGAGTAGCCATGAAGATCGTGAGCTCGGAGGTAATGGCGCGTATCGACGGCCGCTCCCGCACCGAGTTCGCGTATCCCTCCAGTACCCTCCTGGAAGACGCCGGCGTGAAAGCCTGGGCTTCGGTACGAAGGGTGATCTGGTCAGGCAGACGCCGCGGACGGCTGGTGTTCCTGGCCGGCAGGGGCAACAACGGCGGTGACGCCCTCGTCATGGCCCGCCAGGCGGCGGTGGAGCACTCCCGCTCCCTGGCCGTCGTGCTTGCCGGCGGGAGGCCCGCGGATGATTCGGAGCCGGGACGCATGCTCGCCATGTGCGAGGCGCTCGGAATTCCCTGCCTGGGCTGGCCTGAACAGTCGGACGCAGTGCGGGCGCGGCTGGCGGAAGCCGCCTGGGTATTCGACGGAATTGCGGGCACCGGCATCCACGGTGCGCTCCGTCCGCCGTTGTCCGACTTGGTGGATGCGGTCAACGCGAGCCCTGGAAAGAAAA
Source organism: uncultured Spirochaetaceae bacterium (assembly GCA_964437385.1). GTDB lineage: Bacteria > Spirochaetota > Spirochaetia > SZUA-6 > Fen-1364 > Fen-1364. The sequence goes on from CAYTGX010000038.1 coordinate 11,853, forward strand.
TTGCCATCGACGTACCCAGCGGAATAGGGGACGAATATCGACAGGGTCACCCCGCCCTGCGGGCAGACTTCACCCTCACCATGGGTCTTCCCAAGGTGTGTCTCTATCTTCCCCATGCGCGTGTGCTCTGCGGGCGTATCATGGTGATCGACGTGGGGTTTCCTCCGCCTCTCCTGGAAGATCCGGAGATTCCCGGAGAGCTGCTCCGCAGGAGCGCATGGAGGAAGCTGGCGCCTCCCATTGCACCTGACACGTACAAGAACAGGCGCGGCCATCTGGCTGTTTTTGCCGGTGCGCGGGGAACAACCGGCGCAGCCTGGCTGAGCGCCAGCGCCGCGGCCCGCTCACGGCTGGGTCTTGTCACGCTGTTCGTGGACGCCGACGCGTATCCCATCGTTGCGCAGAAGCTCACGTCTGTCATGTGCCGTCCCTGGGATGCGTCCGAGTCGTGGGACCATGCGTCCTTTTCAGGAGTCCTGGCCGGTCCCGGGTGGGGTCTTTCCCAGGAAAAGGAGCGATGGCTGGAACGACTGCTCGCGCAGGCGGTCATGGGCGTCATCGACGCTGACGGAATCACCCTGCTGGGCCGTATTGCCTCGCGCGCCGCCCCGGACCTGGGCGGCCGCTGGGTGCTCACGCCGCACCCCGGCGAGTTTTCTCGGCTGACGGGATCTCCGCGGGAAGACGTGCTTGCGGATCCGGTGCGGCTGAGCCTCGAAGCAAGCGCGCGGCTGAACGCGGTAATCGCGCTCAAGGGACACTGCACTGTCGTTGCGGCTCCCTCCGGCAGGTACTGGATATTGGATGGGGCGAATCCGGCCCTTGCAACGGGAGGCTCGGGGGACGTCCTTGCAGGGATAATCGCGGCGGGTATTGCGGGCGGCATGACCCCGATTGACGCGGCGCTGTTCGGGGTATCCCTTCACGCCACTGTCGGCCGGCTGGCGGTGCGGCATTTTGGATGGTTCCTTGCGGAAGACCTTGTTCCGCTCATTTCACGCACGCTCTCACAATGAAGAACCCGGTCCTCCACATCAAGAAAGGCGTCGAACGTTATGTCGATCCCCCGCCGGGGAGCGAAGAGGAGCTTCCGCGCCAGGGGCCTCTCGGGACTCGACCCCCGCAGCGGAAGGCCGCGGGCTCTCCCCGCCGCCGCGGCAGGTTCACCTATCTTCCGCTTCTCATCCTTGCATTCGCGCTCGTCTTCGTGTTTCGCGTCATGCCGAGGCCGCAGACGAATCGCGCCGCGCTGATGGGCTGGGACGTGGTCCTGCGCGCCATGCCCTACGGGGAGGCGGAGTCCAGCGGGGGCGGCTCGGAATCGGCGCTCCTGGTGAGCGTCACATTCATCGAGAAGGCGCAGCCCGCAGGGGATCTCAGCGGCAGACAGGTCCCGCATGCCGCGGTGCAATTTCTCCTCCCGGATACCGGAGAACGGCTTTCCCTGTCGCAAGACCTTGTCAAATCCCCGACAACCCTGCATGGCCAGATGCCGTACACGGAAAGAGTGCGGAAGGTCCTTGCCACGGTGAGCGTCGGGACCGAAACGCGGACCCTGTCACTGGCCGCGAGAAAGGGCTTGTGAGCTCCCGCCTGGTTCCAGCGGAATGAAACGCACGAGTGACGCTTATTGACCGGCACGGTCGGCTCACCTATGATCGAATCGGAGGGGACCATGCTGCAGTTCTATTTCCTGTCCATTGTCGCGAACTTCCTCGCCGGATTAGTCCTATCCTCCGACTGGATCTCCCGGAAGTTTTCAGGGCTTACCGCCGCGGTTGCCGTGTTTTCGGGCCGCGCGGGGAAAATGGTGCTCGGCCTGGCCTCCCTCCTGATTGGATTCGGCACGCTCTTTGTACCGGTTGAGCCGCCCCTGGTTTTCGGAGACCTGTTCCCATCCGTGATGGGCATGGCAATGGGAATCGCCCTGCTGTTCGAGGTCTTCAAGCAGGACGCGGTGTTTCCGGCTGAACGCGGGGAGAAATCGGAAAGGCTGGAAAGGCTTCCCGCGGGCTATCGGACGACCCTGGGCGTGCTCGGGCTTGCCGCGGCGGTCCTCCACTTCTTTCTACCGGAGAGGCCGTTTTTCTAAGCGGCCGCTGAAAGGCGTCTGCCGGCTCATTTTCGCAGCCGGCAGCGACCGCTATTCTTTCTCTTCCGCCTTTGCAGCCTGGGCAGCATTGATCACTTCCTCCGCAATCCTGCCCGAGATCGGGCTGTAATGGTCGAAGGAAAGCTCGAACGAGCCGGTGCCGGCAGTGAGCGCTTTCAGGTCCAGGGCATACCGCATGAGCTCCGCCTGCGGTACCTGGGCCTTTAATTCAAGGATTCCCCCTCCAAGGAGGTTTTGGCCCTGGACCTTGCCTCGCTTGGAGCTGAGGTCTGAAAGCACCGCGCCAAGGTACAGGTCGTCCACGAAAATGGTGAGGTTGCACACCGGCTCCAGGAGCACGGGCTTTGCGGCGCGCATGCAGTCCTTGAAGGCCTCCCGCGCGGCGAGCTTGAACGCGAGCTCCGAAGAGTCCACGGGGTGCTCTTTGCCGTCCACGACCCGCGCCTCCACGTCTACCACCGGGTAGCCGGCAAGAACCCCTGCTTCCATGGCCTCGAGGACTCCCTTCTCGATGCCGGGGATATAGCCCCTTGATATGGCGCCGCCGGTTACCGCGTTGGTAAACTTGTACTTCTCCCCACGGGGAATGGGGTTCACTTCAAGGGAAACCTTTGCGTACTGGCCGTGCCCGCCCGTCTGCTTCTTGTGGGTGTGCTCGGCATCCGCAGCGCCCTGGATCGTCTCACGGTAGGCCACGCGCGGAACCTTGGTCTCCATGTCGATTTTCTGGTTCTCCCGGATCTTGTCCAGGATCATGCCGATGTGCAGCTCACCCATGCCCGAGATGACCGTCTCCTTCGTCTCCTTGTCATAGGAGACCTGGAAGGTCAAGTCTTCTTCCATCGTTCTGTGCAGCATCTGGTTCATCTTGTCCTCGTCCTTTTTCGCCTTTGCCGTGATGGCAAGCGAATGGACGGGAGCAGGAAGCTCCAGGGGCGGGTACACGATGGGAGCGTCAGGAGCGTGCAGCGTGTCGTTGGTTCTGAGGGTCGCGCTCTTCGTGATCAACCCCAGGTCTCCCGCTGCCAGCTCCCCGGCGTCTTCAAGCTTTTTCCCGGTGCATGTATAGACCTTTGTGATCTTCTCTTTCTTGCCTTCCCTGGCGTTCAGCAGGTCCGCATCCGCGGCGATTTTCCCTGACATGACCTTGAAGTAGGAAAGCTTTCCGGTGAACTGGTCCATGGCGGTCTTGAAAATGAAGCAGGACGCGTGCTCTGAATCGGAAATTGGCCGTTCCACTTCCTTGCCTCCGGCCGTGCCTTTGGCTATCCCTTCTGGGGACGGGACGGCGTAGACAATGAAGTCCAGCAGGCAGGACACACCGGCTGACGTCACAGCGGCGCCGCAGAGCACCGGCACGAGCTTTCCGCTTTTCATTCCGCCGGCAAGGCCCTTCCGTATCTCATCAGCGGAGAGCTTGCCTTCAGCGAAGAACTTCTCTATGAGGGAATCATCTCCTTCAGCCGCGCTCTCGATGAGCTTCTGCCGGGCGGCCTCCACAGCGGCCTTTGCCGCGTCAGGAACTGCCGCTTCCTTGCCGTTGATGTATGCTTTCTGCTCGATGAGGTCCACGACGCCCGTGAAACCCGGCCCCGCGCCAAGGGGAATCACCACGGGGACGAAGCTCGTCTTGAACCTGTCCGTGAGATCCGCGACGCATTTGTCGAAGTCCGCGCGGTCCTTTTCCATCTTGTTTACGAACACAAAACGCGGCTTTTCATGCCGGGAGAGCCACCGCCACAGCTTGATCGTCTCGATCTGGACACCGACCTCGGCCCCTACCACGAGTGCGACACAGTCGGCGACGCGGAAACCGGAGATCACTTCTCCGATGAAGTCCGCGGAGCCCGGGGTGTCAAGGATGTTGATCTTGCAGTCTTTCCAGGGGAGATGGCTGAGGGATGTGTGCACGGAGATTTTCCGGGCAATCTCCTCCTCGGTAAAGTCGCTTACAGTCTTTCCGGACTCGATCCTCTCAGCCTTGGGGATCACCCCTCCGGCGGCGAGCAACTCCTCCACCAGGGTGGTCTTGCCCGTGACGCCGTGACCGGCGAAGGCGAGATTACGCAGCGAGCGCGTCGGAACACTCATTCGTGGCTCCTTGCTGTCTGAGGATTGGCTACTTTAAGCCGTCACAATGCTTTTGTCAACAAATATAGGGGCACCGCGCGAAGCACGATTTCCGTGGTGTGCGGCAGAGTGCCTACCGCGCCTCCCCGAACCCGCCGACCTTCTCGGCAAAGTGGGAGAACTCCATTGTGAAGGTTGCACGGCCCTGCGTGGCGCTTCGCAGGGCCGTTGAGTATCCGAACATGGAAACCAGAGGCGCCTGCGCCTTCACATGGTCCGCGCCCGGTTTGCTCTCCACGTGCTGAATGAGCCCCTGCCGCGCGTTCAGGTTGCCGATCACTTCCCCTACGTACTCCGACGGGCTGAGCACGTCCACAGCCATGATCGGCTCGAGGAGAATAGGGCTCGCTTTCCGGCAGGCTGCGTCGAACGCCATCGCTCCCGCGGCCTGGAAGGCAATCGCCGTCGAGGTGGCCGGATGGTACTCCGCTTCCAGAAGCTCGACGCCTATATCCAGCCCCGGGTACCCATAGACGACTCCGGAGCCGAACGCGGCCGTCACGCCGCGCTCGACCGCCGACACGAGCTCGTCCGGCAGCGAGCCTTCAGGGATCGCGGGGCTGAAATTGTTTCCCTCGCCGCGGGGCAGGGGCTTCACGCGGATCGTGATCGTCGCACTGTGCTCCTTGCCCGCGATCATCCTGTGGTATTTTTCCGTGTGGACTACTTCCGCGCTGATGGTCTCCCGATAGGAAACCTGGGGCTTCCCCACCCGCGCCTCCACCTTGAAGTCGCGGAAAATGCGGGTGACAAGCACGTCCAGGTGCAGCTCGCCCATGCCGGAGATGATCAGCTCTCCTGTTTCCTCGTTTTCCTTGACGGAGAACGTGGGGTCTTCTTCGGCGAGGATTTCCAGCACCTCCGAAAGCTTTTTCCTCTCTGAGAGAGTCCGTGGCTCGATGGCCACTGAAATGACCGGTTGGGGAAAGTGCATCTTCTCGAGGAGAATGGGGAAAGCCTCCACGCCGAGGGTGTCTCCGGTCTGGGATGATTTCAGGCCAATCATCACGGCGATGTCGCCTGCCTCGATCTGGTCGATGGCCTGGGAATGATTGGAATGCATGCGCAGGAGCTTGTGGACACGTTCCCGTTTCTTCTTACTCACATTGTAGACGGTCTGGCCTTCCTTGATCCGGCCGGAGTACATGCGCACGTAGCAGAGGTTTCCCATTTCCCGGTTGACCTGCAGCTTGAAGACCAGGCCAAGGGCGAACGCGTCCGGTTTGCACGGCACTTCCACCGCGTCCTCTTTCTTGACGTGATGTCCGACGGCAGGCGGGAGGTCCAGAGGGGAGGGGAGAAAATCGACCACTGCATCCAGCAGCGGCTGTACGCCCACGTTTCGAAGCGAGGCGCCGCAGAGAACGGGAGTGAACGCGCGCGACAGGGTTCCCTGCCTGATCACTTTGCGCAGCAGGGGCATCGGTATTTCCGCTCCCTTGAGATAGAGCTCGGTGATCTCGTCCGAGAGGTGCGTGAGCTGGTCCAGGAGCTTTTCCCGCCATACTCGTGCCTCGGCCTGCCGCGAGGGGTCGATGGGGCTGTATCCGATCGTGACCCCCTGGTCATCCTGGCTCCAGCGGATTTCGCGCATTTCGACGAGGTCAATCACCCCCTCGAAATCAGATTCAGCTCCCATGGGCAGTTGAAGAGGGATGGGTTTGGTGGCCAACTTTGCCGCCATTTCATCCAGGACGCCGAAGAAGTTCGCGCCGACCCGGTCAATCTTGTTGATATACGCCACGCGCGGCACGTGGTAGCGGTCGGCCTGGTGCCAGACGGTCTCGGACTGCGGTTCCACTCCCCCCACAGCGCAGAATATGGCCACCGCCCCGTCCAGCACCCTGAGGGACCTCTCCACCTCAGCGGTGAAATCCACGTGTCCCGGGGTGTCGATGATGTTGACCTGGTGCTCGCGCCAGTAGCAGGTGGTCGCTGCGGCGGTGATGGTGATGCCCCTTTCCTGTTCCTGGTCCATCCAGTCCATCGTGGCCTCGCCATCGTCCACTTCACCCATGCGATGGGTCTTCCCCGTGAAGAACAGGATTCGCTCGGTCGTGGTGGTTTTTCCCGCATCAATGTGCGCGATTATGCCAATGTTGCGTATTGTGTGGAGATCTGCCATGCGTTACTCCGGGAAAAAATCCTTGAAAAAGCCTGCGCATACTATATAGAATCCAGCCCGCAGTGAAAAGGCCGCTCCTCTGTGCACATTGTCTCCCTGCGCGCTATTTCATGCATTTCCTGATCGCCTTCCTTCTTTTTCTGACTGCGGCAGCCGCTTATTCCCAGCCTGATCTCCTTTCCTGGATAAATGGCACGCGTCACGCCGCGGGATTGTCAGGTCTTGTCCCTGATGCCCTTCTCTCGAAAACGGCGGAGGGGTGGGCCGTACGACTGGCCCGGACGGGTGTACTGAGTCATCGGGGTGCCGACGGCAGCTCCGCCCTGGACCGGTACAGGGCCCTGGGGGGGACCGAAGTGCGCGTGGGGGAGATTCTCGGTGCCGGGCCGGACCTCGTGGACGTGGAACAGGCGTGGCGGAAAAGCGATGAGCACCGTGAAGTGACCTTGTCTCCTGCGTGGACGCACGCAGGGTGGGGGCGGTACCCGTCCAAAACCGGTGAGGTCTGGGTCGTGATGTTCTCCCAGAAGCTCGTGGAGGAGCTCAGGATTGACGCGCAGGCGGCGGGACTCGCCGTCAGCGGGAGATTTCTCGAAGCGGACGCGGATCATCCCCTTCTGTATGCGGGGCTGGTTCCCTGTCAGCCGGCCGCCTGGGATGTGCAGACCCGGAGATTTTCTTTTCAGGTAGCGGCCCCGCTGGAGGGGTATTTCCGGCTGGGCTATGTGGGTCCGGGGAAGGTCTACAGACTGACCAACGCGTTCACATGGCCTCGAGGAACGGAATCCCCAGGAGAGTCAGGCCGTTCCGCAGAACCTGCAGCACCCCCCTGACCAGGGCGATCCGGGACTGGACGAGCCCCGCATCTTCGTTGCGCAGAACAGGGTGATCCTGGTAGTAGCGGCTGAAGCTCTTGCACACCTCGAAGAGGTAGGCCGTGAGCACGGAGGGGTTGAGGTCTCTGGCCGCGGTGAGGATAGTTTCCGGAAAGAGCGCCAGGGCTTTGGCGATCTCCCACTCTTCGGGCAGGGAAAGGGCCTCCGCGGAGTATCTTCCCGCGCTGAAGCTTTCTTTTCTCTCCTCGAACTTTCTGAGCATGCTGGAGATGCGCGCGCCGGTGTACTGGAGGTACGGGCCGGTGTTGCCGGTGAAGGAGATCGATTCCTTCGGGTCGAATGTCATGTCTTTCACCGCGGTCACTTGAAGGAGCCAGTAGTTCAAGGCGCCCAGGGCAATCTCCCGGGCCGTTTGTCCCAGGTTGCCCACTTCTTCTTCCCGTTCCTTGTTCCTGATTTCCTCCGCGGCCAGACCTTCCAGCTCGTCCAGCAGGTCGTCCGCGTCCACAACGGTTCCCTCCCGGGATTTCATCTTGCCCTCGGGGAGATTCACCATTCCATATGCGAGGTGATACAGGGATGAGGCCCATGCATAGCCCAGGATTGACAGGACGTTGAACAGAACATGGAAATGATGTCTCTGTTCGGAGCCCACGACGTAGATCATCGTGTCGAACGGCCAGTCCTTCATACGTTGGATGGCGGTTCCGACGTCCTGCGTGATGTACAGCGAAGTGCCGTCCCCCCTCAGCAGCACTTCGCGTTCCATGCCCCTGTCCGTGAGGTCTACCCACACGGAGCCGTCCGGGTCTTTCTGGAACAGCCCTTTCTCGATGCCGGAAAGGATCTCCCCCCTGCCCAGCTTGTACAGATCGCTCTCGAAATAGACCTTGTCGAAGGTGATGCCGGTCCGCCTGTAGCTCTCCTCGATTCCCCTGATGACCCAGTTGTTCATCCTGCGCCAGAGCGCCATTACAGCAGGATCACCTTCTTCCCACGCGCGGAGCATCTGCCGCACCTGGTCTTCCGCCTCGGGATGGTCCTGCGCATAGCGTGCATACTTCACGTAGTAGTCGCCCACAAAATGGTCCCCTTTGACTCCTTCACTTTCAGGCGTGGAGGAGCCGCCGAACATCTGGTAGGCGAGCATGGACTTGCATATGTGCACGCCCCTGTCGTTGATGAGGTTGACCTTCTGCAGCGTGGCCCCGGCGGCCGCGATGATGCGTGACAGGCTCTCTCCGATTGCGTCGTTCCGGAGGTGACCGAGATGAAGGGGCTTGTTCGTATTCGGACAGGAAAACTCGAGCATGACGCGCCGGCCGGACTGCTCCGTGCTTCTCCCGTATGCCGCGCCCTGGGCTGCCACCTCCTTGAGGATGTCGTCGATCACGGGTGTCGGCGCGAGGCGCACATTCACGTACGGGCCGTCCGCGGTGACCTGGCCCGCGCCCTTCGCGGCGGGTGACTCCGAGACGAGGCGCGCCACCTCCCGCGCAATGAGGGGAGGCGCCTTTTTCAAGAGGCGCGCAAATGGAAACATGGGGAACGCGATGTCTCCCATCTCGGGCCGCGGCGGGGTCTCGGTCACCACCGCAGCAGGGTCCACGCCGCCGGCGCCTGTTTCTGCGGCAAGCGATCCGAGCGCGGCCGCGAGGATCTGCCGCCATTGTTCCCGGTATTTCTTCATGGTTGTGGGCAGTATTTAAGCAGAGCAGGCGTGAAGTGGCAAGGCAGTGACAAGGCGGAGACCTTCGGGTCGCGCACGGGCTCGCCTTGACTCAGCCCCGCTTTTCTCCGTATATAGTCGAAAGGAGTAATTCATTGTACAGGCCCGTCGACCCGAAGGTGAGCTTCCCCGAGATCGAGGAGGAAGTCCTCGCTTTCTGGCAGGAAAGAAAGATTTTCGAAAAATCCATCTCCCAGCGGGAGGGAGCGGAGGAGTTCGTCTTCTACGACGGCCCGCCGTTCGCCACCGGGCTGCCGCACTATGGCCACTTCATCCCCAGCACTGTCAAGGACGCCATTCCCCGCTACCAGACCATGAAGGGCCTGAAGGTGGACCGCCGTTTCGGGTGGGACTGCCACGGGCTGCCCGTGGAGTACGAGATGGAGAAGGAACTGGGAATATCCGGCAAGAAGCAGATCGAAGAGTACGGAATCGCGAAGTTCAACGAGGCCTGCAGGTCCATTGTGCTGCGGTACACGCGCGAGTGGAGAAAGGTCATCACTCGGCTGGGCAGATGGGTCGATTTCGACCACGATTATAAGACCATGGACCTCGACTACATGGAGTCCATCTGGTGGGTGCTGAGCGAGCTGTGGAAAAAGGGTCTTCTCTACGAGGGCTCCTACATACTCCCGTATTGCCCGCGCTGTTCTACCGCGCTCTCCAACTTCGAGCTGAACCTCGGGGGGTATCTCGACGTCTCGGACCCCTCGATCACCGTCAAGTTCGCCCTGGAGGCGGAGCCGCACACGTTTTTCCTTGCGTGGACAACTACTCCATGGACGCTGCCGTCGAATCTCGGGCTGGCCGTCGGGGCAGATATCCAGTACGTCAAGGTGAAGGACGGCGAGGATTCTTTCATCATGGCGGAAGACAGGCTGCCCGCGTATTACAAGGACCCTGCCGCTGTCCAGATCGTCACGCACTACACCGGCAAAGACCTGGCGGGCAAGAGCTATGTACCGCTGTTCCCTTACTTTGCCCACTTGAAAACAAGAGGCGCCTTCACGACGCGGATAGGAGACTTTGTCTCCACGGAGGAGGGCACCGGTATCGTGCATATCGCCCCCGGTTTCGGGGAGGACGACTACAATCTTCTGCGGGGTACCGGCATACCGACGGTATGCCCGGTTGACGCGGAGGTGAAGTTCACTTCTGAGATTCCCGACTGGGCCGGGCAGTACGTGAAAGACGCGGACAAATCAATAATCCGCAGGCTGAAAGACGAGCGCAAGCTGGTGAAGCATGACTCCATCACGCACAGCTACCCCCATTGCTGGCGCTGCAAGCACCCGCTGATCTACCGCGCCGTTTCCGAGTGGTTCGTGAGCGTGGAGAAGATCAAGCCCGCCATGCTGGCGGCAAATGACTCCATCTACTGGATGCCCGCGCACCTGAAATCGGGAAGGTTCGGCAAATGGCTGGAGAATGCCCGGGACTGGGCAATTTCGCGCAGCCGCTACTGGGGCAACCCCATTCCTGTCTGGCGATGCGACTCGTGCAAGGCAACGGAATGCATTGGTTCACGCGCGGAGCTTGAAAAGAAGACGGGGCAGAAGACGACAGATCTTCACAAGCACTTCATCGACGGCTTTACCTACCCCTGCTCGTGCGGGGGGACCATGCGGCGCATTCCCGAGGTGCTCGACTGCTGGTTTGAATCCGGAGCCATGCCCTATGGGCAGAATCACTATCCATTTGAGAATCGGGAGCATTTTGACGCACACTTCCCTGCGGATTTCATCTCGGAGTCCATCGATCAGACCCGCGGGTGGTTCTATACCCTCGTGGTGCTGGGAGCTGCCCTTTTCGACAAGCCTACATTTCGGAATGTCATCGTAAGCGGACTGATCCTGGACACGGAAGGGAAGAAGATGTCGAAGTCTGCGCGCAACTATGCGGATCCCATGGATGTCATTGCCACCTATGGAGCCGACGCAATGCGGCTGTTCCTCCTGGATTCCGCGGTGTTGAAGGGTGAAGACCTGCGCTTTTCCGAAGCGGGCGTCAAGGAAGTCGTCAAAAACGTCCTGATCCCCTTGTGGAACTCGTACAGCTTTTTCGTCACCTATGCGAACATCGATCAGGTCACCGTGGACGGAGCCCCGACGGCGCCCTCGAATATCCTGGACCGGTGGATCCTGTCCGAAGCGGAACGAATGGTTCGCGAGGTCACCGGGTACCTGGAAGCCTACGATCTGCAGAGGGCAGTCGATGTCTTCATAGAGTTCATCGATCTGCTCAACAACTGGTACATCCGGCGCTCACGCCGGCGGTTCTGGCGCTCGGAGAACGACTCGGACAAGAAGGAGGCCTACCAGGCCCTGCACACGGCGCTGATGAAGCTCATCCTGTGCGCCGCGCCGTTCATTCCCTTCATCACCGAGGGGATGTTTGCCAACCTTCGCACGCCGGATATGCCGGAGTCGATCCACCTCTGCGACTTTCCGGTCTACGACGAGTCCCGTCGGGACCCCGGGCTGGAGCGACGGATGAAAGTGACCATGCGGGCCGTGGGAATGGGCAGGAGCCTCCGGACAGACTACTCCTTGAAGATCCGCCAGCCCCTCAAAGCCCTCCACGTCGTCACCCGTGATCCGGATGAAAGGACAATCCTCGAATCCATGGAGGAGCTCATCAAGGACGAGCTCAATGTGAAGAGCGTGCTCTTCCGCGAAAACGAGGACGAGCTGGTGGAGTACCGTGCAAAGGCCAACTTCCGCACGCTGGGCAAGCTTCTGGGCAAGGATATGAAGGCGGCGGCTGCGCGGATTGAAAAGCTCAGCCTGGCGGACATCCATGCGCTTCTCAATTCCCAGAACGTCCCCATTGATGTTGAAGGCCGCGCTTTTTCCCTCACACCCGACGGCGTGGAAATCCAGCGCATTGAAAAGCAGAACCTCAAGGTGATAAACGACGGCTCCCTCACAGTGGCGCTGGACCCTGAGCTGACCCCGGAGCTCATCCAGGAAGGGCTGGTGCGGGACCTCGTGCGAGGCATCCAGAGCCTGCGCAAGGACGAGGGGCTCGAGGTCACCGATCGTATCGAGCTTACCCTCTTCGGCTCGGAGGCGCTGCGGGCTGCCGTGGAGAGCTACCGCGCGCACCTGCTTTCCGAAACCCTGGCCGTGTCGTGGATATGGGAGAAGCCTCGCGAAGGCACGGGGATCGACTGCGGGGGAGAAACCTGCCTCGTGTCCCTGAAGAAGGCTGCGCGCTGATGCGGCGGGGATTCACTGCGGCTGCGCTTCTGACCGCATGCTGCGCCGTGCTCCTGACGCTCGCCTCCTGCGCGACAGTTCCCCAGCGCCCTTCCGCCGTATGGCTCGGCGTGCTCCCCGCCGACGCAACGATGTACGTCTCGCTCTCCGTGAGCGGATCGGGGGACCTGATAAGAAAAGCCCTGAATGCTTCGGGGCCAGGTCTCCAGGATGTCAACACTCTGCTTGGCATGACCAAGCGCCTTGTCTGCTCCGTGACGCTGGCCAAAGGGACGCCTGCCGGATTTTCCGTGGTTGCCCTTGGGGGGTACCCGGGCGGCTTGATCGGGATGCGGCTTTCGGGCAACAAGGCGTGGACGCAGAAGACAGGGCCCGCAGGCCCCCACTGGGAATGGACAAAGCCGGGCATCCAGATGAGCATCCCCAACAACGGCATACTCCTTGCGTCCAACGGCGACATCGATTCGCTCCTTGCGCACTGGGCGGCCCCGCTTCCTGTTGTCCTGCCCCCTGAAGTGGCACGTGACATGGAAAGGACGGACCTCGTTCTCTATATGCCGCAGCTGCCGGGAGGCCTGCAGCAGAGCGCGGCGCAGAACGGTGTGCATATCCCCCTCAATGAAGTCTGGCTGAACGCGGTGAAGGTCAAAGGGGGATACGTCATCTCCGGCACGGCGAATACAAGCTCGGGCCAGGAGGCGGACCTTCTCACCCTCATCCTGAGGCTGGGTCTTGTCGGGTGGATGCGCTCGGAGAACCTGCCGGATAGCGCAGAGAGGCTCAAGACAACCTCGGTGTCCGTCAGCGGGAGCCAGGTCAAGCTTGCGGGCCTCCGTTTCTCTGACGACGAGATGTTTCCGTTTCTTCTCTCTCTGCTGAAGGGTATGTCACCTCCCGCGGACGCGTCGGATGGGGAGCGTCCCCAATGAGCGCAGGGACCACGGTCGTTGTAGACTATGGAGCCGGCAACCTCAAGAGTGTAGAAAACAGTCTGCGCTACCTCGGTGCCCGGTACCTCGTGACCTCCCGGCCGGAGGACCTTGCCGGGGCCGACGGTCTCATTTTCCCCGGGGTCGGGGAGGCGGCGGCATCGATGAGCGAGCTGAAGAGGACGGGACTCGACCGCGCGCTCTGCGACTACCTGAAAGCTGGGCGGAAGATCCTCGGCATCTGCATCGGCTGCCAGGTGATCTTCGAGAGGTCCGAGGAGCGGGACACGGAATGCCTCGGTCTTCTCAAGGGTTCGGTGCGGCGTTTTCCCGGAGCATCCGGGCTCAAAGTTCCGCACATGGGCTGGAACACGGTGCATTTCACGAGAGCACACCCGGTTTTCCAGGGAATCCCGCAGGATTCCTCGTTTTATTTCGTGCACTCGTATTACCCTGAGCCCGCGGACGCCAGCATCGTTGCGGGTGAGACTGAATACGGACTGCGCTTTGCCTCCTGCATAGCCCGGGGGAACCTGGTGGCGTTTCAATTCCACCTCGAGAAGTCCGGTGCTCTCGGAGTGAAGCTTCTTTCCAATTTCCTTGCCTGGGATGGACGCGTGGAAGGAATCGAGGCGCAGGGGGCCGCCTTTGCTTAGCAAACGCCTCATCGTTTGTCTCGACGTAAGGGACGGCCGCACGACAAAGGGAATCCGCTTCAAAGACAATGTCGATGTGGGGGACCCCGTCGATATGGCGCGAAAATACTATGAAGATGGCGTGGACGAGCTGGTTTTCTATGACATCACCGCGTCTTCGGAGAGACGGAAGATCCGGATCGACACTGTCCGCAGGGTGGCGGAGCAGGTCTTCATTCCCTTCTCGGTGGGCGGAGGCATTTCTACCGTTGCCGAAATGAGGGAGGTGCTCCTGGCCGGCGCGGAGAAGGTGAGCGTGAACTCCGCGGCAGTCCGCAACCCTGACATCATCACTGGCGGCGCGTCGCTGTACGGCACCCAGTGCATTGTACTGGGCATGGATGTGGCAAAGGATAGCGGCATGCCGTGCGGCTACGGCGTGGTGATAGACGGCGGAAGGACACGGACCGGTCTTGATGCGCTGCAGTGGGCGCAGAAGGCGGAGAGGCTGGGCGCCGGGGAAATCGTGCTCAACTCCATAGACGCGGACGGGACTCAGGACGGCTACGAGCTGACGGTGACCGGGCTCATCTCGCGGGGAGTGGGAATACCTGTCGTGGCCTCGGGCGGTGCCGGATCAGCCGCGCACGTGCTCACCGTGTTCCGGGACGCGGCCGCTGATGCCGCCCTGGTAGCATCCATCGTGCATTCCGGCGCCTGGAGCGTTCCCCGCATCAAGGCTTACCTGGAGGAAAACGGCATTCCGGTCCGAAAAACGAAATGACACCGAGTACGGTGTCTGCCCAAATGACACCGAATGCGGTGTCTGCCCTGATTGGGCGCGCGTACGGCTGTCCGGCCTGTTGCCACAACACGGTAGAGAAGCTATATTTGAGAAAATAGATGCGAATATTCTTTTTCTCGCGAGTCAGGAGTTAAAGGCATGCCCACATATGAGTATGTGTGCACCAAGTGCGGCCATAGATTTGAAGCCATTCAGAGCATGACGGAGAAGCCGCTCTCTCGCTGCCCCGTGTGCAAGAGCGCCATTCGCCGTGTCATCAATGGCGGGATCGGCGTGATCTTCAAGGGAAGCGGGTTCTACTCCACAGACAACAAGAAGAGCTCCGCCCTCACCGGCGGCAACGGCGGCTCCAAGGACAGGGACAAGTCTTCGGAAAAGCCGAAGGAAGGCTCCCCTGAAAAATCCTCGACCGAAAAATCCAGCGCTGACAAGACGTCTTCGGAAAAAAGCTCGTCGGAAAAGAGCTCCAAGGAAAAGGCTCCGGCTTCCTGAGGCTCCCGTCGTTTCGCGCCCGTGCATGGTACCCCGCGCAGTTTCGGCCCTCCAACGGAATGTCGCCACAGCCAACTCCGCCGGCTCCGCCAGGAGCGACCGCGCAGCCGCCCAACTCCGCGGAATACCGCGGAAGGGGACTCCGCTCAGAACGTCACTTTTTCCGTCTTCTCCAGTGCCTCCCGCAGAAGAGTTTCCACGTGAAGATGCCCAAAAGACAGTTTCATTTTGCGTTGATTGGGACGAATCAGCGGGTGTGCAGGGGAGAAGAGGACGCAGCAGTCTGCGTAAGGGAGATTGGAAGTCTCGAACGTATCGATCTTTCTCGCGATGGTGATGATCTCTTCTTTGTTCATCCCCACAAGGGGCCGGAACACCGGAAGCTCGGTAAACGAGCCAGTGAAGGCCATGCTTTCCACCGTCTGGCTGGCCACCTGGCCGAGGCTTTCCCCCGTTATCAGGCACATTGCCCCTGACCGCTCAGCCAGGAGGGTCGCAAAGCTCGTCATGCAGGCCCGCAGCAGAAGTGTCACCTCCTCGTCCATGGCTTTCTCCTTGATGCGCGCCAGCACCGGTGTGAACGGCACCACGAAAAGCACGATTCCCGGCGCCCACCCGGAAAGCGTCCGTGCCAGGGTTTCCACCTTTTCCCGCGCCTTCTCAGAGGTGAAAGGAGCGGAGTGAAAGTAGACCGACTCGATTGTCATGCCCCGCTTTGCCATCATCCAGCCGGCTACCGGTGAATCGATGCCTCCTGAAAGAAGGAGCAGACCCTTGCCCGAGCTCCCGTTCGGCAGACCGTAGGGACCGTCGATTGAGGGCCCGTAAAGATATGCGTGCTCTCGGATCTCGATGTTCATGACCCAGTCGGGGGTATGTACGTCCACGCCCAGCCCGGGGAATCTCTCCAGCAGAAGCTCTCCGACACGGCAGGAGATCTCGTAGGAGGAGAGCGGGAAACTCTTGTCTGCCCGCCGCGTCTCCACCTTGAACTTCTTTCCCATGCCCGCGGCGATGAATCCTTCCGCAAGACCAACCGCGGCGGACTCGATTGCCGAAATATCCCTTTCGATCTGGAGCGCCTTGCAGAAGGAGACGACGCCGAACGTGCGGGTCAGGGCTGCCGAAATGGCCTTCTCCTGCTCAGGCGGGAATCGAACGAATACCCTGTGAAATGTTTCGTAAACGGAGAACTGCAGCCCGGGGAGCTTGGCCCGTATCGAGTCCTTGAGGCTCTTCACGAATGCGCCCCGATTCCGTTTTTTCAGCGCAATTTCACCGTACTTTACCAGGAAGAGGAGCTCCGTCATGCGCCGCGCCCCTGGGCAATGGAGAGCAGGGGCGGGATGTCCTGGCGAAGCGCAGCAAGCAGGCCGTCGATCTGGGCCGCCGTTGTGGAGGGACCGATGGAAACGCGGATTGCAGAGAGCGCGGTCTCATGAGAAAGCCCCATGCTTTCCGGCACGCGCGTGCGATCTTTCTTCTTCGACGAGCAGGCAGAGCCGGTCGAAATGCAATAGCCCCGGCTGTCCGCCATCCGCACCACCACCTCCGCAGGGAGGGGCGGAAAGCCCGCCGAAACGATATAGGGCGAGTAGCGGGCTGCATCATCCTCTTCGCGCGCCGAAGGAAAGATCCAGGCGCCCTTGATCTCCCGCAGCCCGTGGATGAGCAGGCGCGCGTTTTCGCGCGCGGCTGCACGATCCTGCTCCAGATGGAGAAGCCGTTTTTCCGCGGCCACCGTCATTGCGCAGATCCCCGGCAGGTTCTCCGTGCCGGGCCTGCGCCCGCGTTCCTGTCCCCCGCCCATGGAAAGGAAACCGGGCGCGGTGTTTTCCCTCAGGAAAAGAGCACCGACGCCCCGGAGTCCGCCGATCTTGTGCCCGCTGAACGAGGCGGCATCCACGTCCAGCTGGCGCAGCGAGAATGGAATCTTGCCCAGCGCCTGGACTGCATCCGTGTGCACGATGATCTTCCGCCCTCGCCGGGCGGAAAAATCCCTCACCACGCGCGCGACCCCTTCAAGGTCCTGCACGGCTCCTGTTTCATTGTTGACCATCATGACCGAGACCATGACGGTGTCCTCATCCAGTGCGTCGGCGAGCGCCTGTGGATCCACGGCGCCGTTCGGTCGCGGCGCGACAAAGGCGCTCGTGATGCCATGCCCCTGGAGGCTGTGCAGCTGCTCATAAACCGAAGAGTGCTCGATGGCAGTGCTGACGACGCGGGTTTTCTGCCGCTGGACCCCGCCGAGCCTGTGGCGGTGGAGCAGGGAGAGGAGGATGGCTCCGTTTGACTCGGTTCCTCCGGAAGTGAAAACGATCTCCCTCGCCTCTACCCCGAGCACGCCGGCAAAACGGGAGCGCATCTGCTCCAGCTTCTCCCCGGCCTCCCTGCCCGGCGCGTGGGGAGAGGAAGGGTTAGCGAACAGGCGAAGGGAAACTTCCCTTGCTTCGTCGACTGCGTCCGGTTCCGGCGGGGCAGACGCGGCCCAGTCCAGGTAGGTTGTTTCCTGTCCGCCCATCCTTGATACAATCGACTCCTCTCGGTAGAATAGACTGGAAAATACAGAAGACCATGGAAAAAAACAAGGTTGTGGACAGAAAGAGCGCCCGAGGAAGTATCACGCAGTTTGCGCGCATACTCAAGGTATGCGGCCATCCCATGCGGCTGAAGCTGCTGCGTGCAATCGAGGCCAGCGAGCCATGCGTGTCAGATCTCTGGCACTGCGTGGAGGAATCTCAGCCGGTCGTGTCGCAGCACCTCGCGGTGCTCAAGCGGGAAGGCATCGTGAGCTCCCGCGTGGAAGGCAATCGGAGAATCTACTCCGTCACAGACCCGCTGGTGAAAGACCTCATCAGCAAGATGCCCTAGCGCCGCGGTACGCCGCGGATTCCAGGCGCCGCATTCCTGCCGCCCAGCCCGGATGCGGCTTGTGCATCGGCGGGCGCACAGGTACCCTTCCACGCATGCACGAATGGGCTTTGGCGGACGCGGTGATAGAGGCAACTGCAGCCGCTCTGGAAGGGCGGGATCCAGCCTGCCTGCGCGCGGTCAATGTCCTGATCGGCGAGCTGCAGGCGATCGACCGCGAGATTTTCGATTTCGCCCTCACCACTCTGCGCGAGGAAAAGCCATTTCGCAACGCCCGCTACAAGCTTGAAACCGAACCCGCTGCTTTCCTCTGTGCGGCATGCGGCAGGGAGTGGAGCCTGAAGGAAACGGCCAGCCTGACCGTGGAGACGCGCGAGGCCATTCATTTTCTTCCCGAGGCAGCTCATGCGTTTGTGCGATGCCCTTCATGCGGCAGCCCGGACTTTCGCGTGCAAAAAGGCAGGGGGGTGAGCATCTCCAGCCTTGAGCTGTCTGTCGAGGAAGCCTGCAGGTGACGGATCCCCGTGGAGCCGTTGTAGAGAAGCGGCTTTCCGGCATCGGTCGCATAGCCGCCTTTTGTTCGGCAAAAGGCGGCGTAGGAAAAACGATGTGCACGGCGGTAGCCGGAATCGCTCTTGCCGGTCAGGGTAATAGGGTCGGAATCCTTGACCTGGACCTGCAGGGCGCCTCGACCCATGTCTTTCTCGGCGTGCACCCGGGATTGCCAAAGGAAGACAAGGGGATACTCCCTGTTTCCGTCCTGGACAATCTGTGCCTCATGAGCGTGGCGGCATTCACAGGAGAGCTGCCGCTTGCATTGCGGGGCGCCGAGGTGTCAGAGGCGCTGCGCGAGCTTCTGGCCGTCACCCAATGGGGCATGCTGGACTATCTGTTCATTGATATGCCGCCCGGCATCGGGGACGAGGTTCTGGACCTGGCTCGATTGATCCCCCGAATGGAGGCGATCGTCGTTTCCACGCCGTCACCGGTTTCAGTGGCAGTGGTCGAGAGGCTGCTGGCCGTGCTCGGAGAGATGCACATCGCCGTGCCGGGGGTGATTGCCAATATGGTTCGGGACAGCGCGGAGTCTGTGAAGGATCTTGCCCGGCGTTGCGGCGTGACTTTCGCAGGGGAGGTGCGGTATGAGCCGGGCATCGAGAGCGCTATCGGCGCGCCCGTCATGCTTGGCCGTACGAGGGCGGCCGCCGCGCTCCTTGTTGCGCTGGAGACAGTCCAGTTTTCGCCGAAAGCGGCCAGAATCCGCGGAGTAACGCGGCGCGGGGGAAAAGGATGAGCATATTCGAAATTGCCATGCTCGTGTGCTTTGGGGCGGCATGGCCGGTTTCCATCTACAAGTCCCTGAAGTCACGCCAGGTGGCCGGAAAGAGCCTGTTCTTCCTTGTGATTGTTCTTGTCGGATACGGCGCGGGCGTTCTCCACAAGCTCCTGTACCACTTCGACGGGGTCATCTACCTGTACCTCCTCAACGCCCTCATGGTGGCGTTCGACATCTTTCTCTATCTCCGGAACAGGCTCTACCACGTGCGCCGCAGCATCCTGGAAGCCGGGGAAAAGACGAAGGGGGGCTGACGTGAAAGTCCTTATTGCGTACCGGTCGAAATACGGAACCACGGAATCGTGCGCCCAGGCACTCGCGGGGAGGATCAAGGCGGAGACGACGCTTGCGGATCTCCGTGCGGGTCACGTGCCGGATGTACGCGGGTTCGACGTCGTGCTGGTCGGGGGCTCCATCTACGGCGGCAGGATCCAGAGAGACGTGACTTCGTTCTGCGAGGGCAGAGGGGATCTCCTCCTGAAGCGAAAAACAGGGCTCTTTCTCTGTTGTCTCTCTCAGGGGGAGCATGCAAAGGAGCAACTCCAGGCAGCCTTTCCGCAATGGCTTGCCGCGCATGCGTTCGCACGCAGCCTTTTCGGGGGGGACCTTCATTACGACAGGCTCACGCTCCTGGACAGGCTGCTGGTGCGGGGTCTTCCACGGCCTCCGCGTGGTGGGTCACTTCTCGATACAAATGCCATCGCCGAAATGGCAGATATGGTGAACTCATTCCGGGCCGGCGCATAGGGCGCCGCGCCGGCTCGAGTCTTCATGACCGCCGGGGGCGGCCTTGTTGATCAAGGCGTCGGCGACCAGCTTTGACAGGAACTCCACGCGCATGCCGATGCCGTAGTGCGTGTTGATGTCGGTGAGCTGGGTGTGGCAGTTCTCGCAGGCCGTGCAGATAATCTCGGCGCCGGAGCCTTTCATCTGGTCGGCCTTGACTTTGGCCGACTTCATCCTGAAATCCTGCTCCCCAAGGGCAACAAGCCCCCCTCCGCCTCCGCAGCACCAGTTCTCGGCCCGATTGGGCAGGAGCTCGACGAAGTCCCGGGTCAGGTTCTTGATGACGTACCGCGGCTCCTCCATCACGCCCCCGTTGCGCGCGATCTGGCAGGGGTCGTGATAGGTGAGCCGGCCCTTGAGCTTCGTCCCGTCAAGCCGGATTCTTCCCTCTTTCAGGTAGCGTGCAATGAGCTCCACGAAAGCCACGACCTTGAACGGATGCACACCGGTCATGTACTTCATGACCCTGAACGCCGTCCCGCATTCCACGATTGCCACCTCTTTCACCTTCAGACGGGCTGCCTCGTCATGGATGCGCCGCGCGATGATCTGCATCTTCTTCGGGTCTCCGAGAAATGCGGCGAAGTTCACGGCCTCGAACACGCTCAGGGTCCATTTCTCTCCCGCGGCGTTCATGATCGCCGCGGCAGGCACGATTGAATGGGCTCCGGCAAGTCCCACGTAAAGGACGTCGGTGCCTTCAGCGTCCACGGTGACGGCGCTCTGTCCGGGGGACCCGGCCCAGAGGGCGCGGATGTCCGGCTCCAGATTGCGTATCGCCTTCTCGAACCCCGGGCGGGTTTCCTCGATGCCGTCTGCTTTTGCGATCGACATATCTGAAAGCATGGTGAGGAGCTTTGGCTCCTTGTCGGCTCCTATGAGAAGAAGCTTCGCGATGGACATGATCATCTGCGTGTCGATTCCAAACGGGCAGAATGTCATGCAGCGCCGGCATCCGGTGCACGACCAGGCGGCATCGGACACCAGGTCAAGAGTGACGTCGTCGAGGGGAAGGACTTCACCGAGCCACGGGGAGAACTTTCCCTCAAGCTTGAAATAGCGCTTGAAGATCTTGCGGATCACCTCGGCACGGCCGACCGCCGTATACCTGGTCTGGGGCATGGAGGCGTACGCGTGACAGGCCTCCACGCAGACTCCGCACCGCGCGCAGGTGTCCAGGTAAAGACGCATTGCCCCGTTGAGCTTTGTTTCGAAAAGGTCCTTGAGCCTGCTGCTGGTCGACGCATCCATGCCGTTACCTCCTCCTCAGCATGTTGATGGGCACGCTGAAAAACGTGTGAATGATCTTGGTGAACGGCAGGAGCATGAAGAACAGGTCAGCAAGGAGCACATGGATGACGGCAAAGTGGTAGTGCGCGCCAGGCAGGACCGCGCGGGGATCGCCAAAGGAGAAGCGAAGGAGCCCGTCGAAGTACTTCGCAAAATCCTGCTTTGTCATGATAAAACCACGAGCCGACCACGAGTTGCCCCAGCTCATGAGGTCACCGAACAGGAAGAGAAAGAGGAGAAGGAGCAGAAGCAGATAGTCCGCGGGGACCGAGATCTCCCTGACCGGGCTCCTGAATCGTCTCATAATGAAATAGAAAATCGGCAGCGTGACGGCCACCCCGACCGCGCCGGCGCCAAGCATGTGGCGTGACCCCGGCGCGACAATGGCGATCTGCGGGAGAATATCGAGGTGACCGAGGATCAGAAGTACAAACGCGACATGGTAGACCATGAGGAATACCCAGAAGAGAGGCTTGTGCGCTCTCACCTGGGGCATGGTGAAAGTGTCCACCAGCGTGGCAAAACCGGGCCGTTTTGCGGCGGGGTACACGCGCAGGGAGTACGCCTGTGCGGGGGCGCGCATGATCGTCACGATGCGCCAGGCCGCCCCCAGCACGAGCACCAGGATGGAGAAATAGACCAGGGGCACCATGATGACGTAATCGATCCAGCTGACCGCCAGGGCCAGCGCTGCGGGAGCCGCGGCGACAGACGCCGTGCTGGTAGCGTCGACGGCTCCCGGGGCGCCGGCCGCCGCTTTGGAAGCGGCGGTCAACGCATCCACGGCTGCCTGTACTGCCATGTCGGTCTTCTCTTATTTCTGGCGTTTGACGAAGATCTTGATGACGCCCGGCTCCTGCTTTGTCTCCAGGATTGCATGCCCGGTCGTTTTTGCCCAGGCGGGAAAGTCCGCAAGGGAGCCGGGATCGGTCGTATGCACCTCGAGAACATCGCCTATGGCGACCGAGCCGATCACCTGGCTGATCTTGACGATGGGCATCGGGCACGCGAGCCCCTTGTAATCGAGGGTCTTTGCGATCGTGTAATCTGCCATGTTGTCTTTCCTTCCTTATTCCAAGGCTAGATAAAAAACTGGATCGAGGATTCCTTCGCGTGGGAGAGCATTGTGGCGACGCCGCACACTTCCAGCCCGGGGTAGTCGATCATCTCTTCCTTCTTGAAGCCCATGAGATCCATGGACATCTGGCAGGCATAGATCTTCACCGCGAGCTGTGCCGCCAGGTCGTACATCTCGTCCAGACCGGCCACGTTCTTCTTCTTCATGAGGCCCTTCATCATCGCGGTGCCCATGCCCGCCATGTGCATCTGGGAGAGGATGAGCTTGTTGCGGCCCTTTGGCAGCATCATGCCGAACATCTTGCCCATGAAGCTCTTCCCGCCCACCTTTTTCTGAGGCGCCCTCAGCGCGGGGAGTCCCCAGAATGTGAAGAAAAGGACCACCTGCATCCCCATGGCAGCCGCTCCAGTGGCGATGATCATGGCTGCGAGCTGCTTATCCAGGTCTCCCGAAAACACGATCATCGTCAGCTTGTTCTCCGCGCCCGGCATGTCCCCGACCTTCGCCTTGAGGTCGGCGATCTCCTTCTCGACGTTCAAAGTCATATCGTCACTCCTTCCTGGACGCCCTTGGCGTCATTTGCACGACGCCCCTGGCGTCATTTGCTGATTTGCGGGCGCCCTCGGCGCCCCCGTTTCGAAACTGGCACGGCCGGCGCTTCCCGGTGACATCCCTCGAGGCAGGTAACGAGATCCCGCAGCCGCGGCTCGGCGAGGGCATATCGGGAGAACCCGTCCTGACGGGTGGCGGAAACAAGGCGGCTCATCCGCAGGATGCGAAGCTGCTGCGACACGATTGCCTGCTTGAGATCCAATTTCTCCGCAAGCCCGATGACGCTCTCTTCGCCCTCGCATAGTATGGCCACGATGCGCAACCGGGCAGGGTGCGCCAGGGCCTTGAGCACCTCCGCCAGGCGCGCAGCCAGCGGCCGTTCTTCCGCCAGGCTTCCCATTTATTCTCCTTCACTGTCTGTCTGATTGTAGCGATATGACTATATCACGATATCCAAAATATGCAATATCAATTCTGCGTTTTTTTTCACGAAAGGAATATCAGCGGAATCGTGAATCAGAACTCGAAAAGTATACCTGCGTTGAGATGGAATACTCCCATGTTCCGGCTGAATTTGAACGCCACGTCGACATCCGTTGCGTCCCCATCGAAGCGTGCCCGTCCTTCGCTCACCGTAGACCGTTTGCCCGGATCACATCACGGTACCAGAAAGCGCTTTTCTTCCACTGGCGCTGCTGCGTCGTGAAATCGATCCGCACCAGGCCGAAACGCATTGACAGGCCCCAGTTCCACTCGAAATTGTCCATCAGGCTCCAGTGGAAGTAGCCGCGACAGTCCGCCCCTTCGGCAATGGCCCTGCCGACCATTGCAACGTGATCCGCGAGGTATGCAATGCGCTCATCGTCCTGCAGTGGATCCTTTCCTGAAGATTCAACAATCGGGAACCCGTTCTCGGTCACCACGCAGGGAAAGTTTCCATATTGCTCTTTCAGCCGCAGCAGTGTGGCGCGCAGGCCCTGCGGGTAGATCTCCCACATCGCACTGCGGGGGGAGTCCGGTTTGACATGCTCGCGTGCGTGAAGGAAAGGCACAAAACGCGCCCAGCGGTAGAGATTCCTTGCATAATAGTTGATTCCGATGTAGGTGCCCGGCTTTTTGATCCCCGGCAGGTCGGCCTCCAGCGTACGGGGAAGGAATCGGTGCAGCCTCTTCAGCATCCTCTCCGGGTAGCTGCCGCGAAGCAGGGGATCCAGCACGGACCGGTTTGCAGCGTCGTCCATGAAGGCCGCTGCTTCCACGTCCCTGGCCCGGTTCTCATCCGCCGGGGACACCCATACGGCGTGGTGCGCGAGGCCGATCCTGCCCGGCCTGCCTGTGGCAGACCATGCATCAACCAGGCGCGCATGACCCAGCAGGAGGTGATGGGAGGCGTGCAGCATTCCTCGCAAGGCAAGCTTGCGCCCCGGGGGAAACTCCCCCGTGCCGTACCCCAGGTAGGCATAGACAGTCGGCTCGTTGATCGTAATCCAGTTGCGCACCCGGTCTCCGAGCACTTTGAACAGCGTCTCGCCGAGCTCTGCCAGGTGGTCGACTGCCGCCCGATTCGTGAAGCCTCCCAGGCGGGACAGCCACAGCGGCTCCTCGAGATGGAAAATCGTGAGCCAGGGCTCGATGCCTGCGCCACACACGCAATCGACAAGCCGATTGTAGAAGTCGATTCCTGCCTGGTTGATGTTTCCGGGCCGAGGGAATACCCGGCCCCACCCGACCGAAAAGCGATATGCGTGGACTCCGAGATCGCGCAGGTGCCGGATGTCCTCTTCGTACCTGTGATAGTGGTCGCAGGCGAGGTCTCCCGTTGTCCCGTCCTTGATCGTGCCCCGGCGGTGGGTGAACTCGTGCCAGTTCGTCGGCCCCGCCCCGTCAGCCAGGGGAGAGCCCTCGATCTGGTACGCGGCGCTGGCCGCGCCCCACAGGAATCCTCTTGGAAACCCTATTGTTTCCATGGTGTGCCGATTATATGCTACGCTGGCGCCATGGGTAAGGTAGAGCGCGCTACGGGAAAGGAATCGCACCTCTCTGCGGAAGAGCTGAAAGAGCTGGCCTGTCGGATGCGCGCGCTGGATGTCGTCAGCATCCATGCTGCCGGATCCGGCCACCCGGGAGGGACCCTCTCCGTCATGGATATCGCGGCTGTTCTCTTCCTGGATGAAGCGCGCTATGATCCGCGCGACCCGGGATGGCAGGGCAGGGACAGGATCTTTTTTTCCGCGGGGCACAAGGCCCCCGCAATCTACGTCTCACTCGTACAGGCGGGCCTTTACAGCGAAGAAGAGGCTGTCACCCTGCGCAAGCTGGGAAGCCCGTTTCAAGGCCACCCCCACGCGCCCAATCTTCGGGGCCTCGAAGTCTCCAGCGGATCCCTTGGACAGGGGCTGGGAATTGCCGTGGGTTGTGCACTTGCCGGCTGTATGAGCGGCGCAGACTTCCGGGTCTACTGCGTGCTGGGAGACGGCGAACAGCAGGAGGGAAGCGTCTGGGAGGCAGTCATGGCTGCGGGCCACCACCGGCTGGATACGCTCTGCGCCATCGTGGACAGGAACCGGCTCCAGATCGACGGGCCCGTGAGCACGGTCATGAGCGTCGAGCCCCTTGCGGACAAGTACCGCTCCTTTGGCTGGAACGTCCTCGAGGTGGATGGACACGACATCGACAAGCTGCAGAAAGCCTTTGCCGCCGCGAGGGCATCGAAGGGGAAGCCCACCGTCATCCTGGCGGACACCGTGAAAGGGAAGGGCGTTTCCTTCATGGAAAACCAGGCAGGCTGGCACGGAGTTCCCACGTCCGGCCAGGAGCAGCTCGAAAAGGCTCTATCCGACATCGGGTGCGCCGCGTACACCGGAGAGCATGTGCGGCACCTGCTCGATGCAGCGGAGGCTTACCAGAAAAGAGTCGACGCCGAGTTGGGAGATGAGCTGCCCAGGTTTTCAAGAGCATACGGGTGGAACGCACGAGATGAGCTGAAGGTCGAGATGCTCCCTACAAGAACGGGGTTCGGGACGTGCCTGTCCAAGATCGGGGATGATCCCCGGATCGTGACCGTTCACGCGGATATCTCTGCTTCGATCTCCATCGCGGACTTCGAGAAAGGCCATCCCGAGAGGAAATCCAGGGTGGTCAGCGTGGGCATTGCCGAGCAGAACATGATGAGTGTGGCCGCGGGCCTGGCACTCGAAGGCAGGATACCTGTGGCAGGAACCTACGGGGTGTTCGCCGCGGGCAGACCATGGGACCAGATCCGCACGACCATCTGCTATGACAACCTCAATGTGAAAATCGCCGGAGCGCACGGTGGGATTTCAGTAGGGCAGGACGGGGCAACCCACCAGGCCCTCGAGGAGATCAGCCTCATGAGCGTTCTTCCCAATATGAGGGTCGTGGTGCCCTGTGACGCTCTTGAAACCGAGCGGCTCTGTCGGATTTCCATCCTCGATCTCACCGGCCCGGTGTACATGCGCTATGCGAGGGAAGCCACCCCGGTGGTCACCACCGAAAACACCCCGTTGAGATTCGGGGAGGCCAATATCATCCGCTACCGTGGCAATCGGGGTACATTTATCCGCGGCTTCGATGTCACGCCATCCTCGGAATATCCGGACGAGCACGAGGACATATCCATCGTGGCCTGTGGTCCGATCGTCTGCGAGGCAATGCGCGCGGCTCTCATCCTCAAGGAAGAGTTCGGGCTCGAAAGCCGGATACTGAATATGCACACCGTGAAGCCGCTGGACGGAGACGCGCTGGGCCGCGCGTGCCGGGAGACCGCGGCCATCCTGACCTGTGAAGAGCACCAGAAAGGCGGCTTTGGAAATATCATCGCCGGCACTGTGTGCACGTTGAAACAAATGGATGATCCCTTTGTGTTCGCAATGATGGGCATCGAGGATCGGTTCGGAGAATCGGGAAGACCACGCGAGCTCATGATCAGGTTCGGATTGACTGCGGAGCATATCGCGGTCCGGGCGCGGGAGCTGGTTGATCGGAAGGGCGGCGCGAAAAAGACTCGCAGGAGGCCGGGCATGATCGACAGGATGAGCGAGGCGGTAATCCGGGCGATGATCGAGGCACTGCCCGTGGAAACCACCGTCATCGACGCGAATGACGAAGTGATCGGCTGGAACAAGCACGAGACGAGGTTATTCCATCGGCCAATGTCTTCCATGGGCCTCAATTTCCGGGAGTGTCACCCGCAGGAGAGCCTCGTGCGGGTCGAGCAGATAGTCAACGAGATGCGGGAGGGCAAACGGGACGAGGCTCGTTTCTGGCTCAACCTTGCCGTGGAGGGCGACGACAGGAAGCACAGGATCCTGATCGAGTTCTACGCCTTGCGTGAACCTTCCGGCGCATACCTTGGCTGCATGGAGTGCACCCAGGATGTGCAGGAGATCATGGAGCTGAAGGGCGAGAAACGGCTGCTGGATTGAGCACACGGAGGTCGAAGAAATGACTTTTCTCTATCTCAACTCTGACACGATGGGAAATGGACAGGACAAGGAGCTCGGACAGAAACTCCTCGTCCTGTTCCTGGAAAAGCTTGCGGCTTCGAAGGTGACCGTGGACATGATCGGGTGCCTGAACGGGGGAGTCTTTCTCACTACCTGCGAGGGGCCCGCCCTGGAGAGCCTCCGTCTCCTGCAGGGCCGGGGTGCGCATATTGCAAGCTGCGGAACGTGCCTGGATCACCTGGGTCTTCGAGACTCGCTCAAGATCGGAGAGGTGGGTGCCATGGAAATGACCGTGCAGATAATGGCCACGGCGGACAGGGTTCTCCAGCCCTGTTGAGCTCTCTCTTACCTCAGCGTCTCCAACTGGTCGGGGACAAGCTCCAGGATCAGCGGGGGGTCCAGCTCGGCCCTGCGGCCGGTCGACAATTCCCTCATAGTGAACTGTTCTCTCGTCTCCAGGCGTCCACCCGCCTGACACAAAGGCGATCCTCGGATTCTTGAGAAGGTTCGCAGCCTTCGGGGTTGTGTCAATGGTGTCGAGACGATCTCAAAGGCGTCCGTCACGGCGATACCTGTCACCGCTGCCTGCGCGGCGGCCGGCACATTCTCAACTTCCGCACCGGCCGCAGTATCTATCAGGAGCGCAACTTTGGCCACGTTTGCATTCAAGGCATTCCGCCGGGCGCATGTCGTTGACGGCCGTCATCTCGAAGCGTATCATTGAAGATGGAAGGTATCCCTCCGAGTAGGACTCGTGCCCCCTCTCTCCTCGACAGGGAAATTTGGTTTGAGACTGTTTGAGGGCGGCCGGAGGTATGCCATGAGGTCCGCTTCGACCAGATATCTGCTTATCGCCCTCTGCATATGGACGCTCGCAAGCGTCACCGCACTTTGGGGAGATCCCCCCGATCGAGTCGGCCGTTTGAATCTCCTCAATGGGACCGTTTCGTTCCACCCGGAAAGCGTCGAGGAGTGGGCCCCGGCGACGCTCAATTATCCTTTGACCATCGGGGACCACCTGTGGACGGACCAGGACGGGCAAGCCGAGGTTCATGTCGGCTCAACCGCCATCCGCCTTGCCTCCCGCACGGAGATTTCCTTTCTGAACCTGAACGACCAGACAATGCAGATTCGCCTCTCCACGGGATCGCTGAACGTGCGTCTTCGTCACCTGGGCTCCACCGAGGAGATCGAGGTGGATACGCCCAATGCGAGCCTCACTCTTCTTCGCGCGGGAACCTACAGGATAGATGTCCAGCAGAGCGGAGACACGACGGTCACGGTGCGCGTGGGTGAGGCTGAAATAACTGCAGGCAGTGCGGTGTTTCCTCTGCGCCTGAGGCAAACGACCGCGGTCACTGGTCTTGATACCCCTGCATACGATGTCACGACCGCTCCTCCTCTGGATGACTGGGACAGGTGGTGCCAGGCGCGAGACCAGAAAGAGGACCAGGTGGCATCAGCGCAATATGTGCCTCGTGATGAGATGAGCGGAGTCGAAGACCTCGACCAGTATGGAAGCTGGAGCAGTGACCCGGACTTCGGGCCGGTGTGGACTCCGACCGTTGTAGTCGTGGGATGGGCGCCCTACCATTTCGGTCACTGGGCGTGGGTTGATCCCTGGGGTTGGACGTGGATTGATGATGCTCCCTGGGGATTCGCGCCCTTTCACTATGGCCGATGGGCTTTTCGCGGCAACCGGTGGGGGTGGGTACCCGGGGCTCACATAAGCCGCGCAGTCTATGCGCCTGCGCTGGTGGCTTTCGTAGGCGGTGGCGGGTGGCGCCCCAGCCAGGCCCCCGGCGACAGCGTCGGCTGGTTTCCTCTGGGCCCGCATGAGCCCTTCGTCGCGCCTTACCGCACGGACCGTACGCGGCTGCACAATGTTGATGTCGAGCACATTCCCTATGCGAATCGCAGCGTACCAGGCGCGGTGACTTTTATTCCAAACGACACTTTTGTGCGCGGCCAGCCGGCCGGAGGCGCCGCGCTTCGGGTGCCCAACGACGAGCTCATGAGGGCTCCGGTGCGCGGGGCTGTTGCGCCGATCGCTCCCCAGAAAGAAAGCTTCCTTGGCGGCTCATTTGCCTCTCATGGTGCGGTTGCCCGTCCGCCGGCCTCCGTGATGTCTCGGCCGGTAATGGCCCGCTTGACCCCGCCGCCGCAGGCAGTTCCCTTCGCGGTCCGTCAACAGGCGCTTGCATCTCATCCCGGCCAACCTCTGGATGCGGGAACACTGTCCAGCTTGAGACAAAAAACTCCTGCCGTTCGCTCACCAGTCAGTGTTGTAAGTCCTCGAATCCCCCAAAAGGGTGCCGGAGGGCAATCCTTCCCACCTCAGACTCAGACTGGAGGAAGCGGGTCCCGACAGCCGTCCTTGCAGAACGGGGCCGCTTCACAGCCCTCGCGGCAGCCGCCGCAGCCTGCCGGGCAGGCGAGAACGGCCGTGCAGCCCTCGCGGCAGCCGCCGCAGCCTGCCGGGCAGGCGAGAACGACCGTGCAGCCTTCACAGCAGCCGCCGCAGCCTGCCGGGCAGGCGAGAACGGCCGTGCAGCCCTCGCGGCAGCCGCCGCAGCCTGCCGGGCAGGCAAGAACGGCCGTGCAGCCCTCGCGGCAGCTGCCGCAGCCTGCCGGGCAGGCAAGAACGGCCGTGCAGCCCTCGCGGCAGCCCAACAGTCAACAGCAAGCGGCCCCCGGCGGTTCCCGAAAAAAGATCCTGGATGACCAGAACGACCAGTGAGTCACCCGCGGGGGCGGGGCGTTGACGGCCGTTATCTCGAAGCGTATCATTGAAGATGGAAGGTATCCCTCCGAGTAAGACTCGTGCCCCCCTCTTCTCCTCGACAGGGAAATTTGGTTTGAGACTGTTTGAGGGCGGCCGGAGGTATGCCATGAGGTCCGCTTCGACCAGATATCTGCTTATCGCCCTCTGCATATGGACGCTCGCAAGCGTCACCGCACTTTGGGGAGATCCCCCCGATCGAGTCGGCCGTTTGAATCTCCTCAATGGGACCGTTTCGTTCCACCCGGAAAGCGTCGAGGAGTGGGCCCCGGCGACGCTCAATTATCCTTTGACCATCGGGGACCACCTGTGGACGGACCAGGACGGGCAAGCCGAGGTTCATGTCGGCTCAACCGCCATCCGCCTTGCCTCCCGCACGGAGATTTCCTTTCTGAACCTGAACGACCAGACAATGCAGATTCGCCTCTCCACGGGATCGCTGAACGTGCGTCTTCGTCACCTGGGCTCCACCGAGGAGATCGAGGTGGATACGCCCAATGCGAGCCTCACTCTTCTTCGCGCGGGAACCTACAGGATAGATGTCCAGCAGAGCGGAGACACGACGGTCACGGTGCGCGTGGGTGAGGCTGAAATAACTGCAGGCAGTGCGGTGTTTCCTCTGCGCCTGAGGCAAACGACCGCGGTCACTGGTCTTGATACCCCTGCATACGATGTCACGACCGCTCCTCCTCTGGATGACTGGGACAGGTGGTGCCAGGCGCGAGACCAGAAAGAGGACCAGGTGGCATCAGCGCAATATGTGCCTCGTGATGAGATGAGCGGAGTCGAAGACCTCGACCAGTATGGAAGCTGGAGCAGTGACCCGGACTTCGGGCCGGTGTGGACTCCGACCGTTGTAGTCGTGGGATGGGCGCCCTACCATTTCGGTCACTGGGCGTGGGTTGATCCCTGGGGTTGGACGTGGATTGATGATGCTCCCTGGGGATTCGCGCCCTTTCACTATGGCCGATGGGCTTTTCGCGGCAACCGGTGGGGGTGGGTACCCGGGGCTCACATAAGCCGCGCAGTCTATGCGCCTGCGCTGGTGGCTTTCGTAGGCGGTGGCGGGTGGCGCCCCAGCCAGGCCCCCGGCGACAGCGTCGGCTGGTTTCCTCTGGGCCCGCATGAGCCCTTCGTCGCGCCTTACCGCACGGACCGTACGCGGCTGCACAATGTTGATGTCGAGCACATTCCCTATGCGAATCGCAGCGTACCAGGCGCGGTGACTTTTATTCCAAACGACACTTTTGTGCGCGGCCAGCCGGCCGGAGGCGCCGCGCTTCGGGTGCCCAACGACGAGCTCATGAGGGCTCCGGTGCGCGGGGCTGTTGCGCCGATCGCTCCCCAGAAAGAAAGCTTCCTTGGCGGCTCATTTGCCTCTCATGGTGCGGTTGCCCGTCCGCCGGCCTCCGTGATGTCTCGGCCGGTAATGGCCCGCTTGACCCCGCCGCCGCAGGCAGTTCCCTTCGCGGTCCGTCAACAGGCGCTTGCATCTCATCCCGGCCAACCTCTGGATGCGGGAACACTGTCCAGCTTGAGACAAAAAACTCCTGCCGTTCGCTCACCAGTCAGTGTTGTAAGTCCTCGAATCCCCCAAAAGGGTGCCGGAGGGCAATCCTTCCCACCTCAGACTCAGACTGGAGGAAGCGGGTCCCGACAGCCGTCCTTGCAGAACGGGGCCGCTTCACAGCCCTCGCGGCAGCCGCCGCAGCCTGCCGGGCAGGCGAGAACGGCCGTGCAGCCCTCGCGGCAG
>CAYTGX010000039.1:0-23206 GCA_964437385.1 uncultured Spirochaetaceae bacterium
CTAGAGGCTCGCTTCCGTCCATACCGGAGTGCGCGAGTACGCCCTCGGCATCCATGCCTGGACGCACAGAGCCCGGAGCATCGAGTCTCCCTCAGCGGCGGGGATGATCTACAAGATACTCGGCAAGATATTTCGAGACCAGGTCGAATGAACTCCTGTCGTACATTTTCCCGACCAGGCCGGCAAAGGTCTTGTTCAAAAGGTCGGTCCATTGTTCTTCCGCCTGCGGCGTGACCTGGTTGATTTTCAGGCCGTACTTTTTCATGACGTCTATCGCCTGGCTGTCTGCCTTCACGAGATCGGGGGCAAGGGAATCGAAAATCCTCTGCGCCGCGTCGATAAACTTCGGTTTCAGCTCCTCGGGAACCTCCGCCCAGGTTTTCGTGCTGATGATGGTCGCTCCCCACAGGGGGCCGAGCTTGAGCGTGTTCATGTGCGAGGCAATCCCGAACCATTGGCTCGAGGCGGCAATGAGCGGGCTCGTTGCAAAAGCATCCACCATTCCTCCCTGCAGCGAGGTCATCAGGTCCGTGGAGGCGATTGTCACGGTCTGAAAGCCGGCGCTCTGATAGGCCTGGATTTCATCCGGGTCACCGCTCCACACCCAGAGCTTTTGTTTGCGCAGATCATCGGGCCGAAAAACGGGATACCGCGAAAATATGTATACCCAGCCGCCCATGGACCAGCCGAGCGGTTTGAAACCCCGCTTTTGCAGTTCGGTGTCGAAAACCGGCTTCATCTTGTCCAGTACGTAGGCAAGCTCGTCGTCACTGCGCAGGAGCAGGGGATAGGAGAGGGTCTTGGCACCTTTGTAGATACCCTGCAGACCGCTCACGGTGATGGCCGCCGCGTTCAGCGCGCCTATCCGGATCTTGCGCACCATGTCCGATTCGTCACCGGCGATGCCCCCCGAATAGATCTTCACTGTGACGCGTCCGTCGGAAAGCTTCTCCCATTCTGCGGCCATGCGCTTGAGACCCACGTCCCAGGGCGACGCGACCGGCGCCAGGCTGCCGAGCTTGATCGTGAGCCCGGGGAGGGCCGCCGAGACCAGGATCGTCAGGAAGAGAGTCGCGGTGCATATGTTTCCTCGTCTCATGTGCCGGCCCCTTCGATAAAATAGTCGTCGATGTGATCGAGCATCCAGCGAGCTTTGCGCTGGTTGATGATATTGACGAGACGGTCCGGCAGATCGGCGTTCACGTCGATGGCGAGCGCTTTGCCCAACAGGTCCCGATACTCGTCGATATTCTGGTTCTTCACGCACACCGACGAGGCGAGCGCAATGTAGGGTCCCGCCCGCAGGCCCCGGGACAACGCGAGCGCGCGCGCAAAGTGCTCCCGGGCCTTCTGTTCGCTGCCGCCAAGGTCGGCGGGGGCCGACCCATAGTAGCTGATGAAGATCTCGTGCACGGCGCCGGCCCCATACGCGTCGTCCCAGTCCTGCACCTGCTGCAACAGGGCGATGGCGCGAGGCAGGGTCACGATCTGCGCAAAATCGAAGGGATCGGCGCTGAACGCGGCCATCCAGGCGGCACTCGCCCAGTAGAGGTAGTCCACATCCTCGCGGCGGGTCAGGCGCAGCGCGGCGGCCGGTCCCGAGCTTTCAAGGGCGGCGCGAAAGCCGGGACGCCGGAGCTCCAGCCCGCGCAGGACGTACTCGCGGGCTCGAAGGTCGAGCTTTTTCGCCCGAAGATGCATCGCTTTCTGCGCGTCTACCTTCTCTACGGGCATCTGGTCCGACGGCGCCTGGACGAAGGCAAATGCATAGCTGACAAAACTCCGCCCCGTGGCCAGCGCCAGCGGCGCGTTCTTCGGATCAGCCTCCAGAAGTGCCTCGTAGGTCTTCATGGCAAATGGAAGCGCATCCCGCACGAGTTCGGGATCGTCGTCCCCAGAAAAAGTCGTGCTTTCCCCGCTTCCGGAAAGGAACCCGGCCACCGCCCGGACTGCAAGCTGGTTGATCGAGCAGGAGCACAGGAGCGCCGCGGCCAGGATGACGGGGGGAAGAAAACGCCGAAACATGACGTACAACCTCACAACAATAATATACGGTGGGGGCAGGTCTGCCTACTCCGACGACCCCCCTCCCGGCAGGCTGGGGTTGACTCGGGGTGGCGAACGTCCATAGATTCAGGCTGACCATGGCGATTCGCTATCGCTGCATCCTGATCGATCACGACGACACCGCGGTGGATAGCACCGCGGTCATCCACTATCCGGCTCACCTGGAGGCGCTGCGCACGTTGCGCCCCCGGTTCACGCCCCCTTCCGTCGAGCAGTGGTTGGTGCGGAATTTCCACGGCATCATGGAGTATCTGGTCGGTGAGCTCCACCTCACCGAAGCGGAGCTTCGGACCGAGTTCGAGATCTGGCGCAGCTGGACCACCAGCCGGGTGCCGCCGTTCTTTCCCGGCTTCCTCGAGCTGCTGGCCGAGTTTCGCGGGGAAGGCGGGCTTGTGGCGGTGGTGTCACACTCGGAGAAGGACATCATCGAACGCCACTATCGCGCGGCGCAGGACCCGCCTTTTCTGCCCGACCTGATCTTCGGCTGGGAGCACGACGAGGAAAAGCGTAAACCAAGCCCATGGCCGGTGAGGGAAGCGCTGCGTGAGTTCGGCTGCTTACCGTCCGAATCCCTTATCGTGGATGACTTGAAGCCCGGCGTCCTGATGTCCGCTGCCACGGGTGTCCCATTTGCCGCCGCGGGCTGGAGCCACCGGGTTGCCGAAATAGAAACGTACATGCGCGCGCACAGCGTCGCGTATTGCAGGCGGGTGGAGGACTTGCGCTCCCTTCTCCTGGACTCTCCTTGAGGGCGCCCCGCAATCTGGCTATACTTGTTGACGATCCATGAAGCGCGATACGTTGAAATTGTTCCGTACCATTGAAACTCTGGCCAATATCAAGGATCTGGACTCCCTTCTCGAGAATGTCCTCACCGAGGCACGTCGCTTCCTGAACGCTGATGCGGGGACCATCTACCTTGCCGCCAGGGGATTCCTCTATTTCAGCTTTGTGCAGAATGACACCCTCTTCAGAGGGGAGACAAAAGATAAGTACATCCCCAGCGGCGCGTTCATCCCGGTAGACAAAACTTCGCTGGCGGGCTACGTGGCCAAGACGGGAGAGACGATCCTCATCGATGATGTCTATCACATCCAGAATGATCTCTCCATTTCGTTCAATCCCGCTTTTGACCAGAAAACCAACTATCGCACGACCTCCATCCTCGGCGTTCCCCTGAAGACCCGGGATGACGAAATCGTCGGAGTGCTGCAGCTCATCAACGCGAAAAACGAATCGGGTGAGGTGGTGGCCTTTTCCATGCAGGACAAGCTGTTCATTTCCCAGTTCGCCCTGAACGCCGCGGATGCCATTGAAAGGGCGCGGTTGTCCCGGGAAATGGTCCTGCGCATGGTGGAGCTTGCGGCGCTGCGGGATCCATTCGAAACCAGCAGGCATGCCAAGCGGGTGGGCGCGTACGCCATCGAGCTCTACGAGAAATGGGCCACCCGCCGAAGCATTTCCATCCGGGAGATCAAGAAAGTGCGCGACGTACTGCGCCAGGCGGCGATCCTTCACGACGTAGGCAAGGTCGCGGTGAGCGACACGATCCTCAAGAAGGAAGGCCAGCTCAACTACGGCGAAAGGATGAGCATGCGCATGCACACTGTCTATGGGGCGCGGCTCTTCAGGAGGGCCACCTCCTTCTATGACTACATGTCGTCGGAAGTCGCCCTCAATCACCATGAGAACTGGGACGGCAGCGGCTACCCGGGCAAGATCGACGACATCGATGCCGAGAAAATCTACATGGCGACGGGCAAGCGGGGCACCGAGATCCCGTATTCGGCCCGGATTGTCTCCATCTGCGATGTGTATGACGCTCTTATCTCGGAGCGCGCCTACAAAAGGGGCTGGCGGCAGGAGCATGCGCTGCGCTACATCCGCTACCAGGCAGGCAAGAAGTTCGATCCCGAGCTCGTGGGCATCTTTCTGAAGATGGGCGACCTTCTGGACGCCATATGGGAGAAGTACAGCTACTGAGGCGCCGGGCAGGGACCAACCTGCTTTCTGCCGGTGTTGAAAAGAGCAAAAGCAGATGCAATCGCACGGCCGAGCTGCGCGGAGGTGAATGAAATGTTCTGTCAGAAGTGCGGAAAAGAGCTGTCCGACCAGGCCTCGTTCTGTCCCCACTGCGGTCATCCGCAGCGCTCCCCCGGTATGACGCAGGGCTTTCGAAATGACAAGACCGTCAGCCACAGGTCCCGGTTGGCGGCGCTGCTGTTATGTTTCTTCCTCGGCGTATTCGGCGTGCATAGATTCTATGTCGGCAAGATCGGAACCGGCGTGGCCATGATATTCACCGCAGGCGGCCTTGGCATCTGGGTCCTGATCGACTTCATCATGATCATCGTGGGCGGGTTTACCGACATCGACGGGAAGTTCGTGCTGGACTGGCAGGCCTAGTGAGCATCGCGCGAAGTCGTAGCCAGGATGGCGAGGTCGGCCCATGCCAGGGACGGCGTTCGCGCCGAACGGGTACTCCCGTATGGCCGACAGGCCGACGCGATATCCGGCAGATGGGTCTGTCCGGATCAGGCGGGTCACCGCCCTACACAGTCCTAGGCAGGGTCCTGTACAGTATTCGGCATGATACGACTGGCAATAATCGGCACCGGTGGCATGGCAGCAACGCATGCACGAAGCTTTGCTCCCATGAAGGGTGTTGCCCTCAGCGCCTGCTGCGACGTGGACGAGAAAAAGGCTCGCGCATTCGCCCGCGCGTGGAATATCCCCCGCTGGTACGCGGACTACGACGACATGCTCGGGTCGGAGAAGCTCGACGCGGTGTCCAACGTCACGGTGGATATCATGCACGCCCCAATCTCCCTGGCAGCGATTGCCCGAGGGCTTGCCGTGCTCTGTGAGAAACCCCTGGCCACGACGCTGGTGGACGCCCGCCGGATGAGGGATGCCGCCGCACGGCGCGGGGTGGTCACGCACGTCAACTTTTCCTACCGCAACTCCAGCGGCGCGCAGGCTGCAGCAGCGCTCATCCAGGCGGGCGGCATCGGGCGGGTCCTGCACGTAGAGGCCAGCTACCTCCAGAGCTGGCTCGTCCAGGATGCCTGGGGTGACTGGCGCACCAACCCGACCTTCACCTGGAGGCTGTCCCTCGCGCATGGAAGCGCGGGCGTCCTGGGGGACGTCGGCTGCCATATCTACGACCTGACCGCGTTCCTCTGCGGGGATATCTCGGAGATATCCTGCACATTGAAGACTTTCGACAAAGGCGTGAAGGGCAACCGGCTCGGTCCGTACGTCCTGGACGCAAACGACAGCTTCATTTCCCGCGTGACATTTGCGGGCGGAGGAATCGGCACAGTGCATGCCTCGCGGTGGGCCACGGGCCAGATGAACAGCCTGCGGGTGCGGGTGTACGGGGACCAGGGCGCCGTGGACCTCGACCTCGACCGTT
Source organism: uncultured Spirochaetaceae bacterium (assembly GCA_964437385.1). Classification (GTDB taxonomy): domain Bacteria; phylum Spirochaetota; class Spirochaetia; order SZUA-6; family Fen-1364; genus Fen-1364. The sequence goes on from CAYTGX010000039.1 coordinate 5,486, forward strand.
CGCCGGAGCACTATCGCTGCTGCAAAGGCGCGGCACACATCCGCAAGGCCGAATGGAAAGAAGCGCGCGGCAAGGCCGCGCCCAATCAATATGAGCGATTCATCCGCGCCATCCGCTCCGGCAAGAGCGACGTCTCTGATTTTGCGAATGGCGCCCGGGTACAGGCCTATCTGGACGCGAGCGTCGTCTCAGACCAGCACAAAAAGCCGGTCAGGGTGAAGGCCTAGGCCGACCTCGCGGCTCTCGGCGTCTGCTTCGCAGCCGCCTGCCGCCCTCCGCGCGCGTTCCGCGCGCTACGCATCCAACTCCGCGGTGTACCGCGGAAGGGCTGCGCCTTCGGGCGGAGCGCTAAACGCTCAAGGCCTCGTCGATCTTCTCGAGCTCTTCCGGGGAGAAGTCAAGTTTCTTGAGCGCACCGACGCAGTCGTCGATCTGGCCCGGCTTGCTTGCCCCGATCACGACAGAGCTCACCCGGCCCCCGCGCAGAACCCATGCGAGGGACATCTGCGCAAGGCTCTGCCCCCGGGCAACGGCGATATCGTTCAAGCGCCTTATTTTGCCACGCACCTGTTCGGTGATCTCCTCCGGTTTGAGAAAAATGCTCGGTCCCGCGGCCCGTGAATCTGCCGGTATTCCTTCCAGGTACCGGTCGGTGAGCAGGCCGCGCGCCAGCGGAGAAAATGCAATGCTGCCCACGCCCTCGGCTTGCAGGAGGTCAAGAAGACCATCCTCCACCCATCGGTTGAGCATCGAGTAGGAAGGCTGGTGAATGAGGCACGGGGTACCGAGCCGCCGTAGAATTGCAAAGGCCTGTTTTGCTTCAGGCACCTTGTAGTTGGATATGCCCGCGTAGAGGGCCTTGCCTTGTCGGACCACCTGGTCCAGCGCGGCCATGGTCTCCTCGAGTGGCGTTTCCGGATCAGGCCTGTGCGAATAGAAAATGTCCACGTAGGGGAGCCCCATCCGGGCAAGACTCTGGTCCAGGCTCGCCACGAGGTACTTCTTCGATCCCCATTCGCCGTAGGGGCCAGGCCACATGAGATAGCCGGCCTTGGTGGAGATGATCATTTCGTCGCGGTGTGCCCGGAAGTCGCTCTTCAGTATCCTGCCGAAGTTTTCTTCAGCGGATCCCGGCGGCGGTCCGTAGTTATTGGCAAGGTCGAAGTGGGTGATTCCCAGGTCGAAGGCGCGGGCAATCATGGCGCGGCCGTTCTCCAGCGGCGTTTCTCCGCCGAAATTGTGCCAGAGACCGAGAGAGACGGCAGGCAGCTTCAGACCGCTTCTCCCGCAGCGGACGTAGCGCATCCGGGCATATCGATCGGCAGGTTGCAAGTTACTCATCCGGCGAGGATAACATAATGTCTCTTTCGAATCAGGGTTGACAAATGGACCGGCTCATGATGTAATTAATTATCTCCATTTTTTCTAAAATGTCGCAATCCAAGACAAGAAGGGGCATGGGGAATGCAGCTTGAGTCGGCCATACGCAACGACCTGATAGAGTTGATCGCAGCGAATTTCAAAACAGATCAAGTCAACGAGCTGCAGGTTTTCGCCTGATCAGGGCATCAGGATACGGCATGCATCATCCTGAAAAGCCGCGGCCAATGCGCCGCCCAGAGACTGAAATCACCGCCCACGCACAGCTCGAAGACATCCTCCGCAGGGTGCGCGTGCTCTTCCTCTGCCTGAAAGACGCGCACGCGCCGTATGTTGTTCCCGTCTGCTTCGGCTGGGAGAGAGACGCTTTGTACGTGCACAGCGCCCTTTCGGGGACCAAGGTCGATCTCATCCGCGCTGACCCGGCCGTGGGGTTCTCTGCCTGCACGGAAATGACCCTCGCGCCGGGGGCGACAGCGTGCAGTTTCAGCCTGAAAGCGGAAAGCATTGCGGGGACGGGCCGGGCGCGCATACTGACTGAAGAGAAAGAGCGCGTGCACGCTCTCGATCTCATCATGCGGCACTACGATGATAGCGCAGAGGCTCCTGTCTATGCGGCCGGCTCTCTTTCGCGCACATGTGTCATCGCCATCACTATCCTGACCCTCCGCGGCCGCCGGCTATGACAGCGGGTACGACGTACGGGAGCACCCGCTCGACGAGTACGTCGTAAGCATCGGCGCGATTTCGCCGATGCTGTATTAAGGAAAGACTTTACTCGATGCCCGTGATGCTTATCCTCGACGTCGCCGGCCTGGCCCTGTCCCTCGCGATATCCACCGCGCTGGTGATGGTTGTCAGCGGCGCCGATCTCCGCAGGCGCATCAACAGGGACTTCGTGCTCTTCGCCTTGATGCAGACCGGCTGGGCTGCGGGCTCGCTCCTGCTGCGGCTGGCTCTCTGGTTTCGAACCGGCAGTCCCATGGCAATGCTCGCCCTGGCCGCGGTCTGTTTCGCTTTCATGGGTCTGTTTCTGCTTGTGTTCACATTCCGCTACGTCGGGATTCGTGGGCGGTGGACGGCGTGGACGGTGATCGTCCTGCTCTCGGTCATCCTCGCACACGCCATCCCGCTGGCCAGGGGCAGACTGATCGACGATCCCCGGCTCGACCCGGTCGGCATCGTCTCATACGGCATCAGCGCGTGGGGTCTTCTTGCCGGCATGGTTCCTGTTCTCTGTATTCTCTCCTCCCTTGCGCTGTTCTGGGTCCGCCGCCGCCACGCGCGCGAGCCCTTCATCGTCGTCAGCGTCGCTTTCCTGCTTGCCGGCTTTCTCGTGGGCGGCCTCCTGCAGGTGCACGTGCCAATCATGTCCATCACGAACACGGTGAGCGTGGCAATCCTGGGGTGGGGCGTAATGAGACGGCAGCTCTTCAACCCGCTGCGGGAGCTCGCCGCGGACCTGCGGGAGCGTGCCCATCGGCAGGAGCTGACCTCCCAGATCAGCCGGAGAACGGCGACCCTCCTGGAGCTGGACGAGCTGCTTGTCCAGGCGGTTACGCTGATTCAGGAGGCATTCGACTATTTCACGGTCGGGATCCTCCTGATCGACGGTGACGAGCTCGTCCTGCGCGCCTCGACTCTCCCCTCCGTGCATGCGTATTCGAAGCTCTTCCGCCTGAAGGTAGGGATAGAAGGAATCTGCGGCTGGGTTGCGGCAGCGGGCACGCCCCTCCTCGTGGGGGACGTCAGCCGGGAACCCCGCTACGTGGAGCTGATCAAGGACGCGCGCACGCGTTCGGAGCTGGCGGTGCCGATCCGCCGGGGAGACAAGGTTATAGGCGTGCTCGACATGCAGAGCGCCCAGCGGAACGCGTTCACGGAGAAGGACCTGGTCACGCAGCAGACGATCGCGGACCAGCTTTCCAGCGCCATCGAGAATGCGCGGCTCTACGAAGAGACACGGCGGCGGGCGGAGAGGCTCGCCCTGGTGAACCGCATTTCAACGGCGGCCGGCTCGGTCCTGGATCTCGGCGATCTGCTGGAGACCGTCTACCGCGAGGTGACCCCGATATTCGAGGCCGACGCTTTTTTCATAGCCCTGTACGACGCCCAGGCGAATGCATTGGACTATCGCATCCAGGTGGACGAGGGGGTGCGCGAACCGCAGGAACGCCATCCGCTGGGCGTCGGTCTTGCCTCCCGCGTGGTGGTAGAGAGAAAACCGCTCCTCATCAATCATGTGAGCCGTGAAGACGCGCAGGGTTCCCGGGCGTGGGGCAGCGGCAAGACCCCCGCCTCCTGGATCGGTGTGCCGATGCTGCTGGCCGAGCGCCTCATCGGAGTCTTGAGCGTGCACACCTACCGCGCGCACCCCTACGACGAAGAGGACCTGCAGCTCGCCGCCACCATCGCGGACCGGGTCGCCATGGCCCTGGAGAACGCGCGGTTGTACGAGGAGGTCCGCCTGGAGCTCGCCGAACGCGAGCGCACCCAGAAGGGACTGATGGAGTCCGAAGAGAAGTTCCGCAGCCTGGCAGAGCAGTCTCCCAACATGATCTTCATCTTTGGAAAAAGCCGGGTGATGTACGCCAACCGTCAGTGCGAGCTTTCCACGGGGTACACACGGGACCAGTTCTACGCGCAAGGGTTCGATTTCAGGACCCTGACCGCCCCCGGCTATGAATCCATGGTGGAGGAAAACTTCCGCAGGCACGCCGCGGGAGAAGAGATCGAACCCTACGAATACTCACTGATCGCGAGCGGAGGCAGGAGGATCGACGCGATCCTCACGACCAAGCTCATGCGCTATGACGGTGTGCCGGCGGTCCTGGGCATCATTACCGACATCACGGCGCGCAAGCGCACCGAGCAGCTTCTGCAGTCCATGAATGCGGCCGCGCTTGCCATGGAGCAGGCGCTCACGCCGTCGGAGATCTTCCCCGTGGCGGCCCGGGTTCTCTCCACCCTGGACCTGGACAGCGCCGTGTTCCTCATCGATGACAATTCGCCGCGCCGGCTCGTGCCGTACTGCTGGGGCAGCGGGGCAAGCGGCGAGGTGCGCATGCACCAGTCAACCGATCCTGCCGGGCCGGCAGTGGGCGTGGACGAAGTGACGGCCGTGGCGGAAGCCATGGACCGGCGAAGGGCCGTCCTTACCGCCCTGAGTCCTGAAGCCCTGAACAAGCTGACCGCGGTCGAGACCCAGCCGTTGTGGCCGGGCCGTCCGGCGGGACCTCTCGTGGCCATCCTTGCTCCTCTCAGCGTGGGGGAAGACATATTCGGCCTCCTGATCGTCTCAGGGGAGGACCTGGGCTCGGACGACGTGCAGGTATTCACCGCGTTCGCTCATCAAGCCGCCGCGGCATGGCGCAAGACCCGGCTCATGCGGGACCTGGAAGGAAGCCTCCAGCAGCTGCGCCAGACGCAGGACCAGCTTCTGCACGCGCAGAAGATGGAAGCCATCGGGCGGCTGGCCGGGGGTATCGCGCACGATTTCAATAATATGCTCACCGTGATATCCGGCTACACGAGCCTCCTGATGGACACAATGGAGGGCAATGCCCCTGCACTCTCCGATCTGGGCCAGATCAGGAATACGATCAAGAGGGCCTCGGCCCTCACCAGCAGGCTGCTCGCATTCAGCCGCAAGCAGATTCTCCAGCCCGCCGTCCTGGACATGAACAAGGTTGTAGCCAATTCGGTGACGCTCCTGCGCCCTCTCATTGGAGAGGACATCGAGCTTGTCGTGCGTCTTGCTCCCGATTCCCTGTGCGTGCGCGCGGATCACTACCAGATGGAGCAGATCCTCATGAATCTGGCAGTGAATGCACGAGATGCGATGCCGGGCGGGGGAAAGCTCCTGCTGGAGACCGGCAGTCTGGAGATCGGAGCAGACGGCACAGCTTCGTTCCGGGGATCAGAGGCGGGGTTTCATGCAACCCCTCCGGTGGGACTGACGGCCGGGCAGTACGTCCTGCTCAGGGTGCAGGACAACGGCGTGGGCATGTCGGAGGAGACCCGTGAGCGCATCTTCGAGCCGTTCTTCACCACCAAGGATGAGGGCAAAGGGTCGGGACTCGGCCTCTCCACCGTGTATGGCATCATTACCCAGTCCGGCGGCCGTGTGCGGGTGGACACAGCGCTGAGCCGGGGCACGACATTCACGGTCTGCATTCCCCGGGTTCCGGCGGTCGACGAGCATGCCGCGGCGGATGACACACCGCCTTCCCCGCGGAACGGAAGCGGCACGATTCTGCTGGTGGAAGACGAGTCCGACGTGCGCGAGCTGGCGCGCCGGGTCCTGGAAAAGGGAGGCTACCAGGTGATCTCCGTTGCCTCGGCGCGGGAGGCTCTCCTCATCGCCGAAGGCTCGGCGGTCATTAATGCGGTTGTCACCGACGTGGTCATGCCCGGCGGGATGAGCGGGGTGGAGATGGGCGAACGTTTGTCCCGCACACGGCCGACGCTTCCCGTGTTGTACATGTCCGGCTATACCGACGATGCGCGCATCCATGGCAAGAGCGCCTCTGGAAGACTGCCGTTCCTGGGAAAGCCTTTCCACCCGTCGGAGCTGCTGGCCCGGGTCCAGGCAATGATCAAGAACAGCTAGCGCCGCACCGCCTGAGCCAGCGGGCCGGATGTGGCCAGCCCTTCAGCCGCTGCCCGCGGCCATCAGCCGCCCGCTTCTGGTGGAAATGCACCGGGGCTGTGTTATAATCTCGCTTCCGTGAAAGCCGCTGCAATCATCGCTGTTTTTCTTGCCGTTCTTTGCGGGGATGCTGCCGGCGCAAACCTGCGCATGCTCTATATTGCCCAGGCCGGGTACCAGCCGAGGGACATCCAGACCAGGGCCGAAGAGTACAGGCGGGTATTCGGGAAAGAGGTGAAGCTCACCTTCGCGCAATACGAGGACGTCTACGGGCTCATTGGGGCATCGGCCATGAGCCAGACGGCGGATTTCGACGTGGTGCTTGCGGACCTGATCTGGATGGACGACTACCTGTCCCGGGGAATACTGGAGCAGGTGCCCGAGAAGCTGAGCGCCAGGATTGCGGATGGAATCGTGGGCGCAATCTATCGGCCATTCGAGAAGGGCGGCAAATTCTGGGCATTCCCCTTTCTCGCCAATCACAAGCTCTTCTATGTCGACACTGCCCTGTTGAGAAAGGCCGGGTTCTCCCGCCCGCCTTCCACGCTCGAGGACATGGTTGCAATGGCGCGCGCGGCAAAACGAACAGGCGTCATCACCTACCCGATATTCGCGTCCTGGAACAAGGCGGAATCCCTCATCTGCGATTTCACGCTTTTTGTCGGCGCCTTCGGCGGAAACCTCGTGGACGAAAAGGGGATGCCGGAGGTGGATTCACCTGCGTGCGTGCAGGCCCTGCAGTTCATGGTCTCCCTGCTGGATAGGGGACTTGTGAGCCCCTACTCCCTGAGAAGCGACGAGGTGTTCGCCGCAGAGGCTTTCCTGATGGGGGACGTTCTCTTCGAGACAAACTGGACATTTGTCACCGGCAGGATGAGGGACAACCTGTACGGCAGAAGCGCCGACCTGGCCGTGTCCCTGATTCCAGTGGCGCGCTCGGTGAGACCCCGGGTCCGCACATCCACGGTTTCCGGCTATCAGGGGCTTGCCGTGATGCGAAACTCCGCCATGAAGGCAGAGGCATGGCGGTTCGTCGACTTCCTCGCGTCTCCGGAGTTTCAAAGACAGCACCTTTCTGAAATGTCCGTCTGGACAGCCGTGTGGAACGAGCCGCGCACCCGGCAGATCGACACGGAGATAAGCCTCAAGATGATACAGCTGGAGGGAGTGCACGACAGGATCGGTCACCCCCGGTACCGAACGATCAGTCTCATCCTGCAGGACGCCCTCTACGACGCGTTGACGAAGAAAAACTCTCCCGCTCATGCGCTCAGGGAGGCGCAGACCCGGATCGAGGCGCTGGAATGACCGGCGGAAGAACCCTGCTGCGCCGCCTGGGCCGGCTCACTATATCGGCGAAGGTCAGCGCGGCGTCGATCGTCATCGTGCTTTTCCAGGGCATACTCTCCATGGTTGGAGTGAGCGTTCTCATCACGCAGACCAATACGGCGACTTTTCACGCCCAGCTGGAGCGCACCGCGCATTCCGTCGAGTCTTTCATCGACTCCACCAAGAGCGATCTCGGCGTGAAGGCCAATCTTCTGGCAGGACAGCAGAACATCATCGACTACACGGACTATGACCTCCGCAATCTCCTCCAACAGGAGCTCTCAGTCATGCGCCTGCCCTTGAAAGTGGACGCCCTATGCATCGTCAACGCCAATCGCGAGCCAGTTGCCGGGATCGGGGAGCCGGACCTTCTCGCGTCATTCGCCAACCGATCCCTGGCGACAAACTGGTGGGAGGGAAACCCGCTGTTCATCTCCCCTTACCAGGACCAGATCCACCTCTGGGCGCTCAGCCCCATAGTCCAGGCAAAGAAAGTCATCGGCGTGCTCGGGGTCGGGTTGAACATGGACTCGAACTTCATCAACAAGATCGAGTCGATCAACAACGCGGCGATCCTGCTTTCGTGGCAGAGAACGATATTCGTCAGCGGCACGCTCCCCGAGACATTCTTCGAGGCGTTCGTGAAGATAGCCCGGGACACGGACGCGGGGGAGCAGGCCGCTGCGCAGCGGGCCGGAGGGCGCTACGTGGTTTCCACCTCGGCGGCACCGAGCCTCAGGGGGCTCCTCGTCCATTGCTTCCTGGATACGGGGGACTCGAGCAGGCTGCTGGCCAGCTACAGGACCTTCTCCCTCGGGTTCCTGTTCATCGTCATCGTGCTGGGCTTCCTGACCTCTCTCCTCCTGTACCGATTCACGTTCCTCACTCCCTTTCAGCTCTTCAATGACGCCATCCGCAGTATTTCAGCGGGAAACCTGGGCTACCCGATCGCGAAAATGGGCGAAGACGAGTTCGGCGACCTTGCCCGGTCCTTCGAGGACATGACGAAAAGCCTGCGGGCGCGGGAGAATGAGCTGGCAGAGCTGGGCAAGTACAACGCGCTGGTTCTCTCGAATGTCAGCTCGGGGATTCTCACGATCGCCTTCGACGGAGTCATGACGGCCATCAATCCGGCCGCCTGCACACTGCTGGGCCTGGACGAATCGGACAGCGGGACGGGTCGGGCCCTGAAGGACATGGCGATTCCCCCGGAGCTCACGCACTTCATCGATGAAAGCCTCCATGCGGATTCCCCGGTGGCCGTCCGGGAGATCAAGTCCGAGATCAGGGGGTCGGTGCGCGTGCTCTCCGTTTCCACCTCCCCGTTCCTTTCGCAGCACAATACCAAGCTCGGCATCATCGTGATCATTGCCGACGTCACCCATGAGAAGGAGCTTGAAAAGAAGCTTGAGCTCTCCTCCCGCATGGCGGCCATGGGAGAGATGGTGGCAGGCGTTGCCCACCAGATACGCAATCCGCTCGCCATCATGAAAGTGTCCGCCGAGCTCCTGCGCGATCACATTGAAGCCTCCGCCAGCGGCGCGCAGCCTCACCGCCTTGCCTCGATGATCGTGAATGAGGCGGACACCCTTGGCGCGGTGGTGGCCAACTTCCTCGACTTCGCCCGTCCGCATGCCGTGAAAAAGGAACCGGCATTCGTGAACGAGATCCTGCGCCGCGTGATCGACGTGCTCCCCCTGGCGAGCTTTCCCGGTACGGCAGTGACATGCCGCTTCTCTCCTGACCTGCCGCGTGTGCCGCTGGACAGGAGCCTCATCGAGCAGGCGTTCCGCAACCTCCTGATCAACGCGCTGGAGGCGTCCCCGGCAGGACAGCCGGTGTGCGTGAGCGCGTGGAGGGATGACGGGCGGGTCGCGGTGGAGATACACGATTCCGGAAAGGGAATGGACGAGGCGACCCAGAGACGGATTTTCAACCCGTTTTTCACCACGAAGAGCGATGGGACCGGCCTGGGGTTGTCCATCGTGCACAGGATCGTTGAGAGCCACGGCGGAAAGATCGAGATGGAGTCAGCGCCCGGCAGGGGGACGACATTCCGGGTATTCCTGCAGGAGGAGCGGGTCTCATGAAACGGATTCTCATTGTGGACGATGAGCAGAACATGGTTGCCGCAATGGAAATGCTCTTTCAGGGGGAAGGCTACGAGACCAGGACCGCAAAGCACGGCCGCGAAGCCCTTGAGATGGCCCGGCAGGGTGAGCGGTTCGACGTCATCCTCTCCGACATGCGGATGCCCGACATGGACGGGACCGAGCTGCTCCGGGCGCTGCACCAGGAGGCCATTGCCACGCCGTTCGTTCTGGTCACCGCGTACGGGACGATCGAGAACGCGGTGGAAGCAATGAAGCTGGGCGCCGTGGACGTAGTCACCAAGCCCTTCAACAAGGAGGTGCTCCTGGCCTTGATTTCCCGCATCTGCAGGGTGGAGTCGCTCAAGGAGGAGAACAAGCTGCTGAAGGAGGCGCTCCGCCTGGACTCTTTCATGTACGACTCGGAGGACATGAGAGAGATCCTCTCCGTGATCGACAAGGTAGGACCTGTACTGACGCCGGTGCTGATCACGGGAGAGAGCGGGACGGGCAAAGAGATCGTGGCCAGGCTGCTGCACGAACGCTACGCCGGGGAGTTCGACCGCAAGCCGTTCGTGTCCGTGAATTGCCCCGCCGTGCCCGAGAGTCTCCTGGAAAGCGAGCTCTTCGGCTACAGAAAAGGGGCATTCACCGGCGCCACGAGCGACTATAAAGGCAAGGTGGGGATCGCGGATGGCGGGACGGTCTTCTTCGACGAGATCGGGGACCTTCCTCTGGGCTTGCAGCCCAAGCTGCTGAGGCTGCTGGAGAACAAGACCTATGAGCCGCTGGGGACCGGCGCGCCGCGCAAGGTGGATATCCGCGTGCTCTGCGCAACGAACAAGGAGTTGAAGAGGCTTGTCCGTGAAGGCAAGTTTCGGGAGGACCTCTTCTACCGGATCAATACGGTGACGATCGCCCTCCCCCCCCTGCGGGAGCGCGCGGCGGACATCCCCGGGCTGGCCCGGGTGTTCCTGGCGCGATTCTCCCAGGAGCTGGGCAAGAGCATCACCGGCTTTGGAAAGGGGGCGCTGGAAAAGCTCTGCCGCTACAAATGGCCGGGGAACGTCCGCGAGCTGAAAAACGTTATCGAGCGCGCTGTTGTGCTCTGTACCGGTGTCACTATCGAGCAGAAAGACCTCCCCGCGGAGTTGCGGGAGGAATACCCCGCGCTGGAGATCGATGGGAACAAGCTGGCCAACCTCGAGCGGCGGCTTCTGGTCGAAGCGTTGGAAAAGAGCGGATGGAACGCCTCCGAAGCGGCGCGCAAGTTGGGGATCACCAGGAATACTATCCGCTATCGCATACAGAAGTACGACCTTGATGGTGGTCGAATTTCACCATGAGGTGGTGATTTTGAACCATCAAAGCTTTCGGGAAGGAGCTGTTTGAATGATTTTGCTTAGCAAAGCATTTTTCTTTCCTATTTTTTGATATTGAATCATATTGTTTGACGGGGTAAAAGCCCTTGTTTCACGATAAATCGAGACATTTGCATGAATATTTAGTATTGGCATCCTTATTGCAAGCCTATTGCTACACCAAGGAGGTGTAAGGTGAAAAGAGTATTTCTCACTCTCATCGTCCTCGTACTCGCCCTGTCGGTGTGCGGCGTCGCATTCGCAAGCGGCGGTTCCGAGGGGGCCAAGCCCGTGGCCAAGGGCGCCAAAATAAAGATCGGACTTTCATTCTCCGATTTCGCCACCGAGCGCTGGCCGGTCGAGCAGGCGCTGCTCACCAAGCTCGGCTACGACAAGGGCGCGCAGGTCATCTCCCAGGTCGCCAACCATGATGAGAAGCTGCAGAACGACCAGATCGAGAACATGGTTCTCCAGGGCGTCAACGTGATGATCATCGTGGCAGAGAACGGCGATTCGGCTGCCACCGCAGCAGCGGCGGCGCACGACGCAGGCGTCAAGGTCATCGCGTACGACCGCCTCATCAAGACTCCGAAGATCGACGCGTACATCTCCTTCGACAACACCGAAGTGGGACGCTCGCAGGCACGCGGCGTTCTGGCGGTCAAGAACAGCGGCAGCTTCGTTCTTCTCGGCGGAAGCCCCACCGACAACAACGCCATCCTGTTCAGGAACGGCCAGATGGAGATGCTGAAGCCCCTTATCGACAAGGGCCAGATCAAAATCGTCGCCGATCAGTGGGTGGAGAACTGGGAGCCGTCCAACGCGACCAAGACCATGGAGAACATCCTGACGGCCATCAACAACAAGGTCGATGCGGTTGTTGCCTCCAATGACGGAACAGCGCTCGGCGCCCTCCAGGCCATGCAGGCCCAGGGTCTTGCCGGCAAAGTGCCCATCTCGGGCCAGGACGCGACGGCCGCGGGCTGCAAGTCCATCGTCGAAGGCGGTCTGACCATGACCGTATTCAAGGACGTGCGCAAGCTTTCGCCTCTGGCGATCCAGCTCGCCCTTGACCTCGTGAATGGCGTGAAGACCGGCCCCGTGGCCGATCTGAAGATGTACAATCTGGCGGACCTCACGCTGAACAACAAACTGACCGGCCAGGTGCCGTGCTACTTCCTGCCTGTCGTCCAGGTGGACAAGAACAACGTGTACGACGTGGTGATCAAGAGCGGATTCCAGAAGTACGATGATGTCTACAGGGACATCCCCGAAAGCAAGCGCCCGCCGAAGCCCTAACGGCACGACGCTGAAGTAAAAACGGGGAAGCGGCGCTTCCCCGTTTTTTTAGGAGGAGAAGGTGGAGAGCGACGTCATCCTTGATATCTCGCACGTGACAAAGACCTTCCCGGGCGTCACCGCATTGAGCGACGTCTCCCTGCAGGTCCGCCGCGGAGAGATCCACGGGCTGTGCGGGGAAAACGGCGCGGGCAAGTCCACGCTGGTCAAGATTCTTTCCGGGGTCTATCCGCACGGAACCTACGAAGGGGCCATCACCTTCCAGGGAAAGGAGCTGCGCTTCGAACAGAAGTCCATCCGCGCCGCTATCGAAGCGGGGATCGCCATCGTGTACCAGGAGCTCACCCTCATTCCGAAGATGACGGTGGGGGAGAACATCTTCCTGGGCAAGGAGCCCGTGGAGGGCCGACGGATCAACCGCTCGCGCCTGTACGCGCAGAGCAGGGACATCCTGGCCAAATACGGGCTGGACATCCTCCCGCAAGTCAAGGTGATGGATTTGGGCGTGGGCAAGCAGCAAATGGCGGAAATCGCCAAGGCCCTTTCGGAGGACGCGAAGCTCCTCATCCTTGACGAGCCGACTTCTGCCCTCACGCAGACAGAAGTCCAGAAGCTCATGGAAATCCTCCGCGGCCTGAAGAAGCAGGGGGTCACCTGCATCTATATCTCGCACAAGCTGGAAGAGTTCTTCGGCATCACGGACCGTGTGACCGTGCTGCGGGACGGAAAGCTCATCTCCACCATGGAAACCAAGGACGCGAGCACGGAGAAGCTGGTCAAGTTGATGGTCGGCCGGGAGATGACGGACCGCTTCCCCCCGAGTCAGCGCTCGCCGTCGGAGGTGATCCTTTCCGTGCGCGGGCTGCACGCGGAGGATCCCAACATGCCGGGCCGGGAGGTCTTGAAAGGCGTAGACTTCGACCTCCACAAGGGAGAGATCCTCGGAATCGCCGGGCTCATGGGCTCCGGCAGAACGGAGCTCGTGACCACGATCTTCGGCGAGTACGCCACGATCACGGCGGGCAGCATCCTCCTGGAGGGGCAGGAGGTGCACATCAAGTCGGCGCGAGAGGCCATGGACCTGGGGATCAGCCTCGTTCCTGAAGATCGCAAGCAGCTCGGTCTCGTGCTCATCCAGTCCGTGCTCAAAAATGTGGCTCTTGCAAACCTGAACAAGTTCTCGTCATTCATGCGGATCGACAAGCAGGCGGAGCTGCGTGAGACGGAAAAGTACGCCAAGAGTCTTTCCATCAAGACGCCTTCTCTGAACGTCGCCGTGGACAACCTGAGCGGCGGCAATCAGCAGAAAGTGGTTATTGCCAAATGGCTCATGTCGACGCCCAAGGTTCTCATCCTTGACGACCCTACCCGCGGCATAGACGTGGGAGCAAAATTCGAGATCTACAAGCTCATGAACGAGCTTGCAGGTCACGGCATGGCCATTATCATGATCTCCTCCGAGCTGGAGGAGGTGATCGGCATGAGCGACAGGATCGTCGTCATGTGCGAGGGCCGGTCCAACGGAGTGCTCGCGCGGAGCGAAGCCACACAGGAGCGCGTCATGACGCTCGCCACCGGCATCACATCAAATGGAACGAGGTAACTCATGAGCTCAGCCAGTCTGCCCGCACAACGGAAGAGTCTTTTCGCGTCCAGCACCCAGACCGTGACGATGATCGCTGCCCTCGTGATCATCTGGCTTTTGTTCGGATTCCTCACGAACTTCACATTCCTCTCACCCCGGAACCTCTCCAACCTTTTCCGCCAGATGACGATCATCTCCTTCCTCGCATGCGGCATGGTGTTCGTGATTGTCACGGGAAGGATCGATCTGTCGGTGGGATCCGTAACGGGTTTTATTTCGGCCATCGCGGCCTCCCTCCAGGCCAGGGCCTTTCCCGATCTTCTGCCGCACCTGTTTCCGGGCATGGCGGGCACCCCCTGGGTAGGCGTTATCTCGACCATTCTCACCATCATCGTGGCATTGTGCGTCGGGGTCCTGGTCGGAATGTTCCAGGGTTCGATCATTGCGTATCTTGGAGTGCCCGCCTTCATGGTAACCCTGGGCGGCATGCTCATGTTCCGCGGCGCCGTCCTTGGTGTGACCCAGGGCCAGACAATCATGCCCATCGAGGACTCCATGCGCCTGATCGCCCAGGGATACCTCTCCGACTGGCTCGGCCTGGTTTTTGCCGCAGCCGCTGCGATCGTCATTTTCGTCATGACATTCAGCACCCGGGCACGGCAACAACAGTTCGGGTTCGCGCTGGCCCCATTCTGGAAGGATCTGACGAAGGCCCTGGCTGCGTCCTTTGGCCTCTTTGCATATGTGGTGATCATGAACATCTACCGCGGCGTGCAGACCCCTGTGCTTGTTCTGGCAATCATCGTCGTGGTCATGTCCTACCTTGCCAACTCCACCAGGTTCGGCAGGTATTCATACGCCATCGGAGGCAACCCCGAAGCCACCCGTCTCTCGGGCGTGAATATCAAGAAAAACCTTTTCCTCATCTTCGTTCTCATGGGCGCCCTTTGCGCCGTGGCAGGCATCGTCCTCACCGGCTACGTGGCGGCGGGGACAATCGGGGCAGGCACCAACTACGAGCTGGACGCCATCGCCTCCTGTATTCTCGGAGGTACGTCGCCGCTCGGCGGCAGCGGCACGATCATTGGGGCCATGCTCGGCTCGCTCATCATCGCAAGCCTTGCCAACGGCATGAGCGTCATGAATGTCGCCCCGTTCTGGCAGTACATCGTCCGCGGCCTTGTGCTCATCCTGGCCGTCTACCTCGACGTGGCAACCAGAAAGGGTAGACGGTAGAAAACCTGCAAATGGCCCCTTGGCGGTCGGAAAACTGCCAAGGGGCAGTCTTTTTTGCTATTTTCGTGTCCTCACTATTGACAAAACATCAGCTTCGTGCAATCTAAAAAGATGCAGGCAAAATTCGCCCCCCTCACGATGAAAAAGCGCTTCACTATGGACGACGTGAAGGAGCCGGAGCTCTACCGGGAGCAGTTTCCGTACACGGAAATCCCGCGCATATTTTTTGACGGCGCGGAAATACGTCCCAGTCCCGCCAGGGAAATCTGGATAACCGATACCACCTTTCGGGACGGCCAGCAGGCCCGTCCGCCTTACACACCGGAACAGATTGCCGCCATTTTCCATTTCCTGCATCGGCTCGGCGGGCCGAAGGGGATCATCCGGCAGAGCGAGTTCTTTCTCTATTCGCGTCGGGACGCGCAGGCACTGGATGCCTGTCTGTCGCTCAGGCACGAGTTCCCCGAGATCACCGGCTGGATCCGCGCGGACGCCAAGGACCTCGCCATCGTGAAAAACTTCGGCCTGAAGGAGACGGGCATTCTCACGTCGGTCTCCGACTACCATATCTTTCTCAAGCTGAAATCCACACGGGCGAAGATCCTGGATGAATACCTGGGAATCGTGAAATCGGCGCTGGACGCCGGGATCACGCCGCGCTGCCACTTCGAAGACATTACCCGGGCCGACATTCACGGATTCTGCCTGCCATTCGCGGAGAAGCTCCTCGCGCTGATGCAGGAAGCCAAGGCGCCTGTCAAGATACGTCTGTGCGACACAATGGGATTCGGCGTGACCTACCCCGGGGCGGCGCTGCCCCGCAGCGTGCCGCGCCTGGTTCATTCATTCGCAAACGAGCTGGGCTATCCCGGAGATCTCCTTGAATGGCATGGTCACAACGATTTCCACAAGGTGCACGTGAATGCCGTCACCGCCTGGTTGTACGGCTGTTCCGCTCTCAACTCCACGGTACTGGGCTTCGGCGAGCGCACCGGCAATCCTCCCCTCGAGGCAGCCGTGGTGGAGTACATCGGTCTGAAAGGCACAAATGACGGCATGGACCCGCGCGTCATCACCGAGATGGCCGACTTTTTCAGGAACGAAATCCAGGCTCCGATCCCGGCCAATTATCCCTTCGTGGGAAGCGAGTTCAATGTGACCCGGGCGGGTATCCACGCGGACGGCATGCTGAAGAATCCGGAGATCTACAACATCTTCGACACCGAGAAGATCCTGCGCCGTCCCCTTCGGGTCATGGTCACGGACAAGTCGGGCATGGCCGGCATTGCCCAATGGATCAACGAGAATCTTCCCTCCACCACGGGCCGCGTCTTGGAACCGGTGGGCAAGCGTCACCCGGGGGTCCGCCACATAGCCGCCTGGGTTGCCGAACAATACATGCAGGGCCGTACGACGAGCATCTCCTCGGATGAGCTGGTTGCGCAAGCCAAGCACTTCCTGCCGTCCCTCTTCGTGTCCGACTTCCAGAAGGCAAAGGAGGCGGCAATCGAGAAGGCACGGCGCATCGCGGAGCACATCTCCGCCTCGCAGGATGTGCGCTCACTGGACCCCGAGCGGATGGAGAGCTTCCTGCACGAAGTGGTGAGCCGCGAGGCATCCATTCAGCTCCTTGCCGTCACAAATCTCGAGGGCAGGCGGATCTCGCAGGCGCACACGCAGCGCGGGGAGAAAAGCCTGTTCCGCAACCTCATGAACAAGGACTTCCGCAAGCACGACTGGTTTGTCGCCGTGCTCAAATCGGCGGAGCCGCACTACTCCGACCTCTTCTTCTCCAAGTACACCGGAAAGCTCATCATGACTGCCGCCATGCCCATCCTCGACTCAGAGGGCCGTATGTATGCAGTCATGGATATCGACTTTCGCTTCGAGGAGCTGGTCAAGCTGATCAGCCTCATCCCGGACGAGATCCTCCGGACGGGTTAGCTGGACTGTTCAACTTTCGATCGGTATTTTCCATCACGGACAGTTGCCGCGCCGGAACGCAGAGCGCGGAAGGGAGGTCTCATGAGGATCGGCATTCTCGGCTCTGGCAGCGTCGGCAGGGCTTTGGCGGGCAAGCTTCTCGTGCTGGGACACGAGGTGTGGGTGGGCACGCGCGACGTCGCCGCTCTCATGGCGCGCGGCGCTGCTCCCGGGGCACGGGGCGAGCCGTTTGCTGCCTGGCATGGAAGGAATCCGAACGTGAAGGTGGCACCGTTCGCGGAAGCGGCGGCCAAAGGCGAGATCCTCGTGAATGCCACTGCCGGGTCCGTCTCCCTGGCGGCGCTCCGCCTGGCTGGGGAAAAGAACCTCGCCGGCAAGATCCTGATGGACATCGCCAACCCGCTGGACTTCAGCCGCGGCATGCCTCCGTCACTCCTCGTGTGCAACACCGATTCGCTGGGGGAGCAGATCCAGCGCGCGTTCCCCGCCGCTCGCGTGGTGAAAACCCTCAATACGATGAACGCACTCCTCATGACCGATCCGCAGCAGGTGGCTGCCGGCGATCATACCGTCTTCGTCAGCGGCAACGATGCGGGGGCCAAGAGGCAGGTTGCCGACATCCTCACCAATTGGCTCGGATGGAAACAGGTGATCGACCTGGGTGACATCACCACGGCGCGCGGGACAGAGATGATTCTCCCTCTATGGGTCTGCCTCATGGGTGTGGTCGGCAGCCCGATGTTCAACTTCAAGGTCGTGAAATGGGAGGCGTCTACGAAGCCGATTTGAGCGCCGGGACCCCTTGCGCAAATGTCACGGGGTACTCCGCGCAGTGAGGCGGATTTG
>CAYTGX010000039.1:23306-43451 GCA_964437385.1 uncultured Spirochaetaceae bacterium
AGGCGGATTTGATCCATCGACGTGGATGGTTTATACTCGCCCGAAATCTCAGTCACAAGCGCGCCGTCGCGGGCTGAAGGAGCTATCGTGGGCGGAATAATAAAGAATGGGCTCTTTCGCGTGCCCCTCTCGGGCCGCAACAGGTTCCGGCGGACTATGCAGTTTCAAAGCGTTGACCGGGTGCCCCATTTCGAGTTCGGCTACTGGAACGAGACCTACAAAGTCTGGCACGAGCAGGGATTGCCCCGCGAGGTGGACACCGAGCAGAAGGCCAACCGCTACTTCGGGTTCGATCACTTCGAGCTCTGTCCGGTGAACGACTGGAACTGGCTCTGTCCCCCGTTCGAGGAAAAGGTGATCGAAGAAGACGAGCGGCACCGCACGATCATCGACAAGGACGGCGTCACGTGTGTCGTGAACAAGGACGGCTCCTCCTCGATTCCCCACGTGCTGGACTACCCGTTGAAGGACAGGGAGAGCTGGAACCGCATCAGGGAAAGGCTCGACCCCGACAATCCGGACAGGCTCCCTGCAAACTGGGAGGAGCTGAAGTCAGGTTACCACAACAGGGACTACCCCCTGGGCGTGCACGCGGGCAGCCTCCTCGGCTTTCTCCGCGACCTGATGGGATTCGAAAACATCGCCATCGCCTTCTACGATATGCCGGATCTCATGGCGGAAATGATCGATTACATGGTCGACTTCAACCTCGCCATTCTTGAAAAGCTCGTGTCCGACATCGATTTCGACTACGCCAACGGCTGGGAGGACATCGCTTTCCGCAACGGGCCGATCATCGGGCCGAAGATGTTCCGGCAGTACCTGCAACCGGGGTACGCGAGAATCGCGGCGTTCCTGCGCAGCCATGGCATCAACGTGATTTTCACGGACTGCGACGGTGATATCACTCCGATCGTCGACATCTGGATCGAAGCCGGCTTCACATGCCAGTTTCCCATCGAGGTCGCGGCAGGGACGGATCCCCTGGCCCTCCGCGCGCGTTTCGGCGAACGCGTGCTTCTGATCGGCGGGGTGAACAAACGCGCACTGATCGCCGGCAAAGAGGCAATCGACAGGGAAATGGAGCGCCTGGCGCCGCTCGTGGCACAGGGAGGGTTCATCCCTCACGTTGATCACCGCTGCCCGCCGGACGTCACCTTCGAGAACTATCTCTACTACCTGGACGCGAAGAAACGGATTCTCGGATTCTGAAATAACGCCCCGGTCAGCCCGTTCTTTTCTTCTCTTTGAGGTCGTCCTTGTTCAGGATGAGGATGTTGCCCGCGTCATCCTGCACGTATACCTCGGTACCCGACACGACTATGTCGGTGGCGGAATCCACCTTTCGTTCAGACTGCGCCTGGAGCACAGCGCGTGCGTCGAATCTCCCGAGGTATGCCCCCTGCCCCGAGTCGATGACGGCGTACACCGAGGAATCCGACCCGGCCAGGTAGGTGGTCGGAACGAGATTGTCCTTGCCTTCCTGGCGGACAACCAGTGTCACCGGGTCCAGAGTAACGAGCCGCACCGCGCCGTTGCGGTCCGGGCGCCCGGCAGCGACGACGAGCGCACCCCCGACAGTGACATACATCCGGCCGCGCACCGAGTTGAGGTCCGACTGGGTGAGGAGCTTTCCTGAAACACGGTCGATCAGAACGAGTTTGCCGAAGTGCTCGGGGGATTCCGCAACCGTATAAATGAACAGAACCTGTCCCGGCGCGGCCGGCTGCACGGCGGCCGGGGGTTGGGCGGCCTGCTGCTGCTTCTGCTGAATCAGTGCCTGCTCGTCCGCGGCGATCTTTGCCCGCTGCTGCTGCACCGCCTGTTGGCTCGTATCAAGCTGCTGCTGCTGCGCTGCAGCGGCCTGCTCCTGCTTCTGCACTGCCTGCTGCTGAGCCTGCACCGCCTGTTCCTGTTTCTGAACCTCCGTCTGCGCGGTCGCGGCGGCCTGTTTCTGCTCCGCGGTTGCCCCCGGGGCGGATGCGGCTGCCTGGGCCTGGGCGGCGGCCTGCTTGCTCTGCGCGAGGGCCTGGGTTTGACCCTCCAGCTGCTGCTTTCCCTGCTGGATCTTTTCCTGCTGACCGGCCACCTGCTGCTGACCCTGTTCAATGCCTTTCTGCTGGAGCTCGGTGAGGTCCTTTCTCTCCGGCAGGGCCTTGCCGGGTTGCGACTGGAGGTTTTCGATCACCTTCGGCGCCGCGAGCTGCCCCGCCCCGACCGCGCTCAGGTTTCCTTTCTGGGCACCGCTGGACAGCGGGATCACCATCCGGGTCTTGCCGGGCCAGTCCGTGTACGTAGTGCCGATCCCCGCATTGTCGGGAGCGAGATACCCCATCACGACGCCCTTGTACACAGAGCCGAGGTACTTCATGTCTCCCCGGAACACGGCGTTGTAGTACACGACGAACCGGGCAAGGACCATCGCGTCCGCCTGGGAGTACGCGTAGGCAGCCTGCAGGTATCCACCCACCGCGCGCATGATGTTGATCACGTCATCCACTTCCGCGCTTGGCTCGATGACAAAGATATCCGCGTCGAGCAGCGCGGCGTCGGCCGCTCCAATGGCATGGATCACCCGGTACCTGCCGGCATAGGTGAACTCGGCCGCCTTGTCTCCCACGTTCCGTCCGAGGGCCCTGCCGATTCCGAATATCTCGTCCAACGTATCGATCCTGCTGTGCGGCCCGACATAGTTGGTGAAGACGATGTTGGAGCCCTGGCCCTTGTTGAGCTCGTCCTTATCTACCTGGAGCCCGTAGGCCAGCATGCCTGCAAGCAGCATAAGGAGCGCGGTGAATCCCTTTTTCATCGGTACTCTCCCGTGTCGAGTATATCCTAGTTAGGGTCCCTTCGCAGCACGCTCGAGGCCCGGGACTTGATTTGCTGAGGGAAATCGCCGGCAGAGATGGCAAGAACGGCGGCAACGGCTGCCGGATCGCCCGCGCCGCCTTCGTACGCGCCGATGCGCTCCAATGCGCCGAGCACTGCGTCGGCGATCCTGTAATCCGGCGGGGACATGCCCGCGCGGGAGAGCGCCGCTGCGACGGCTCGGGAGGATGCGCCGTCTGAATCGCTTGCAAGAAAACCAAGCGCCTCGATTTCAGCGGACAGGGCAACCGGGTCATACTCGCTTGCGATAACCTGGATCAGGGCGTGCCGCGAGCGCGTGGAACCGACCAGCCCAAGGAGGCGTGCAGCCTCGGTGCGCACGTCAGGAAAACTGTTGATCACTTTCATGTTTCGATAGACGGGATTCAGAAGTCCCTCACCGCTGAACTGCTCCAGCAATCGCACGACGTACCAGGTGCTCTTGCCGACGGAGTGGTCGTCGATACGATCGCGGATTTTCGCCAGCAGGAGAAGGATCATGTCGCGGTTGTCCACGCCGGCCAGACTTTGAAGGTAGAGATAGTCCGGAATGGCGTCGAGGAGAGCCTCGTTGCCGCCGGGCGGCCCCGCATCCGTTCTTCCGGTGTGCCCCTGATCATGCCCCTCCTGCGGCCAGGCGGCGGGCGGCCGGGCGCGATCCTCGCCGTCGTACAGGGCATTCCCCGAACGGGTGCGGCCTTCGGGCCGAGCGGGTACTCCCGCACTCCCGTACCCGGTGGATTTTGCGCCGGCAGGGCGAGGCACGCCGATTGCGTAGAGAATCCAGTCACGCCCGCCCACGTAGAAGGTGCCGGTGCGGCTCAGCACGATCGAGCCGAAAGTCCCGACCGCAAATGAGTCGGTCCCCAGGCGCGCGGGATCGACAGGCAGGAGGATTCCGTCGGCGCCAAGCGCATAGGGGACGGAGCTGCTCAGCATAGGGGCTGCCTCCATGCCCTTTCCCACAACGAGCTTCCACAGCTGCGTGCCCTTGTCCGTCAGTCCCACCATCTGGCCGTTGGAAGAAGCGACCACGATCTGGCCTGCCCCCGCGGAGACTCCCGCAACGCGCGCGCCGGTGGGGAACCGCCACGCGACATCCCCGCCCGGCGTGACGGCCATCACCGAGCCCTCGACGGTTCCGACGAGCACTGTCCCGCCCGCTGCGATTGCGAGCGCGGTAGGCACGGCGGGAATCGGCAGTGACCACTTGAACTCGCCCCACTGGGTGAGCGCGTAGAGTCTGCGGTCTGCGGCAACGAGGTAGATCGTTCCGGCCCCGTCCACGGCCGGCGCGCGGGTGATCGCCCCCGGCAGCGTGATGGTCCATTGGGGGCGGCCCAGGTGGGACAGCGCGGCGAGCGTTCCCGCGGTCGTGCCGACGTACACCGTTCCATCTGCGGCCACTGCCGGGTCACCCGCGGGGAGGCCGTCGAGATGAAACCGCCATAAGAGATGACCCGACGGGTTGACTGCCAGAAGATCCTTGTTCTTCAGGCCTACGTAGATGGTTCCATCCCCGCTCAGGGCCAGGCAATCCCACGGCAGCCAGCCGAGATCGGTCTTCCACAGGAGGCTGCCGCCTGGATCCCATGCATAGAGAAGCCCGTCCTCCGAGACCGCGTAAATCGTTCCCTCCGCTCCCACCGCCGGCCTGCTGCGGATCTGCCCTCCCGTTGCGTACCGCCACAGGATGCTGAGCGGGGGGGCATGAACGGCTTCACTCTGGATCAGGGCGGGTGCGCAAAGAGACAGGGCAAGGACGAGAAGCGCAAGCCTCCATTTCATCCTGGATGAACCTACTACGCGCGGCGCGGTTTCGCAAACCGGCAATTCGGCGGCGCGGTCCGTCTGCCGGGGGGGCATGCGCTGCAATACGTCTTGCTTCGTCGTAACCCCGGAGGTATTCTTTATGAAACGTGGTCTTTTGCGAATGTCGCTTCGGTTATCCATCCTGGAGGAGGCAGAAATGTTCATAGACTACCTGACACTCATGCTTATCAATCTTGCCGCGGGTCTCTTCATCATGGCCGTCTTTGTCGTCTGGTTCCTGAACGGGGACCGAAGGAAGGTAGTGCCGGGGCTCCTGGTCACAGGGTTCGTCGCGCTTGTCACAGGACTGCACGAGATATTCACCTGGCCGATCGTCAGCAGCTATAATATCCCGTTCGGCGAAATGTCGGTATTCTTCGGAGTTCTCTTCTTCGCCACGGGCATCGCGATTCTGAGAGACTGGGACCTTCTCACCCTGGGCGTCTACGCGGTGTTCGCCGGGGCCGCCTCGATTGTCCTGGGCATCAGGATTTATTCCCTCAAGATGACGAGCGAGCCGCTGGTAGCCATGGCAGGATTCGTCCTGACCGGTCTCCTTGCCGTGCTTGCGCTGCCCGCGTATGTGCTGCGAAAGAGTGTTATCGTGCGCATCCTCGCCGCACTGGGCCTGGTCGGCGCGTCCGCTATCTGGGCCATCTTCGGTTATCTTGCCTACTGGGCGCACCTGGCGAACTTCTCCAAATGGGTGCCCACGCTGTTCCAGGCGCCGAAATAACGGCCCGCTCACAGCATGAGCTGTGAGCACGACTGTCCGGCATAGCCCATGTCCGGCGTGGAAAACGCGGCGCCGCGCCGGCCGCGGGCGTCCACGGCAATGATCCCCCCGCGCCCCTCGGTGCGCCTGTGGATTGACCGCAGCACTGCCTCCACTGCTTCCTGTGGATGCTCGCCGCGTGCGGCGCGGTCGGAGACGGATTTCGCGGCTGCCATTCGGATGAAGGCCTCACCCCACCCGGTGCAGCAGACTGCCGCGCCCTCGTCGTCGGCGTAGATGCCGCTGCCCACAAGGGGTACGTCGCCCACCCGGCCCGCCATCTTGCCGCGCGTTCCCCCTGTGCTGGCCCCTGCACATACCGAGTAGCCCGGTCCCGATGTGTGACGCACGCCTATCACCACGCCGACGGTCCCCCGGCTTTCGTGATCGGCGGTGCCGCCGCTCGCGTTTACCCTTCCCTCTTCGTCGAAAAAAGTTCGGGCGTCGGGTTTTCCTGCAGCCACCCATGCCTGAAAGCCCAGGCGCTCGCGTGCATTGACCAGGCTCGCGGGGTCCACCGGCGCGAACCCCGCCGACAGGGCAAAGCGCTCGGCGCCTTCGGCGATAAGGAGGACGTGTTCCGTGCGCTCCATGACGGCACGGGCGATCTCGGATGGATTTCTGAACCTGCCGATGGAAGCGACGGCCCCCGCTCGCAGATTCTTTCCCTCCATGACGGCCGCGTCGAGCTCGACCTTCCCGTCTTCATTGAGAAAACTCCCCGTACCGGCGTCGAATGTCGGGTCGTCCTCCAGGATCTTGAGGGTTGACACCACGACGTCCAGCGGAGGCACCCCTCGGCTCAGTGCGTGCATCGCAGCGTCATACGCGTGACGCACACCGTCGATGTGCAGCCTCTTGAGGTCTGCCGGTATGTTCCATGCGCCGCCGTGCACCTGTACGACAAGGCGTGGATCCGTGGATTCGAGCAGCCAGTGAGAGAACATCTCCCCCTCCTTAGTTTCTCAAGCCTCGCATGACTGCCTCGATGACACGTTCATCGCCCGGCATCAGGAAATGCAGAAGGACCGGTATCTGCACGTCAGTTCCGAAGGGAAGCCGGGAGCTTACCGCAGGAGAGATGAAGAAATCCAGCGGAGTCCAGATCGACGTGATGGAGACCCGTGCAAGACTGGCGGCGTCCCGGTCGAGGTCCTGCAGGAACGGGCTTCCCGGCCTCATCTCCCGCACGGCCGGGAGCGACTCCAGGTACGCGGCGCGCGTGCCGTGGTGGGGGGTGGAGATGGTCACAAAGTGCGCAATGCGTGCGAGCCCGCCCAGGCGCTGGGCGTAGTAGCGTGCCACCAGGCCGCCCATGCTGAAAGCGACAAGGTCCAGGGATCGGCGGGGGCCCAGCCGCGCGTCAATGAGCTGCCGCAGCTCGTCGGCCGACTGTTCGATGGTGACAGACCCGTCGTTGGGCTTCAAGCGAACGGCAATTGCGCTCCACCCTGCGTTCTCCAGCCGCGCCGTCATTCGATTGAAAATGGAGGACTTATCCCAGATGCCGGGCACCAGCACGACAGGCGGGGCTTCAGCGGCAGCGTTCGTCTCCGTGACCTCGGCCTTCCCTCTGGCGCGTGCGCCCGCAGCCGGCAGGAGTACGGCAATCATCAGCAATGCGGCGTTCCGCGCAGCCCCGCTCATCCTATCGCTCGAGAAATGTTTTCAGCCTTCCCAGCCCTTCCCTGATCATGGGAATGTCAATTCCGGAATAGGCGAACCGAACGTACTTTTCCTTCTCCCCGGGAAGCGGACGCCCGAAATGAAGGCGCGTGCAGAACGACACGCCGGTCTCGTGGAGAACGGTCTGGCGAAATCGGTTGTAGTCCAGCAATCCGGTCTTCTTCATGGCTCCGGTCACGTTGGGAAAAAGGTAAAATGTCGCATTCGGTCTGAAGCAGCGGACCCCCTCGATGGAGTTCAGGATATCCACGGCCACGTCCCGCCTCTCCCGGAAAATCTCCAGGATCCTTTTTGGCCCCTTTTGGTCACCCGCGAGGCCGGCGATGGCACCGTATTGAATGAAATGGTTCGAGCAGGATTCGTCGTTGACACTGAGCTTCGCGATAACGTCGATGATCTCCCGGGGCCCGACGGCAGCCCCGAGCCGCCACCCCGACATGGCGAACTTCTTGGAGAAGGTATAGAGGATGACGCAGCGCTCGGCCATTCCCGGCAGTGACACCAGTGAAAGGGAATCCCCGGAATAGCGCATGTCGAAGTACGCCTCGTCGCAAAGGACGTACAGGTCATGTTCCCGGGCCAGGCGCGCAAGCTCGGCGCGTTCTTCGGGAGAACACTCCGCTCCCATGGGGTTCTGGGGATCGTTCAGCACCAGGAGCCTCGTCCGGGGCGTAATCTGCCTTTTCAGGCTGTCCATGTCGAGACGGAAGTTTTCGCTCCCTTCACGGTAACTGTAGGGCACTGCTTTTCCACCGTGGAACTCGATCTGGGATTCATAAATGGGGTAGCCCGGGTTGGGATAGAGAACCTCGTCCCCCGGGTTCATGAGGGACTGAAAAAACTTGCTGATCACTGGCTTGCCGCCCGGCTGGATGGCAACGTTCTCCATTGAGTAGGGCACGCCGCGGGCCGCAGACACATTTGCAGCCAGTGCTTCGCGGAGCTGCGGAACACCGGCCGTGGGGCAATAGCCGGTCTTTCCTTCCCTCATTGCCTTGATTGCCGCACCCATCACGTCATCGGGTGTGGGGACATTCAGGTCACCGAGGTGAAAGGGATATACCTTGTTGCCTTGTGCCGCGAATGCCGCGGCTTCCGCGGAGACGGCGAACGCCGTTTCAGACCCCAGGCGTGAAATGCGGTCAGCGATCCTCATCTCCGCGCCTCCTCAGCAAGAAATCCCGGCACACACCATATCTTACCACGCGCAGACTTGCCGGGCCAGACGCCCGAGGCTCCGCGAAAAGTCCCTGTTCACTGCTCCAGCTCGACGATGCGATGTCCGCCCGGCAGGGTTCTGTTGACACTTTGTTGCAACGCCCAGACAATGCATCGCCAATTAGGAGGAGTCCCTCGAGCTCATCAAAACGGAGGGCTGAAGATACAGGTGCGCCGGGTAGGAAGGAGGCCGAACCGCGCACCCGTGCGTGCCTCCCGTCCTTGCCGAACACACGGGCGGACGATAGTCTGGGAATGCGTGAAGACGTACGTCGTGCTTGCGGGCAACATCGGGGCAGGGAAATCAACGCTGGTCCGCCTGATGTGCGATCGCCTGGGATGGGAGCCCTACTATGAGCCTGTTGCGGAGAATCCCTACCTGGAGGATTTCTACCACGACATGAATCGGTGGGCCTTTCATTCACAGGTTTTTTTTCTGACGCATCGAGCGCGGGCGCACCACGCGTTGCTCGACTACCCCCGCCCGGTGGTCCAGGATCGATCCTTCTACGAAGACGCCGAAGTGTTCGCGCGCGCCCAGCACCAGAGGGGCTCCTTGAGCGACCGGGACTGGGCGTCCTACCTCGAGCTCTACGGCATTCTCACGGCGCTGCTGGCGCCGCCGGACCTCGTGGTGTACCTGCGCGCATCCGTGCCCACGCTGCGGCGGCGGATCACGCAGCGCGGACGCGGCATGGAGGCGGGGATCACGGACGGGTACCTGGAGGAACTGAACGCGCTCTACGAGGACTGGATCGCGGGCTTCGATCGCGCCCCGGTGCTCGTGGTGCCCTCGGACCGCCTTGACTTCGTAAAGGATTCAGAGACCCTGCAGACGATTCTCACGACGGTTCAAGGCCGTCTCGAAGGGAAGCAGGGACTCCTCTTTCCAGAAGAAGGCTCACTTTCCTGATGAGCACGCCGATCATCGCGGCTGCCCGGGACCTCGCGCGCCGTGCCGACCGGCTTCGATTCAAAGAGCCGGTCCGCTGGGTCTACAATCCGCTGGTCTATGCCTGGCAAACCCATGAAGAGTACCTCGCTCGATATGCCGCCTCGCGCAAGCGCCTGGTCCTGCTCGGAATGAACCCGGGCCCCTGGGGCATGGCGCAGACCGGCGTGCCATTCGGGGAAGTTACGTCTGTCCGGGACTGGCTGGGGATAGACGGAGAGGTGGGTCAGCCGCATCAGCGCCATGCGCGGCTCGCCGTGCAGGGCTTTGCCTGCGCGCGCAGCGAGGTGAGCGGCAGGCGGCTCTGGGCACTGATGCGGTCGCATTACGGGAGCCCAGACGCCTTCTCGCGGGATGCCTTCGTGTCCAATTACTGCCCGCTCCTGTTCCTGGACGCTGCCGGCAGGAACATCACGCCTGACAAAATTCACAAGGACGATCGTGAGCCGCTCTACGCGCTGTGCGACAGGTTCCTGGCTATCGTAGTCGGGACGTTGCGTCCCGAATGGCTCGTGGGAGTCGGCGCATTTGCCGCGCGTCGCGCCGCCGTACTCGGCGGATTGGGCGCCGCCACTGCGCCCACAGGAGCCACGGAGCCGGCCTTACGGGTCACATCCATTCTTCACCCCAGTCCGGCAAGCCCGCGGGCAAATCGCGACTGGGCGGCGCAGGCGGAAGCGGCGCTCACCGCGCAGGGAATCTGGTGAGCAAGCTCACGCTTAACAGCCCCGCAGTTCCGTGGTACCCTGCGGATGAATGTTGACCATTTCTTCACGAGGCGTGTACGGCCTGACAGCCGTAGTGGAGCTTGGCCGGCGACACGGGCTGGGTACCGTGCAAATACGCGACATCGCCAAAGCCCACAATATCCCCCAGCACTACCTGGAGCAAATCCTCGTGACACTGAAAAAAGCCAGGATAGTAAAGAGCCACCGAGGTGCGCAGGGAGGTTACAGCCTGGCCAGAACTCCCGCCCAGATCAAGGTGCTTGAGGTCCTGGAAAGTGTGGAAGGGGAGTTGGAAGTTGTACCTGTCCGAAAACGGGAGGGTGTCCTGGAGTTCTTCTGGACCTCGCTCGATCAGAGATTTCGGGAAATCCTCGCGATGAACATTGAAGACCTGATCCTGGACATGCAGAAAGTCGACAGCCTGGTCAACTATTCGATCTGACACAGCACCTGGCGCCGCGGTATTCGGAGTATTCTGCGCCGCGGGCAGCCGCAGCAGGCAGCACGCCTGCACGGCATCCACAAATCTTCCTTTGCCGATCTCATACTTGACTATCTCACTTGAGAATATTATTTTTCCACGTATCACCACGGAGGTGGCAGTATGACAGAGAAGAAAAAGCTCTCCCTGATTTGCTTCAGCGGAGACTTTGACAAAAGCGTCGCGGCCTTTACCCTGGCGACCGGCGCTGCTGCTGTGAACTACGACGTGAACATGTTCTTCACTTTCTGGGGCCTGAACATCGTAAAGTCGGGCAGGCGGCGCAGCCTGGTCGGACGGGGTCCCCTGGCAAGGGCCTTCAATTTCCTTGCCGGCGGGTCGGGCAACCTGCCGATGAGCAGGCTGAACTTCATGGGCGCCAGCCCCGGTCTGATGTCGCGCATGATGAGGAAGCGGAATGTGGCCACGCTGGAGCAGCTGGTGCAGGCGGCCAAGGATCTCCGCGTCGGCCTGTATGCCTGCGAAATGTCCATGAATATCCTGGGCATGAAGCAGCCGGATTTCATCCCGGAAATAAAGGACGTGATCGGCGTGCCGACTTTCCTGAAGCTGTCGGAGGGCGGGGAGACCCTGTTCATATGAGCACGATAAAGCGAACGCTGGACATCACGCAGGAACACTGTCCCATGACATTCGTGAAGGCGAGGCTGGAGCTGGAAAAGCTTGCCGCGGGAGACCAGCTGGAAGTCTTTCTGAGCGAGGGCGAGCCGTTGCAGAGCGTGCCCCGATCAGCAGCCGAGCAGGGATACAAGGTCCTTGAAGTAACCCAGGTGGAAGGCAGCAGGTACCGGGTCCTGTTCGAGAAGTAGAAACTGCGCGCGCGTCCCGGCGTCGACTGACCTGACGGGAACCTTCAGGGAGCGTTCAGCAGGGCGAAGTTCTCCTTGTTGCTTCGATAGAGCCTCGTGAATACCTCGAAGCCGCGCGCGTACACGGCGGCGTGCCCGGCGGCCGGCTTGAAAGTCTTCCTGACCGGAACAAGGGCCGCCGCGGCCTCGAAGCTGGAGATGCGCCCCAGGGCAACGCCGCAGAGCAAGGCCGCGCCTGCCGCGCCTGCATTCTGCGGGTTCTGGACCGGCTCGACTGGCTTTCCGGTCACATCGGCAAGGATCTGGCTGGTGCTGTCGGAGATCGCGCCGCCGCCGGCGAAACGGAGCTTCTCCACGCGGGAGGTTTTCTGCTCCATGCACTCCAGCATCCAGCGCTTGTGATAGGCGATGCCTTCCACAACCGCCCGTATCAGGTTCCGTTTGCCGGTCTCCAGCCCGATATTGAAGAACATGCTGCGGGCGTTCGGGTCTTCGAAGGGAGACCTGTTGCCGTGGAGCCAGGGGGTGAAGATGACGCCTCCGCTTCCTGCCTCGGTTTCTTCAATC
The DNA here is from genome assembly GCA_964437385.1 of uncultured Spirochaetaceae bacterium. Taxonomy (GTDB): domain Bacteria; phylum Spirochaetota; class Spirochaetia; order SZUA-6; family Fen-1364; genus Fen-1364. The sequence goes on from CAYTGX010000039.1 coordinate 35,224, forward strand.
ACGTGATCGAGGTATTCCAGGAGGCTCGCATATCCGCTGTCCGGCGTGTCATGTGCCTGTCGGCTCTCCCGGTAAACCCCGATCTCGTCCAGGGCAAGGTGATCCCGTACCCACTCCAGGCATTTCCCGGAGGTCTCCTGTTCGCCGATGTAGTTGTAACAGCCCGGCCGCGCCGCGATGACGGAGCCCATAAAGTGGTCGAGATCCACGACGCGCCGCCGCACGACTCGTGAGACCCATCCGGAGGTTCCCACGTAGACATGCGTGTCCCCGGGCGCCACGCAGCCGCACCCGACGGCCATCATGGTCAAATCCCCTCCACCGCCGATCACCGATGTCCCTTGCCGGAGACCCAGGTGGCGGCCTGCATCCCGTGTGAGTGCGCCGACCACGGCCGTGCAGGGAACCACGGGCGGCATGTGGTCCGGCTCCACGCCGAAGCTGCGCAGCAGGGGCCTGCTCCATCCACGGCGGCCGGGCCGGGTGTCATAGAGAAAGGTGGCGTGTGCGCTGTCTTCCGTCATCGTCGCGCTGCCGGTGCAGCGGAGGAGGAGATACTCCTTGACGTCGAGCCATGCACGGACCCGGCGGAAAAGCTCCGGCTCATTCTCCTTCACCCACGCATACTTCCACACAGGATCCTTGACGCTGGCCGAGGCCCCGCCTGTGACGAGGAGAGAATGGAGAGCCTTGCGCGCGTTCAGTCCAGCGATGCGGAGCCCGCTCGCAATGCCCCGCTTCCACTGCGGACCTGCCCGCTGGTCCATGTAGCTCATGGCCGGACGGAGAGCGCGCCCTTCAGCGTCCACGAGCACCAACCCCTGCATCTGGCAGCAGAAGGAGACGGCGCCGATGGACTCGGAGGAAACGCCGGTGCGGGTCAGCACGTCGCAGGTAGTGGTCCTCATGGCATTCCACCAGTCGTCGGGGTCCTGCTCCACGCCGCCCGAGGGGAGGATGTGAAGGGGATAGAGCTGCGAGGCGCTCCCGACAAGCCTGAGTGCGGCGCCCAGCTCGAAGAGACAGGTCTTTGCGCTTGTCGTTCCGATGTCGTAGGCGAGTACGAGGAGCGGATCAGTCATCGTGCCCCCCCTTCTCCTTCCTCGCGTATTTGCGCAGGTAGTACTGGTGCATGAATGCCGCTTCCAGCCGGTTGATGGACCGGGCACCGCCAAGAAACTCCGCCTCGATGAAGGCTTTGCAGCCCTTCTCCAGTATCTGGCAGCAGGTGAATGCCTCCTCCAGATCGCGCCCGATGCAGACCGCCCCGTGATTGGCAAGCAGGGCCGCGTTGCGGCCGCGCAGGGCCTTCAGCGTGACGCGTACAATCTTGCGGGTGCTGGGAAGCGCATATGCCGCGCAGCGCACGCCGGGCCCGATGATCTGGGCCAGGTCATCCAGAATCGGCGGGACATCGCGCCGGGCTGCAGCCACGGTGGAGGCGTTCATGGAATGCGTGTGGATGACGGCCCCCGCATCGTGTCTTTCTCTGTAGATCGCCGCATGCAGACGCCATTCACTGGACGGCTTTTCTCCGGTGAAGCTCCCATCCGCAAGGGTGACCACGGGAACGCCGGATGGCTGGAGGGTCCTGTAATCACCCGCTGTCGGCGTGATCACCATGTGAGAGGCATCCAGGCGTATGCTGATGTTTCCCCAGGTCCCGGCGACCAGACCGGTCTCCAGGAGCTTCCGCCCCATTGCGCAGAGCTGCTCTTTCGCGGTGAGCTCGTTCATCAGGCCGCCCCCTTTTTTTCCGCGGCCGCCTCGACGTTTGCAAAGACCCGGTCGAAGCGTCCCAGGGCATCGTCGATCACCTCGTCAGTGTCCGCGGCGCTCATGTACAGCCGGCTCCCGGCCAGCGTGACGATTCCCTCCGCGGTGAATGCGGCACCGAACTCTTCCATCAACTGCTTTCTCTGTTTGATCTCTTTCAGGACCTTGAGAATGCGCAGGAGGTTCAGCTCGACGAACATGCCGGCCGCGGTTTCCAGGTGGCAGATCGAGCCCTGGTTGTACGCGACATAGGGAAGCCCGCGCCGCGCGATGTGGCTCTTCAACCCCTCTGTGAGCCTGTCCCCTGCCCGTCCCGCAGTTTCGCACGCCCCCGTTCTCTCGATCTCCTGGATCGTGAAGTACCCTGCCGCGGCGCTGAGCGGGGTGGCGGCCAGGGTGCCGCCGCAGTACGCGCGTTTTTTTCCGCTTTCGATTCCCGCCGCAAGAAGCTTGAGCAGATCGCTCCGCCCGCCGAGACCTCCCGCCCCCGGAAAACCTCCCGCCACGATCTTGCCGAAGATTGTGAGATCGGGTCTGACGTTGAAGTACCCCTGTGCCCCGCCAAGACCGACGCGAAAACCGCTCACTACCTCGTCGAAAATCAGGAGCGCTCCATACTTGTCGCAGAGCCGCCGGGCTTCGCCGTTGTAGTCAGCCGCCACGGGACGCGTCCCGCTCTCAGGGCCGATGGGCTCGAGGATCACCGCCGCGGTGCCGCCGCGCAGTCGGTTCACCGCCAGGACCCTCTCAAGGGAAGCAAGGTCATTCGGCTTTGCCTCCGTGGTATGCCGCGTGCTGGACCGGGGAATGCCGTGCGCCTCGAACCTTCGCGTGCCGGGAATCTTCAGGCTGTAGACCATCTGGTCCGACCAGCCGTGATATGCCCCGCCGATCTTCACGATCTTTGCCTTGCGTGTGGCCAGCCGGGCAACCCGCAGCGCTGCCATCACTGCCTCCGTGCCGCTGCCGAGCATCCGGAACATCTCTACTGCCGGCATGTGACGGCGGATTTCCTTTGCAAGGGTGAGCTCGAACTCGTGAAAGAGCCCCGTGGAAGGACCGCAGCGGTTGAGGAGACGAATGACCTGGTCGCGCACAACCGGAGGGTTGCTGCCCAGTATGGTCGGGCCGCCGGCCTGGAGAAAATCGATGTAGCGGTTCCCGTCGACATCATAGAGGTATGGCCCTTCGGCCCGTTCGATCACGAGGGGAAACGGGTAGTTGAAGGCGAGATTATGCTGCACGCCGCCGGGAATGTACTGTTTGGCCTCGGTGATGATTGCCTTCGATTTGGGGCACTTCTCATCGAAGCAGCGAAGGTAGCATCCCATGGCGTCGCGGCGGATGGCAAGGGCCGGGCGCTGCATGAGCGCGGCGAGCTGCCCGTAGATGGCTTTCACATCATGATAATTGGTGATTCCGTACCCCATCGCAGCTCCCCTTGAATTCAAACATATGCATGATAGACTCTTATCTTCTCGGCGAGTGAGCACTCACTCGCAATGAGATTTCTCAATTTACCAGTTTTCGACAAAAATGCAAGAGCTTTTAAAAGGGGGATCGCCTCCATGGTCGAGCAGTATTTCACCGGTACATTCGGCCGGCTTCCGACAGAGAAACAGGAGCGCCTCCTGACGATTGCCAAGCATGCATTCGCGGAAGGCGGTTTTGCCGCAACGAGCGTCAATGCAATTGCAGCCGCCGCTGGAATCAGCATAGGCACGCTCTACAAATACTTTCGCTCCAAGGAAGACCTTTTCCTGGCAATCATCGGGCAGGGCCACGACCTCCTGCAGACAGTGCTGGAGGGAATTGTCACCGGCGCCGATCCCCTGCCTGTAAAGATAGAGCACCTCCTGAACGCGGCGGTCAGCTATTCCGAGCAGGATCCGGACTTCGTGAAGATCTATATCGACTGCACGACGCAGGGTCTTGCGCAGCTTGCCGCCCGTCTGTCGCGCAGCATCGAAAGCATAGCCGCTGACGCATACCGGCGCCTCCTGGGGGAAGCTCAAGCGCGGGGAGAGATCGATCCCGGCCTGGACACATCAGTGGCCGCGTTCTGTCTCGACAATCTTCTGCTCATGCTCCAGTACTCCTTCGGCTGCGGGTACTACCGTGAAAGGCTCGCCCTGTTCGCCGGACGTCCGTCGCTCTCCGACCCCCGCACGGTGATCAAGGGGAGCATGCGCTTCATCGCAAACGCCCTTGGCTGCGCATCCGGCACACCCGTCTGATGACGGCACCCCGGGCGTGAGTCGGGCGAAGCACTGATCGTTGTTGTCCGAGCAGGAGCCGCTCGTTAAGTTATACGTGGCGCGCGTGCTCTACGGGACAGCCGGAGGGGAGCCGGAGCGCCGTCAAGGAGGCTCTGGTGATCATCGAACCGAAAATCAGGAATAATATCTGCCTGACCGCCCACCCAACTGGGTGCGCCCGACAGGTGGCGGACCAGATCGAATACGTACGAAAACGCGGCGCGATGAAATCTGCAGCGGGACTTCCCTCCCGGGCCCTGATCGTCGGCTCCTCCAACGGCTATGGGCTTGCTTCCCGCATCGTGGCCGCGTACGGGTGCGGGGCGGCCACGGTCGGTGTGGCCTTCGAACGGCCGGGCTCGAATGACCAGGGCCGCGACAAAGTCGGCACGGCCGGCTGGTACAACGACCAGGCTTTCCTGAAACGCGCGGCTGCCGACGGCCTGGGCGCATGGAGCCTGAATGGCGACGCTTTCTCCCAGGAGGTGAAGGACGAGGCAATCGAGCTGATCCGCCGCAGCCTCGGGCCGGTGGATCTTTTGATTTACAGCATTGCGTCACCGCGGAGGCTGGACCCTGCCACCGGCACCCTCCACTCTTCCGTGATCAAGCCCATCGGCAAGCCGTATGTGTCCCCCAGCCTCGACTTTCTGACCGGCGTGGTATCGGAAACGCGTGCCGAGCCTGCGGTCTCACAGCAGGAAATCGACGACACGGTCAAGGTGATGGGCGGTGAGGACTGGAAGCTCTGGGTGGACGCGCTCCAGAGGGAGAGCCTTCTGGCGGAGAACGCCACCACGGTGGCATTCTCTTACATCGGACCGTCCTTTACTGCCCCCATCTATCGAGACGGCACCATCGGCCAGGCCAAGGAGCACCTGGAGGAAACCGCCCGCCAGATCCACAGTGTCCTGTCACGGCACGGCGGCCGGGCCCTGGTGTCCGTGAACAAGGCCCTTGTCACACGGGCCAGCGCCGTCATTCCCGCCGTTCCGCTCTACATCGCCATACTCTACAGGGTCATGAAGGAGAAAGGGCTGCACGAAGCGTGTATCCAGCAGATGGACAGGCTCTTCCGGGACTTCCTGTACATGGACAGCCCACTGCGCGTGGACAGCGAGGGCCGGGTACGGCTGGATGACCTGGAGATGAGGGAGGATGTGCAGGGCGAAGTGGCCCGGCGCTGGGCAAAAGCCGCCACGGACACCATCCAGCAGCTTGCGGACGTGGAGGGATTCCGCAGCGAATACCTCAACTATCACGGCTTCGGCGTGCGAGGGGTCGACTACGGCGCGGAAGTGGATCCGCGGGGCGCGTGACAGCCACCGAAAGGCAGACTCTAGAACAGTCCCTTCACCCTGCCCGTGGCCACGTCCACGTCGATGTTGCGGAACGCCGGTTCCGAAGCGGTCCCCGGCATGAGCTTGATATCTCCGGCCACGGGGACGATGAACCCCGCCCCCCGGTACTGGAGGATGTCGCGGATGGGAAGGGTCCATCCCCGCGGCCGCCCCTTGATGCTCGGGTCATGTGACAGTGAGAGATGCGTCTTCACCATGCAGGTGCCCAGCTTGGCGAGCTCAGCGTCCGCCTCGATGGCCTTCAGCTTTTCCTGCGCGAGAGGCGTGTAGGAAACTCCGTCCGCCCCGTACACACGGGTGGCAATGAGCCTGATTCTCTCGGACAGGGGGGTGGAGAGCTCGTAGAGGAATTTGAACTTCGGCGGCGTTGCGCAGACGTCGGCCACGGTCTCCGCCAGCTCCACCGCGCCTTCCCCGCCCTTCTCCCAGTGCCGGGATACAGCCACACGGGCCCCCGCGGAAACGGCAGCTTTCCTGATGAGAGCGATCTCTTCGTCAGCGTCCGTGTAGAAGTGGTTGATGCACACAACAGGCTGAACTCCGGAGAGCTTGATAGTGTCGATGTGGGCAAGGAGGTTCTCCAGCCCCTTTTCCACCAGGGACGTGTTCTTCTCCGTGTATGCCTTGTCCAGAGCCTTGCCGGGGGACACCTTGGGACCCCCGCCGTGCATTTTCAGCGCGCGCACGGTGCAGACCAGGACCGAGCAATTGGGGGTCAGCCCGCTGAATCGGCATTTCAGGTTCCAGAACTTTTCAAACCCGATATCCGCGGCAAAACCGCTCTCTGTGACATGATAGTCGGCAAGCTTCAACGCCACCCGGTCGGCGATGATCGACGACTGGCCGATGGCGATATTGGCAAACGGACCTGCATGGACGAGCACCGGCTGACCCTCGATGGTCTGCAGGAGATTGGGATTGATGGCCTTGGCCATGATTGCGGTCATGGCTCCGTCACACCCCAGGTCATGAGTGGTCACGGGTGTGCCCGACTTGCTGAAGGCCACGACGATCCTGCCCATGCGCTCGCGCATGTCCCGCAGGTCGGAGGCAACGGCAAGAATAGCCATGATCTCGGAAGAGACGGTGATCTGGAAACCGCTCTTCATCATGAACCCGTCCATGTCGGATCCGAGGCCGATGATGATCTCCCGCAGCGCCTGGGCGCAGAAGTCGATGCACCAGCCCTGCGCAATGGCCCGGGGGTCGATGTCCAGGCGGGCAAGGCCGCGCTTCCTGAGTCCGGCATCCCCGTAGTTGAACTCATGCTGCATCCGCGCAGTGAGCGCCACCATGGAGAGATTGTGCGCGTTTGTGATGGCGTCGATGTCGCCGGTGAGCCCGAGGGAAAAGTCAGACAACGGGATGCACTGTGCAAGCCCGCCGCCCGCCGCCGACCCCTTGATATTGAATGTCGGTCCCCCCGATGGTTGGCGGATGGCACCGATGACCTTCTTGCCGATCTTTCCCAGGCCCTCGACAAGGCCCATGGTCGTGGTGGACTTTCCCTCACCGAGGGGAGTCGGAGTGATGGCGGTGACCTCAATGTACTTGCCGTCGGGCCTGTTGGCCAGCCTCTGCACTATGCTCATGTAATCGAGCTTTGCCACATAGTGGCCGTAGGGCAGCAGCTCCCTGTCCTGGAGGCCCAGCTCCCCGGCAAGCTGCTTCACCGGTTTCATGTCCGCTTCCGCGGCTTCTGCTATTTCCCAGTCCTTCATCGACTTCGGATCAAGCCTGCTCATCTTCTCCTCCTCGGCTGCAACCTCGCGCGCTTCATGCGGAGATGAACCACGCGTAGTGTATATCCCCCTGCCCGGGGGTAGCAACTGATCCGCTCACCGTTGTATCCTCGACCCGTACAATGATCACACCGCAGGGATCCCACGCGCACGACGCACCCGTCCACGATGAGGGCGGGTTTTTCCAGCGGCTTGCCCGGCGCACGGAGAGCTCGCTTCTCTGCGTGGGCATAGATCCGCCCCTGGAGACGGTTCCCTCCGCGGAGCTTTTCTCATTCGGCCGAAGGATCGTCGACCTGACCCACGAGGCAGCCTGCCTGTACAAGCCGAATATCGCATTCTATGAAGCGCGCGGCATCGGGGGTCTGCAAAAGCTTGCAGAGCTGATCACCTACATACACGACGCCGGTTTTCCCGTACTCCTCGACGCAAAAAGGGGTGATATCTCCTCCACGGCCGCTGCATACGCGCAGGCGGCATTTGCACAGTGGGGGGCGGAAGCGCTGACGGTCAACCCGCTCCTCGGCGGAGACGGAGTGGAGCCGTTCACCGCGTACACGGATCGCGGGGTCTTTGTTCTCTGCCACACCTCGAACCCCGGCGCCAAGGAGCTGCAGGAGCTCGATGTCGGGGGAGCGCCCCTCTACGAGCGCATCGCCCGGCTTGCCGGCGGATGGAACACGCGCGGTAATGTCGGTCTGGTCGTAGGAGCAACGTTCCCCGAGGTTCTCAAACGCGTGCGTGCGATCGTACCGGAGATGTGGTTTCTGCTTCCCGGCATCGGAGCCCAGGGCGGCGACCTGGAGGCGAGTCTTGCCGCCGCGCTCAGCGCCTCGGGCAGCGGCGTGATCGTGAATGTGTCACGGGCGATCTCGGACGCTCCTGACCCTCGCGAAGCGGCGCTCACCTACAGGGACAGGATGAACTCCGCTCGGGAGAAGCACATGCGGCGCGGGGGGAAAGAAACTCCGCGGCAGCCGGGCGCCTCCCGGTCTCTTGCCGACCAGATCGCACTGGGGCTGCACGATCTGGGCGCGGTTCGCTTCGGCGAGTTCACCCTCAAATCCGGCCTTCTTTCTCCCCTCTACATT
>CAYTGX010000040.1:0-41313 GCA_964437385.1 uncultured Spirochaetaceae bacterium
TGGCGTGGTACCTGGAAGAGGAGTTCTCCCCGGCGGCGCGTCAATGGCAGGACCGCCTCTTGAGCGGCGCAGCGCGCTTGCTGGTTCCATCGCTTCATTACTGGGAGTTTGCCAACGCGCTGCGCACCCTGGCTGCCCGGAAGGCCATCGAAGAGGGAATCGCCCAGGAGGTGCTCGACCTTCACCTGGACGCCCCGCTGGAGGTCGCGGAGCCGGACCGTCGCGAGGTATTTCGGCTCGCGCTGGAGTATGGCGCAACGGCCTACGATGCCGTGTTCATCTGCCTCGCGCTGGCCAACGATGTTCAGCTGGTGACCGCGGAACGGAGCACTACCCGGTGGGTGACGAAGCTCGGTGACCGCGTGCAGCAGGTGCGGTAGCGGATCGGATGACAAAGTCGAGCCCTAGATGAAACTCCGGTAGAGCTTCTTTCCGTAGTTGTCCAGGTTTTCCCGGTAGAGGACATCCAGTCGAGTAGAGTAGATCGACCGTGTCGGCACGACGTTCTCACTCAGACACTTGAACAGGATTTTCACGCAATAGTACCCCTGCGAGAACGGATCCTGGCAGACAGTCGCCGTGATCCTCCCTTTCGAGATTTCCTGAGATACCGCCGCGGGGAGATCCAGCGTTACCACGTCGAACGGCTTCCGACCGGAATCCCTGATGGCGTCGCAGGTGGCCGTGATGATGTCCTGTTCGTTGTTCAGCATGAAAAGACCGCGCAGATCAGGCACTGACTCCAGAATTCGTTTCATATTCCTGTAGGCCGAGTCATAGTCCGTCGATCCGCCAAAGCCCCCCTCCATGCGGATGGTCTCATGGGAGTCGATCACCTCGGTGAAGCCCGTGACCCGTTCCCGGTTCTGAAAGTAGCTCGATGACCGCCGCAGCACGGCAACCGCCCCGGTCTTGACCGATTTCGCAAGCACTTCGCCGGCCAACCGGCCGCCCGCACGGTAGTTGGAACCCACGTGGGCAATGCGCCTGCTGCCGATCACGTCGTTGTTGAAGGTGACCACTGGCTTGCCGCTCCTGGACACCTCGTCCACCAGCTCGACGAATCGGTCCGGCTCATACGGGGACACGGCGAGGGCATCCGCGCCGCCGCGCATGGCCCGTTTGACGAGTTGCAGCTGCTCCGCGGAGTCGCGGCTTACTTCATCGAACTCCACTTTGAAACCGAAGTCGGCAATCTCATCACCGGCCGCCTTGATTCCCGTCAGGACTTCCTTGAAGAACTCTGCCTTGGTATCATGGAATGAAATGTAGAGGCGGACGAGCTTTCTTCGGGCAAGACTTCGACCAATCTTGTTCGGCCTGTAGTTGATTCGTTCCAGGAACTCCTGGACTCGTGCCGTGGTTGCGGGGGAAATCCCCCCCCGGTTGTGGATCACCCGGTCCAGGGTGCCCCTGGAAACATCCAGCTCTCTGGCAATCTCCTTCAGACTGTACTGTTTCATGGCTGCGTAAGGCGCCTTCTGGACCACATCAAGGTCTCAGTCAATTATTTCCAGCATTCGATACAACACAACTCCACTGATGCCAATGGATACCTGCCCGTCGCCATAGGAAAAGGGCAGCGACTCCTGCTCGGGAACGGTGCGCACCTGGGCCGGTCGGCGCGGCATCCTGATCGACACCTGGAAGCTGCCGACCGGCAGCGGATTGAAGCGATCCTGCAGATTGAGGATGCCAAGCGTTCGACGACCGGCTTTCGCGTCGGAGAACAGGAGGAGCTCCACGACGTCCGGTGCATCAGATTGGAACGAGAACGGACCGCCGAGGCTGCGGATCAGGGCGGCAAGGACATCTCCGTGCGGGGGGCGGCCGGCTGCCTCCAGGGGTGCCGCGGCCCAGAGCACCACACCTTTCCCATACGTCGTGCGGAGGATCGCTGGTTTCTGCGTCTGCCTCCCGGGAGGATTGGAGTGGATGGAGGCGAATCGCGGGTTGCGTTCGGCAGGCGGCGCAGATGCGGGAGCGACCTGGACCGCTCCCGCGACGTGCCGGTCCGTGGGCACTGTGTACGGAAGGGTCACGGTTGCCAGCACCTCTCCGCGGACCTTCCCATCCAGGAGCGCCTGTCGATAGGGCAGTGCCATGGGGTAATCCCGCGTGAATCCGGGCAAGAGAGGTTCGCCAAGCTCCGTCGGTGCAACGTAGGTTATCTTTTCCCGCGTGAACCCGGTCGGCCGCGATCCAAAGAACTTCTCTACCAGGTCCCAGGCGGAGTGTCCGCTGAGGTACAGCTTGCCGCCTTCTTTCACGTAGTCGGCCACGGCCTGCATTTGTTCGGTCCCCATCATGGGAACATCGGGAAGGACCAGGACGGAAATCTTTTTCAGAAGGTCGTACCGCCAGTTGTTTACAACGCCAAACGGAATGTGACGTTCCCGCAGGACGGCGGCGGCGCCAAGTGCGGCGACCTGGTGCGGCTGCGCAGGAACCTCCGCTTCCGCTGACCCGGCGGCCGCGGGGGCCTGTTCGATATCCATTTTCCCGTTCAGATCGTAGTAGATGCCGACGTCCTGGACCAGATCGCCTGTCAGCGCGGGTTCGTATCGAGCCGCCTCCGAGTACGCCTGGCCAAGCCTCGCGTACACGCGCGGGTCCATGGTTCCGCGCGGATCGATGGCGTCAATCATTACACACGCACCGTGATGAAAGAGCGTCGTCATTACGCTCAACGAAAGCAGCGCGGTGGATTTCGTCGTCGTATGCTCTTCAAGGTTGGGATAACAGCGGGAAGTCATGTACTCGAACGGCTGATGAGGCGTTGCGTTGTAGTACAGCTTGCAGGCAAACGATTGCTCGGCCAGCCCTCCGTACAGGTCGCCGCCCGCGTAGTCGCTTGCCCGTGCGACGTTCTCGTTGACGCCGAAGCGCCAGAAATGCATGGCGGTAGAGTACTGGTGCTCGACCGAACAGCCGGGCTTCTGTTTCTTGAGCTCGCCCGTGGCAAAGCTGGCAAACTCTCCAAGCCATTCCTGTCGCTTCTCCTGGAACTCGACCCAGTTCAGGTCGGTCCAGTTGACAACCTTCGGGAGGTCACCCCCATGCTCGGCTGACCAGCGGGACGTGCAGCTTTCGCAGTAACAAATCATCGGCCAGAATGTCATGTCGAAGAAGATGCTTTCAAAGTCAAAGTAGCGCGAGAAATCCTCGATCTGCTCCCGCACAAACCCGCGGTAGCCGCCGCTGTTCGGGCAGCACAATCCATACCGGCTGCCGTTCTCACGCGATCCCTGGCCGGACGCGGAGACCATCCGCCATTCCGGATGAGTCTCGTAGGCCCAGTTGTTGTAAATCAGGCTGTAGTAGGCGATCACCTGCATGCCGGCGCCATGACAGAGATCGAACAGGCGTTTCATCGCGTCTTCGCGACCATGGAAGGCACGGTGTACATGTCCCGTCTTTGCAGGCCAGTAGCAGTATCCGACATGGGACTGGATGTAGATCATCGGCGAAGCAACATGCGCGGATTGCAGGTAGCGGAAGTACATCTCTGGATCGAACTGGCGGAGAAACTCGTCGTCCCAATCCTCGATATGCATGTCGACAAGGTTCCGCCGGAAGCTGTGCGCGTACCATTCGCTCATTGGATGCCTCCCCGCGGTGCATCAAGATGAATCCAGAAATCGCAATGCCACGGCTCAAGACGCAGGATAGCAAGACCATCGCGCTGTACAGTGGTGATCGAGGCAAGATCATGCCCGCTGTGAACGGTAGCGCGGACGGCCGCACGCGCTGGCACGCTGTCCCGGGGCAGGGTGATGGTCCCCGGCCTTGAGACCTTGAACGCCAGCGTCCCCTTGCGGGAGATACCCTCCGGCTCCGCGGCGGAAAACCAGATATCCGCGTTCCCCTCTGATTCCAGGAAGGTCTGGCCATTCCACTCAATTCTGCCGCATGCCAGGCCGCGGAGCAGCTTCCCATCGTGGTGGTAGGCGATCAGGATTTCGCCGTGCCGGGGCGGCACCTGGCCAGGGGGATGGAACTCGAGAAACCCGGCTCCGACGCGAAATCTCGTTCCGTCGTACTCCGTGATCGGGATGTCGGATACGATGTGCGCGAAGTCACGATAAAACCCCCCGGCCGGTTTGAGGGTCCCGTCGTCCCTGGTGCAGCAGCCCAGGCGGTCGTCCCAGACTTCTCCGATGTAGGTACGGTAGTCGCTCCACAGCCTCGCTTGATTCGTCCACTGCCACGGCGAGAATCCCCCCTGGCCCGATCCGAATGCCGCGAGCAGCGCTTGGCGCATATCTTCGCGCTGCGCCGAGTCGCCGTCCCTGGTCGGCGGTCGATCCAGCCAAACCTCCTGCAGCATTTCGGGCTTCGGCGTGTCTGCACGGAGCTTGCCGGCCATCGAAAAGTTGCGGTGTTCCGCGTAAAAGTCCACTACCGAATCAAAGCGCGCGGGGTTTTCGGTACCAACTGTAATCGGATGCGTGTCCCCCATTTCCCGGATCACCTTGCGGATCTCCCCCGCCCACGTGCGGAACACCTGTTCATCTACGCCCTTCGGCTCGTTGTAGAGATCCCAGGCGATTCCGGGGACATTCAGATAGCGCGGTACCAGGAGCTCGAGAAAACGCCGCTGCCACTGGAACTTTTCAGGGAACGACGCGTAGTCGTGCACGCCATACCACCCTCGGGGATCGCCCAGCTCTTCGGGAAGAAGGGTAAACAAGTCTCCGCCGTATACGATTCCGTACTTCTGACAAAGGTAGACGTGGGCGTCGAAGATGCGCAGCATCGGCTCATCTGGAAGAGGACCATGTTCCTGCTCGAAGTAATCGGGCAGCGTGTCGTGCATGTAGCGGAAGTAGTCGTGAAACCACTTGGGGTGGTGATAGTGAATCCGCACATACCGCATGCCGCAGTCGGCCATCCGGGAAAGATCACGATCCAGCCTCTCCACGTTGGGACGCAGCCACATGAGCTCTCCGATCTGTGACTCATAGTAGTTCGTGCCGGCGATCAAAGCTGGTTTTCCGTTGAAGGAAAAATACTTTCCGGAGGCGGATATCGTGGGCCCCTGCGCCGCGATATTCTCGTCCCAGATAACAAACGCATTTTCGGCCCTGGACTGCACACCTTCGTTCGCTCGAAGCCGCAGGCGCAGGGTGTGCACGTCATCCGACCGTGAAACTGGCAGGCGCTCAAACGTGCCAGTCTGGCGCTCACCTGCCGGGATGTGAACGGTCCTCGCGGTTGGCGGAAGCGCTTCCTTCGCCGTGGCGATCTCCAGGTCCAGCTCGCAGTCGACGGCATGATCAGAAAAGTTGCGGACACTGTAACGAACAGTTACGGGCTCCCCCCGGCGATAGCACGCATACTCGGGTTGCAGGAATTCAATCATGGCCCTGCTTTCGCAGAACCGGGCAGCTCCCGTCACAAAGGGGGCAAACCACTTCATTCCGGGATCCAGGAGCCCACCCTTTTCATTGGAGGCCACCGCAACGATTCTGCTGCCGTTTTCCCAGTTCTGGCAGAACACGGCGGAGGAGGTGAGGTGCTCACCCGAAATATCGACGCCCGCCACAACGACATAGTTGCGGGAAACCGGATAGCGCTCGGGAAACACGTGCCCAAACGGCGGCTCGCTGTGCAGCACATCACTCCCGGTGGCACAATAGACACCCCGGGGCGGAAGCGCCGCTGCGAGTCGAGGCTCGATCTGTGGCAGGAAATCAGTATCTACGACCGCCGATTGCGGCGAAACTTGTGATACGTAGGGCTTGAGTCCAAGATAGGAGGCGGTTCGTCTGAAATACTCATCCGGGTAGTGTTTCCTGGTTTCAAAAATCGGGAGATAGGAATCCTCGATCTGCGCCAGGAAGAGATCTTCTGCGCTGAGTACGATTGCTCCGCCTTGCGCGAGGTATTTTTTCAAGTTCCTGTAGGCTTGCTCCGGGACGCCCTCGAGTTTTGGGATTACAAGGATGTCCACGTGGGATTTGAACAGAGATTCGAAGGAAAAGAGAAAATCTTCGTCAACAAATTCCACCCGCATGACACGCGAAAGAACTTCGTGCAAGGCATCGAACACTTTCCTGCCGGCATCCGTCATCTCCTGCTTCAGAGGCCGGAAGACGCACGCGGTGTGCTCGGGGACCGACCGAATCCGCTCGACCGTCTCGTACAGATGTTCCACTTTAGCTTTCCCCCTTCAAAGTCTGCTGCCTGAACACACCGCACAAAAGGACTTGCACGTGAAAGTACTGGAAACAGTACCAACACGAGTTCCACGGAATGTCAAGTATTGAATGCCTTCAACCACCGTCGAGCGGGTTCGACGGGGCGATCCTGGCACGAAGTGGTCGATTTATAAGGCAATTCGGCACTTTCCCGAAGCTGCTGCCGTGGAGACTCCTCCTGCGGAGCTCCAGTCATCGCCCGTGTGCCCCCCGCGCGGCGGTGCGGGCCCTTGCGGCGGTTGGCTCAAAGTGATCGGAAAGAGCTTCTCGTGCACAATTGGCTAGCAGGATGAGGCCGGCGTGCGTCTCATGCGGCCTTCGGATGCATTCCAGTCATTGAGTATTAATGCTTATTCAGAAATAAGTTAGAGAGAACTGCAGCAGCACACTTTCTCTCTCCTGGAGGAGAGAGCGGTCTTGCCGGCTTTTGCTTGACAACCACAGAGCCCACGTATACTTTTTGCACGTGAAAGTCGTCACTGAGGCGGAAGCAGCCATTCCGGCTCCCTCATGGGCATCATTCGCAGGCTGCCGTTCCTGCGATCTGCGGCCCGCGCCCGGCAAGGATGTCGGCCGCAGGCGGAACGACTCCTGAGATGACGAATAAGGGGATCGTGGGCCGGGGACCAGAGGGCGTGCGTGGGCTGCCGGCGAGGATTGGATTCATCCTCGCCACGATCTTCACCCTGGCCCTGCTGGTATTTTCGGTCTATCCGTTCATTTGGATGGTGCTGAATACCTTCAAGACGAACCGCGAGATATTCGGGAATCCCCTGAGCCTGCCCCAGAAGATCAATCTGAAGATCCTCTCCGATGTCTGGAAGGCCGGCAAGTTGGGTGGCGCGCTCAGGAACAGCATGCTCGTTACGAGCATTTCGGTAATCAGCATTGTGGCGATGGCGTCCCTCGCGGCCTTCGCACTTTCTCACCTGCGCTTCAGGGGGAAGACGCCAATCCTCGCCTTCATCGTGGGGGCTCAAGTGGTGTCCGGGCAGGTGTTGCTGATTCCGCTGTTCAGGATGTTTACCCAGACCAACTTGATTGGATCCATTCTGTCAGTGATTCTTGTCTACATCGGCACCGGTCTCCCGCTTTCCGTTTATCTCTTCTGGGGATTTTTTCGCGGAATGTCCCCTTCCATATATGAGTCGACGAAGATCGACGGCTGTCCCGACAGGGTCTACTACTCCAGGATTCTCATGCCCCTGTCTTCACCGATCATCGGAAGCGTGATCGTGTTCCAGGCCTTGTTCTGCTGGACCGAGTATTTGTTCGCCCTTACTTTCCTGAAGGACAACGCTACCCACACGATTCCCCTTCAGCTGCAGGTCTTCGTGTCACAGTACCTGACCAACTGGTCCTATTTGTTTGGCGCGCTTTCGATCGCAGTGATTCCGGTCCTCGTGCTTTATGTCTTTTTGCAGAAACTCTTCATTCGAGGGCTGACTGCCGGAGCCATCAAAGGATGAGCGGCAGGAAGATGGGTTCCAGCGGCATCTCTCCCTATCTGTACCTCGCCCCGGCGCTCCTCTTCATGATTGGCATCATTCTCTACCCGATGATTTCGTCCGTGGTGATCTCGTTCAGAAAATGGAACGGGCTCGGCCCGATGACACCGGTCGGACTGGAGAACTATCGACGCCTCCTCTTCGCGGATCCAGACTTCCGAGGCAGCATCGTGGCCACTTTCATCTGGGTGCTGATGTCGGTCACCCTGCTGACGATCACCTCGATGATCCTCGCGCTCGTGGTTGAGTTCGGGGTGGTCAGGCGGCGCATGATCGCGGTCACCCGGACCGTCCTGTTCATGCCGATGACGATGTCGCTGGTGTCCGTAGGGGTCCTTTGGTCGTTGATCCTGAATCCCCTTCTTGGCCTGTTGACCAAGGTGCTGGCGGTTGTCGGGTTGATCAGTCAAAACAATCCGCCGGATCTTCTGGGCACTCAATCGACCGCGCTGCTGGCGGTCTTTTTCCCGGTCATTTGGCAGTGGTCCGGGTTCGGCATGGTCGTGTTCTCGTCCGCTATCCAGGGAATACCAGAGGAAATCATTGAGGCGGCGAAAATAGACGGTTGCGGCCACTGGAAGCAGATCCGGTACATCGCTCTGCCCCTGCTCCTGCCGGCGGTGGCCATTCTGACGACAGTGAACTGCATCGGGGGATTCAAGGCCTTCGACATCCTCTACGTCATGACGGCAGGGGGACCAGCCAATGCCTCGATGGTCGCCACGATCTACATGTTCCGGCAGGCCTTTGTCAGCACGAGCTTTGGCTACAGTGCGGCGATCTCCGTGATCATGTTCGTCGTGGCGGCCTTTTTCGGCATCCTGTGCATGCGGCTTTCCCAAAGGACTGAGAAGTACTTCTAGATTCTAGAATGGAAGGAGGTAGTTGGCTGTTGCGACATGCGAAGGTTCAAGGGTTGGGCTGATCGGTTGGTATTCAAGGTAGAGGGAGGAATATGATGAGGATCAAGAGGTTCTTTCTCATTCTGGTTGCGGGCATGATCTGCATATCATTCGCGCAGGGGGCAGGGAAGCAGACCCTGACCGTGTGGATGATAAGCTGGCCGCAGCCCGTGTTGGACGCGATTGACGCGTGGGCCAAACAGAATCCGGATATCGACTTGAAGCTTTCGCTTTTCGGAAGTGAAGACTTGAAGACGCAGACCCGCCTCGCCGTGGATGCGCAGAAGGCGCCGGACATCATGATGACCAACGCCGGCACGACTTTTTGGGAGTACGTCGACAAAGGCGCGGCCATGGACCTGACGCCTGGCCTCACGCAGCACAAGTGGGATGCCGGCGTCAACAAGAGCTATTTCGATGTGTTTCGTCGTTCCGGAAAGCTGTACGCGGTGCCGGTTGCCGGCGTGACGACCTGGCAGACGCTGTACGTCAACGCGAAGAACTTCACGGACAATGGCATCGCCTATCCGAAGACGGTCGACGAGCTGATCGCCGCTTCGAATGCGCTGAAGAAGAAGAACATCCAGACGATCGCCTTCGGCGACAAGGACGGCTGGCCGGCAATCCTTCTTCTGGGAGATTTCTTTCTCCAGGAAGGGTCGTATGACCTCGTCGGCAAGATCAACGCAGGCACCCTGAAGTGGACGGACTGCGTGCCGATGAAGAACTCTCTGGCCGCGATCGTCAAGCTTGCGAAGAACGACGTCTTCATGAGCGGCTACCTGTCAAGCGACCACAACCTGGCCATCCAGTCCTGGGCGGCCGGGAAAACGGCTGCTCTTTACAATGGATCCTGGTGGTACCAGGTTACGCAGACCACCAGCCTGGGATTCCCCATCGATGTCATCCCCCTGCCTCTCGTCTCTGCGGGTGACAAGCTCAAGGGGGTTCAGCTTTCGGCCGACATGTGCCTCTTCGTGACGCCAACCACAAAGTCGCTCAATGCCGCGCTGCGATTTCTCGATTTCCAGACCAGCAAAGCCTATCAGAAGATCTACAATGAGGCCGGCGGGTCATTTCCCATTTACCCGGGCGTCATCCAGGATATGAGCGTTGACCCTGTGTTCAAGAAGGACGTCATCCAGAACCAGATGAAGCTCCCCGCGACGGGCATCTTCTTCGATCATGCGTTCCCGATCCCCGTGATCGAGGTCATGAAAACCGCCATCCAGAGCGCGATGCAGGGGAATATCACGGTGGATGAGGCGCTGAAGCAGATTCAAGCGAAGCAGGACGAGGTACTCAATAAGTAGCTCGCTGACTCTGGACACACACACTTCATAGGATAACGACCCCTCGGTGCGCCTGTCGCGCACCGAGGGACTTTTGCGCGTTCATCAAGTATTCGAAACCGCCAGCGACGATGCTGCCCTTAGAAGACAAGCGTTCCGATCGAAAGGGATCGTTCGCTACCCGTTTGCTGCCTTTTGGGCAGACAGGGTTTTTATCGAGTCAAGCTCTTTTCTCAAGGCCAGGCGGCTCTCCTCAAGATCGTAATCATTTTGCAGGCCGAGCCAGAATTCTGCTGAGTTGCCAAAGTACTTAGAGAGGCGGAGCGCGGTTTCCGCGGTGATGCTTCTCTTCCTGTGGATGATTTCGGAGACGCGAGTCTGCGACAGTGCGGTCTCTTTGGCCAACCTATACGCGCTGATACTCATAGGCTTGAGAAACTCTTCGAGAAGGACTTCCCCCGGATGCACGTTCGGCAGTCGACCCTCGGCCGCTTGTCTATGAGTGATAGTCGACGATCTCGACTTCATAACAATCACCATCCTTCCAAACGAAACAAATTCGGATCTGATCATTGATCCGGATGCTATGCTGTCCTTTTCGGTCTCCCTTCAAAGGTCCAAGACGGTTTCCTGGGGGTATGAGCAAGTCTGTTAGCTGGGCGGCATTGTTGAGCATTCGCAGCTTCCGCCTTGCAAGGACTTGCAGCTCCCTTGGGTACCGCCGCACTTGGAAGCCGTGCCATATGCTGCTTGTATCCTTCGTTCCAAGGGAACGAATCATGTCGCAATACTATCACGAGGCAATACTATTGTCAATCGGTTATGGGGAAGGAGATCTTCTTTCCGCAGCCGCCCGCTGTGAGATCTGCAGCGCCGCGAGGGTCCTGTCCGGCGTTTGTCGAAGGGAAGGTGAGTGCCGGCGGTCGGACTTGAACCGGCGTGACGCGTGCGCCCCACCGTATTGTCAGTCTGGCATGTCTGCCGTTATCCACGCCGGCTTTTCCGAAAGGATAACGGCGGGAGTTGGCCAATGTCAGCGCGGACAGAAAAGCGGCGGACGGTCGTCGCGCTGCCGACCGGCGCAATGGCCGCGTGTCATGCGCTGCCGGGCAGCGCTGCAAGCTCCGCGGCGATGTCGAGGTACCACTTGATGTACTCCGGGGTCTCGTTATCGCGCGAAACGAGGGCAACCTCAAATGGGGCGACGACAAAACGCCCAACTTCACTCGCTCATTTTGCCTTTCCTGCAATCGACTCATACCGCAGAAAGACGACACCTGTGGGAAGGGTGATGGTCTGTGTGAGCTTCACGTTGAGGCGCTTCCTTTCCGGAAACAGCCGCTTGCCGCCGCCCAGCACCAGCGGATACACGTGCAGGATATAGTTGTCGACCAGGTCGTTCTCGATGAGCGAGTGCAGGAGCACGCTGCTGCCATCGACGAGAATGTCCTTCCCTGTCCGCTCCTTCAGCTTGCGCACTTCCTCCACCACCCGGCCGTTGATGAGTGTCGAGTTCCGCCATGCCGCCGCGGATTCAAGCGTCGTGGAAACCACGTATTTCTGGATCCCGTTCATCGCGTCCCCGATCGGATCGCCGGCCTTCATTGGCTCGAATGCTCCGCCGTGGATCTGCCACGTCGTGCGTCCAAGCAGGAGCGCGTCCGCCTGCGAGAACGCTTCAAAGAAATGCTTGCCGATGTCATTGTGCCAGTACGGATGAGTCCAGCCGCCATGCGCGAACCCACCGTCCGTATCCTCCTTTGCGCCGCCGGGCGCCTGGATCACGCCGTCCAGCGTGATGAACTCTGCTGCGATTATCTTTCTCATGATCTTCTCCTCCTCAATGTTTTCGACGTACACCACGGGCCAAAATCGACATCGCAGCGAACTCTTCAAGAAAAAACTGGATGTAAACCTCTTCTTGCGGGGCTGCTATCAGGGTGTTATAGTGACGAGGGTTCGGAGGTCGTTAGTATGGCAAAAGTGAGTCCATATCCGTCGATGATCCGGAACTTTCACGCTGGTCAAAAGATTTCTCCATGGCGTCTGAATGATTTGGAATTGGCGACGAAACTGCTCCACATTTTGGACAATCCGGACGTCGTTAATCAGAACCCCTTCGGCTTTTGCGGGCATGTCGTCTTTCTTCGGGCCTGGCTCTATCACGATCCTTACACAGTCTTTACGTTTGCAAACGATCTATATGAGAACGGGAAATCCTCGATCAAAAATAAGCAGACAGGCGCAGTGTATCCAGTTCAGGCGGGCAGGGATCTCCTGCTGAACGATTACATAAAAGACAACCCTGATTCACCAGCTACCTCGGCGGTTTGGATGATCTGCAGCGCTTTGCAAAACGAAATAGATGAACCGGGTAATCTATTCGACGGAAGTATTGCCGATGGCGGCAAGGTATATACTGTTGATTCAGCGGTTTTCGGATCCGAACTGGCAACCTGGCTTCATGCAACCGGAGCATATGATCTGCTGGAGAATAATCTCGCGATTTTCAACAAAACAACAGGAGCGATCGTAACGTTTTTTATTGACCTGCTCACGGGACTCCCCATCCCCTGGTTCGCCGATGCACGGACCATCGATGATGCCTGCAAGCTCGATCCACTGCCGGGACCGAATGGCCAGACGGACGTGTTCCTTTGTGTCGACGGCCATCTTTTTGATCAGCTGACATCATCAGTTCCACAGATTCCGACTGGAGAGTTGCAGTGGTATGATAGTATCATCTCGGGACTGAGTTTTACTTCTCACTGGCTTATGCTTGAAGACAAAATAACACCCCTCGGCAATGACGAGTTCAGCGTTCCCATTTGGACGTGGGGGCGCAAGTACACAATTGTTGTGAAAAGAGACGTCTTCAATGCAAATTATCTTGGCGCCATAAAAGCGCACTCGACAACCTGCCGGCGAACGACAACACCAATGCCCCTGAATCCGGCAGATTCGTTTAAAGGCGGCGTTGAGGCCTGGTATAGCCAGCAGAATACGCTGGAAATCGAATGGACGAATGAGAATGACTATGTCGAATGGTTCACTATCATGGACAAATACCTTTTTTCAAGCTCCGTTGCGGAAGGAGCCTGGGACAAGATAACGACCGGTCACACCCTCGTTCCCTTGAGTGATCGAATCCTTGACTGGCACAAGGAACAGAATATCTACTATTTTTCTCTGTGGTGGTACGATCTTTCAAACACAGATGACATATTCGTGGACGAAATAGCGCTGGACAGCTGGGTGTCGGTCACGTCGGAACCCGCCTTTGTTCCCCTGAACGACGGAACCGAGCTCCTTGTCTGGACTCCCGCGGACGGCAAGTGGAAATTATGGTCATATGACGACCACAATCCTGAAGCGCTCTTTTCCGGAGCACCGCTGGTACAAAGCCAATTCAGCTCGATAACCGCCGGCCATAGACTGCTTTGGATGCGAGGTGGGATGGTGCTGGACTGGGTTCCCGCCAATGGCACCTGGAGACTCTGGGAACTGGTGGATCCCGCGGCGCGAACTACGTCCCTGTTCAAAGATCCGCCGTTTGCTCAGGGCACGTGGCCAACCATTGGTAATGGTCATGAGCTGATCCATATGAAATATGGAAAAGTGCTGGATGTCGACACGAACAACGACACATGGCGTTTATGGAACTATCAGCGGGATAGATACCATCCAGTCAATTATCCGGATATTTTCGATGAAGACCCCGATATGCAGGGCGAAGGAAGCGGCAGCGTAGTCCAATTGCCGGACGAGAGATTGCTGCAGTGGGCTCCCGTTCGACCGCCCGGTGCTCTGCACAAAGCCAGTTTATGGCAGGTGTTCGACTACGCTGCCTTAATTGGTCACGTGTGGCAGGGTGACTGCAAAACAAGGAATGGTTTGCAATCCTACCATTTCAGCGTGCCTGCACCGGGCAATCCGTACCGCCGTATATATGCAATAGAGGCCTGCGATTGGTGGAACGACATTTCAGACGTTTCTCCGTCGGTAGTCAGCGGTTCTGACCTGAAGCCAAAGACCCGTACCGATACCCAAAATTTCCAAATTTCCTATTTTGTGAGCGACTCGGACGATCAAATCAGGGACGGCTACGATCAGTCAGGAGATTTTGACGTCGCTTCAGCAGGGGGGCGCATTCTCGGGCATAAATATTCCGACGGAGGAATGGAGATAAACGGGAACTACCCGGACGGGCAGATAATAGCGAAAAAGATGATCTCCATCGACAAGGAATCCAATACCCCGGACTATGTTGCACGAATTGCAATCTCTCTTGAATACTGTCGCTGCTGGCTGGAACAGTTTCTTTCCACGTTTCCTCGTGCAGGGGAAAAGATCGATATAGTCATTCAAAAAAAAGTTGAGCCGGCGGTTCTCAACAGCGCGACTGGCCGTTATGGCCTTCAATTTGATCCACAATTATCCGACGAAGAGATTTCACTGGCAGCTCTCAACGGATTGATAGATATCGTCGAACTCGATGTTATGATCCCGCAGATAAAAGGAAACAATTTCTGGGATATTCCGCCTCGCTCTCTGCTCCAGGATTTTATCCTGGGCTCCAACAACCTGGGGCCGCTTCTGACGACATTCATGAATAATCCGAAAATGGGATTGAGTACCCCGGAAGGTGCCGCGGTGATCTGGGCATATCTGGCCGACATATATTCTGTCTGGAATCAATGCAAGGTGACGTATCCCCCGGGTTTTGCCGACCTTCTACCGGCTGAATCCATAGATTTTGTCTATTCCGACCAGCACAAGGATATCTATGTCGACAACTCGGTCTTGAGCGATCTGGTTCTTTGCACAGCGGGACAATTGGCAAAGGCACCAGGGAATAGGGGGTTTGGGTTCTTCAACTATGCAACCCCGGCCCCGCCCTGCACGTCAGCCATGCTGACCGCAAATACTCCGGCCAGGTTCACTGATACGCTGATTGAAGCCGGGTCAATGACATTTCACACCCTCGTATTGGAACCGGGTACGGGGAGCGTTGCGATCGATTTTCAGGCAAGCCCCTCGAGCGCGCCTTGCCTTCTTCATATTATTCTGTTGGATGCCAATAATGCCGTTCTCGACATCATATCCACGGATCAGAATTGGCTTAACCGCGCGGTCGGGCTGCTGAACCGCGGCGGGACGGTCACGAAACTGCTGTTTGCCATAGCATACCGGGCAAATTCCAGAAGTGTTGGTCTCACGTATTCGATACAAGCTTATGCAATGACGTCCGCGTGCGATATCATGGTCACCCGCTGGAATCGTCAGCCAGGCAAAGAATCCTTGATTGTTCTGTTTTTATCGCGATGGGATAACCCGGATATATACCTGACGACACTTCATAAGAATTACCCGAATGACGTGGTAGATATCAACGATGATACAAACAAGTCGATTGTTCATGTGAGGCTGCATAATCATGGCAATGTGTCAGGGCACGTGACGGTGAAACTGTATTATAGCCCGGCGATCGGCAGCGATACGAGTTGGAAGAAGATGGATCTGGAACAATCTGCGGTTGGGTGCACAGTGAATGGCTCGAAAGATCTTGAAGTCGATGTCCCTGGCGCGAGCTCGACCGAATTCAGCGCAACATGGTTTTGTCCCCTGTTCCGACATGATATGAAAGTGAAGCACGGCATATCGATCGCGGTGGAATTGTCGTGTGGTGCCGACCAGAGTCCGGATAATGACCGGGGGCTGAAGAACCATGCTTGGACAAACGGCGGGCTTCCAGATGACAGCAGACTGGAATTATCCTGGCCAACGGCGGAAATACAGAAATGGTGGTTTTTTCCCGTGGATGTTGAGTTTGATGGTGAGAACATCTATGAACACGGGGTCCAGTTGGCGAGAGCCGTGAATACCTCGGCCAGATATCAAGAAGAATCAGGTCTGCAATTGAATGTTCAAATAAACGAAAAGCAATTAGTCGAAACCCGGGCATCATCAAAGAAAACATGGCGCATTCCGGCGCTCTATCCGACAAAATGGAAATCGTCCTTGAGAAAACGTGTAAAGCATCTTCCTCTTGTTTTCTCTTCAATCATAAAGGGGCAACGAAGAGTGGGATTCTCAATGGACATACCCAGGGCTCGGCAGGGACAAGGGTAGAATCCAAGGGCATGCACAGCCCGTAGAACTCGAACTTGCCCCGAGCGGCTAACAAATGATGGGAAGCTCGATTGGCAGGAGCGGCTACGCGCCGCCGGGCAGCGCCGCGAGCTCCGCGGCGATGTCGAGGTACCACTTGATGTACTCAGGGGTCTCGTCGAAGAGGAGCTTCGGGCTCATCTGCTCCATGGTCATGCCGGGAAAGAGGAAACAGCCGTTCTCCGCCTGCAGGCTGCTGAGGAACGCGACGATCCGGCGCAGCGCCGCAGCATACTTCTCCTTGCCGGTGAGCCTGTAGAGCATTGCGGCCGCCCATGCGGACTTGCCCGAGGTGATCCATCGGAAGGCGGGCTCTCCGCAGGAGAGGAAGACGTCGAAGTATCTCTCCGCCGCCTCGAGATAGCGTTCCTCGCCTGTTGCCTCCGCGGCCTGCACGAGCACGGCGCAGGGAAGGCCGAGCATCCAGTAGCCCTGGCGCTCCTCTCCGATGCGGATGGCGCTGTAGGTCTCGCTGCGGGGATCGGGCTGGGTCACGTAGACGAAGGGCGGGCGGATGCGCGTGTAGAACCAGCGCGCGGGATCGGGCTGTTCCTCAACGAAACGGCACAGCAGATCGGCGGCACGCCGGGCCTTCGGCATGTCACAGAGAAGGAAGAGCTCGAGTGCGGTTGCGGTCGAGTTGACGTCGACAACGTCAGTCTCGGGGGCGTGGCTGCTGCGGAAACTCCCCGTGCCGGGATCGTAGTAATTGCGGAGGAGGCCGTCCATGAGGAGCCGGAACGCGTCGAACCTCCCCAGGAGGAATGCGCCCTGCGCGATCCAGCCGTTGGGGTAGCACTGGCAGAAGAAGGAAGTGTAGGTTCCCGAGGTCTTGCGGTCTCCCGGATTGCTGAGGTCGCCGTCTGCACGGAGGAAGAGGCGCAGGACGCGCCCCAGCAGGAGCGATGCCTCCGTGGAGTAGCCTGCAAGCCGCAGCGGAGTCACGCACTTGTAGTAGCAGCCCAGGTCGTCGTCACACGGGAGGGACCCCCGGGCGTCCACCTGGGAGGAAAGCCAGGCCGCGGCCTTCTTGCCCCGCGCCGAAACCTCGTCGATGTACGATCTCATGCCTCCCGCACCCCCGTCGAACCGCCGAGCTTCTCCTCGGCAAACAACGCCGCGCCGATGCATCCCGCGTTCCGCCCAAGCGCAGCCCGTACGACGCGGCTCGCGGCGTCGGGGAAGAGCGGTGCCCGGGTGGAAAGCGATTCGCAGAGCAGCGGGAAGAGCACGTCCCAACCCTCCGCCACGCCGCCGCCGATGATGAGCGCCTGCGGATTGAGCAGGGCGAACAGGGTCGCGATACCCGCGCCGAGAGCCTCCGCGGCGTTCCGCACGACGTCTTTGCACATTGCGTCCCCCTCCCGCGCCGCCCGAAACACGTCCTCGGCCGTGACGCGCGCGATCTCCGCGCTCGACCCAAGGGAGGTCGCCTCCACGCGTGCCCTCTGCCGGGCGGCGCGGGCGATCGCCGGACCCGAGGCCATGGCCTCCAGGCATCCGCGCCCGCCGCAGCCGCAGGGAGCTCCTTGATAATCGATGGTCACGTGTCCCCAGTCTCCCGTCGAACGGGTGTAGATCTCGCCGCCGATCATGATGCCGATGCCGATGCCGGAGCCGATGGA
Source organism: uncultured Spirochaetaceae bacterium (assembly GCA_964437385.1). Lineage (GTDB taxonomy): Bacteria > Spirochaetota > Spirochaetia > SZUA-6 > Fen-1364 > Fen-1364. Next base: position 17,702 of record CAYTGX010000040.1, read on the forward strand.
GGCCGCAATAAGGTCGCGAAAATCTCTCCCCGCTCCCAACCGGGTTTCCGCGATGGTGAACATTCGCATGTCGTGGCCGAGGAAGACCGGAATGCCGAGGGCATCCTCGAGCAGCCCTCGCAGGGGCGCGTCGGCGGGGATCCGCAGGTTTACTGCCGCACGGGTGCCTCCCCGCTTTTCGTCCACGATGCCCGGGACACCGACCCCAACGGCGTCGATCCGCTGCCTCGCGCCCCCCCGCAACTCATCCACGAGAGCGGAGAGCTGGTCTGCCATGCGCGCGGCGTCCCCCGTTGCGGGGGTCGGAACCGCGACGCGTCGCTCTACCGTTGCTGCGTCTCCAATGAGAGCGGCTTTGATGGACGTTCCACCTATGTCGATGCCAATGAACTTTCTGCTGCCCACGGTTACCCCTCTTTATGGCGCGAAACGAGGGCAACCTCAAGTGGGGGCGACGACAAGATGGGCAACCCCGCGCATCGCGGTGTCGGACTTTACTGTTCCCGCGAGGCTGTTGGTGCTTGACGGCGCCGCGCGCGGCCTGGATGACGCGTGTTCCGTGCGGGGCACGCTCACGATCGGACCCGCGATGCCCGGCCTTGCCGCCCGCATGGAAGGTGATAGAGTAGGCCCGTGGCATTGGATCTCCAATTCGAAGCATTCCTTCAGCGGGTCCAGGCGCGGCTCGATCCTGTGGATCTGGTGAAAGTGCCGGCCGCGGGAGAAGGCCTGACCCACGCGGCGGTCATGCTCCTCCTGCGCCCGGCAGATGGAGCCGCGGGCGGCGACGCAGCGGGAGATTCGGCCGAGATCCTCCTCATCAAGCGCGCGGAGCGGGCAGGGGATCCGTGGTCAGGGCACCTGGCATTTCCCGGAGGCCGGGCGGAGAAAGAGGACGCCACCCTGCTGGACGTCGCCATGCGTGAGGCAGCAGAAGAGATTGGAATCGATGCCCGACAGGGCGGCAGACTGCTTGGCAGGCTCCCCGCGTTCCGTCCCATGAGCACCCGCATCCCTTCGGTCACCGTGACACCGTTCGTCGCCCTTGCACCGCACGGCGCGATCCTCCGGGTTCAGCCGGAAGAGGTCGAAGAAGCCTTCTGGATGCCTCTTGCGGCGCTCAGGAAGACGGGACTCTCTGCCGTGGTGCGCTGGGACGCCAGGGACGGTACGCGGGAACTGCCTGCCTTCCCGTCTCCCAAGGGCCCGATCTGGGGCATCACTGAACGTATTCTCTCGCAGTTCCTCGAACGGACGGGGGCCTCATGAACCATCGCAGCTTGGGAAGATCCGGCCTCGAGGTGTCCGTCGTCGGCCTGGGGTGCATGTCCCTTGGACTCGACAGATCCAGGGCAGAACTCATTCTTCGCAGGGCCTTGGACCTCGGCGTGACGTTGTTCGACACCGCGGACCTGTATGACCAGGGCGTCAACGAGGAGCTCGTTGGCCAGACGCTCCATGGCGTGCGCGACAGAGTGGTGATCGCGACAAAGGTGGGAAACCGGCGGCGTCCCGACGGCTCCGGGTGGGACTGGGATCCCACGGAGAAGTACATCCTGCAAGCTGTTCGTGCAAGCCTGCGCAGGCTCAAGACAGACTATATCGACCTCTACCAGCTTCATGGGGGGACCATCGACGACCCGGCAGAGGAGACAGTGCGTGTGTTCGAGCGTCTCCTGAAGGACGGCACCATCCGCGCGTGGGGAATCTCTTCAATCCGGCCGAACGTGGTGCGCCGCTACGCGCTCATGGCAGAGAGCGGGGCCGCGGGGCTGTCGTCGGAGATGGTCCAGTACAATGCGTTGGACCGCAGGCCCGAGGAGGAGATCCTGGAAACCGCCACGCGGGCCGGGATCGGCGTCCTTGCGCGCGGGGCGGTCGCAGGCGGTCTTCTGGCAGGAAGGCCTCCGGCTGGGAAGCCTCCGGCAGAGTACCTGGGCCTTTCGGCCTCCGAGGTACAAGCAGCCCAGGATGCCCTCCGAGCGATCGCCGGGTCGGACACGGAGATGGCGCAAACGGCCATTCGATTCGCGCTGAGCCATCCCGCCGTGACCGCCGTGGCGGCCGGGGCCAGCAGCGTTGCGCAGGTCGAGGCAAACGTCGCCGCGGCCGACGCCCCACCCCTGAGCGAGGCTGATCAGCGCGCCTTGCGGGAAGCGGTCCGACAGCTGCGCTACACGAGCCATCGGTAGCGTCGCGAAGTGCGGGTGCGGCATCATGCCCGCGAAGGTCATCCTGGCCGTTATTTGCTTTTCCCATGGTGGAAACCTACCTTTGTAAGGTGACGTGGTGCCGCCGCGCTGGACTTGCCCGAGTCTGCCCTCAATCAGGGTGTGCATGAGCTGGCCTCCATTTCCTTCGAAGCGACGGCGGAGCGGGCTTCGCGAGCTCATGGACGATCCTCGCAGCGACCGCTCCCGGTTGTTTGCGACACTGGATCAATTCCGCATTACGAATCGACTGTTCTCCCGTTCTCGGTGGCTTCTGGCCCGGCACGTCATACGCGACATGGAAGGGCTGAAACGGGGAGCCCCGGCGCATGGGCCGTTCACGGTGCTGGAAATCGGCGCCGGCGGATGTGATGTCGCTATCTGGCTTGCACGGGCCTGTCGAGCGCGCGGAGTCCAGGCCGCTATCACCTGCATAGACAATGACCCGAGAATTGGAAGCCACGCCCGACGCCGCATCACGGCATCCGGCGTTTCGAACTGGGTCACGTTTCAGCAGTTCTCCGCATTTGATCTCGACCAGCTGCCCGATTTCGACTACATCATCTGCGGAAATACACTTCACCATTTCACCGAGGATCAGACTCGAATCCTGTTTCGGCTGATGGGCAGGAAGGCAGCCCGGAAGTTCATCGCGAGCGATCTCGAGAGATCGTCACTCGCATGGATCGCATATTGGGCCTTCTCCACCCTGTTTCTGCACGGCAGCTTCGCGCGCTCTGACGGGCTGCTCTCGATCGCACGCGCCTTTGTCCGGAGCGAGCTCCAGGCGCTGATGCCGCTGGACGCCATCCGCCCGCTGCGCGTTCTGCGCCTGTTTCCCGCCCGGCTCTGTGTCATCGGCCGCACGGCTGATTCCGGATGATTGCGCAGGCGGGCTCACGCGCCGGGGAAAGGGGAGACAGCATGCAGAAGATCGTTCCGTTCCTGTGGTTCGACAGTCAGGCCGAGGAGGCCGCGGAGTTCTACACTTCTCTCTTCGACAATTCGAAGATCCTGGCCAGGGCCCGCTACGGGGATGGAGCTCCTCGGCCAAAAGGAAGCGTGATGACCGTCTCCTTCCAGCTCGAAGGGCAGACCTTCACGGCGCTGAACGGGGGCCCGGCTGTCCGTTTCACGCCGGCACTATCGTTCTTTGTCACGTGCAGGACCGGGGAGGAGGTGGACGCCTTGTGGCAGAAGCTCTCTCAGAATGGGAAGGTCTTCATGGACCTGCAGAAGTATCCATTCAGCGAGAAGTTCGGCTGGCTCCAGGACAAGTACGGGGTCTCCTGGCAGCTCAACCTCGCCGGCGGGACCAGGAAGATCACTCCGTTTCTCATGTTCGTCGGAAAGCAGCACGGAAAAACGGAGGAGGCCATCAGGTTCTATGTCTCCTTGCTGGGGAGCTCACGCATCGAGCAGGTCAAGCGCCACGGTGCGGGCCAGGGAGAGCCCGAGGGAACGGTGATGCACGCCAGGTTTTCCCTCGGCGGGCAGGAGTTCATGGCCATGGACAGCAACCGCGAGCACGACTTCACGTTCACGCCCGCAATATCGTTCTCTATCAACTGCGATACGCAGAAAGAAATCGATGAGCTGTGGGAGAAGTTTTCCGAAGGCGGGGAAAAGCTTCCGTGCGGCTGGGTCCAGGACAGGTACGGAGTGTCGTGGCAGATCGTCCCCTCCATGCTCGGGGATATGGTCAGCGATAAAGACCCGGCCCGCTCGAGCAGGGTCATGGATGCGCTGATGAAGATGGGAAAACTTGACATCAAGGCGCTGAAGAAGGCGTACGGGAAGTAGAAGAAGACCGGGCGATCTGGACGAAACAGGGGCTGTCTACAACTTCATCTCCACCACGCCGTCCACCACCCGGCACTCGTGCACAGCGAAAAGATCGGCCAGGCCTGGGTAGCTGCGGGGATAGGCGGTCTGGACAGCCTTGCGAAGAGCGGCCACGGCGCCTGCCTTCACGAGCGCTCCGGAGGCGCCCTTGTCCCCGCCTCCCAGCATCCGCTCTCCCAGCACGCCGGGCACTGTGCGCGCGATGTCGCACATTGCCTCCAGCTCGGGGCCGGAGATCCTGTACAGGTCGCGAAGCCCCTGGCCGTCGGCGCGGAAGATCGCCCCGACTCCCTCGATATCACCTGCCCGCCACGCTTTCAGCATCCGGGAGAACCTGGCCTGGGCCTCGAAGATGTAGGTCAGCCGATCGCAGAGATCCGGATGGGATTCGGAAAACCTGTCCATGATCGCCCGGTAGACCTTCCTGTCCCGTACATCGGCCAGGGCGTGGATCCCGAACTCGCCTGAGGCCATTTCCACGAGCTTCTCACACTCGGCCCGCCGCACCCGGTAGGTGGACTTTTCAAGCCCGGGCCGGACGGTCCCGGTATCCAGGCTCACGATGCGGAAATCCACGGCCTCCGATCCGAGGGGAACATATTTGATCGAGCGATTGGAAGGGTTGTAGTGCGTTCCCATCCCGGCCCTGGCAAAGTAGATCATGATCTGGTCGAGCTGCCCGCAGGGGGACCCGATGTAGTCGTTCTCCACGGCCTGCGCCAGGTCGATGATCCGCATCCGGTCCTTGCCCAGTGAAAGGCCGTTTGCATCCAGCATGGTGAGCATGAGGTTGAGGGTCAGGGACGCGGAGCGTGACATTCCGCCGCCGGGGATGTTGCCGATGAGCACCGCGTCGAAGCCTTTGGCCGGCGTCATGCCTTCCCTGCGGAGGATGGCGTCCACCCCGTAGGGAAACCGGGCCCAGGTATCGGCGATTTCGGCGGAGCGGGCCGCCGGGATGCGGCCGCTCGTGAAGCTCACCACGCCGTCTTTCGGGAAGTTGCCGCTGAACAGGCGGATCCTGTCCGTCTGGTTCGGCTTCCAGCCCAGCCAGATGAACCTGTCGGTGCCGACGCCGAAGAGCTCCGTTCCATTATAATCGCCGTGCTCCACTCCGAGGCAGAACCGCGACGAGGTGCGCCGCAGTCTTCCGCCCCTGACGTCCAGGCCGTGCTCGTGTGCCAGGCGGAGGATCTCTGACCTGGCCTGCGCATCGTTTTGAGGTACTCGCATTGCGGGTGTCATGGCTGTGTGCGCACAGGATAGTACGATCTGCGCGGCCGCGTCGAGGGCAGAGCCCGTCTTCTTCTACTTCAATTCTGCGATGCCCCAAATCGGGATATCAACCGCTACTACCGCGAACCATTGCCCCTCAACGGAGCTGGAGTAGGTAACGCTGCTGGAAGAGAAGCTTTCGACTTTCGGGCTCGACCGGTAGCCGGCAAAAAGAGACACGGGCGAGCGAAACAGCGAGATTCCAATGCTCGCGCTTGGGGAGAAAAGGCTCCTGACATCAAATGCCGGCAGTGCGGCCGTTCCATTTTGAACGCGGTAGGTAACAAGTGAGCCGACGTCGACCACCCCCACGAACAGGGTGAAGGAAGAGATCACGTAGCAGGTCGTGTCGATGTTCCACGCTATTCCCAGTGGCGCATACGCGCCAAATGCGTTTGTGTCAGAGCCGGCTGCCGCGGCAAATCCCAAATACGCGTTCAGAACGAGGTTCATCCTGGTGTTGTATTTGTTCTTATAGCTCGAGGGAGGCAGGGCGTAGGCATCTATTACCTTTGCCATTTCGTCAGAATTTTGCGCGCCCGCGATTGCTGCAACAAACTCGGCTGCAGAGCTCATCTTGTCGCATGCGTCCGCCAATCGCTTTGCGATGTACTCATTGCGTGTCAAATCTGGATCGTTTGCAATGTCCTTGAAAACCCGGATGGCGGCGTGGAGGGCAGATATATAGTCTTTTCCCACCACGGCCTCAGTCAAATCAATTCCCGATCCCACTGCATCAATAAGGTATTTGTACGAAAGATTTTTCTGGAATTGGGCCAGCGTGTCGGCATCCGGAAGGATGACATACAGCATTCCTGTTGACGAAAGAAACTGGCGCAGTGACTCGCAGTAGCTGACCAGCGCGGAAAACATTGCCTTTTTGTCACCGCTCGTGCTGGCCTGAGACCATTTTGAATATGTGTCGTTGGTGGCTGAAAGAAGCTTCATGAAATCACCCAGGAAGTCGACGACTGAATCAATATGTGGTTCAACGTTACGAAAGCTTTTTTCGATGGCTAGAATCCGGCTCTGAACGGAGCTGTTTTTTGCAAGAAGTGAATCGTTTTCCAGGCACTGGAATACGAGCCCTATGAACATTGCGGTTTGTCGAGGTTGAGAGCAGAACTTCGCCACATCCTGCTCGGACGCAAAGCCCTCGTGAGCGGGATCATAAAAGCTTTCAAGCAGCACGCTCAGGATGATCAGAGACGAATATGCATCATTCAAGTCCTGGTTTTTCTCAAGGGCGTCTTCCCATTTGGATGCGTGTGCGTTTTCGGCCAGATCCAGGACAATTGTTCTGAAATCCGAGCCGGATGAGAAGTCCTTGTACAGTGTGGAAAACGTGGTGAGAATCAGGCCGACCTTCCCCTTGAGAATCTCATGATATGCTGTTTTTCGATCGATCTGTTTCCTGTCTTGTGCATCCATTTGATCCAGGGTTGCAAGACGAGAGGGCAGGTTTTCAAGATCTACCTGTGACAGCCTGGAGAGTGATGCGAGAATCGTATCTACCTGAGCATTTGAAAGATTGTTGACCAGATATGAGTTGGTTGACGGCATCAAGTAGGCGATTTCCGGATAGTCATTCAGGACTGAACGATAGTTCTGTATGAATGAATCGATCAGCTCAATACGGGCGCGGTCTATGAGGAATTTGGCAAATGCATCTGCAAAGGCATTCGGAATCGATGCAGGACCGGGCTGAGTGACATCCGACATTGGGGGAATTGAATCAGTCTCGGCGAGTCGGGTTGGCATATCGGTCTTCGTCACTGAAGGACCTCCAACTCCGTATGGTAATTTAGACAGCGAATACTCCAGGAACGGATTTGCCTTCCGTGCAAGACCGAATATCGCTTCGGGAGTGGCCGAGGCAGAGTCGGGGAGATATGGAGAGAGTGTCCTGCTGACTTCGCCAAGAGCCTTGAGATCAGCCTGCGTCAATTTTGCAGCATCCGGGATACTGGCGAATCTGGTTTCTATGGAAAGAGCATCCACAAAGGCATGTTGCAGCTCCGAATGGATAGTGGTTGCACAGCCAGCGGCAAATATGCAGAAAAGAGCAAGGCTCCTGACGAAAGCAAGTCGATCCACAATAATGATTGCAGGTTTCATTTGCGGCTCCTTTTTGATTGGCACGACATGAGAAGATGAGGGCTCAGGACAGGTTGCGGGGGACTCACCGCGGGCTCTGGCTGATTCCATATTGACAACTTTATGTGTCCGCACGGTATCATGCTTCGCCCGATTGCACAATGGGATTTTGAAAATGCACTGTTGTTTTCCGGGCAGGAGAGAGAGACTATGAACTCCATGAAGGGCAAGACAGTTGTGATAACGGGGCCCACCTCCGGGATCGGCAAAGAGATCGCCATCGGACTGGCAGGGCTGGGGGCAAATCTCGTGCTGGGCTGCAGAGACGCCGCCAGGGGGAAAGCGGCCGCGGCGGAAATAGAGAGCAGCAGGCAGGGCGGCTCCGTCGAGATTGCGGCCGTGGACGTGGCCAGTCGAAAGTCCATCGAGCAGTTCACGCGGAAGATTCTCGAAACGTATGACCGCGTGGATGTGCTGGTCAACAACGCCGGCGTAAGCCGCGGCGCGCAGCCATACGCGAAGAGCTCGGATGGCATCGAGCTGACATTCGGGACGAACGTGATCGGCTACTACCTTGTCATGCTCCACCTGCTTGCCCGGCTGAAGGAGAGCGTTCCCGCGCGCATCGTCAATGTGGCCTCCACCTTCGCAAGTGACCTGGATCTGGAGGACCTGCAGTTCCAGCGCCGCGCCTGGGACAGCATGAAGGCGTACGCCCAGTCGAAGGCGTGCGACAGGCTGCTCACATGGGCCATGGCGCGCAGGCTCGAAGGCACTCATGTGACGGCAAACGCCATGGCGCCCGGCCTCATCGTGGACACCGGCTTGTATCGCAATACGCCCCCCCAGGTGATGGAGCAATTGCGAAAGAGAGGGGGCCGGACGCCCGCGGACGGCGCGGATACGGCCGTCTGGCTTGCAAGCAGCCCGGACCTGGAAGGAGTGACGGGAAAGCTCTTCGAGAACAGGAAGGAGATCCCGTGCTCCTTCAGGAATCATGAGGCCGAAGAACGGCTCTGGAGCATCTGCGAAAACCTCAGTCGATGAGCGGAGGACCAAGCGGTTTCTTCCGTAGCAAGGGCGACTTGAAGGCTGAGAGACGCTGCGAGTTGACGCTGAATGCGGGAAACGATACCATGGTCATATGTCCATGGTCATGAAGAAAGGCGAAATGACGGTTCCTGCCGGGCAATTCAAGGCTCAGTGCCTTTCCCTGATCGACCAGGTGAATCGGACACACCAGGCGATTACCATCACGAAGCGGGGCAAGCCCGTTGCTCGGCTCGTCCCGTTGGAAGTAGAGAAGCCGCGGAGGCTGTTCGGCTATTTCGCCGGGCACGTGGTTGAAGAAGGCGACATCGTGAGCCCCACGGGTGAAGCCTGGGAGGCGGAGCGTGGATAGCCCCGTGCTCCTGGACACTCATGTCTGGGTATGGCTGATGGAGGGCCGCACAGGCGTTCGACCTGAGGCGGTGGACCTCATGGAGCGCGCGGGGGAGGAATCGTTTCTGCGGGTCAGCGTCATCTCAGCCTGGGAGGTCGGCATGCTGGAAGCCAGGGGACGGCTCCGCTTCGATATCCCTTGCAAGGAGTGGGTCGAGCAAGCTTTCGGCTTGCCGGGACTGTCCTTGATGCCGCTTACACCGTCTATTTGTGTCCGCAGTTCCCGTCTTCCCGGGGTCTTCCACGGAGACCCGGCTGATCGACTCATCGTGGCAACGGCCCGCGAGCTGGGAGCGGTATTGCTGACACGGGACGAACCCATCCTCCAGTATGCTGCCCAGGGTCACGTTCGGGCCTCGCAGGCGTAGAGCCATTTCTGAATTTTGCAATACGGACTCGCCGCCATTCGCTACCCTGTTTCCCATGAGGAGGACATCGTGAAGCACCTTTCCAACTGGATCGAGCTGGATTCCGAAGGCAACCGCATCGGGTTGCAAAGCCCATGAAGTATTTCTTTCTGCGGCTGAATCCGCCGCGCCCGACATTCTCCCAGGACATGACCCCTGAGGAGCGGAGCGTCATGCAGCGGCACGTCGCCTACTGGACCGGCCTGATGGCCAAGGGGACGGTGCTGGTGTTCGGACCCGTGCTGGATCCCAGGGGCACGTATGGAATCGGGGTCGTCGGCGTGGAATCAGAAGCTGAGCGGGACGCACTTGTGGCAAACGACCCCGCCAACGGGCTGAACCACTACGAGTTTTATCCGATGCTGGCCGTCGTGCCCAAGCAGGGATAGGCCCGCGCAAGCCCGGGCAACGGGTGATATGGCCACAATGTCGGAATCGTCCCCTTCTTCTACTGTTTTGTTCCTTTCTTATACCGCTTCCAAGCACGAACTTTATTTTTTGGATATGTATCAAAATCACTCTTATGGAGGGCTGATCCTATGAAGCGATCTATCAGATTGTTTGTGGTCACCTTGCTCCTCCTGGCTCCGCTCGTGGTCTTTGCCCAGACAAAGGTCACGCTGTGGGACTTCCTCAGCGGCGGAGACGGGGTACGCTGGAAGGCGATAATCAGCGAGTTCAACAGCGGCCAGAGCGACGTCAGCGTCGAGTCCACCACGCTGACCTGGGGGGATCCGTTCTACACAAAGGTGCACACGGCGGTAGTGGCAGGGGAAACTCCCGATGTCATGACCTATCATCTCTCCCACTTCCCCGCGGGAGTCCAGGCCGGTGACCTTCGCCCCATCACGGAAGCGGAGCTGAAGAGCGTGGGGCTCAGCTACAAGGATTTCAACCCGGTCCTCGTGGACACCTCTCTGGCCATCAGCAAGGCATACGGAACCGCGGGAGTCCTTTATGGGATCCCCCTGGATACGCATACCTCGATTCTCTATTACAACAAGGACATCCTGAAAAAGGCGGGGCTGCTTGGATCCAACGGATTGCCCCTTGCGTCGGCGTTCACCGGCATGGCGAACTTCACGCGCTCCCTGCAGAAGATCAAGAGCAGCACGGGAATGCTCCCCCTTGCCATGTCCTCAGCGAATGACCCGGCAACCGTCTGGCGCATGTGGACCACCCTCTTCTACCAGCAGGGCGGAAACCTGGCCAGCGGCGGCAAGGTGACCCTGGACCAGGTGACTACTCTTGGAAAGACCGCGCTCCAGGTCATGACGGACTGGACGACAAATGGTCTCATCCCTGCCAACGTGGACTACCCCGGGGCAGTGGCGCAGTTCAGCTCCGGCCAGGCCGCATTCATGTTCAACGGCAACTGGGAAGTTCCCACGATGGTGGACCTGGAGAAATCCGGCAAGCTTCCCTTCAAGTTCGGCGTGATGGCCTTCCCCAAGCTCTACAACAACCAGCAGACCTGGGCTGATTCCCACAATATCGCCATCCCGAACAACTCCAAGACGCCGATCTCCGCAGACACGCTTCACGCGGTGCTGACCTTTATCGCCTTCGTGGAGAAGCACGCCGCGGAATGGGCCGGCGGCGGGCACCTGCCGGCATACCTGCCGGTCCTCAACGGGTCCGCCCTGAAAGACCTGTACCCGGTCAACCAGTACGCGGGGCAGGCGGCCAAGGACGTCAGGCTCGAGCCGGTGAACCCGATATTCGGCGTAGGCGCCCCGACATATGACGCGGCAGGCAACTTCCTTTCCCCCGCGCTGATCGGGACCCTCCAGGTGAATGACGCCATTGAAAAGTTCAAGGCGGAGCTGCAAAGTCTCTCGATGTAGCGGGTCTCCTCTTACCTGAACAAAGGCCCCGTGGTGCGCTCCATGGGGCCTGTTCCTTCTCTACAGGGGGTGTCATGGGCAGAGAGGTCATCGAGCAGACCGGCGGAGCAGTCGTGAGGCTCCGCCGCAGGCGCAGGAGGACTCCGTGGGGCACGGTCCTCCTGCTGGTTCTCCCGTTCATCATTGTCTACTGCGCATTCCTGATCTATCCCACCGTGCGCGTGATCACGCTGAGCTTCACCAATTCGGACATTGCCGGCAGGGGCCATTTCATTGGAACGGAGAACTACGTCCGCCTGGCCCATGACGCGCTGTTCTGGGCCTCGCTGTGGCACACCGTCTATTTCATCATTCTCACCGTTATCCCCAACACGCTGGTGGGACTGGTGTTCGCGCTCATGATCATGCGTCTGCACAGGCTGCGGGGTTTTGTCATGGCGCTCCTGTTCCTTCCCTATGTCCTGCCGGTGAGCGTGGTGACGCAGATCTGGATATGGGTCCTGAGTGCCGCGTACGGGATCATCAACTTCCTTGTGCACCTGAAGGTCAACTGGTTCCAGGACCCGGTCTGGGCCATGCCGTCCGTCGCATTCGTCACCGTCTGGTGGACGGTCGGGTTCAATGTCCTGATGTTCATTGCAGGGCTCCAGGCCATCCCCGCGGAATACTACGAGGCTGCGGCGCTTGACGGGGCGGACCGGGGGTTCCGCGTCTTCCGGTTCTTCACGTGGCCGCTGCTCTGGCCGGTCACGTCCCTTGTGCTCGTCCTGCAGCTCATCCTGCAGTGGCAGATCTTCAACCAGGTGTACCTTCTCACCGCCGGCGGGCCGTTCAATTCGACCATCGTCGTGCTGATGCACATGTACGTCCAGGCGTTCACGCGATACCGCGGCGGTTATGCCGCCACGATCTCCATCGTCCTGTTTGTCCTGATCCTGGTCACGTCCCTGCTGCAGATCCGCCTGCTGCGCTTCCGGAGGGCATAATGAAGGTCCGGAGACTCTCCCTCTCGTCCATCGTTGTCACACTGTTCTCCCTTGTCGTGGCCCTTGCGTGGATCTTCCCGCTGTACTGGGCAGTCAACACCTCCCTCAGCGTGGACACCAAAACAGTCCAGGTTCCCCCTGCCTGGTTTCCCGTGCCCATGATCCTGGACTCGTACCAATACGTCATCAAGAACACGCTGATCATACGATGGTACTTCAACAGCGTCCTCACTTCGGTGGTCATCACGGGGGCGGTGCTCCTGCTCACGGTCATGTGCGCCTATGCCTTGTCGCAGATCAAGTTCCGGGGAAACCGGTTCCTCTTCCTGGCAATCCTTGCCGGCTTCATGATCCCCGGGGCAACGAACGTGGTCCCCCTCTTCATGTTCATGAACAAGCTGCGTCTTGTGAACAGCTACTGGGGGGTCATCCTGCCCCAGCTGGTGTCCCCCCTGGCCGTCGTGATCTACAAACAGTTCTTCGACCAGATGCCCACCGAGCTCTCTGACGCGGCGCATATGGACGGCGCGGAGGAAATGCGGATCCTCTTCCGCCTTTTCCTGCCGCTGAATTGGGGCATTACATGGGCGCTGGCCATCATCCTGTTCATCGGGTCGTGGAACAACTTCTTCTGGCCGTTTATCGTCATCAACTCCACGCGGATGATGACGATTCCCATAGGCATCACTCAGGTCCAGTCGTGGTACGGCATCGCGTATCCGCGGCAGATGGCTTCAGCGGTTCTTGCCGCCCTTCCCACGGTGATCCTGTACCTCATCTTCCAGAGGCGCGTGGCGGAAGGCGTGGCAATCACGTCAGGCATCAAATAGGAGGGCAGAGCAGTGGCAGACGCAAAGACGGCGACGATGATCGTGGACAAGGACTTCGTGATTTCCGAAGTGGATCCGCGGATGTACGGCTCCTTTGTGGAGCACCTGGGCCGGGCCGTGTACGGCGGGATCTTCGAGAAGGGACACCCGTCCGCCGACGAGGACGGCTTTCGCCGCGACGTGCTGGAGCTGGTCCGGGAGCTTCGCGTATCCATCGTGCGCTACCCGGGAGGCAACTTCGTCTCCGGGTACAACTGGGAAGACGGCGTGGGCCCCGTGGAGAAGCGGCCGCGGAAGCTCGAGCTGGCCTGGCGGACCATCGAGCCGAACTGGGTCGGCGTCAACGAGTTTGCGCGCTGGGCGGTGAAGGCCGGGGCCGCGGTGAACATGTCGGTGAACCTGGGCACACGGGGGCCTGATGAAGCGCGGGCCCTGGTGGAATACTGCAATCACCCGGCGGGCTCGTACTGGAGTGACCTGCGCATCGCGCACGGCAGGAAAGAGCCCCACGCATTCAAGCTGTGGTGCCTGGGCAACGAGATGGACGGCCCGTGGCAGATCAGCCACAAGACCGCGGAGGAGTACGGCCGCGCGGCAGAGGAGACGGCAAAGGTCATGCGGTGGGTGGACCCCGGCATCGAGCTTGTGGCCTGCGGCAGCTCGCACCCGAAGATGCCCACGTTCCCCGCCTACGATGCAACAGTGCTCGATCACGTGTACGATCATGTCGACTACATCTCCCTGCACAGCTACTACGGCAACCAGGAAAATGACACGGCGAACTTCGTTGCCAAGAGCCTGGAGATGGACTCGTATATCAGGACCGTTATTGCGGCGTGCGACCTGGCACGCGCGAGGAAACGCAGCAAGAAGACGATCAACCTTTCCTTCGACGAGTGGAACGTCTGGTACCACTCCCTGGATGCGGACAAGAAGATCACTCCCTGGACAATCGCCCCGGTCCAGGTGGAGGACACGTACACCTTCGACGATGCCGTGCTGGCGGGGTGCCTGCTCATCACGCTGCTGAAGCATGCGGACCGGATCAAGGTGGCATGTCTTGCCCAGCTCGTGAACGTGATTGCCCCCATCATGACCGCCAACGGCGGGCCCGCGTGGAGGCAGACAATCTTCTACCCGTTTCTGCACGCCTCTCTGTACGGGAGAGGCACGGCCCTCCAGACTGTCGTGAAATCCCCCGTGTACGACAGCCGGGATTTCACGGGCGTTCCGTTCCTGGAGGCAACCGCGGTGTACAACGCCGCGCAGCAGGAGCTCAGCATCTTTGCGGTGAATCGAGACCAGGCAGGAGAGCTCGCCCTTGCGTGTGACCTGCGAAGCTTCGGCGTGTTCTCCGGTGTCACGCATATCGTCATGGACAGCAAGGATCCGAAAGCGGTCAACAACCGCAGCGCCCAGCCCGTGGCGCCGCGGGAGGCCCGCGGCGCCGTCCTTGACGGGGGACGCCTCAGCGTGCGCCTGCCGCCACTTTCATGGAACGTGCTCCGCCTTGCTGTTCGGAAATAGCGCCTCCGAACTATCGCGCTTCTGAGCGCATCAGCCTGGCTGCTGCAACGGTGATCCAGGTACCGCCGAACAACACTGCCAGGGCAGAGAGCACGGCGATCCACCCGATCCGGGAGCCGGTGGCGCCCAGCGCCGCCCAGGTGACAAAGAAGAAGGCCCCCGTGACGGCGGAGTACACGACCCATCCCTGCTGTTTGAGCCCTGCGAATCTGCGGGCAAACACGAAGCAGGACGCGATGGTCAGCGAGAGGAACCCCACCGCGGCTGAAACAAAGTGCAGCAGGCCGTGGCCGCTCATCTGACCGGGGATGTCCGCTGTGCCCTGCGGGAAGCCGTTCATCGGGTGCACGCACCTGCTACGAGCAGGCTCCCGGGCGCACGGTCTCTGCGCGTGCCTCCGCGGTCCAGCGTCTCAGCGAGAGAGGGCTCCTTCGGCTGGAGGATCCGCAGATTGCAGCAATGCACTTCGCAGGACTGATCGTCATGATGCCGCTGGACAAGACCATGTGCGGCGGGATTTTCACGCAGGAAGAGCTCAGGAGATTTGCGGACGCCGGAGTAAAGGCCTTCCTTGCCGCCTACAGCCCGACCCGCTCGTGATCCCTTGCCTTGTGCAGTGATTCAATCAGCGCGGTCTTGTCCATGGGCTTTCCGAAAAGATACCCCTGGGCAAAATCGCACCCGCAATCGCGAAGCATCTGCGCCTGCGCTTCAGTCTCGATGCCTTCCGCCACAACGGTCTTCCGCAGCTCGTGGGAGAGTGAGATCATGCCGCGCACGACCCCTGCCGAGTTCTGGTCTTCCTGGAGGAGATCCAATCGCGCAATGAAGCTGCGGTCGATCTTCACGCAGTTGATGGGTATCCTGTGCAGGTACCCGAGTGAAGAATACCCTGTCCCGAAGTCATCCAGCTTGAAGCTGATCCCCTCCGCGGAAAGCTGCTCGATCATGCGCGTGGCCACGTCGCGGTTTTCCATGATGGCGCTCTCCGTGAGCTCCAGGTGGAGCAGGGAACGCGGGAGCTCCAGCCGATCAAGGGAGGAGAGGACGAACTCCGCGAAATCTCGGTGTCCAAACTGGATTGCAGAGACATTGACGGCAAAAAACATCCCCTCATCGATGAGGCCTTCTGTCCGGAGAGCGGCAGCGGTTTTCAAAGTCTCCAGGAGAATGTAGGCGCCCAGCGGAATGATCAGGCCTGACTCCTCGGCAATGGGGATGAACCGGTCCGGGCCGATGGGGCCGAGGCGCTCGTGCTTCCAGCGAGCCAGGACTTCCCAGCCGGCCGTGGCGCCGTCCATGCGCACAATGGGCTGAAAAGCGAGGGCGATTCCGCCGGATGCGATTGCGGTCCGCAGGGCGGCTGAGAGCAGGTTGCGCTCGTCCACCTGGAGCCGCATTTCCTCCGAGAAGACGGCGCGCAGGTTTCTCCCCGTGGCCTTGGCCTTGTGCATGGCGATCTCCGCATCGTGCAGGATCCCCTGCGGATCGTTGTAGTCGGACCTGCCGACCACGATACCGATGCTCGCCGATGGAACCACGGCGTTGGTATCGACGTAGATGGGAACGCACAGATTGTCGACGATGCGATCGGTGATCTCTTCCAGGTTTTCCGCGGTGGTGAACCCGTCCAGGAGAACGACGAAGTCGTCTCCTCCCACCCGGGCCGCCAGGTCCACTTCCCGCACGCTCCGTCTCAACCGTGAGGCCACCTCGCACAGGAACGCGTCTCCCGCGCCGTGGCCGAACCTGTCGTTGATCGTCTTGAACCCATCCAGGTTCAGGTGGAGGACCGCGTAGGACAGCCTGGGATCGCGATGGTTGCGCATGATGAGCAGCTCGAGACGGCTCAAGCTTAGACTGCGGTTGGCCATGCCGGTCAGGGCGTCGTGGAGAACGTCATGGGAGAGCTGCTTCTCGGCGCGCGTGCGGTGCTCGAGCTCCGCGGTGAGCCTGTGATTGGTTTCCTCCAGGGCCAGGGTTCTTTCTGCAATCCTGTCCTCCAGGAGGAGGTTGGCCTTTTTCAAACCCTCCTCTGCATCCATGCGGCGCGTCACGTCGAAGAAGGTCATTACGGCACCGATTCGTTTGCCGCGTTTCACGATGTCACTGGTGCGCGTCTCGTACAGGCGCTCGCCGTGGGAAAGCACTGACTCCTCGGAACGCACAGCACTTCCGGCTTCACGCGCCAGGGGCAGATCGGCGAACGGCGGGTCCATTTCGATCAGTCTCTTGCCGATGTCTCGTGCACTCGTAAGGAAGGCGGCGCGAGCCGCATGGTTCACGTAGGCGAGGTGTCCATCGCGGTCGAAAATAAGGACCGCATCTCGGAGCTGCTCGATAGCGGTGGCCTGGGCGGTGGTCACAAGGGCCAGGAAGCGGAACCGGGAGAGATTGAGCACCGCGAGGAGCCCCGTGAGTGAGAAGGCGAGGGGAGTCGGATCAATGCTGCCAAGGGGGAATATTCCCGACAGGTATATGACATTGGCCGAGAGCGGGAGCAGCGTGCCTACGATCAGCGTGATCCGCTGGGCTCTGCGGGTGCCGTGGCTGTCATGCAGCGCTTTGAGGCTGAGCACGGTTCCTGCAATGATAAGGATGTACGAATAGGCGGAATGCACCCAGAACCATGGCCCGAACTTCTTGGCCATCACCAGGAAGCCAGATACGACCTCCAGGTGGAACGAATGACGCACGAAACCCAGGAGAGGATCGGTCCAGACCAGCACGGCAGTGACGGCGGGAATGATCCATATGAGGAGCGGCGGCCTCCTGGACGTGCGGCCCCTCTCCTCCTGTTCGAGGGACAAGCCGAGGGCGAACCAGAGTGCCGGGATGGCGGCGATTGCCACGTACTCCAGGTTCGCAAAGGTCAGCATGAGCGGGAGACCGGGGGCCAGGTATTCCAGGGCATTCCCGGCGGCCCACCAGGCGGTTGCCCCCATCAGGAGGGCCATGGTCAGGGCGCTTCTCGAGCCTCGGCTGCGGATGGCCAGGTATGCGGTAAGCTGGCCGGAGAGGAGCGCAGTAGCTGCGAGAATACCGACAACGAGGACCATGATTTCCCTTCCCTGGCAGTCTTTTGGTTTCCCGCGGGGATGTCAAGGCAAGAGAAGTGGCTCCGGTTTCCGCGGTGCCGTCACGCCGCGTGCTTCGTGCGATCAGTCCACCGGGGACGTCCTGGGCAGAGGCCTGCGTCCCTGGTAGCCTTCCTCGATCGGGTGATACCAGGCAAGCTCGTTCTCGTCGCTGCGCCAGCAAAGGAATACCGTCTCACCGTCGATCTCTGCGGGAAAGTCCACCAGGCCCACGGAGAAGTTCCAATCCTTGTAGGAGCATCCCATTTCCTCGAGCTCGAGGAGGTGCTCTTCAAGCTCGGCCTGCAGGCCGGGCAGCTCGGGGCCGTCTTCAGCCGCCTCCCGGATCCTGCGGGCAGTCTCCAGGACGTCAGCCACGATCTGCCGCACGAGAGGCAGGGCGCTCTCTGCTTCACGCTGTGTGAAAAGCCGCTTGAACTCCATAGCCGGTGAAGTCTTCCCCGACTTGCCCGGGGCCGTCAAGTGCCGCCTTCGCGTGCGCCCCCTTGCCTTCCCGCGGCGGCAACAGCTACCTTGATACCCGGGGAGGGTTCATGCAGCTGAACGGACACACAGTTCTCGTAAGCGGCGGGGCCACGGGCATCGGGTTCGGCATCGCTGAGATGTTTGCCGCCGCCGGAAGCGCCGTGATCATCAGCGGCCGCCGACAGGAGGCGCTCGACCAGGCAAGGAAGAAACTGCCGAAGCTCATTGTTTTTCCGTGTGACTTGTCCCGCATGGAGGAACGCGGG
The DNA here is from genome assembly GCA_964437385.1 of uncultured Spirochaetaceae bacterium. Lineage (GTDB taxonomy): Bacteria > Spirochaetota > Spirochaetia > SZUA-6 > Fen-1364 > Fen-1364. The sequence goes on from CAYTGX010000040.1 coordinate 35,998, forward strand.
CGCCTGGCAAAGTGGGTGGCGCAGGCGCACCCGTCACTCGACGTCCTGGTCAACAACGCCGGCATCCAGCAGCGCATGGATGTGCATGACGCGGACTTCTGGAAGCGGACCCGGGATGAGCTGGCCATCAACCTTGAGGCGCCGGTTCACCTGGTCCACCTTCTCCTCCCGGTCCTCTCCCGGAACAAGGGTTCTCACGTCATCAACGTATCGTCCGGCCTGGCCTTTGTGCCGATGTCCCGGGCACCCGTCTATTGCGCCACCAAGGCTGCAATCCATTCATTCACGCAGTCCCTGCGCCGGCAGCTGAAGCAGGACGGCATCGAGGTGATCGAGATAATCCCGCCGGCAGTCAGCACTGATTTGGGCGGCGTGGGTCTGCACGCAAAGGACACCCCGGTGCCGGAGTTTCTTGCCGCTGTCAGTGCGCAGCTGGCGGCAGGAAAGCTGGAGATCACCTACGGGTTTTCCGAAAAGACGAGCCAGGGCTCCCGGCAGGAGCTGGACGCCGCTTTTCAGCGCATGAACGGGTAGAAAGGAGAACGCCATGAAAGGTTCACACACACTGGGAACGGCATTCCTCAAGGAACTGGAGGCGGAGTCTGTCTCCACACGAAAATGCCTGGAAAGGATTCCCGAAAACCTCTATGACTGGAAGCCGCACGAAAAGTCCATGAAGCTTGGCTACCTCACCCTGATAGTTGCCGAGATCCCGCTGTGGATATGGCAGATGGTGGAAACCACCGAGATCGACTTCGCGAAGTTCGCGCACTTCCAGGCCAGGACGACTGCAGACATGGTCCGGCATTTCGATGAGAACATGGTGAAAGCGCGGGATGCCCTGTCGAAAACCTCGGATGAAGCGCTTGCGGAAACCTTCCATTTGAAGAACAACGGCCAGGTGCTCGTGAGCATGCCGAGGAGCGCGAACATCGGGCCCACCATCAATCACCTGGTTCATCACCGGGGACAGCTCACCGTCTACATGCGGCTGAACAATCTGCCCGTTCCGTCGATCTACGGTCCTTCCGCGGACGAGCGGGGGTTCTGAGGGGAGGTTGTCCCTGTTCAGGGCACGATGATCTCGTATGTGTCAAAATCCGCGGTGATGCCTTTTGCCGTGATCCGACCGGCAAAGCGCGTGCCCACCGCGGTCTTTACCTGCTCATAGACCGGCGCGCTTACCAGGACGCCGTCGATGGGCGCCTTGCTCTCCAGGCGCGAACCGAGGTTGACGTGCGACCCGATGGCCGTATACGCCATGATCCGCGGCGAGCCCATGTCACCGACGACGACCTCGCCGCTGTTGATGCCGATGCGGATGTGGATGGACATCCTTCCCTCCGCTTCCCACCTGGCGCGAAGGGCGCGGACGGACTGCTGCATCTCGATGCCTGACCGCACAGCGCGCAGCGCGTGGTCGGGCTGCTCCATTGGGTCCCCGAAAAAGGCCATGAGACCGTCACCGATGAACTTGTCCACGGTGCCTTCGTTGCGGAAAACGATCTCCGTCATCAGCTCGAAGTAGTCGTTCAGGGTGCGGTGAATCATGTCGGGGGGCTGGGTTGTGCACCATGACGTGAAGCCGGCGATGTCACTGAACAGTACGGTGATCACTTTCTTCTCGGCGGCCATAAGCTTGTCGGGGGCCTGGAGAATCTTGGACATGAGACGCGGAGCGAAGTAGCGCTCCATACGCACGCGGAACCTGAGTTTTTCCTGCTCGGCCAGGAAGAAGCGGTATATGTTCGCCGCCACGAGCATGAGAACGAAGCCGATCGTGGGCGCGGCAAGCGCGGGCATCACCCCGCCGGATGCGAACTGCGCAAACTGAGCGCACGCCAGCGCCGCCCAGAGGGCCAGCGCGGAGAGGGAGCCTGCCAGCGGCCGCAGCCGCCATGTCACGAGCCAGAGAAGCCCCGCGAACGCCATGGTGTAAAGGACCGATTCGTACCATGCCTGAGCGCGCAGGAAGCGGCCGGTCAGTATGTTGTTCAGAATGTTCGCGTGGATGCCGCTTCGAAAGTACGCCCGGTCAAAGGGGGCGGCGCCATAGTCGCTGGAGCTCGTCGTGAGGTCCGACACGATGAGATGGGAGCCCTCCAGCTCCGCGGCAACACTGTCCGCAATGGCCGGATCGCTGTCCGCCTGGAGAAGCTTGGCAAAAGAGTAGAAGGAGAATGATGTGCCCCACGGGCCTGCGTAGTTGATGATCATCCGCCCCGCGCGGTCTATGGGGATATCGATGTTCCGAACGCTCCCGTCCGGCATCCGGGCGGAAGGCAGGCGGATGTGACTGCCAAAGGATACCTCGATCTGCCGGGGATCCACATGCATGTCGTCACAGGCTGCACGGAGGGCAATGGCGGGCATGAAGCCGTCCTGGAACGGGACCAGGAGCGGCATCCGCCGGAAGAGCCCGTCCGGATCCGGCTCGCAGTTTATGCTCCCGATGCCCCGGGCAGCAGCGGTGAGCGCGTCGAAGCTCAGGGTGACGGAGACGGCAGCGGCAGGGTTGCCCATTCGCAGGATCTTCGGGTGCCACAGCCAGCGCACTGCAGGGTCGCTGCCGGCAGGCATCCTGTCCGCTTTTCCGAGTTCCTCTGTCCGCATGATCGCCGGCAGGTACACACTTCCCGCGCGCGTCGTGGCGTCAACGAATTGTTCGTCCTCCTCCGCGGAGACCGGCTGGCGGAACCTTACGTCCACGATGATCGACGCAGCCCCTGCCGCGGAAAGGACTTCCACCAGGCGCGCAAACGCCCGCCGCTCCGCGCCTTTCGCATCCAGCTCGCGCTCGATTGAATCGGTGAAGTCCACATGGGCGATGCCGGGGAGAACGCGTTCGGGGCCGTTGATCTGATACCGGAGGCGGAAGAACATGTCGTCCAGGCGGTTATTCCAGTCACCGCGCAGGGCGGCGGCCGTCAGGCCGAGCGCCCAGGCAAAGACAAGAGACAGGGCTGCAATCAAGGCGAGCGCTGATGCTGACCGCCGCAGGTTTTCAATCCACCTTCTTGTCACACGCTATGCTTCACGGGCCGCGTTGTCAATATTGAATAGCCGTGATAAGATTGAAGCATGTTCAGAAAGTTGCTCGTGGCAGTCATCCTGGTCCTGCCCGCCGCGGTTGTTGTTTCCCAGGAGGTCCCGCTCCAGTTCAACTGGGCATTCGTGAAACGCGCTCCCAACGGTTTTCCGCGCGCCATCGACTTTTCGGAAAAGCTGGCCATCTCGTCAGGGGACCTCTTCAAGATCTGCATCCAGCCGGTCAAAAACGCGTACGTGTATCTTTTCCTCCATGACGCAGGCGGAGATCTGCAGCTTCTCTTTCCCGGCCGGTTTGAGGATTTCGACAGCCGTACATATTCCAGCGCGCCGGCATTCATTCCTGCCGGTGACAACTGGTTCACTCTCGACAGCACACGGGGAACGGAGCGTTTCTACCTTTTTGCCTCCTCCACCCGTCTTTCGAGCCTGGAAAGCCTGACCATTGCATACCTGAAAACGGCGCAAGGCAAGAATAGCGGAGATGCGGCACGTCAGGCGGTGCTTGATGAGATGGCAAGGCTGCGCAAGGCGCACAGTCAACTCACGACCGCCGCCGAAAAACCGGTGATGATTGCCGGCGGGACGCGCGGCGCAGACGAAGCAACCGCGAAGCTTGCAACCCAGATCACCGCATCGAGCTTCTATACGAAGACATTTCGTCTCCCGCACTGAGGATGCCGGGGGAAGATGGCGGATGGCACTCCTTGTGCCGTGGGGGGTACGCACATGAAGAAACTGTATTTTCTGGTCCTGTTGCCGCTCTTGGGTCTCCCGCTTTTCGCTCAAGACACGGACCTTCGGGGCTTGAAGACTGTTGTGGGGCAGCTCGAAGGCCAGTCGGTCGCCGTGGGAAGGCAATATGCGGTGCTGATTGCCATCGACAGGTACAATAACTGGATGGCTCTTCGCAACCCGGTCAAGGATGCGAAGGAAATCAAGGAAATCCTTTCCCGCCGGTACTACATCAGCGATTTCATAGAGCTCTATGACGCGGCGGCGACAAAATCCGGCATCATCAGGCTTTTCGACAAGCTGATCAACGAGACGAAGCCTGAGGATTCGATATTCCTCTTCTATGCAGGGCATGGGCATCTGGACAAGTCCTCCAATACCGGCTTCTGGATACCCGTGGATGGAGGCACGGACGTCTATGACCAGGCGAACTGGCTTCCCAATTCGCAGATTCGGGGCTTCATCAGCAACCTGAAAGCCCGTCATGTCGCGCTGATTGCCGATGCATGTTTCTCAGGGGACTTCCTCAATCCGAGTCGGGGCATGGCACCGACCATCACCAACGAGTATTTCAAGAACGCATATGCCAGGATCTCCCGGCAGGTGCTCACCTCGGGAGCATCCGAGGCCGTTCCCGACGAGTCCCCATTCACTCGCCAGCTCAAGCTGACCCTCGAGGGAAGCAACGCCCCCTACCTGGATCCGCTCATGCTCTACAACGAAATACGGCTGAGCGTCACGAAGACCACGCCGTTGTTCGGGGACCTCAAGGACTCAGGTCACCAGGAAGGTTCCAGCTTTCTTTTCTTTCTGAAGAACAATCCGCCTGTCCAGCAGGCCGCGGCGGAGCCCTCCGCCAGCATGAAGGTCGCGAAGGTCTACGGAACGGCGACGGTGGAGACAGACGCGTCCGGCACTTTGTTCCTGGACGGGATCTCGCAGGGACAGGTTCCCGTGGGGTCTCTTGCCACGATAGAAAACCTCGCTGCCGGACCTCATGCCGTGGAAATGCTCTTCGATGACGGTCAGAAAGACAGTCAAACAGTCAACATAAAAATGGGCAAAACCTCGGCAGTCGAGTTCATCCACCCGACAGTCGTCAGCCACGTTCCGGCCGCGGCAGCGCCGAAAAGCCTTGCCCAGCCCCTGGCCTTGCTGGAGGGGGGGGCCTTGCCGGCTGTGTCGATCAAGATCGACGGGAGCTTCGACGACTGGCAGAGCGTCCCGCCCGTTGCGCTCGGCTCCAGGGACGCAGCGGACAACAAGAGCATCAGCAGGGTATACCTCGCAGCGGATGCAGAGAACTTCTACGTGAGGCTCGATATCGCGGACACGCGTTCTTCTTCCTCACACAACTTCGATGCCGGCATGAACAGTCCCTTTTATGCCATCAACATGGACAGCGGAGACAGCAAAGACAACATCAATCTGCGTCTTGTCCACGAGGACACCGGCCACGGGTGGTTTCTTGAGTGGGGCGTCCGAGAGAAAGGAACTTTCCGTGGTCTTTACGGTAGTTGGTATGGCCCCCTG
>CAYTGX010000041.1:0-18932 GCA_964437385.1 uncultured Spirochaetaceae bacterium
TGGACGACTCTTCGACTGTCGCAGCGGGGCGGGAGATCCTGCGCCTTGTTGAGGAGCAGGTTGCCCTGGGACCGCGTGTTCCCGGCACCGGGCCGCACGACCAGCTTGCACGGCTTCTGGAGCGGCGTCTGCGCGAACACACCTCGGAAGTGGCGGTGCAGGAGTTCACCGTCGCGTTTCGGGAAAGCAGGCTGCAATGTGCGAACCTCGTCGGCATTTTCAGGGCCCGCGCGCACTCATCCGTCGCAGGACCGGCGATCCTGATCGGTACGCACTACGACACGCGGATCCGAGCGGACCGGGACGCCGACCCGGCGCGGCGCGAGTGCCCGATCCCCGGTGCGAATGATGGCGGGTCGGGCACGGCAGTTCTTCTGCACCTGCTGCCGTGGCTTTCAGGCACGGAGCTTGCCCGGGACGTGGCCATTGCGTTTTTCGACGCAGAGGACCTTGGCAATATCGACGGCAAAGACTTTTCCCTTGGAGCGGAGTGGTGCGCCGCCCATCCTGCGGCCGGGTTCACGCCGGCGGAAATGGTTGCCCTGGACATGGTGGGAGGACGAGGCATGGTCCTCGACATCGATGCGTATTCGCTTGAGCACCAGCCCAGCCTGAAGCTGACAAGGGAACTATTCAGGCTGGGGCTCGAACAGGGCTGGGAGCCGTTCACCCGTGACAAGCCTGACCGCGTGAAGTACATCGTCTCGGATCATTACCCCTTTGTGCGCAGGGGGACCGCGTCCTGCATCCTCATCGATATCGACTACCCCCAGTGGCACACGCAGGATGACCTGCCGGTGGCGCTTTCCGCTGAATCCCTGGGGATTACCGAAGAAGCGCTGAAGCTTTTTCTATTGCGTCCGGCAGGCTGAGCCGGTCGTATGACTGACGGGACCGCAGGTCCTTCAGGTTGACGACTCCGGTCTTCTCTTCTTCCTCACCACACACAAGGGCAAGGGGGATCCCCTTTTTCTCCGCATAGGCAAACTGGACCGCCAGCTTCTTCTTCTCCGGGAAAACTTCCGCGGCCACGCCCGCGGAGCGGAGAGCGTGCGCAAACCGGTGGTAGCTGCCCAGCAGACGTTCCTCGAGGTTCAACACGAGCACAGAGGCTGCGGCCCCCGGCCCGGTCACCAGTCCCAATTCCTCCATCGCGGCCATGAGCCGGTCCACGCCGATGGACGCTCCGACGCCCGGGACGCTCTGCCTGGTGTAGAGAGTGGCAAGGTCGTTGTATCTTCCACCCGAGCACACGGAGCCGATAGCGGGAAGGTCGGAGAGAAAAGTCTCGAACACGATTCCCGTGTAGTAGTCCAGCCCACGGGTGATCGAGGGATCCAGGAGGTAGAAACCTGAGACTCCGAGCTGGTCAAGGCACTCCGTGACGGAGGTGAGGCGTCGGACTCCTTCATTGGACTCACCCACGGCGGCTTTCAGCTTGGAAAGCGTCAGCGCGGGAGTCGGCTCGACCCGCGTGAAGTCGAGGATGCGGACGGCGTTCTCCTGGCCGGCGATCTCTGCGAGCATCTCCCTGGCTTTTTCTTCGCCGATCTTGCGCCGCTTGTCGATTGCGCGCAGCACGTCCACCGAGCGCGCCTCCAGACCGTGAAGGGCAAGGAAGGCGTTGAACACTCCCCGATGCGCATAGTGGATGGCGAACTTCTCTACTCCCAGCATTTTCATGCTTTCCCGCATCAGGAGGAGAATCTCCAGGTCCGCCGATGCCGCGTCCGTTCCGACCACGTCGAAGTCCACCTGCATGAACTCACGGTAGCGGCCTCGCTGGGTGTTTTCCCCCCGCCAGACCTTTGCCGCATGCCAGCGGCGAAAGGGGAGGGGAATCTCGGCAAGATGGGCTGCGACGAACCGGGCAAAGGGAACGGTAAGGTCGAACCGCATGGCCAGCTCGCGTCCGCCGTGATCGGTGAACCGGTAGACCTCCTTGTCCGTTTCACCGCCGCCCTTGCCCAGGAGAACTTCGGCGAACTCGAGCACAGGCGTATCGATCGGGGCGTAACCGAACAGGCGGAAAGCCTGTGCCAGGCACTGGATGATCGAGAGCCTCTGCGCCTCCTTGTCCGGAAGGAAATCGCGGAAGCCCTTGGGAACCCTTGGCTCTATCAGCTCCCTCATTCTGAGAGGTCCTTTCGATAAATGCGCCACGTGCGGTATCGCTCCACCGGCATTCTCATCAGCGAGCTGATCATCGGTTCGTTCGTCTCCACGATCATCGACATCTCAACCTCGTCCACGCCCCTCCGGAGTCCCTCTTCGATCACATGGGTGTAGAGGGCAATTTCTATGCCCTGCCGGCGGTACTCTTCCAGCACGCCCATGAGGACCAGCCTGATTCTCCGTGTCTTTTTCATTGTGGCAAGCAGGGTGATGAATCCGAACGGGAACAGCCGCCCGTTGATCTTCTTGACCGCCTGGTTGGCATCATACAGCGAGAGTGCGAATCCAATGGGCTTGCCTTCGAGCTCGACGACGAAGGAAAGCTCCTCGACGACGGCCTGTTTCACACCGTCCTTCAGGCGCTGGAACTCGTTGTCCGTGAGCGGAACATGACCCCAGTTCCGGTTCCACGCGGTGGCAAAGATGTCCTGGACGATTTTTGCTTCGCTGTCCAGGTGGTGCGTCATGTCCACTGCCCGCACGGAGATCCCGTCGCGTTTGAGCACCCTCTGGGTAAGGCTGAAATAACGGGGATCGAGCTCCTTCCGGAACGTCGCAGCCTTTCCGCGAAACGCATACCAATCAATGGACTTTTTCCAGCCGAACCTCTCGAAGAGCTCCTGGTAGTAGGGGGGATTGTGCGAGGTGAGGATGTAGGGATCCGTGTCGAAACCGTCGATCAGGATCCCGAGCTCGTCGTACACGCCGAAGCTCATCGGGCCCTCCGCCTCCTGCTTTCCCTTCGCCCGCAGCCAGTTGCCGGCGCAGGTGAAAAGAGCGGCCGCAGTTGAAGGATCGTTCTCGCATTCGAAGAAACCGATGAATCCCTTGCTGCCGCCGAAGACTTCGTCGTAGCGGTGGTTGACATGTGCGGAGATGCGCCCGACTGGCTCCGCGCCCCTGTAGGCGAGGAACAGTTCGGCTTCGCCGTGCTGGAAAAAGACCCCTTTCGCGGGGTCGATGAACTTCGTCTGATCGCCAATGAGGGGCGGGACCCAGTGGCTGTCCTCGCGGTAGAACCGCCAGGCCATCTTCACGAACACCGCCCGGTCCCCGGCCGTGCGCACGCGGCGGATCTCGATAGGCAGCATGCATTCTCCTTCAGAGCACCGCGGTAATCCGCGGATTTGTGCACCGCGGTAATCCGCGGATTTGTGCACCGCGGTAATCCGCGGATTGCTGGCACCGCGGTACGGGAATACCCGATCGGCGAATACGCCGTGCGGGAGTACGCGGGTACGCGCTCGGCCCGAAGGCCGTACCCGCTCGGCGAGTACGCCGTACCTCGCATGGTGCTCCGCGCAGTTCCGCGGATTATTGCGTGATGGACAAGTAAATGCGCAGGATGATGGTGATGTCAAGGATGCGGCGATCGTGCCGATGCCCCGCATATTGACATTCGGCGCAGGCGGGATACGATGGGACTAAATCCGCGGAGTACCGCGGCGCACAGTCTTGCATACTTTGGGATCACAGATTGCTGTTCAGATACGGCGCAACAGAAAACGGCACCATAGAGAAGAAGGCGCACATCTACACTCAATCGGAGCACGGGATCGACCCGCGTCTCGTGGATCCTGATGCAATGTGGGTGGTGCGCGGGCTGCGCAAAGAAGGCTTTCACGTCTACATCGTCGGAGGGGCTGTACGGGACCTGATCGTCGGCCGCGTACCCAACGACTTCGACGTGGCCACTGACGCCCATCCGCACCAGATTCGCAGGGTTTTCAGGTCGGCCCGCATCATCGGAAGAAGGTTCCGCCTGGTCCATGTCTACTGCGGCCGGGAGAAATTCATCGAAGTGAGCACGTTCCGTTCGCGGGGCGCCGCCGACGCGGCGGAGAACGCGGACAGCCGGGAGCAGAACAATCAGTTCGGCACCATGGAAGAGGACGCAGAGCGGCGGGACTTCACGATCAACGCGCTGTACTACTGTCCCATCGACAAGCAGGTCATCGACTACGTGGGCGGCTTTCAGGATATTCAGCGCCGCCGGCTGCGCACCCTCGTTTCCGCAGAGACCTCCTTCGCTGAAGATCCCGTACGCATGATCAGAGCGGTCAAGTACGCCAGTCTCCTTGGCTTTCCGGTTCCCCTCTCAATGGCCGGCCTGATAAAGCGGATGCGGGAGTCGATCCTCACATGCTCGCGGGAGCGGGTGACCGAGGAGATCTACAAGATCCTTTCCTCGGGCCTGGCAGGGGATATCCTGGAGCTCTCGCACCGACTGCGCCTGTTCGAGGTCATTTTTCCACGTCTCGCCGACACGCACCGCGAATCCAGAAAGAAATTCGAAGAGTACTCGCTGGGTCAGAGGCTGAAAGAGCTGGACAGGCGCGCGCGGGAGGGCAAGATCCTGGCGCGGAACGACATGTTCGGGTTCCTTTTCAGGGATCTCGTTCTTGAAAAGAAAGAGCTGTTCGAGGATGTCGCCCCGGCGCTCCGCATCCAGCAGTTCATCCGTGACGCGTCCGAGCCGCTCTTTCCCTCGAAGAAGGATCTTGCCATTGCCGCGGATTCTCTGCTCAAGGAAGTGAAGCCGCTGCACAAGCCGCGTCCGCTTCCTGCGGACCGCGTGCATGGCAGGCACCCGGCCCAGGCCGCCGGGATGCGGGATACAGGGGAAAGACGCCGCAGGAGGAGACGGGGTCACGGCCGGGGCAGGCGTCCTGGCCCGGGCCCAGGACAGGGTCCAACCCCGCTCCAGGCCCCCTAGCGTGTCGGACCGCCTTCTTTATCTGGAGTTTTCCATCCGTTTCAACAGTGCGTCCACACGGTCACCATAGGTCGCCTTGTCCGACTGCTTCGCAAGGGTCAGGTACCTGGTGGCGTCTGCGTTCTTTCCTGCCGCGAAAGAGTTGACCCCGAGGGCGTAGTTGATGACTCCCGCGTTGGCGCCCAACTGGGACGCCTTCGTGTACTGGTCCTCCGCCCGTGCATAATTCTTCCGCGAATACTCGATGAGGCCCAGGTAGTACGTGGCGGTGGCGCTGGCGGGCTCGAGCGCGAGTGATTTGGTGAAGGAGAGCTCGGCATTCGCCAGGTCACCGTTGGTGTATAGGTCTATACCGTCTTTCACCAGGTCAACTGCTGTCTTGAATGACAGCATGTACGCCTGGAAATCCTGGAGAAGCTGCGGGTCCATCACCCACCCGAAGCCCTTCTTCAAAGCCCTCTGCGAGTTGTCATCCAGCCCCGCTTTCGGGTCCAGGGCGACAATACTGTCCCACATGACGCGACTGTAGGAACGGTCTGTTGCGTTCAACAGAAACTGCACCAGCCCCCACGACTGGGGAGCAAAGATATCCATCTGGGCCTGCGCCTGGTCCCGCGTGAGGGTGAGCAGGTCGGCAAACGGGATGAGCTTGTTGGGAGTTTCACCGCGGATGATGGACTTCAGCGTATCCAGCCACGCGAGGTTCGGCTGCGCAATGAAGGAGCCCGCCGCGGGATCCCAGAGAGAGCCGTCCAGGTAGGTTGCCACCCCTTCGCGCAGCCAGACAGGGGGGTTGTCGATGAACCCCTTGATGAACTGGATGCAGCCCTGGTGGAGGAGGGACGCGGTAAATGCCTTGTCCTCCTTGGGGAAAGTGAGCAGCTCGGATCTTTCAGGATCGGACCATGCGACGAACACGAAGTCAGTGCGTTTCTGCGAGAGGACCTTGTCGAGATAGGCGTTGAAACTGTCCAGATCGCGAAACACCTTTACCCGGAACTTGGCGGCCAGCTGGGCAAGGTCGAAATGGAAGATGCCGTTGTACAGGACAAGTGCCGCCTCCATCTTCCTGGCAACGTCTTCCGCCTGGGTCTGGCTCGTCTCGGCGAATACGCGGTAGTGATCCGTTTCCGCCGTAAATGAAAGACCCGCGGAGTTCCGCGGCGCCTGCGACGCATCCTGGGCAAAGGCGAGCGTGGAAACACACAGAAAGAAGGCGAGCACGAGGATTCGCATACAGCCTCCCATTTCGATCATAGTCAGGCCGTTCGGAGCTGTCAAATGTATTTTGGTCCGCCCGCAGTGCTTTCTCACCTGGAAGGGGGGGGCCGGGGTATCGGCTTCCGTGCCCGGCCGTATTCGGGGCGCACGACAGTTTTCTCGATGATTTCGTCGGCGCTTCCCCGGAGCCCCTTCTTGGCCTTGAGGAGAATCTTCACCGATTCGAAGAATATGTGGGGATAGCTCCGTTTGATCTCGACCGCCGGGACGGGGATGATGTGCTTGCCCTGTTCGGCGCGGATCTTGAGGGCGCGCGTGATTTCCTCACGCGTGGAGACTTCTTCTATCGTGATGACCCGGTGAAGAGGCAGCAGGCCGAGCGTGGTGGCGATGCGCTGGATCATCTTTCGCGATGTGCCGATGATGAGCACCCGCCCGTAAGTCTGCGCCGCAAGCGCGGCTCTGACCTCGTCGATCTGATCGGCATTTGCGAACACGGCCGTCTTGATGGCGCTGAGGATGCCCTTCTCCCTTTTCGCGGACTTGCCGGCGATGATCTTCTGTCCGCGGATGAGAAGGCCGTCGTCGATGATAAGGTCGATGCGGAATCTGCGCGCCACCTGTCGCGCCTTGAAGCTTTTGCCCGTCCCGCTCTTGCCGACAAGTGCAAACGTGCTCGGTCTTCGAACCAGCCACGGGAAAAGCCGGCGGAGTGGTGTGAGGGCTCTCATGCGTGTGTGCCAGATCCTTGCCTAGAGGGTATACCGCGCCGAGTCGAAGTGATAGCGCCGCGAATGTCACCAAACCCGCCGGCAGCGGATGGAGTGACCGCGAATGTCAGCCGGATCAGGTGAGGGCAGGTGCGGGTCGAAGCAGCCGCAGGAGCCGCAGGTAGTCCTTCTCCTGCATTTGCCAGCGCCTGTTCAGCGCCTGCGCGTAGACCCCGATGATGAATCCGCCCACGCGCCCGCGGAGGAGCCTCCCAACGACATGCACCGGAGAGTAGAAACGCTTGTGCGCCTCGATCTGCATGCGCTGAAGATCCCAGGGGGACAAGCCGCGGGGCATGAACTTCACATGGTGCGCGTCATAGGTGTCCCACTGCGTGTCGATGATCCGTCCTTCGGCGAGCATGCGATTGTAGAAACCGGATCCGGGAAGAGGGGTGAGGATCAGGAACTGCGTTGAATCGACTTTCTCCTTCAGCGCGAACCGGACCGTTGCGCGCGTGCTTTCAATCGTGTCCGAGTCGAATCCGAAAACAAACATCCCGTGCACGTGGATCTTTCGCTTCCGTATTTCGCGGATTGCACGGCGGATCTCCTCCACGCTCTGATTCTTTTTCATTTCCTTGAGCGCGACTGGGTCGACCGACTCGAAGCCGATGAAGAGCGTGGAGCATCCCGCTTCTGCCATGAGGTCGAGCAGCTCGCTGTCCTTTGCGATGTCCGAACGCACCTGCGTTGACCACCTGAAGCCGAGCCGGAGGCGGATCATCTCCCTGAGGAGCTCCTTTGTCCTTCGCGGGTTGGCCGCAAAGTTGTCGTCATAGAAGAAGATCAGGCTGTCTTTCGGATTGTAGCGCGAGATCTCGGCAATGATGTTTCCCGTCGACCGGTAGCGATAGCGGTGCCCGAACATGCCCGTCACGGAACAGAATGTGCAGTCGAATGGGCATCCGCGTGATGTCTGGACAGGGATGGTCATTCTACCGAACCCCATGGTGCCCAGCCGGGCCCCCGGCCTCATGGTGAGCAGGCTGAAATCAGGGAAGGGCAGACCGTCCAAGTCCTCGATCGGGGCAGCAGCCGGGTTGCGTCGGATACGTCCATTTTCACGCCACACGAGGCCGGGAACCTCCTCGAATCCACGGTTCCCGTTCAAGGCCTCGACAAGCAGGGGGAAACCGGTCTCGCCTTCTCCTGTAATGCAGAAATCCGCGTGCGCCAGCGCCTCCTCGGGCAGGAAGCTCACGTGCGGGCCTCCGAATACCACGGGGATGCCCCGCGTCCTGAGCTCGTCCGCGATGGCGTATGCGCCGACGGCGGTGGCTGTGATGGTGGAGATTCCCGCCAGGTCGGTCTCGATGCGTCGCGCAAGGATGTCCCGGGTCCTCATGAAGACTGATGAAGCCTGGAAACCCTTGTCTCGCATGATTGTCGCGAGCAGAATGCCGCCGAGCCGGGGCAGCTCGAACTTGGAGAAAATATGAAGGTGATCGTTCTTTGGCTCGATGAAGGTGATTCGCCTGATCATGATTCATCCCTCCCACCTATACGTGACCGAATAGGTTTAGATGAGGGACAAGATATACGTATACGTACGGTTTGTCAAGTGCGGCCAGGGGGCCGAGGATCGCCCTTATTTGCTCTCGAAGATCGTGCTCACTCCCTTGACTATCTTTTGAGCGTCCTGGCTGACGGTGAGCAGCTCCTTGGAGACTGCCTCCAGGTTCTTCACTGTCGTTTCCAGGCTTTTTCCACTGTCGACGGCGCCCAACGTTGCAATGACCGAGTTCCTGGCCGTCAGCTCTGTGACCGCGGTCTGGATGTCCGAGGTGCTCTTCCGGAGAGACTTCATGGAAGCGGCCAGGTCATCCGAGCTCGACGAGAGGTTGCCATCAAGCTTCACGATGAGTTTCTTGGTGGTCTGGGACACATCCGTGACGGCGGCTTGAAGCTGATCCACCGAGGAGGTTATTGCGGCGGTCATGTCGGGGACCGAGTGCGTAAGCTCTACTGCCCTGTCAGTCACAATCCGCACGTTCTCCGCCGACTTGGCGATGTCCCTGAGGGAGCTCTCCAGCACGTTCTGGTTCTTCTTGAGGAGGTCCACGATGCCCTTGATGCTGGTGGCCAGGTCGGTGACCATGGTCATCGTGTCGCCTCCCAGGAGGTCGGTAATACCGAAAGCGGCCTTGCCTTCGAAGAGGTACCCCGATCCGACCAGGGGCGATTCCTTGGGCCCTGGCTTCTGCTCGATGTACATGTCACCGAGGATCCCTTTTGCAACGAGAGCGAAGTTGTCGTCCCTTCGGACATTTTTCCCCGGACGGAATGTGATGGTAGCCATGATTGTTTTCTCGTCATCCGCCGGCTCGAGCCGGGTGACTGATCCCACCTTGAGCCCTGCTTTCCGCACCCACGCGCCCGTGTTGAGGTCTCCCACGCTGGAGAAATGCACTCGTATCTCCACCCCGCGGGAAAATTGAAAATTGTTGACGAGGAGGTAGAGGAGTGTCGAAGCAGCGACCGCGAAGATGATGATGACGATGACACGAATGATCTTGCTTGCTCTAACTGGCATTTTCCTGACGGATCCTTTCTCTCTTCTCTATGAAATGTTCGTACACCGCAGAGCTCTTGCTGAACGCCTGGTCGCGGTCTTCGAGGGTGACGATGCGCTTGTCCTCGAGGAGTGCGATCTTGTCTGCGATGTAGCGGGTGAGATCGATATCGTGCGTCACGACCAGCGAGGTGATGGCACGCTCCGTCTGCAGGCGTTTGATCATGGATTCCACGATGGCGGAGCTGGCAGGGTCAAGACCTGACGTCGGCTCGTCATACAGGAGGTAGCGGGGCTCGAGGATCATGGCGCGGGCCACGGCCACCTTTCTTTTCATTCCCCCGGAGAGCTCGCGGGGCATTGCCGTCATGGACTCCCGCATGCCGACCAGGTCCAGGTAGGCATGCACTTTCTTCTCGATCTCGCGCGCCGAGCAGGACTTATGGTAGGCCAGGGGGAATGCGACATTCTCGAACACGCTCATCGAATCGAAAAGCGCGCCCTCCTGGAAGAGCATGCCTATTTTCTTCCGGATCATGGACAGCTTGTGGCGGCCCGCACCCACGACCTCCTCTCCGTCGATGATGATGCTGCCTGACTGCGGCCGCAGGAGACCGGTGATGCACTTCAACAGAACGGACTTTCCGATCCCGCTTGCCCCGATGACGACAGTCGTGAGGGACTCCCCGATGTCGATGCTCAGCGCCTCGAGCACGGGGTGCTCGGGAAATGCGAAACTGACATCCCGCACCCGGATCACACGACGCTCCAGCCGGTGATCTGGTCCACGACGCCGAAAATCGAATCCACGCTGATGACGACGATCAGGTTGATGACGATTGACTTCGTCGTGGTCTTGCCCAGTTCCACCGCGCCGCCCTGAAAGGAAAAGCCGAGGCCGCACGCGTTCACTGCAATGAAGAACGCCATGATCATGCACCGGACGTACGAGGTCGTGAGAATGGGATGCCTCAGGACCTCGAAGACATGCTGGAGAAATATCGTGGGGGAAACGCCGAACCACCACTGGAGGCAGGCGATGGCTGTTCCGATTGCCACGAGGTCACTGGCCGCCTTGAGGATGGGCAGGCTGATGATCGCGGCGAGCACCCGCGGAATCACGATCTGCTGCGAGGGCTCCACAGCCATGAGGCGCAGCGCGTCAAGCTGACCGCTCATCTGCATTGACCCGATCTCCACGGTGAAGGCGGTGCCAATGCGGGCGGCGAACATCATCGACCCGAGCAGCGTGGTGCTTTCCGAGAGCAGGAGGTAGACGACGATGGAACCCGTCCAGTTGACGACGCTGAACCTGCCGCCGTCCCAGCCGCCCAGCCAGGCGAACAGACCGCCCTGCACGACCCCGGTAATCATCATCGCGCCGAATGCTTCCAGTATGACGCGTACGATCTGCTGGCCGAGCTGACCCACGGGAAACGGCTCGCGGAAAAGCCAGAAGAAGAAGTTCCCGTACATGCTGAATATCGATCTGCCCGCGAGTGACCATTCCTGTGATTCTTCGCTTCGTGCCCTGGCCATGCTGCGCTGATAGTAGTTACGCGGCAGGAGGGTGTCAAGGAATGGCCTCCGTGAGGAAAGAATGACGCCTCACTGCACGGGGTACCGTGCAGGATACGGTGTCGACTTGACAAATGCGGAGGCCTCAAGGGACACTCTCTCGATGCTTTCCCACCGCGCCGTCGACATCCTGGCAAGGGCTCTGGCGAACCCTGTTTTCCTTTCCACGCTTTCGGCCTGGCTCATTGCCCAGATTCTCAAGTCCTGCATCATGTTGTTCCGCAATAGGCCTCAGACGGCCAAGGAAATAATCCTGAACCTGTTATGGACCACGGGCGGAATGCCCAGCAGTCACTCGGCCGTCGTTGCGTCCCTCGCCACCTCGGCGGGATTCGTCGCAGGCCTTGACTCCACTCTGTTCATCGTCACGCTGTTTTATGCAATGCTCACCTTCAGGGATGCGCTGGGCGTACGGCGCTCGGCCGGCGCCCAGGCCAAGGTGCTGAACCAGCTCATCCGCGACCTTTCCGTGCACTTTTCACTCCGCAGCAGACCCGTGAAGGAGATCAACGGCCACACAATGTCCGAGGTGTTCGTCGGCGCCTTGCTGGGGTTCTTCATTGCCCTGGCCTATTGCACACTCTGATGGCAGCCACCCGCCCAGCCCGTCCGGTGTCACGCACGGTGCACCGCTCCACGGCCCGTCGCTCGCCGTCTCAGCAGGTGCGCCCCACGGCGCGGCGGACTTCTGCACGGCGCGCTCCCCCGCAGGCGCCCTCACAGCCACGGTCGCCGGGCGTGGCCATTCTCCTTGCGCTGATTGTCCTGCCTGCAGGCTTTCTGCTCTGGCTTCCGTCCTCTTCCTGGGTTGCCCCCCAGTCGACGCTCATCTGGCGCGGATATCAGACACTGCTGCTGCGCGGCCGTGCTGCGCAGCCGGAGTCCATGACTGCGCTCGCTGCACGGCTCGGCCCCGGCGTTGTCTCAGAGGTCACCTCGCCGGTTGAGTTCTGGGATTTTACAGGCCTCTCCACGGCTGCCTATGCGGACCTTGACCGCCGACTCGACCCGTCTGACCCGCGTCGAGACAGGTACATCGACGGTGCGTCAGCCTATTTTCGATCGAGCGGCGCAGGCGGGGAATGGCATATCGCCTATATCCCGGCAGTCCAGACGAGCTTCAGGCTCTGGCTTCGGATCTCTTCTGCGGCTGGTCTTCCCTTTCAGGGGGAGTGGCGACTCGTGGAGTTTGATCCCCTGGGCAAGCTGCTTTCCCTTGCCGCGGTATTTGGTCTGGCAGTTTTGCTGGCCCTCGCGCAGGAGGAAAGGAGACGAGCGGCGCTTGCATGTGCGCTGGCCGGTGCGCTTCTCTGGACGCCCTTTCTCCTCTCCGGCGGGCTGGCCAGGTTTGCGCTCACCCTGATTCTCCTCCCGACCTGGTTTCCCCTGATGCGTGCCGACATCCCTCTGCGCTGGGATGACACGGTGCTCCTGCGGTTGAAGAGACCGCTGATCATCTACGGGTGTGCCGGCGCTGCCGCCTTCATGCTCATCCTGGTCACTTCAGGATTCTCCGGCTCGAATGTCGCCGCCTTCATTTCGCCGCTCGGCGTTTCCATTGTGATGCTTCTGCTGCCCGCGGCAATCAGGGATGCGGGAGGCCGGTTCCATCGGCGGATGATCTTCGAGCCTGTGCCCATCGTGCGGCCGAAAAGCGATGCCCTGCGCAGCCGGCCTGCGGCCTTTCTCTGTGCGGCCGTCAGCCTCGTCCTGGTGGGGCTTCTCTTCTTTGAGCGGGGGCCTGCGCTTCCCACTCCGTATGCGGTCCGGCGTGTGCGTGACTTCTCCTGGGCCGCCGTGGACGGGATGAAACAGGCAGGCCATGCCGCGGCGCTTCCTGACTTTCTTGGCCTCGTGACTCATACAGCCTTCCAGGAAACCATTGCGTTCGGAAGGCCCTGGAGGCCGCCGGAGAAGTACGAGAGGGTGTACGTGCGCGATTTCATTTTCAACCCGATGACCGGCGCCACCATTGCACGCCAGAGAGTCGTGAAGGTTTTCGACGCGACCTGGCTCGACAGTGTTCGGCGGCGTTCGACCCCGGGGAGCCTCGGCGCGCTCTTCTACGCGCAGGGACGCCCCATGAGCGCAGAGCTGCGCGGCCCTGAGCGTGCGTCCCTGCGAGAGCTGCCCGCCGCGCTCGCCGTGCTTGTGATGTTCCTCGCGTGGCTGCGAAAGGATCTTATCGAGGGACCCTTGATCCGAGGCAATCTTCTGCGCTTAAATAGCTCGGCGCGGCGAAACCAGGCTCAATGACACACTCGAACAGTCTCCCCAGGGGCGGGGTGATCCCGCCGGACAGCAGCCTCATCTCCCGGGAGGCGCCGATTGCGAACGCAGCGGTGCCGTCCGTCGCGGTGATCCCCATGCTTCAACACGCGGGCAGAGCGGCTGTCTGCGTGGTGAAGCCCGGAGATCTCGTGCGCGAGGGTATGCTCATCGGAAGGGCGGACGGGGCGCACTCGGCGAATGTCCACTCGTCGATTCCAGGCCGGGTCGTGGAAGTGCGCCGTCTTGCCCTGCAGGAGGGGATCTCCTCCGACGCAGTCGTGATCGAGCTCGGCGGCGAGTTCGACAGGTCGGGAAGGCCCCGTACTCTCAAGGGGTGGGAGAAGCTTTCGCGGATCGACCTGCTGGGGAAAATCCAATCCGCAGGCGTCGTGGGGCTCGGGGGAGAGCTCGTTCCGACGCACCTGAAACTGGCAGTGATGCCCGGCAAGTCCGCCTCACTCCTCGTTGCAAACGGCATCGACTGCGAGCCCTCGCTGAGCGCCGACTATGCGCTCATGCGGGAAAAGCCCGGGGAGATCGTCGAGGCCCTGCGCATCTGCCAGGTCCTTGTGGGCGCGGCCAGGGTCGTGCTGGCCCTGGGTGAGGATGCAGAGGGACTGGTGCCGGAGTTCGAACGCGCCCTCGCGCGGACGGGCCTGCAGTGCGAGATAGCGCTGATGCCCTCACGCTATCCTCAGGGAAACGAACAGCTCGTTGTGTCGTCACTGGACGGCACGCGTCTCTCCGGGCCGCATGCCGGGTCCGTTGTTCTCAACGTTGCCACGCTGTTCGCTGTCTACGAAGCTGTCGTCATGGACGCGCCGCTCATTGAGCGGGTTCTCACGGTGACGGGCGCTCCCGTTGCCGCGCCGCGAAACCTCAAGGTCAGGCTGGGGACACCGGTGAGGGACCTCTTCGATGACTGCGGAGGCCTCTCAGCGCGGCCGGGCAAGATAGTCGTCGGCGGGCCGATGAGGGGTGTCGCCATCGCCTCCCTGGACATCCCCGTGACAAAGGGCACGGCCGGCGTCACTGCTTTCGCAGGCGCCGAGGCGCGCACACCAAAAGAATGGCCGTGCATCCATTGCGGAGTGTGCGTGGAGGTCTGCCCCTGGGACCTGGTCCCGACGCGGCTTCACAAGCTCATTCAGCAGGGGGAGATCGAGCAGGCCATGGGTGAAGGCCTGGGGCGGTGCACGGAATGCGGCTGCTGCGCGTTTGCCTGTCCGTCACACATTCCCCTGGTGGACATATTGCGCACGGGAAAACGATCACGAGGGCGTACGGTCGATGGCTGAAACGAGCGTCTCGCCCGCGCCCGGCGGGCTTACCCTGTCCCCTGCGCCCCACCTCGGCGCTCCTATGTCGACAGCACGGATGACATGGCTTGTCAGCCTGTCCCTCGTTCCGGCGGCAGTGTGGGGGGGGGTTCTTTTCGGGCTTCCCGCCGTGCGTGTCATCGTGACGTCGATCTGCGTCGCCGTCGCTGCTGAGCTTGCCTCCTCTGCGCTGTTTCGCCGATTCACGCTTGCGGATGGCAGCGCGTTCCTGACTGGGCTCCTCGTAGGGTTGCTCATGCCGGCAGGAGTGCCCCTGTATGCGCCGGCCGCGGCCGCCGCTTTTGGCATTCTCGTGGTCAAGCAGAGCTTCGGCGGGCTCGGGCGGAACTGGATGAACCCGGCGCTGGGAGGAGTTGTGTTTGCCCTTCTCTCGTGGAGCAGCGCAATGACGCGCTGGGCCGCCGTGGGGGACGCTTCAGTGAGCACTGCTGTCGTGCCGCCCCTGGAAGCCCTGCGCCCCGCGCTCTCAGCGCCGGGCGCCGTCGGAAGGCCATTGGAAATACTTTCAACTCATGGGTACTTCTTCAGCACCATGGACGGGAGAATCGTTTCCTGGCTGAACTCGCACATACTGTCCCTGTTCCATGCGTCCCTGCCCGGCGGCTCCTACGACATCCTCGTCGGGTATGTGCCGGGCCGAATAGGCGAGGTGTCTGCCCCCCTGCTCCTTTTGGGCGCAGCGTTCCTTCTTTCGAGGCGGATCGTGCGATGGCAGGTGCCGGTTTCCTACGTCGCGACCTTCGCTCTTCTTGCATGGGTTTTCGGCGGCTTTGCCGGGGGACAGGGGTGGTTTTCCGGAGGGCCGCTGTTTCATGTCCTCTCCGGCAGTCTCATCCTCGGCGCATTCTTCATGGCGGGAGACCCGGTGACGTCGCCCCTTGCGTCAACCGGCAAGTGGATCTACGGGATCGGGCTCGGCCTGCTTACTTTCCTTCTCCGATTCTACGGCTCGCTGGGGGATGGGGTCGCTGTCTCCATAGTTCTGGGCAACTGTGCCGTGCCCCTCATCGACAAGCTTGTGCAGCAGCACGCGCCCGCCCGAGCGCGGGAAGGCATTGGATGACACCGAGTGACGTTTTGAGCCGGGGAATCGCCCGGGACAACCCGACCGCGGTGCTGCTCGTTGGCCTGTGCCCGGCAGCCGCGGTATCGGTGCGCGTCATCGACTCCCTTTGGATGTCGGCAGGCATCTTTGCAGTCATGCTGCTTTCCAGTTTCTGCATGACTCTTCTTGCACGGGGAAGAACGAATGGCGGGGAGATGACGCCTCGGGCCGCTGCGGGAGGATGGCTGGCTGCGCTCGTGATTTCCTCCTTTCTCACTGCATCCTTCGAGCTTGTGCTTCTCCGGGCCGCCCCCGAGGCGAGCGCTGCCCTTGGAATATACGCCCCGCTGATCGCGGTGAACTGCCTGGTGCTCACGGTAATCGATGAAACCTCGCGCGCTCCTTCACCCGGGCGCGCGCTTCTTGACGCGGCAGGCAAGGGGGCGGTTTTCGCCGCCTGTCTCCTGCTGATCGGGGTTCTCCGTGAGACGCTCGGGGCCGGGACCATGACCCTGTTTCCTCTTCCCGGGTTTTCAGGGACCATCGAGATCGGCTCCCTTTCCCAGGACCCCGCCCGCGCCATCAGTTTTGCCGGCGGCGGGCTGCTCTGCCTCGGCTACCTTGCCGCGCTGGCGCGCATGGTGAAGGAGCGGCGGCCATGAGCTGGGTGGGCCTCATCCTCGTATTTTCCCTGGTGGATAACGTCATCCTCTCCCGCCTGCTCGGCATCAGCCCGCGCGCGGCAGGGGAAAAGAACGCGCGCGCCGCCTTGTGGCTTGGTGTGTCGACAGCCGTGCTCATGGGAGTCTCCGCACTTGCCGGCTGGGCAATCGACACCATGGTGCTCGAGCCCCTTCGGCTCGGCTTTCTGCGCACGCCGGCGTTCGTGCTGTCGGTCGCGGGGCTTGCATATTTGCTCGAAGCAATGGCGGTCCGCATATCGCCCCTGCTCGTGCGGACTTCCGGCTTCTCCCTTTCAGGCGTGGCACTCAACTGCGCAACCCTCGGCATCGTGCTTCTCACGACACGCGGTAGCTACACGGCCGCAGAGAGTCTCATCGCGGGTCTCGCGGCCGGATCGGGCTTCATGCTCGTACGCGCCCTGATGACAGCCATCAGCGAGCGGCTGGAAATCGAGCGTATTCCCCGCGCTTTTCGCGGGTTCCCGCTTGAGTTGATCTCCGCGGGGCTCATGGCATACGCGTTCATGGCATTCGACCGCGCGTTTCTCGCGCGTATGCTCGGCGGCTAGGACCTGAAGATGGGCAAGGTCGGAATCATCATCGGCACCCACAATCATTTGCCGCTGGGACTGGACCCGGGGGGCGCGGAGCTCTTGTACCAGCAGGCATTCAAGCCCCTGCTTGCAGTCCTCTACCGCTATCCGGAATTCCCCGTCACCCTTCATTACAGCGGAATCCTGATGGAGTGGCTGGAACAACTGCATCCGGAGTTCCTGACGCTGCTCGCTGAAATGGTCACGCGAGGGCAGGTGGAAGTGCTGGGGGGCGGCTATTACGATCCCATACTTCCCTTGATCCCGATGAACGACAAGCTCGGTCAGCTGGAAAAAATGACCACGCTTCTGCGGGTCCGGTTCGAGACCCGGCCGCGGGGATGCTGGATCGCGGAAAAGGTGTGGGAGCCCTCCCTGGCCTCTGTGCTCCGCGCGAGCGGCATCGACTATACGTTCGTGGATGACGGCCAGTTCAGACTCGCAGGCGTTGCGGAGTCCGCACTGTGGCGTCCCTGCATCACCGAGGACCAGGGGAAAACCATTTCATTGCTGGCCGTGTCCGGGGTTCTGACGGCCCTCGCCGCCGATGCGGGCCCTTCTGAGATGATAGGTTTCCTCAAACAGCTTCCCCGCGGGAATGACGGCAGCCCTCTGGGGGTGTATCTGGATGACGGGCTTGCGGCGCCGAAAACCCTTCTCCGCAATGGGTGGCTGGAAGAGTTCATTGCGCGGGCGGCGGAGAACGCGGATTGGCTGGAACCAACCACGCCGGGACTTTACCTGAAGGAAAATCCTCCTGTCCGGAGGATTTTCGTCCCCTCCAGCTCTTCGATGGAAATGATGCAGTGGGCGCTGCCGGCTGACCGGCGCATCGCATTCAATGAGCTTCGCGGGCGCTCCATATCACCGGATTATGACCGCCAGTTCATGGTGGGCGGCCAGTTCCGCCAGTTTCTTATCCGCTATCCCGAATCCTGGCTGATGTACGCCAAGATGATGAACACGCATATACTGGTGAACCAGGTACGGGGAGACAAATACAAGAAGAAAGCGGCACAGAACGAGCTGTGGAAGGGGCAGAGCCACCACGCCTACTGGCACGGAGGAAGCGGCGGAATCTACGAGAATGCCCTGCGCAAATCGGTGTACCAGTCCCTGATCGAGGCGGAAAAGATTACCCGGGCCACGGAGATTTTCGCTCCTTCCATCATCAGCGTCGACTATGACATGGACAACTGCAACGAATACCTCTACCAGGGCTCCGAGCTCAACGCGTACATCCATTCGCGAGGCGGCGCGATGTTCGAGCTGGATTTTCTCCCGGCGTCCTGGAACTACCTCGACACCATGGTCGACCGTGAAGAGGAGTGCAGTGAAGACGGCGCCTTATCCGTCGGCGAGGGGCAGCCCTGCGCGTACCAGAGAAAGGCCTTTATCGATCACTTTTTCACGGACGGCTGCGCGCTGGGGGATTTTGAACGGGGTCGACACTCCGAGGCGGGAGATTTCGTGTCAGGGCTCTACGAGCTCGTGGATCTCAATCGTGCACTTCCGGAGCTCCTCATGCGCCGCACCGGCTCGATTTCTTCCGGAGGCGTCCCCCAGCCGGCGGCCATCGAAAAGAGATTCGTTTTCCGTCCCCGCTCGATCGACGTGTACTACAAAGTCTCCAATCTGGGTCCCGACCAGCTCAGTGCGCGCTTCGGTGTGGAAATCAACCTTTCTCTCGCAGCGCGGTCAGCCGACTGCGGAAGGCTTTTTCTGCTTGACGAGGACCGGAAAAAAGAGATCGAATCAGGGGCAACCGAGATCGAAGGGGTGAAGGGACTGCTCGTGCGCGATGTGCGGAACGAGGTCTCCGTTACCCTGTCGTCAGCCAGAGAGTTTCGCTGCTGGAGCATTCCCGTGGAGACCTTGTCATCCGACGCGGCCCCCGAGAGCCGTGCCTTCCAGTCCCACTGCTTCGTTCCCCAGTGGGACCTGCGGCTCGGAGTCGGCGAAGCATGGGAGAACCACATGAGCGTCGGGTTCGAGAAGACGCAGAGCCCGTAGGCCTTCCGCGGT
>CAYTGX010000041.1:19032-39127 GCA_964437385.1 uncultured Spirochaetaceae bacterium
GCCCGTAGGCCTTCCGCGGTGCGGAGTACCGCTCTGGCCACTTGAAGCGGACTCCTTCCGTTTGGGGGCCCCTCTCGAACGCGGCCTTCGGCCGCGTGCTCTACTTGTCCGTCAGCCTCAGCCTGTCGAAACAGGCGTCCTCCCAGGGCTGTGCTTCCGGATAGAGGTAGTCCTCGCTCAATAGAAACTCCATGAGAGCGTCGCGGGTCCTGCCCAGGAGGAAGTATGTCTGTCCGAGGTAGTACCGGGCACGCGCTTCGACAGGCGCCGCGCGCGGCAGACGCAGGAAATCGACCAGGCTCCTCGACGCGCCCGACGCGTCCCCGCTGCTGAACGGGCCTGCGACAACCGCCTGGAGGAGCGCAAGCTCGCCCCCAGGCATGGGGGTCACATCGGAAGGAAGCACCTGCTGTGTCCGCTCTTTTAGCGGCTGCTGCTGAATGTTCTGCATGAGAAGGGAAATCGACCTTTCGGTTGCCGCAGACACCAGTGTCCCGTCCGGGAGCTCTGGAAGCAGGGGCCCGGTGAGCTGCAGCCCGCTCTGCACGCCAAGGGTAACCGCGAGCGATGGCAAAGGCATGGGTCTTCGGGCCGCGGGAAGCGCGGGCGCGATCCTGCCTGCGGCTACCGGGATCTGCAAGGGAGCCGTCGTCGTATTTACTCCGCTCACCAGCATTGTCTTCCCGATCTTGTACAGCCCTGCATCCAGCACGGCAAACCAGTAGTCCACGCCGGGAAAGACCGGGAGAAAGTATCGGGTTGTGCCAGGGTCGAGCTGCGTAGTGGATGTGGAGGAAAGAAGATCTTCCGGGGTCGAAAGCGGGGCGGTACCCCAGAAGAGAAGGAGATCGCGTGCAGGGTTGGACGCCGTGAAGGTGACGTCAACCCCGTCTCCGGCCGAGCTGATCGCGGCTTTGATGCCGCTGATCCGCGCGGCCAGCTCCTCTTCCGACGCCGCGGTCAGTCCCGCCACTGCCGCGCTGGTCTTGTTGCGGTAGGGGATCAGAACAGGAAAAAGAGTCCCTGATAGGTCCTGGACAATAACTGCATAGAAGTAGCCCTTCTGGTCCGGCGGTGTGTCGATGAAAAACTCCACCCCGGCGTCCACTTTGGCCAGAAGGAACGCCTTGCCAAAGCTCTGCGAGGTGATTTCCTCGGGTGATCGGTACACGACATAGACGCCTTTCATGTCCGGCGAGTCTTTCCAGGTCAGCTTGACCTGGTAGTCGATGGCCTGGGCTTTCAGACGAGTAGCAAAAGGCGCAAAACTTGCCTCCGTTTGTCCTGCCGGCGATTGCTGGGCTGAAGCGAGAATTGACCCGAACATGAATGCGGCGATGAGGACAGGGAACCGCACAGTGCCGTTTTTTCCGTCGTGGCTCCCCCGCATTCGGATCTCCTTCATATCAATGTTGTCGGCTTTCAGCCAGGTTGTCTATAAGAGAGGGGGTGGGGGAGTCTCCCGCGGGGGGAGGGCCCCGGCGACTTTACACGCTCCGGTCAATCCTTTACATTCAGGACATTATGTTTGTCGCTGTCGCCTGCGAGTTCGCGAATGACGACCATCGCAAGTCCGGGTACGACCTTCTGGTTCAATACGGTTTCCGGAAGGTGCTGAAAGACGCATTTGAAAGCGTCACGCTCCCGGAAACCGCTCTCAATCGGCTCAAGAAAGACCTGGACAGGATCGCTGATTCGTATGACAGCATCCGCCTCTATCAATACCCTGTTGAAGGCACCCTTGCCGTCACCAGCTTGAAGGAAAAGAAATGGCGGCGGCTGATCGTCAAGGCATGAGCCTGCACAGCACTCCGTGCGCTATTATGAAAGGGAAGACGTGTTAAGCGAGCTTGAACCGAAATTGGATGCACTCGGCGCCCAGATCGAAGAAACCTGGAGGGGGCTTTGACCCGGAATCACTGAAAAGGGAGATCGGGGAAATAGAGGCGCAGACCGCGCAGCCTGATTTCTGGCAGGATAAGGAAAAAGCGGGAGCCGCGCTCACGCGCCTGAAGACCCTCAAACGACGTTTCGACCCGTGGGTGAAGTTGCGTGCGGATATCGATGACCTCATGGAGATCTGGCGTCTCGCTGCCGAGGAGAAAGACGAATCCCTCGAAGCGGAGCTTCGAGGCAACTGGGAATCACTGGACCGGCAGTACGGCCAGTTGAAGGTCCTCGAGCTTCTCGGCGGTGAGAATGACGCATCTTCCGCGTTCCTTACGATCCATTCGGGGGCAGGCGGCACAGAGGCGTGCGACTGGGTCAGCATGCTGTACAGGTTGTACACGCGCTGGGCGGAGCGGCACGGTTATTCCATTGACATCCTGGACATTCTCGAGGCGGAGGGCGGGATCAAGAGCGTCACCATGCAGGTGAACGGCCCGTATGCATACGGCTATCTGAAAGCGGAGACGGGAATCCATCGGCTCGTGCGCATTTCGCCCTTCGACTCGAACTCCCGTCGGCACACCTCGTTCGCCTCCGTGTTCTGCTTCCCCGTGCTCGACGATGCAATCGAGCTGGACATCACGCCCGAGGACCTGCGGATTGACACGTATCGGGCAGGCGGCGCGGGCGGCCAGCACGTCAACAAGACCGATTCCGCCGTGCGGATCACCCACCTTCCCACGGGGATCGTCGTGCAGTGTCAGAACGAGAGAAGCCAGTACAAGAACAAGGCATTTGCAATGAAGGTGCTGCGCTCCCGCCTCTTCGAGTTCTACAAGAATGAGCGGGACAAGGACAGGGAAAAGCTGGAGATGGAAAAGAAGGACATCTCCTGGGGCAATCAGATACGTTCGTACACTTTCCAACCCTATACCCTGGTCAAGGACCACAGGACCAAGCACGAGGTCGGGAATATCCAGTCGGTCATGGACGGCGATATCGACGCCTTCATCGAAGAGTACCTGAAACAGCAATGGCTGGCCGCGCGCGGGGACGCAAAAGCGGCCGCCTCACGGCCGGCACCTGCGGGAAGGAAAGATGGCGGTCAACGTTCTGATAGTTGATGACCTGGCCTTCATCAAGATCGTGCTCCGCGATATCATCGAAAAGTCGGGCTTTCGTGTTGTGGGCGAGGCGTCCGACGGCGTGCAGGCAATCGCTCTCTATCAGGATACGCGCCCTGACGTGGTTCTCATGGACATCACGATGCCCGGAATGGATGGTTTGACGGCATTGAAGAAGATCAGGGAGATCGATCCGGCCGCGCGCATCATCATATGCTCCGCCCTCGGCCAGCAGCGGCTCATCGTGCAGGCGATTCAGCTGGGGGCAAAGGATTTCATCATCAAGCCGTTTCAGCCGCAGCGGGTAATCTCGGCCCTCAAGAAGGCCCTCGACATTTCCTGATGAGAAAAGCAGCGTCCCTTCTATTTATTCTTTGCTTGTCTCCGCAGCTTGTCTTCACGCAGAGCTCCACCGCAACACCGGCGGTTCAGGGGCAGACCCAGACAGGCACGGCAGGCACAAGCCCGACGAGCGCCGCCGCGGCGCCTGGCACGGCAACGGCCGCGGGCACGGCAGCCACGGGAACTGCGGCCGCTGGCACCACGCCTGCTCCGGGAACCGCGCCGGCCCCGAATCCTGCCGCACCCGATCTGACTGTCCCTGCAGATACCGCCAAGCAGTGGACGGTGGGCTTCACCGTGTTCAGCGCGGGGGATCTCTCAAAGGAAAATGCATATCTTGCCTACAGTCTGCCGCTTCTGCTGAAGAATGAAGTAAGCGGCCTGGATACGCACACGTTCACGCCGGAGGAAAGGGAGATGGCGAGAAGCGCCATAGTTTCCCGCGAGTCATCTTCTGCCGAGGGGACGATGACGAGAATCCGGAAGGAGCGGGACTCCCTGTTGTTCGGCCCTGTCCCGCCGACCCCGTCTACCCTGCAGGGAGTGGATGACAGGCTCGCGGCTGTTGTCGCCCGAAGGGAATTCCTGCAAATCCTCGACGTGACAAGGATAGACATGGCGGCGGTAAAGCCGGTGACGATCAAAGAGGGCAGCGGCCTCGGGAAGCTCCTTGACCTGCCGAGCGTGGGCTCTGCCGCCTATTGCGCCGCCCAGGGTCTCGACCTCCTGGTAGGAGGCGCGCTCATGGAGGTTCAGGGCTACCTGCTGCTGGAGGTCTGGGCATTCGATGCCACCAGAGGCAAGATCGTGCTTTCCTCGCGGGAAGCGGCTGACAGGGACCAGATCTATGCCTTCATGCCCACTGTCGGCAAGGACCTTGCCGGCATCATACTGGGCCGCGAATGGACACAGCTCGCATTCAAGCCCGATCCTCCAGGCGCGTCACTGTACGTGGATGATACCCTGGTCGCCTCGGGTGTTTCCCCTTCCCTGTATCTGTCACCCGGAACGAAAGCAATTCGGATTTCCGCGAGGGGCTACCGCGATGTAACCCGCACGGTCATCCTGGAGCCGGGACAGCAATTCCAGCTGGATGTGAAGCTGGACAAGGAGATCTCCGGATCGGTGACCGTGACGTCCGAACCCGCCGGTGCGGACCTTTACGTGGACTCCATCTGGAAAGGCAAGACCCCCGTCTCGGTGGAAAGACCGCCATCCCGAAGCCGTGGAGTTCTTTCCCTGACCGGCTTCTATGACTTGCCGTTCTCGATCGGGCCGGATTCGATGGAACAGCTCTCATTCCCCCTTCAAATGGATATCGGAGCCCGGGATCTGCTGCAGAAGCAGGCGCGGAACGACTTCTACGTCTCCTTCGGGTGGTTCGCCGTTTCGATTGTGCTTCCCCTTTTCTCGTACGCGCTCGCCCTCGATTCCGTCGTGCACGAGAATGAGTTCCTGCTCCAGGGCAATATTTCGCAGGCTGCGAACACACACCTCAACTATCAGCTCTACCTTGGCGGCTACTATGCCGGCACAGCGGTGAGCGCCATCCTGTTCACCTGGATGATCTTCCGCATCGTCCACTATGTCTCGGTCTCGAACGGGACCGCGGGTTAGGGGGACGCACGATGCCCTGGAAAGGAATTGGGAGTCGGCTGCGGGAGCTGTTTCAGGCCCGGGATTTCAATGACGACTTCTTCCACGAGCTGGAGGATGCGATGATCGAAGCGGACATGGGAGTCCGCACTGCCTCGGAGACCAGTGACGCTCTGCGCGGGATCGTGAAGGAAAAAGGGCTCCGGACCCGTGAGGATCTCCTTGCCGCCCTCAAGTCCTACCTGAGGGCGTTTCTCAGGGCGCACGAGCTGCATATGACCCCGGGGGTCCTCAATCTCTTCCTCGTTCTGGGTGTGAACGGGGTGGGCAAAACCACGACCATTGCAAAGCTCGCGCAGCATTTCCGCCTCCACCGCGGCGTCTCACGGATCCTCCTCGCTGCGGGGGACACTTTTCGCGCAGCCGCAATCGAACAGCTGAAGCTCCTCGGGGACAGGCTGGGGCTGCCCGTCGTGGCGCAGGACCACGGCGCGGACCCCGGCGCGGTGATATTCGATGGAATTGCAAGCGCCGCTGCCCGGGGAGATCAGCTGCTCATCGCAGATACCGCCGGCCGCCTCCATAACAAGGAAGCTCTGGTCAAAGAGCTGGCGAAGATCGACAAAATCGTGCGCGCCCGGATCGGCGACGGTTCCTACCAGAAGATACTCGTGCTGGACGCCACCACGGGACAGAACTCGCTTGCGCAGGCAGAAGTCTTCCACAAAGCGGTGGGAATCGACTCGATTGTACTTGCCAAATGCGACTCGACCGCGAAAGGCGGCATGGTGGTGCCTATCTGTCGGGACCTGGGCATCCCGATCTCCTTTATCGGGCTCGGGGAGAAGCTCGACGACCTGGAAGTCTTCGATCCGGACAGCTACCTGGATTCCCTGTTCGGAAAGCCATGAAGCGATACCTCCTGGCGCTGCTTCTGCTTCCATGGGTCCTCCCCGGATTCGCCGATGCGCTGTTCTACAAGTCCAACGAGTTCGGCATGTCCCTGCTGCCTATCGAGCCGTACCAGCGGGACGAGTCGCGGTGGACCCTTGAGATCACGACGACCGGGCAGAACGAGGTGCGCCGCCTCTTCGACCATGGAAAAGAATCGCGCCGATGGGAGGTGTCCTGGACGGAAAACAGGACCAGGAAAGTGGAGCGCGAGCTTGCCGCGGGCGTCCTGTCGGCAAGACGGATTTATGACGGTACGGGATCGCTGCTCCAGGAGGAACAGTACAACGGCGGCACCCTGGCTCAGAAGACCCTGCTGACCTATGCCGGAGGCCGGCTGGCGCATGTGCGGGTCCAGGCTGCGGACGGGAGCCTGATTTATACGGAACAGTATGTGTACGCCACGAACGGCACTTTGAGAGCGGTGAAGCGAGTGGGAACGGATACTGATGTGCGGACTTCCTCGTACGTCTTCGGGCCGTCTGGCGTGTCGGAAGAGCGGACGAGCTCGAAGGATACGCTTTATATCTCCCGCTATGATACGCGGGGCAGGCTGGCGAGCCGCGAGAGAAGAAAAGCGGACCAGACGGTTTCCCGCGAAGATTTCTCCTACAAGCCCGACACGGACGTTCCGATCAAATCCACGGAAATCCTGCCGCGGGAGGGAAGGACAATAGAGCGGCAGTATGATGCGGCAGGCAGGCTCGCCTCCGAATCTTCAACCGCAAAGGGCGCGGCAGCGGACGAGAACACATACACCCGCAACGACAAGGGAGTAGTGACCGCCCGCAGCCGAAGGAGTCCGCGCGGGATGGAGCTGTGGAAGTATTCTGTCGACGACAAGGGCAAAGTGAGCCGTGAAGAGTATTTTCTGCTTGGGAGCCTCCAAAAGGTCACTCTCTATGGAGAGGGAAAGCTCCGGACAGAGGAAATCTACAAAGACGAGGATCTCTATCTGAAAGTATACTTTGACGGGGACACCCGCGTGAAAGAAGAGGTCTATTCCGGGGGGAAGCTCTTACGGGAAAGGAAAGTGGATTGAAAACCTCGCTTGCAGTGCTTGTCGCGGCCCGGTATTTTCGCACAAAGCGCCGCGACACAGGCAACGCCTCCACCCTCCTCTCGGTGGCCGGAATCGCAATCGGGGTCATGACGCTGACAGTGGTGCTGGCCGTGATGAACGGGTTCCAGCTCGGGTTCATCGACAGTATCGTGGAGATAAGCTCGTATCACCTCCAGATTCGAGCGGACCTGGCCGGCGCGGAGGGAGGCGCCGCACCGGGGACTTCCGCGGATGGGAGCCGGGCTCTGGATGCCGGGCTGGTATCGCGGATCCGGTCGGTCCCCAGTGTTGCCGCGGTGGTTCCTTTTGTCGAGCGGCAGGCGCTGGTCGAAGGGGCATTTCAAAGGCCGCGGGCCTGCCTCGTCCGGGCGGTTCCCGCGGGGCTGCTCTCTCTGGACCCGGTGCAGGGGCAGATGCTCGCCCTGCGCCAGGGATCATTTTCCCTCGCCGATCCGCGCTCCCTGGTAATCGGCTCGGAGCTTTCCGCCGCAATGGGGGCGCGCGTCGGTGACGCGATCTCCCTCACCTCGTACGCCACGGGCGCGGGCGGGCGTCCCTCCCCGCGTCGGGACGAGTTTCGCGTTTCCGGCATATTCCACACGGGATACTACGATTTCGACACGGGGTTGGTGTTCATGTCGCTGGAAGCTGCCGACGCGCTGTACGGCGCGGGCAGGCCGCTGCCACGCACCTGGGGAATCAAGATTGCAAATCGATTCGACGACGCCCGACCTCTGCGCGCCGTGTCCGCTCTCCTCACCGGAACCGGCTACAAGGTGGAAAGCTGGCGCACGTACAATCGCTCGTTCTTTGACGCGCTTTTCATGGAAAAGCTCATGATGATGGTTCTCATCGGGATTATCTTCATTGTCGTCGGCTTCAACGTGTACCATTCGCTGCGCCGCAGCGTGTTCGAGCGAATGGAGGAGATAGCCGTCCTCAAGGCGGTGGGGATCCCGCCCCGGCGCGTGCAGGCGATATTCATTCTGGAGGGGCTCTTTATCGGCCTTGCCGGAGGGGCAGGGGGCCTCATCGCGGGGCTGGTCCTTGCGGTGAACGTGAGCGGCGTATTTGCCGTGGTCGAAGGAGCCGTCAACTGGGCCCTCCGACTGCAGTCCATACTGCTCTCTCCGTTCGCCTCGGGGGAGTCTGCAGGCAGTTTTGCCATATTCTCTCCCACCTACTTCTACCTCACCCAAGTGCCGTCCCACGTGTATCTTCGGGAGGCATTCCTTGTCTCGTTTTTCGCCGTAATGGCATGCACGGGTGCCGCGTGGGCCGCCACTCGCGCGATCGCCCGATTCCGTCCCTCGGAGGTGCTGCGCTATGAGTAATTCTGCCGGCGCGATCAGCGATGCCTCCGCTCCCCTGGTGTCAGTGTCTTCCCTGGTCCGACGCTTTGTCACCGGCAGCGAGACTCTCGAGGTGCTCCGGGATGTAAGCCTTTCCGTGCCGGAAGCCAGCACGGCGGCCATCAGCGGGGAGAGCGGTTGCGGCAAGAGCACGCTGCTGGGCCTCATCGGCGGCCTGGACCGGCCGACGGCAGGAAGTGTATGTGTGGGAGGGCGGGAGATTACCGAGCTCGGGGAATCGGACCTCAGCAAATACAGGAACCGCGAAGTCGGCTTCGTGTTTCAATTCCATTTCCTGTTGAAGGATTTTACCGCATTGGAGAACGTCATTATCCCGGGCATGCTGGGAAGCGAATCCTCCCGCGCGCTGCGGGAGCGCGGACGGCAGCTTCTGGCCGAGGTGGGGCTGGACCACAGGATGGATGCCTGGCCCCTCGAGCTCTCCGGCGGAGAGCGGCAGAGAGTCGCGGTGGCGCGCGCTCTTATCAACGAGCCCCGGCTGCTCCTTGCGGACGAGCCGACAGGGAATCTCGACGAACGCAATGCGCGCGCCGTCGAGGACATGCTCTTCGCCCTGGTCCGGCGGTACGGGAGGACGATGATCCTGGTCACCCACGACCCGGCCCTTGCATCACGCACGGACAGCCGATTTCTTCTTGCCGCGGGCACTCTGAGCAGGGTATGAACCTTCGATTCGTGTTCTTTCTCGGCAGGCGCGTGCTCAGGGGACGAGGGGGTACCGCCCGGTACCTGAAAGGCGCAGTCCTCGGGATCGCTCTCAGCCTTGTCCCGCTGGTCGTGGTCATGGAGGTGTCAACCGGCATGATAAATGGGATCACGGCGCGCCTGCTGGAGGTCGGTACATACCACCTGCAGATCGCCCTGCCGTCGAATACCCCGGAGGCGAGGCTGGCGGAAATCGCTGCTGCGGTGGGAGCCGTGTCAGACGTGGTCGCGGCCATCCCCGAACGGCAGGGAACGGCGATGCTCGTTTCGGCCCATGGAGCCGCGGGAGTGAGCATTCGGTGCGTCCCGCCGGATGTCTTTTCCCGGGATGCCGGCTTCCGTTCATTCGTCACGATCAAGGCGGGAAGCGCCGACCTCACGCGCCCTGACTCGCTCCTGGTGAGCGCAGCCCTGGCCGACAGCCTGGGGATTGCGCCCGGGGACATGGTGAACGTTCTCACAACATATGGAGAGGGAATGACCGGTCCTCCGCGTTTGACGCAGCTCCGTACGGCAGGCATCTACGAAACCGGATACCAGGATCTCGACAAGACCCTGGCGTACGCCCCCCTGGGCATCGCGTCACGCATCCTGTCTCCGCGTGCTGCGAGAACACTCATCGGCGTGAAAGTCAGAGACCCGTTTGCCGACCTTGGTCCCATTGCCCGCACCATTGCCGCTGCTGCGGGGCAGGACCTCCGCGTGGCCACCTGGGACGAGATAGAATACGTGCGCCTGGCGAGCTTCCGTACGACGAAGGCGCTCCTGCTCTTCATCATGGCGCTCGTCGTAGCGGTGGCCTCGGTCAATGTGTCCTCATCGGTGATCATGATCATATTCGAAAGACGGCACGACCTGGGCATCCTTGCGAGCGTAGGAGTCGGGCCGCCCTCTCTCTCCCTGTCATTCCTTTTGGCCGGTTTTACGACGGGCCTTATGGGGACGACCCTGGGCATCGCAGTCGGCCTGCTCGTGGCCGTGAACATCAACGAGGTGATTACCGGACTCGAGTGGGTGGTCAATCACGCCCTGGTCCTCGCGTCCCTCGTGCGCGCTCCCTTTGCTCCCTCCGCGCCCCCGTTCGGCAGCTTTACACTTTTCAACAGCGCCTATTATCTGAAGTCGATCCCGATAAAGATACAGCCTCTCGAAGTGATGACGGCATCCGTCGCGGCGCTCCTCCTGTCCGCGCTCGCTTCCTACCTGCCTGCATCCCGTGCGGCGCGTACGCGGCCCCTCGAAATACTGAGAAAGCTGTAACGGAGAGCGCTGCAGCCTGGCCATTCGGCCTGCTCCCGTAGTATTCGGAACCCGTTTTATGTATAATTGGATGTGGCCATGAAATGTGAAATCTGCGGACTGAAAGACGCAGTCATACATATCCGGCAGATACAGAAGGACCTGGTGCATGAGCTCCATATCTGCGAGGAGTGCGCCCAGGAAAAAGGCCTGATCAGGGAAGAGGATTCGGAGCTTCCTATCGCCAACCTGCTCTCCGGCCTCCTGGAGGGGAAGGATGTCACGGGCGCCGGGGATGTGAAGGACGTGTGTCCGAAGTGCGGGCTCAAGGCCTCGGAGTTCCGCAAGCAGGGAAAGCTGGGCTGCCCGGAGTGCTTCCAGGCGTTCGAGAAAGACGTCCGTGCCATTGTTTCGCAGATGGCCGCCAGACCCAGACACACCGGGAAGCTGCCGCGCACGCTCGTGGTCGAGCATGCGGCCGCCGTGGAGGGAGACGGTCTGCGGGAGGAGCTTCGCGAGGCGGTCGAGCAGGAGGATTACGAGCTGGCCGCTCAGCTTCGCGACAGGCTGCGGGAGATGGAATCGAATGTTTGATTTCACCGGTCTGGCGGACATGAAGGGATGGATGCGCAATCCCACAACTGAAGGTGCCCCTGCGGACCCTGCCGGGTCCGTTGTCATTTCCAGCCGCGTGCGCCTTGCGCGCAATCTCTCCGCCTACTCCTATCCGGGACGAAGCCCTGCTGACCAGGAGAAGGAATGCCGCGAGCGGATCGTGGCTGCTTTCCGGCGCTTGCCGAACGCGGAAGATTTTGCGATTATCTATATGGAAGACATCTCCGCGCTGGACAGAAGGATTCTCTTCGAGAGAAACCTCGTTTCGCAGGGCTACTCAATAGAAAAGCAAAGGGCGATGGTTTTAAGCGGTGATGAATCAGTCGCCGCGATAATCGGGGACGAGGATCACCTGCGTCTGGTCGGCATGCGGAGCGGAGCATGCCTTGAGCCTCTCCTGGCAAGGCTGGATGCGCTGGATTCCCAGTTGGAAGAGATGCTCCCCTATGCCGCGTCACCCGAATGGGGCTACTTGAACACGGCTATCACGAACCTGGGCACGGGTCTGAAGGCTTCCATGATGCTGCATCTGCCCGCCCTGGCAATGAGCGGGCTCATGAAAAGGGCGGTCAAGGCTTCCGCACAGCTCGGCCTTTCGATCCGTGGGTTCTTCAGTGAGAGCATGGAGTCCCTGGGGGACATGTACATCATCGCCAACGAGATCACCATCGGGCTGGCGGAGAAGGAGATAATCGGCAATCTGGGCAGGATTGCCGTACAGCTTGCGGGGTATGAAAACCGCACACGGGAGGAGTTGATGGAGAAAAGGCGGGTGGACATCGAAGACAGAGTCTTCCGCGCCTGGGGACTGCTCACATGGTGCCGCTATGTCTCCCACCGTGAAGCCATCGAGGCTCTCTCCGCGCTGCGCCTGGGGGTGGCCCTGGGGCTTATCGGGACAGTGGATGCGCCCACCATCACGGCACTCCTCTTTCTGTCCCAGAAATCGCACATCCAGCGCGTCCTCCAGTCACAGGCGGACGCGGTGGACGGCAAACTGATTGATTATACGCGCGCCAAGATCATCCGGGACGCGCTCACGCCGGCGAGGGGAGGCTGACGCATGTTCAAGGGTCTTACGCAGAGGGCACAGAAGGTACTCACCATCCTGGCGCAGGAGGAAGCGAAGCGCTTCCACTCCGACCAGCTCCTGCCCGAGCACATTATTCTTGCACTGCTGAAAGACGGCGAAGGGGTCGCGGTCAAGGCACTTCAGCGGATCAAGGTGACCGGCTCGGAGATGCAGGCAGAAATCGAGAAGAGCCTTCCGAAGGGCAAGGGCGGGCTCATCCTCGGGGACGTGCCTCCATCAAAACGCGGGCAGAAGATTCTGGAAGACTCCGCCGAGGAAGCCCGCAGCATGGGCCACGAGTACATTGGCACGGAGCACCTGCTCCTGGCCGCCATCAAGGAGCAGGGGAGCATCGTGGCGCGCTACCTGGCGCGGTACAACATCACGCCGAACGGGCTGCGGGAAGCCATCCTGCAGATAAGCGGGACCGGGGACTACAAGGGCTCTCCGGCGCAGACTGCCAAGAAGAAACCGCAGTCGCCCACGAAGAAGCCGACTCCAACCCTTGACGAGTTCGGCAGGGATCTCACCGCGTTTGCAAGGGAAAATAAGCTGGACCCGGTCATCGGCCGGCAGAAGGAGATCCAGAGGGTCATCCAGATACTCGCGCGAAGGACGAAGAACAACCCTGTCCTGATCGGCGAGCCGGGCGTGGGCAAGACGGCAATCGTGGAAGGCCTTGCTCAGAAGATCGTGGACGGCACCGTTCCTGAGGTGCTCGTGGGCAAGCGCGTGCTCACCCTGGACCTGGCCTCACTCGTGGCCGGTACGAAGTACAGGGGCGAGTTCGAGGAGCGGCTGAAGAGGGTCATGAAGGAAATCCTCACGGCTGGCAATGTGGTGTTGTTCATCGACGAGCTGCACACGATCATCGGAGCGGGCGGCGCGGAAGGGGCAATCGACGCCTCCAATATGCTCAAACCCTCTCTCTCACGCGGCGAGCTGCAGTGCATCGGCGCCACAACGCTGAATGAATACAAGAAGCACATCGAAAAGGATGCGGCGCTCGAACGGAGGTTCCAGCCTATCTACGTGAGCGAGCCCAGCGTCGAGGAGACCGTAGAGATCCTCAAGGGCATCAAGAAGAACTATGAAGAGCATCACCGGGTGGTATACACCCCGGCGGCCATTGAAGCCGCCTCCACGCTGTCCAGGCGTTACATCACCGAGCGCTACCTGCCGGACAAGGCAATTGACCTCATCGACGAATCCGGCTCCCGCCGCAGGATCAGGAACTC
The DNA here is from genome assembly GCA_964437385.1 of uncultured Spirochaetaceae bacterium. GTDB lineage: Bacteria > Spirochaetota > Spirochaetia > SZUA-6 > Fen-1364 > Fen-1364. Next base: position 32,241 of record CAYTGX010000041.1, read on the forward strand.
CATCCGGCCGCGTGAGCTCGCCGATCTTGAAAAAGAGATCGAGAGGCTCAATCTGGAAAAGACGAGCCTCGTGAACACGCAGAACTACGAGAAAGCTGCCGCGGTGCGGGACATGGTCCGCCAGCTCAAGGGCAAGGTTGACGAGATAAAGAAGACCTGGGAGAGCACGATCACCGTGGAGGAGAATGTGGTGGACGTGGAGGACATCCAGGAGGTCATCTCCGACATGACGGGAATCCCCCTCGCGCGCATCATCCAGAGCGAGTCGCAGAAGCTGCTGCACATAGAAGAAGAGCTGCACAAGAAGGTCATCGGCCAGGAAGAGGCCATCTCCGTGATTGCGTCCGCAATACGACGCTCGCGCACAGGTCTTTCCTCGGCGCGCCGTCCGCTTGGATCCTTTGTTTTCCTCGGCCCCACGGGCGTGGGAAAAACCCTGGTGGCAAAGACGCTTGCGGAGTTTCTTTTCGGTGACGCGGACGCCCTGGTGCGCATCGATATGTCGGATTTCATGGAAAAGCACAATGTGTCGCGCCTTGTGGGAGCGCCCCCCGGCTACGTCGGCTACGAAGAGGGAGGTCTTCTGACGGAAAAGGTCCGGCGCAGGCCTTTCAGCGTCATCCTTCTGGATGAAATCGAGAAGGCGCACCCTGATGTGTTCAACATCCTGCTGCAGGTGCTGGAGGAAGGGCAGCTGTCCGACAACCTCGGGCATGCCGTCTCGTTCCGCAACTCGGTGCTCATCATGACCTCCAACCTTGGAGCCCGGGAAATCAACAAGGATTCCTCCCTCGGATTCCAGTCCGAGGACGGGGGGGGCATGAACTTCAAGGATATCCGCAACTTCGTGATGAGCGAAGTGAAGCGGGCCTTCAACCCGGAGTTCATCAACCGAATCGACGAGATCGTGGTGTTCCACAACCTTGACAAGACGCACCTCACGCAGATTTTCGACCTGATGATACAGGAAATATCGACCCGGCTCGTCGAGCAGAAGATCACAATCGCCGTGCGCAAAAAGGCGCGGGAGTTTCTGATCGACAAAGGTTTCGACGAGAAGTTTGGTGCACGGCCGCTTCGCCGGCTTCTGCAGAAGGAAGTGGAAGATCCCCTGTCCATGGAGATCCTGAAGGGCGCATTCACGGCAGGAGACGCCATCGATGTGGATATCAAGGGGGACAAGATCACCTTCCGCAAGCAGGTGCTGAAGAAGGAGCTCAAGGCCCCCGCGCAGCCCGCCGGGCTCCTGACCGGGGAGAAAGAAGTGGAGAAAGTTATCACGTGAGATCAGGCGCTGCCGCGCATCCCGCCCCCCTTTGCTTCCGGCGAAGGTGCGGGGGCGTGCGGCGGGCGCAGCGGGCAGGCTCCGCGGTACCCCGCGGATTTGGAATGCAGTGCCGGGGCGTCATGGCCGCGGCACTGATGGTTTTGATCGTGCCTTGTTTTGCTGATAATGCGCAAACCCGCCTGTCACCTGGGAGCATCTTCCGCCTTGCCGTCGCCGCCTATCGGGCCCCTGAATACGTCCGTGCACGGGACCTGTTCGAAAAGATAGTCCTCGAAAATCCACAAACTCCATTCGTCCGGGATTCGCTGTTTTACCTCGCCGAGTGTGAGCTGGTCCTTGGCGAAAACGCGCAGGCGGAGAAACGCTATCGTACCCTTCTCTCGCTGTACCCCGATTCGCCCTACAGGGAGGCCTCCGCGTTTCGACTCGCAGATATTGCCTGGCGCGCAGGACATGTCTCACAGGCAATTCTCCAGCTCGACCTGCTGCAGAAGCAGTTCCCTGATGGCTCTTCTGCCGGCAGCGCCTTTCTCATCGCGGCGGGCATTCACTTCACCCGGAAAAACTATGCCCTTGCCCTTGCGGAATATGACGAGGCTATTGCCCGGCTGAAAGAGGAGGCCGGCATGCAGTCGGCCTGGTACTCAAAGGGGCTCGCCTTACTTGCCTTGGAGAGGGCGGACGAGGCGCAGGAGGCGTTCGCAAAAGCCGCGGCCGGCACAGGGGCGGACATCGCGGAAAAGGCAGGATTCAAGTGCGCCGTGCTCCTCGCCGGCGCAGGCAGGGAACGGGAAGCGGAACTGGCTCTGGGTGCATTCCTGAATCGATTTCCAGGCAGCGGCAGAACCGAGGAGGCGTCCTCGCTCCTGGCGTCGCTCCTTGTGAAAAGCGGGGATTCTGCGGGCGCGCTCGCGAGGTGGGACTCCCTTGTGAAGGGTTTCCCTCGATCAGACTCGCTGCCGGAATACCTTTACAAGAGGGGCGCGGCCCTGCTTGCACTCGACCGCCTCTCAGCGGCGTTGGATGATTTTCAGGCCGTTGTCACCGGGTTGCCGCGCTCATCATGGAGCGCCCAATGTTCATATGCCATCGGCTATGTCTACAGCCGGCGCGCTGAATATCCCCGCGCTCTGCCGTACTTTGAGTCTGCAGCGCCAAATCCGCGGAGTACCGCGATGCAGGATCACGCGGATGCAGACCTTGCCGAGCGCAGCTTATTTTCCCTGGGAATCTGCCTGTATGACATGGGCAGCTTCGAGAAAGCCCTTGCGCGGCTCGCGGAGCTGCGCGCCCGGAGGCCCAAAGGCTTTTCTGACGGCGTCATCGCTGTATTGATGGGCAGGACCCTCTACAGAATGGGCAGGCTGGACGATGCTGTCCTGCGCCTGGATGAAGCAGCGGAACTGCTCCGGGCTGATCCCTCCGCTGACGCGGCTGACAGGGCTGATGCTCCGTACTGGCTCGGGTGGGCGAATCTCCGGCTCGGACGCCTCGTGGAAGCCCGGGACGCCTTTCTTGTTCTGGCCAGAGGGTATCCTTCGGATCCGCGGTGCGTCGAGTCGCTGCTTCGCGCCGGCATCTGCGAAACCATGCGTGGGAATGATCCGGCCGCCGTTGAGCTTTTTGACGAAGTTATCGTTTCTCCCCGGTCAGCCGCACATGACGACGCGCGGGAACAATCGCTTTACGAGGAGGGCAGGGCTCTTGACAGGCTGGGAAGAACACAGGAAAGAGGTGAGATATTCGAGCGTCTTGCGGCGGAGTTTCCCACAGGCAAACTGGCGCCGCAGGCATTCTTCAAGCTCGCCGAACAGGCCTTTGCGGACGGCCGATACACAGATGCCGAATCCGGTTTTCTGAGAGTGGCCCGTGATTTTCCCCAGAGCGGTCTTGCCGTGCAGGCTCTGTATTGGAATGCCGAGGCGATGTTGGAGGCCGGAGATCCCCGCGCGGCCCTGGACGGGTTCTGGGGCTGCCTGGCGCAAGGGGCCAGCGCCGGCTTGCTCGCCACAGCCACGGAAGCCCTGCGCGCGGCCCTGCGAGAGACAGGGGACCTCGAGTTGGCCCGAAGGTTCTCCGACAGGGCTGCAGGGAGCCACACCCTTGCTGTCGAAGCAGCTGCAGGGATCCAGCTCGAATACGCTCAGATGCTTATGGAATCTGACCCGGAAGGGGCGCGAGCTGTCATCGATGAGGTAAAACGTGCGGGCCCCCCTGAGCCTCTTGCGGGAGAAGTGAGCCTTCTCCAGGGCAGGTATGACGCGGCAGTCGGCGACTGGAGAAGGGCCGCAGATGTGTTCAATTCACTCAAGACTACGCGAACTGATGAGATTGGAGCGCGGGCCTGGATCGAGCATGGGCGGGTCCTGGAATCCACCGGGCACACCGCCCAGGCGGTGGACGAGTGGGCAGCGGCTTCTTCCCGGTTTCCGGAGTTCCAGGATCTTGCGGCAGAGGGACTTTACAATGCGGGAAGAGTTGCCCAGGCCCGGGGAGATCTGGGCAGAGCGGCCGCCATCCGGCAGACCCTTCATAAAGCTTATCCCGGCAGCCCATGGGTCCGGAAGCTGGACGAGACTCTTCACTAGCGCGCTGCGAGCGCGCGGGTAAGGCTCAGCAGCTTCAGGCGCGCCGCGTCTCCCCGCGCCAGGCGTACGGAGGTTCCCTGGAGACGCACCGGCACGGAGATCACGTACCGTATCTTTCCCTGGTAAAGTCCAAGCTTCAGGATAACCGAATCCTCGCCGCCGTATGTGCCGTCCATGCCTGGAAAGATGAAGTTTCCCAATGAATAAGCAATCAATCCACCCTGGAACTCCTGCATGCCCTGGAGCACGTGTGGATGCGAACCGACGACCAGGTCAGAACCGGCTCGGACAAGCGCGGTGTAAAGCCTTTTCTGGTCGGCGGTCGGAAGAGAGCTCCATTCTTCACCGCCGTGAACCATGGCAATGTTGAAGCTGCCTGGTGAGAATGCGCGGCCAGCGGCCGCAAGTCCTTCCTCGTCCAGCCAGAGGGTGCCGGGCCTGTCCGGAGCAGCGCGCGCAACTTTCCGTCCGTCAAAGCCGGTTCGGTCCACCGGATACGCGGCAAAAGAGAGAATGCGGATTTCAACGGCACCGAAATGGGCAATGAACGGAGCCGACGCCTCCCGTACGTTGTCTCCCGCCCCTGAGGTCCCGAGACCCCACTGAGAGAGGCTGGCAAGGGTGTCAAGGAAGCCGCGTGTCCCGAAGTCGAAGGTATGGTTGTTGGCGACTGACAGATATGAGAAGCCGGCCTTCTTCAGCGCACCGAGGGCAGCGGGCGCAAACCGAAAAGTATAGGTCTTTCTGGTTCTCGCGCCGGCAGAGGTGGCGGCTGATTCGAGGTTTCCGACAAGCAGCGGGCAGGAGCCCAGCGCGGGCAGGGTGTCGCCGAACACGCGCTGTATGCCGTCCGTGGAAAGAAGCACTTCGTCAACTCCCCGTGCGGGCATGATGTCTCCCACGGCCCCGATCCAGAGGATGTGGTTGTCTGCCGCTGGTGACGCGAGCGGAAGGGAGTCGAACCAGGCGCGAAGACCCTGATCCCCGCTGCGAAGGCCCGCGGCTACTTCACCGTGCAGCGGGTAGCCCGCCTGGTCAGGGAAAAGCCCTTCCACGGGGAGCGCGATCTCGGGGAGGGTGATGCTTTCCAACGGAGCAACGCGAACGGAGCCGGCCTGCACAGCGTCCAATGAGATGTTTTCCACGGGCTCCCCCATGCGGCTGACTGGGGAAAGCACAATGTTCTCGACGACCTTGAATCCCGACTTTGCTCCGACGCTGAGGATGATTTCATCCGTCACGGAGCCCCGTGGCATTTCTCCCGCGGCGACTGTGTGCGAGGTTTGTGCCGGGGCTGCGCGCTCTGCGCGGACGCCGGGCGGAAGAGGGTGCGCGGCGGCGAGCCGCTGCCACGCCGGCCAAAGCGCGTCCTCTGCCTGGATATGGACGACGAGGGCTGTCGAAGGCAGGATGCCGGAGAGAAACACCGCGAGGAATATGATTAGTTGTCTCATGTTCGGGGCATAGAGCATACAGCGTCTCCCGACAAAAGTCAGGCGGCCAGGGGCACGGATGCCGCCTGAGCCGCACGTTGCGCGCGCAAACCAGAACGGCTATCATGAATCATGGCCAGACGGATCGAGATATTCGACACGACCCTTCGGGACGGCAACAAGCTTCCATTCGCGGTTCTTTCGCCGATGGATCGGCTGCAGCTCGCCCACCAGCTCGCGCGGCTTGGCGTGGATGTAATCGAGACCGGGGACCCCGCAGCATCGGAGGAAGAGGCGGCGTGCGTCGCCAGGATCTGCGCCGAAGTGAAAGGGCCGTTCGTGGCCGCACTTGCCCGGGCCATGGACCGTGATGTGGACAAGGCCCTCGAAAGCATTCGGGGGGCCGCGAAACCCTACCTGCACGTTTTCATGTCCGTGTCCCCCCAGTTCCTTTTGCAGGTGCTGAAGCAGAAGGAGGAGGAGGCGCTCAAAAGCATCTCGCGCAGCATCAGCACTGCCCGCGCGGCGGAGGTGCGCGTGCAATTCTCCCTCAGCGAGGCTCCGCACGCGCGGAAGGAGTTCCTGCGGGATGTGTGCATTGCAGCCCGGGAAGCGGGTGCAGATGTGATCAACCTTGCCGACACAAATGGAATACTCGTACCGGAGGACGTCACCGCGCTCGTCACTGACGTCGCGGAGCTTTTCAAGAACAGGAAGTCCGGTATTCCGTCGATCGGGGTGCACTGCCACAACGACTTCGGGCTGGCCACGGCAAACACCCTTGCGGCAGTCAGGGCAGGCGCCTCCCACGTGGAGGTGACGGTCGGCGGGTTCGGCGAAAGAGCGGGGAATGCAGCCCTTGAGGAAGTGGCGTTTCTCCTTTCGGCCTGGGGAGAACGTTACGATGTTTCCCACGGAATACGCCTGGCCGAAATCGGGCACACCGCCCGGCTTTTCAACAGCCTCACCGGCGTGCGCTCGCACCCGAACAAGCCGATCATCGGACAGTGCGCATTCGTCCCTGCGGCCGGGGGGTTCACGGGAAAATCGATGGATCCGCACATGAGGGATCTGCTCAGGGAAGAAACCATCGGGGGAGCACAGGAAGCGGCATTCTCCGAGCCCGGGCCGGCAGGACCCTACGCGCTGGATGCATTCAATGTGCTGTCCAGCTCACATTCTCCGCCCGTAGGGGTCGTGGTGATCCGCCGGGAGGGAAAGACACTGACGCAGACCTCCCATGGGAATGGGCCGATCGACGCGCTTTTTCGGGCCGTTGACAAGGCTCTCGGGTTCTCCACGCGCATGATCCTCTATTCAGTCTCCACCCTGGCAACCGGTACCGAGGCCACGGCGGAGGTCATCGTGACCGTGGAGCTGCGGGGCCGCAGGTTTCACGGCCGGCACACGAGCACCGACGTGATCGATGCCAGCCTGCGGGCATACCTGAGCGCCTGCAATGCCATCGGGGAATCAGGAGTCCTCGAAGGACCTTCGGATTTTCACGTGACAGGGGAGTATCTCTGGGAGTGAGGGCAGCCCGCCGGACCTACGCGCGTGGAAGCCGCAGGCAGGATA
>CAYTGX010000042.1:0-38844 GCA_964437385.1 uncultured Spirochaetaceae bacterium
CACGAACCGGGATCCATACAGGTCGGAGTGATCGAAGCCGGTGCGCTCGCAGCGGATGCCGAGAAAGTTGACCTGCACGATCTCACAGTCCACGAATGAGCACCCGGTGACAGTTGATCCTGCCAGCACGCTGTTCTTTATGTTCGCTCCGGAAAAATCGCATTCAGTGAAAGTGGCCCGATCCAGGAAAGAGAGCTGGATCTGGGCACGGTTGAACGTGACGCGGAGAAACGTTGCAGCAGTGAACCGGCACCCGGAAATCTCCGCCGCGCCGAGATCCACGTCAGAGATTATTATCCCGGGAAGGTCGAGGTCATGCAGAGAGGCCGGGCTGCCCAGGGACCGCAGGAGCCCCCGGATATGGCCCTCCGGATCCGGATGGTGAACGATACAGGAGTCGGAAGCGGAAAGGGCAGGCCGCCCGCATCCCTTGTGCGCGCATGATCGGGGCACGAACATACCCTGCCATGGTACCCCGCCCGGGCGGAGAGAGCAAGCTTCAGCAATTCTCATCTGGAAGCGTTGCGCAAGCTTGCCGGGCATCGCCAATTGAGATATCCTGTCTTCCATGCATGCCTGCCATTCATGCGGAGCTGCGGTCGAGAACCCTCGGGAGGTGTATCGCTCGACCACGTGCTCTTCGTGCGGGAAGGATCTCAAGGTATGCCTGAACTGCCGTTTCTACAGCCCGGGCGCGCACTGGGACTGCGCCGAATCCGTGGATGAGCTGGTGAAGGAAAAGGACAGGGCCAACTTCTGCACGTTCTTCTCTTTTCGCTCAGGTCCGCAGCCGCAGCGCGGGGCTTCACCCTCGAATGCATCTCAGCAGGCAAAACGGAAGCTCGACAAGCTTTTCGGAAATGATTCCTGAGCCTGTTGCGTTTCTGGACTCCGGCGTCGGAGGCCTCCCGTATCTTGCCCACACCCGGCACCTGCTCCCTGGCATGAGCTACGTGTACGTCGCGGACAGGGAAAACTTCCCCTACGGGGAGAAAGAGCCGGCCAGAATCATCGAGGCCAGCGTCCGAGTGACCGAGCGCCTGATCGCGCGTGCCCATCCGCGTCTCATCGTCGTGGCATGCAATACGATCTCCGTGGTGGCACTCGAAGCCCTGCGTGCCCGATTTCCGCTTCCTTTCGTCGGAGTGGTCCCTGCGGTCAAGCCGGCGGCCTCATTTTCACGCCGCCATCGCGTCGGCGTCCTGGCCACACGGCAGACGGTGGAAGGCGCGTACCTGCGGGCGCTGGTTGAAAAGCACGCGCGGGGATGCACGGTGGTGAGCCTGCCCGCGTCCGGGCTCGTCGAGTTCGTCGAGCGCGACCTTTACCGGGCGGGGCCAGCGGAAAAGACCGACCGGGTGAGGCAGGAGGTCGAACGTTTTCGCGACCAGCGCATCGATGCCCTTGTGCTTGGCTGCACCCATTTCCTGCACCTGGAATCGGAATTCCGAGTCCTCCTTGACGGGGACGGCGTGATGCTCGTGGATTCACGCGAAGGAGTGTCACGGCAGGTTGCACGTCTGCTCGCAGACTGCTCCCCTTCACAAGGCAGGAATGGGGAGGACGTGCTGCACATAACCGGCTCTGCTCCCCTGGAAGAAAGGTATGGCTGGTTTGCCGGGCACTACGGCCTTCGGTTGAAAGGCGCGCTCTGACGGCAATGGCGGAAACGATCAGGGGTGAAGTACTTTTCGGCATCAACACGATCTACACGGTGAGCGCCGGTGGGCGTATGTTCCAGTGCAGGATCAAGGGCAAGAAGCTGCGTGAGGACGCGCGGAGCTACAACCCCATTGCCCCGGGGGACATCGTGGATGTGATCCCGGACGAGCTGAGCTCCGGAGAGGGCATGATTGCGAGCGTCCTGCCGCGGCGCACCCGGCTCGAACGCTGGAACAAGAAAGGCCGGGCGCCGCAGGTGCTCGCGGCTAATGTCGATCTTGCCATCTGCGTCACAAGCGCGAGCTCTCCTCCCTTCCGGCCTCGATTCGTGGACCGGCTCATTGTCGCGGCTGAATCGGGCGGTGTCACGCCCATGGTGCTCATGAACAAGTCGGATCTGCCATGCCCGCAGGAGATCACGGAGAGGCTGGCGCATTATTCGCGCATGGGCTATCGGGTGCATTCCTGTTCCGCGCTTACCGGGGAAGGGCTCGAGGAGCTTGCGGCCATAGTGAAGGATAAAACCGCGGTGCTCGTGGGGCATTCGGGCGTCGGCAAGTCCTCCGTGTTGAACGCACTCTCGCCAGGCTCGGGTCAGCGGGTCGGGAAGCTGTCCCAGAAGCACGACAGGGGGAATCACACGACGAACTTCTCCGTCCTGTTTCTCCTGGACCGGGGGCTGCGGGTCGTCGACACTCCGGGCGTGAGGGAGCTCGAGCTGGCCGAAGTCCTGCCGGAGGAGGTCGGATTCCACTTCCGCGACTTTGCCCCGTTCATGCAGTCCTGCGCATATCAGCCCTGTCTCCACGTGGATGAGCCGGACTGCGCGGTCGCTGCCGCGGTGGAAGGTGGAGAGATCCACCCCGACCGCTACGAGAGCTACCTGCGCATTGTGTCGGAGCTCCTGGACGCGCGGAGGACAGCCCATGGATGAGCATACCCTCGCCCTCCTGGAGTTTCCCAGGATCATCGACGAGCTGGCCGCCCTGTGCGTGAGCCCGGAAGGAGCGGCGGCCCTGCGGGGCCAGCCCCTGGTCACCGAGCCTGCGCCGCTGGCGGACTCTCTTGCACTGGCCCTGGAGTTCCGGGCCATCCTCGAATCCGGCGACTCTCTGCCGGGGTTCGATTTCCCCGACCTTGGCGGGGTTCTCCTCATGCTCGGGAAGCCTGGCATGCAGCTCGAGGGAGAAGAACTTGCTGCAATCGGACGCTGGGTGCTCTCCGGGCTCAAGCTGAAGAGGGTTGTTCTGAAGGCAGGCACCGGGCGGCTCGGCGCGATTGCCTCGGAGATTCCTGACCTCGCGCCCCTTTCCCGCCGGATCTTTCACATCGTCGATCCCGAGGGCGTCATGAAGGAAAAGCAGATCCCGGAGCTCGCTGCAATTCGGGAGCGTATCCGCCGTCACCGCGCGGATGCCGACCGCTCGGTGAGGGGACTGCTGGAAGACCATGATTATCATTCGTACTGGCAGACAACCACCCCCACCCAGCGGGACGGCCGGGTCGTTCTTCCGCTCAAGTCCCAGTACAAGGGCAGGGTGAAAGGCATTGTGCACGAAATGTCTGCGAGCGGTTCGACACTTTTCATCGAGCCCCTCGAGGTGGTGGAAACAAACAATGCAATTGTGCAGGAGGAAAACCTCTACCGCGTGGAAGTACGACGGATCCTCCGCGAGCTGACGGCCGAGGTTTCCGCGCGCGCGGGAGAGCTCCGCCTCCTGGTGGAGAAAGCGGCGTTTCTTGACACGTTTCTGGCCCGCGCCCGCTATGCGGTGCAGCACTCCTGCAGGCGCGCGGATACGTCGGAAGGACGGCCGGGCAGCCCGGGCTGCATCGACCTGCGTGACGCCCGTCACCCTCTCCTTGGACCGCGCGTCGTGCCCGTATCGGTATCCGCCGGAGCGGATAATCGGGTGCTCATCATCACCGGCCCGAATACGGGCGGCAAGACAGTCAGCCTCAAGATGGTAGGGCTCCTCGCGCTCATGAATCAATTCGGAATGGAAGTCCCGGCCGCGGAAGGCTCGACGCTGCCGCTTTTCGACGAGATCTTCGCGGATATCGGGGACGAGCAGTCGATCGAGCAGTCCCTCTCCACGTTCTCCGCGCACATCGGAAATCTCTCCCGGATCGTGAGCCGCGTCACATCCCGCTCCCTCGTGCTGCTGGACGAGCTGGGAGCGGGGACTGACCCGCAGGAGGGTGTGGCCCTCGCCATGGCCCTCCTGGACCATTTCCTGGCCGCGGGCTGCCTTGTCCTTGTCAGCACCCATCACGGCATCCTGAAAAACTACGGGGCCACGCGTCCCGGCGCCCAGAATGCATCCATGGGCTTCGACCGGCAGACGCTTGGTCCGACCTATCGCATCCTCATGGGCGTTCCCGGTGAAAGTCACGCCCTTGAAATCGCCCGCCGGAGCGGGTTGCCGGAGACCATTCTTGCCAGCGCGGAGTCCTACCTTGACGACGAGCGGACGGATATTTCGCGGCTTGTCTCGAATCTCGCCGAGCGGCAGCACAAGCTGGTCAAGGCGGAGGAAGAACACAAGGTCCTTACGCACGATCTGCGGGAAAAATGGCGGACCACGGACCTGAAGGCGCTCTCCCTGCGGCAGAAAGAACTGGAGCTGCGCAGGCACGGGCTGAAAGAGCTGCGGGATTTCCTGGCCGAAGCGCGCAGGGAATGGGATGCGCTGCGGGAGAAAGGCGGCGCTCCCGGAGGAGCCGACTTCGGCCGGTTCGCGGCAGGCATCCAGGAAAGGATCGCGCGCGAGGAGAGCCTCATCGTGCAGGAGGGAGAGGCGCTGCTCCCGGCGCAGTCCTTCGAGCCGCGGGAAGGGCTTGACGTGATCATCGCCCGGACCGGACGGCGAGGGAAAGTGGTGCGCAAGGACAAGGGCAGGCGCTGGGTGGTGGAGACCGAGACCCTGCGACTATCCCTGCTGCCCGGGGAAATGCGCCCGGCGGAAGATGCGGGCCCGGCACCGCTTGTGTCTGTCAGTTATGCTGCCGCCGCCCCGATGGATCCACCCGTGCTGGAGCTTCACGTGCGCGGCATGCGCCTCGAAGAGGCAATGCGCCTCGTTGAGAAGCAGGTCGACTCCGCCCTCATTCATGGGCTGCGGGAGTTCAGCATCGTGCACGGGAAGGGCGAGGGGATCCTCAGAACCGCGGTCCACGCGTACCTTCGAGACTTGAACGTCGTTGCTGATTTCAGGTTTTCCGCGCCGGAGGAGGGCGGGTTCGGGAAGACCATCGTCACCCTGAAATAGGCCGGCGCCGTATTCGGCGCATTCGTATTTGGCCCCGCGCGGTACTAATCGCGCCCGGCGGTACCCCGCTTCCTGCGATCAGAGCGGTGCCCCGTACTCCGCACGCAGGGCAGTCGGCCTTGAACTTCCCCGATAGGGGACGATAGTATGGCCCGATGGATTCCGGGCTCTACCTGAGCGTATTTTCATCCTGGGAAGTCATTGCGGCCTGCCTTTTCCTCATGTTCCTGCTGCCGCTGGTCTTCTTTATTGCATCGACAAGCAGCCGCAGACGGATTCCCATGCGCGTGCTGAGAATGCGCGCTCCCGCCAGGAAGCGCCCCCAGAGCCCGCCTCCTCGGCCCGCCGAGGAAGAGAACCAGGAGGAGCGCGGCGAGCGGCCTTCATCACGCAGAGGAGAGCGCCCTGAGGAAACAAAAGAAGACACATGAAAAGTATCGTCATCCGGGGCGCGCGGGAGCACAACCTCAAGAATATCGATCTGGACATGCCTCGGGACTCCCTGGTGGTCATTTCCGGTCTCAGCGGGTCGGGGAAATCCTCGCTCGCATTCGACACGATTTTCGCAGAAGGGCAGCGCCGGTATGTGGAATCTCTCTCCTCGTATGCGCGCCAGTTCCTCGGCCGCCTGGACAAGCCTGACCTCGACTACATCGAGGGCCTTTCTCCGGCAATTGCAATCGAGCAGAAAACCACTCACAGAAACCCCCGCTCCACGGTGGGAACAGTCACGGAGGTCTATGACTATCTGCGCCTCCTCTTTGCCCGCGTCGGCGTTCCGCATTGCCCGAACTGCGGACGGGAGATCCAGGAACAATCAGTTGACCAGATCGTCGACACTCTCCTGGTACTCCCTGAAGGCACGAAAGTCATGCTTCTCGCGCCTGTCGTGGGCGCGAAGAAAGGGGAACATCAGAAAATCCTCGAGGACGCGAAGCGAATGGGATACGTGCGGGTGCGCGTCGACGGGGAGATCATATCCCTCGATGACACCATCAGTCTCGATCGAAAGAAAAAGCACACGATCGAGATCGTCGTGGACCGGCTCAGCATCGCTTCGGATTCACGGCGCCGGCTCTCCGAATCCGTGGAAGGCGCGCTGGAAACTTCCGGGGGAACCCTGGTTGCCCTGATCAAGGAAAGAAATGGGGATCGCGAAGTGCTCTTCTCCCAGAGGAGCGCCTGCCCGACGTGCGGCATCAGCATCCCCGAGCTCCAGCCGCGCCTGTTTTCCTTCAACAATCCGTTTGGGGCATGCCCTTCATGCTCGGGGCTGGGCGTGACCCTTGAGTTTGATGCCCAGCTCGTTGTTCCCGACCCCGGTCTTTCCTTCAACCAGGGAGGGATCGCCACCTCCAACCCGAAGGCCAACTGGCACAGGAGCCAGTTCGAGTCCCTGGCCAAGCATTTCAGGTTCTCGCTGGACACGCCCCTGGATGAGCTTCCCCGGGAGGTGTTCGATGCCATTCTCCACGGCACGAAGGAGAAGATCGGCTTCCGCTACGAGAGCAAGGACGGAAGGGGCAAATGGGAGTTCCAGTCCGCGTTCCGCGGAGTGTTGAACGACCTGAAAAGGCGGTACCTGGAATCCAGCTCCGAGCAGGTGAAGGAGTGGATGGAAGGCTTCATGTCCCAGAAGGAATGCGATTCATGCGGCGGACGGCGGCTGAAGCCGGAGGTGCTGGCCGTGACCGTGGGGGACAAGAGCATATACGATGTCACCTGCCTGTCCGTGGAGGACGCGCTGGGATATTTCGATTCGCTTCCCCTTTCTCCCACCGCACAGAAGATCGCTCGACAGATCACCAAGGAGATAACGGCGCGCCTCTCGTTCCTCAGGAATGTCGGTCTCTCCTACCTCACGCTGGAACGAAAAGCCAGCACGCTTTCCGGCGGGGAAGCCCAGAGGATCCGTCTTGCCACGCAGATCGGCTCCTCTCTCGTGGGTGTTCTGTACATCCTGGATGAGCCGACGATAGGGCTGCACCAGCGGGACAATGCTCTCCTGATCGAGACGCTGAAACACCTGCGCGATATCGGCAACACGCTCATCGTGGTGGAGCACGACGAGCAGACCCTGCGCACGGCGGACTACATCATCGACCTGGGACCGGGGGCGGGGGTGCACGGCGGCCAGGTGGTGGCGGCGGGGACACTGAAGGAAGTGTGCGCCAGCCCCCGGTCCCTGACCGGGCAGTACCTTTCCGGCGCTCTTGTCATTGATCGCCCTCGGGAGCGCAGGACCGGAAACGGGAAGAGAATCGTGCTGCACGGAGCGCGGGAGCACAATCTCAAGAAGATCACCGTTGGCTTCCCACTGGGGACATTCATTGCCATCACCGGTGTTTCAGGCTCAGGAAAGTCGACCCTGCTGTCGGACCTCCTGTACCCGATTCTTTCGAACAGGGTCGGCGCAACTCGGCTTGCGGAGGGCTGTTTTGACTCCATCGAAGGGGTGGATGCCATCGACAAGGTCATCAACATCGACCAGGGTCCGATCGGCCGGACGCCTCGATCCAATCCCGCGACCTACGTCGGTCTCTTTTCTCCGATCAGGACCCTGTTTGCCCAGCTGCCGGAGTCGAAAGCCAAAGGCTATCGGGCGGGGCGGTTTTCATTCAACGTCAAGGGAGGGCGATGCGAGAAATGTCAGGGCGCCGGCACGATCCGGATCGAGATGCATTTTCTTCCGGATGTCTACGTCACCTGCGACGTGTGCAAGGGTCGGCGCTACAACCGGGAGACCCTCGAGGTGCGGTACAAGGGGAGGAACATCCACGAAGTCCTCGAGATGACCGTGGAAGAGGCGCTGCCCTTTTTTCGCCATATCCCCACTCTTGCGCCGAAGCTTTCGACGCTTGCCGACGTGGGCCTCGGCTACGTAAGCCTCGGGCAGTCCGCGCTCACACTCTCGGGCGGGGAAGCGCAAAGGGTGAAGCTGTCCCTGGAGCTCTCCCGGCGCGGCACGGGACGGACTTTCTACATCCTTGACGAGCCCACAACGGGCCTGCACTTCGCGGACGTGAAAAAGCTCATGGAGGTCCTCCAGCAGCTGGTGGACAACGGGAATACCGTTGCGCTGATCGAGCACAACCTCGATGTGATCAAATGCGCCGACTGGGTGATCGACCTCGGTCCGGAGGGCGGAGAAAAGGGAGGCCGGGTAGTTGCGGAGGGCACGCCCGAGCAGGTTGCCAAAACCGCGGGCTCGTGGACCGGCAAGTACCTTAAGCCAGCCCTGAAGAAAGAATGACCGCCCTCATCCTGGCGCTGATCCTGGTATTCATTCCCTGCCTGGTCGGCGCGCAGGAAGAGGCTCCGGCGGCTCCCGCCGCGTCCTCCGCCTCAGAGCCGGGCACCCCTGCTTCGCAGACCGCGGACAGCCTGGTCTCCTCCACGCTGGGCCAGGATATTTCCACGCAGAGCTACTATGAGCTGGTCGCCTGGTGTCAGGAGCTCGGGCTCGCGGATACCGGCTCACGGAGCGATCTGCAGGCGAGGCTCGCCCAGCATTTCAAGGTGTCTCTGCCCTCCGGCGAGGCCGCGGCAAAACGCACCGTCACTGTCCGCTCCGCCCGGGAATCCGAGTACTACACGGTCCCCGACGTGGACGAGAAATACGTCCTTTTGCGCGGCGACGTGACAATCGAGGTCCGCGACGAGTCGAATGCAACCTTGCAGGTGATCAAGGCGGCCACGGTCACGTACAACCAGACCAGAAAAACCGTGAGCGCCGAGGGCAATGTGATCTATATGCTGACGCGCGGGGGAAAGACCGACACTTTCACCGGGCAGAGGCTCGCATTCGACCTGGAATCTTCCCAGGCGGTTTTTTATGACGGGCGCACGACGCGCACCATCACCAAGGCGGGAAAAGACGTCCCCTATACATTCAAGGGACAGACGATTTCCCGGATGCAGAACGACACCGTCATCCTGGATGAGGGCAGCTTCACGAGCAGTGAGAATGCCGACGATCCGCTGTATTCGGTGCAGGCGAGCAAGGTCTGGGTGCTCGGGCCGGGGGAATGGGCGATACAGAACGCCGTGCTGAAGGTCGGGCGGGTGCCCCTCTTGTACCTGCCGGGGTTCTTCCTTCCCGGGGATGAGTTCTTTTTCAACCCGAACCTCGGCTACAAGAATCGCGAAGGCTCATTCCTCCAGACCACGACGTACCTGATCGGCCGGAAACCCAAACAGGACACGCCGTTCGGGTTTCTTCAGCTCAACGAATCGGGAGACGCCGGCTACAACCTCGAGCTCAACGGTCTTTTCCTCAGAAAGATTCCGGTCAGCACTCCCATCCCGGACAAGGGGCAGAGCCTGAAGCTCATGGCGGACGCATACTCGCGGCTCGGATTCCTGGCCGGCGTCGATGGGAATTTCTCACCGCTTGCGACCTTCCGCACCAGTGTGGGCTTGAGCCGCAGCATCTTCCTGGACCCCACGACGAATCTGTACACCCCCTATCTGCCGTTTGTCGGATCCGGCTCCTACTCCGTCGGGCAGGAGTTCTGGAACAGATCCTCGGCATTTGGACTCAACCTTCCGGTGCGATTCGGCCTGGAAGGGACATTCAAATCCACCGCAGACATATATTCTGTCAACGCTGATTTCCAGTATTTCTCGGATCCCGCTTTCACCACTGACTTCTACACGCGCTCGGAAGCGGGCATCATTTCTGCCGTTCTCACGCCTCCTACGGCAACAGGGGCGGTCGCCCCCCAGCAGGCAAATCTTTCGTGGGACTATGCAAGCCGGCTCGATCTCACAAAGGCCATCGGACTCCCCTTCGTAAAGAGCTTCACGATGCCGAACCTCGATATGAAGTTCTCGTGGCAGAGCAGGGTTGCCCCCTCTCCCTATGATACGTATCCCCTGTCGGCGGACCCCAGTGCCACTTTTTACCTGCCGGCGAGCCTTACCCTGCCCAATGTCTCACTCTCTGTTTCTGGTGACATTCTCAGCATCAGCACGAGCCCTGCCTCGAAACCCGCGCCTGCTCAGCAGGCGGCACTTCCAGGAGAGGCGGGGGGCGTCAAGTCAATCGAACCCACTGATCCCGGCAAGGGCCTCCGCGGGCCCGGGACCACGAACCCGGCTCCGACGAAGAGCAGCGAAACACCCCCCCGGATTCCGTTCCGGGCTCCGGAGGCGCAGAAGGATGTGTCTGGAGGGTCAGGCCAGCTGGATTCGAGCCTGACGGTATCGTACCAGCTGCAGCCCCGGGCGACCCTCGAACACACGTTCGATGCCCGGCAGGGTGTCTGGGTATACAGGCAGGACGTGGATTACAGCCTTTTGTATCGCACGTTCGAAACCGGCGGGACGGGCACGGTTACAGCGGCCGCGTCCCTCTGGGACAAGCTCCTCGATCTCAGCGCAAATCTCGGCGCAGATGGGCTCTGGCGCAGCAGGTTCGATCCAAAACCGTCGTACGAGGTCCTGCCGGACTGGCAAAGCCTGCTCACCAGCGACCTGCAGCAGGATCACTTCACTTTCAGCAGCGCCTTACAGGGAACGCTCCGTCCGCTTCCCGCGATTGCGGAGCTCTCCGCATCGAACCTCCAATACAACCTGGGCCTGCGTCTCTACCAGTACAGCTACGTCGGGACCGATCCGCTCCACCCTGCGTTCGGACCGACGAACTTCTCCTGGACCCCGAGCAACGTCACTCAGCACAGCCTCCAGTCGTCCCTGATATTCAGCACTCCCGTCACCACGGACAGTCTGGCCCTTACTGCGCAACTTGCTCCCTTGGTGCCCACGTATACAGGTCTTCTCAACCTGGCCGCAGGACCCGCAAAGGGAACGGTCCAGGGGGGCTTTGCCGAAGTGGCAGGGGTGAATCAGTACCAGCCGGTCGTGGCAAGCGGGACAGTCGACTTCGGAAAGCCGCTGAATGCCACGGAAGCGGTTCAGTTCGATGTCAACTCTTCAACACTGTCCAGTTCGACCTCACAGCTCGGAACGTTCGGGTTTACCAGCGCTTTTGTGGCCGAGCGGATCAACAATGCCATGGTTCCTTCCACTGTCCGACTGGGTTACGAGTCGACGGGCGACCCGGTATGGTTCTGGAAAGACAGGATCAAGGCTGACCTGTCAGTGAAAACGCACTGGTACATGAATCTGCAGAATTACACCGACAACCTTTTCGATTTCACCCTTACGTTCGATGTATCGATCTACAAGACCCTCGACCTCTCATTTTCGTCCTATTCAAACAACAGCAGAACATACCTGTACTTCCCCTCTGCGGCGAGATCTCTCGGTCAGGTGCCGGTCAGTCCGCTCACCGACCTGATCAGCTCGTTCAACTTTTTCGACCCGACGGCCCGTACCAATTCGTCGTTCAAGATCCGCACGATCACTGCCAAGGCGGTCCAGCATTTCGGCGACTGGGACCTCATGTTCCAGTACCAGGGATCGCCGCAGCTCATCACGACGACCGACCCGAAGACTTCCAAGCAGATCACGCAGTATACCTGGTCGCCGATATTCGCAATCCAGGTCCAATGGAACGCCGTGCCGGAAATCAAGAGCAACATCCATGGCGACAGCACCGGAACCTTCCTGAGAGGGTCCTGAGCCGGGCCGCAAATGTCGCCAGGAGCGACCGCAAATGTCGCCAGGAGCGACCGCAAATGTCGCCAGGAGCGACCGCAAATGTCGCCAGGAGCGACCGAGCATTGACGATCCCTCGACTTTTCGACTACGATACGACGAAGGAGCTGAATGGAGAATCCACTGACAGTCGTCGTAAGCGACGAGACCATCCTGCCCGAGATTTGCGGGGCGAACGACAGCAACCTCAAAGTGATAGAGGATCTCCTGGGCGTTCGGGTTTACTCCCGCGGGAACGAAATCCTGTTGGACACATTGGACGATTCCCTGCAAAGGACATTCACGCTGCTGCTGCAGGAGCTCCAGGACCACATCCGGCTCGGCCAGCTGCCGGGTCCTGACCTTATCCGATCCATACACAGCTCTCTGGCAAGCGGCGAAGAAGAGAAGGTGGAGGTCCTCAAGCGAAACCTCGTCGTCATCCCCAATGGGCTGCGCAAGGTCTATCCCCGCACGTACAACCAGGCGCTCTATGTCGAGTCGATCAATCGGTACGAAATCGCTTTCGGCGTCGGCCCGGCGGGCACCGGCAAAACGTACCTGGCCGTCGCGCAGGCGTTGAAACAGGTCCTCAGCCAGACACGCCGCAAGCTCATCATCACACGGCCCGTGGTGGAAGCCGGGGAGAGTCTCGGCTTTCTTCCCGGCGACCTGACGCAGAAGATCCACCCCTATCTTCGGCCGCTGTACGACGCAATCGAGTCCCTGATTCCCATGGAAGTATTCCGCCGCATGGAGGAAAACGGGGTGATAGAGATCGCGCCCCTTGCATACATGCGGGGACGCACCCTTTCCAATGCATTCATCATCCTTGACGAGGCGCAGAACACGACCCGGGAGCAGATGAAAATGTTTCTCACCCGCATTGGTGAGAACGCGCGCACGGTCATCACCGGTGACATCACGCAGATCGACCTTCCGCGCAAGTCCGATTCAGGGCTCCTTACAGTGATCCCGATCCTGACGCCGATCCGGGAGATCCGCTTCACTTTCTTCGAGGAGCGGGACGTGGTGCGAAATGCGCTGGTGCGGAAAATCGTCCACGCCTACGAAACTGCCCATGAGGAATAGGCGCTTCTCGATCTTCGCGCGGGCTGCGGGGTCTGTACGGCGCGTCCGCCTGGAGCGCTGGACGCTCCTGGCAGTCGGTGCCGCTTTTCTTGCCGCGGCAGCCATCGTGCTGGTGACGACCCTGCTCCCCAGCATTGCCCTTCGGGACAGAACCGCCTCGTGGGAACCGGGCGCCGTGGCGCAAAAGGACTACGTCGTGGAGAGAGATTTCCGCTACGTGGACGAGAAGGGGACCGCGGCACGGCGGGATGCGCGGGAGAAGCTCGTGCCTCCCGTGTTCGGTCTCAACGCGCTTGTGAGCGCCGGCGCCCTGGACGATTTCGACCGGTTCAGCCAGTCCTTCCTGCAGCGCGTGAAACAGGGAACCTCGGACGAGAAGATGATCCCCGCAATGCTCGGGGATTTCCCCGCGCAGACCTCCCGGGCCGACATGAAGCTGCTCCTGGCCTACCGCGACGTTCCCCAGGCGTTTGAAGACGCGCGCGACCTTCTGCAGACGGCGCTCGAACATGGAATCGTCGACATCATCGCCCACAGGGACGAATCAACGAGCGCGGGGGCTATCGAGGTGAGACGGATTCTGGAGGGGCGGGTGCAGTCGGAGGAGATCCCGCTGGACCAGGTGATGACCCTGGACAATCTCGCCGCCCAGACAGAGACCCGCGCGCAGCAGCGATCCTACAGTGACACGGAACGACGCGTGGTCCAGGCGCTGGTGCGCGCATTCGCGGTGAACAACACGTTCTATGACCAGGAAAGCAGCGTTCTTCGCAAGAGCCGTGCCCGGGCGGAAACAGAACCTGTGGCGGAAAAGCTGTCGCGAGGGGAAGTGCTCGTGCGCGCCGGTGATGTCGTCACCGGGTCCACCGCCCGGAAGATCCGCGCGCTGGGGGAGTATACGCGCGCCATCGACACCAACGAGCTCATCGGCAGCGTTCTCTTCCTCCTCATCACATTCGCGGTTGCACTCTACCTGCTCTCCATAAAGGGCACCGGCATAACCCTTCGGCGCAGCCACGTGCTTCTTCTTCTGGGCATGGGGCTGGGCCATCTTGCCATCAGCGCGCTGGTGGTTCGCCTCGTGTCCCTGCCGGACTGGGTGCCGGTTTCGGTCGTCATCCCCACGAGTGCCATGGCCATGCTCGTTGCCATCCTTGTATCCACCCCCGTGGGCGTGTTCTTTTCCCTGGCGGTCTCACTTGCCCTTCTTCTCCTGACCGGCATGGGCGTACAGGGATTCCTCTTCGCGCTTCTCAGCGGCATTGCGGCAACAGCGGTCGTCCTGAACGCGGAGAGAAGAATCGACCTGGTCAGGGCGGGCGTTCTCCTGTCCCTGGCGGATCTTCTGATCCTGTCCGTGGAGGGAATCCTTGCGAACTATGAATCGCGCATGTTCGTGTCCCTGCTCGGGTGGGGCGTCGCGAACGGATTCCTCTGCGGAATCCTCGTGCTCGGTTTTCTCCCCATCCTCGAGCTTCTCCTGAACGCGCCTACCCGTTTCAAGCTCATGGAGCTTTCCGACCTGAACTCCCCCACGTTCAAGCGGATGCTCTCCCAGGCTCCCGGCACGTATACGCATTCCATCAGTGTCGCCAATCTCGCGGAGACCGCGTGTGAGGCCATCGGCGCAAACGCTCTTCTTGCCCGCGTGAGCGCGTACTATCACGACATCGGCAAGGTGGACCAGGCAGACTACTTCGTGGAGAATCAGAAGGCGTTCAACAGACATGACGAGCTGAAGCCCAGTCTTTCGGTGGCGGTGATCAAGAGCCATGTCCGCATTGGCATCGAGAAAGCGCAGGAGCTGAATCTCCCGCAGGCCATTATCGACATCATTGCCCAGCACCACGGCCGCGGCCTGATTACGTATTTCTATGACAGGGCCGTCAAGGAGGGGAAGAACCCGAGGGTCTCGCGGGACGACTATTCCTACACGGGAGTGCGGCCGAAGACAAAGGAGGCCGCCGTGCTCATGCTTGCAGATACCGTGGAGGCGGCGTCACGTACCCTGAAACGGCCGACAGAAGCGCGCCTGGAAACCTTTGTACAGGACATGATCATGGCGAAGTTTTCCTCTGGTGAGCTGGGCGATTCCCTTCTTACCCTGCGAGACCTGGAGCTCATCCGCAAGAGCTTTGTCCAGATCCTGGAAGGGTATTTCCACACTCGGATCGAATATCCGCGCCTTGCGCGCCTTTCCGGACCGGGGGCGGCCCGCAAGACATCCGGAGACGGGGGACCGTCCCGAAAGGCGCGCCGGTGACAGCCCCGAGGCGAGTGATTGAAATTGCCGTGGACGGCACGCCTGCCCCGCGGTGGCGGCGGAGGCTTTCCCGCTTCTGTGTCATAGCACTCACCGCGGCTGGTTTCTCCCAATGGGAGATCTCCCTGCTTCTCTGCGGCGATGAGAAAATCACTACCTTGAACGGGCGGTATCGGGGCAAGAATCGCCCCACGGATGTGCTGTCGTTCCCCCGCGATGAAGAGGGGGGCGGGACCGTTGCAGGGGACATTGCCATCTCACTGGATACGCTGCGCAGGAATGCTGCGCAGTTCGGCGTGTCCGAGGAGGAGGAATTGAAGCGACTCACCCTCCATGGGATCCTCCACCTGGCGGGAATGGACCATGGACGAGGGAAGGGTCGGGCGATGCTCGCCCTCCAGGAAAAGCTCATGCAGCAATTGAAGACCGAGTGCATCATCAGGGAGTAAGAACGTGGAAAAAGCGTCCGCCAAAACGATTTTCCTGTGCGCCATTCTTCTTTCTGCCGCGGGCAGCGGGCGGCTTTTCGCCGCTGACGCACGCGCCGCATACCTGGCCGGCGCTGCCGCGCAGGGAAGCGAGGACTACGAGCTGGCCATTGAGCGCTACAAGGATGCGCTCTCGCTCAATCCGGCATACCTGGAGCCAATGGTCGGGCTCGCTCAATCCTTCCTCCTCATGGAGGAATACGACGAAGCGTTTACATTCGTGTCCCAGGCGCGCAAATACGACATGAACAATCCCGATCTCGCCGTACTGGAGGGGAGAATACGCATCGGCCAGGGAGACACAGGTCGTGCCCGGGCCCTCTTGGCGGGCGTGCTCGCCCGGCAGCCGAACAATGTGGAAGCCCGGCTCGGGCTGGCGGAGACGGAAATCGCCGAAGGCAAACCGGCGAACGCCCTTGCCGTGTACGGTCAAACTCTCCAGCTGGCCCCCGAGAGCACAAAGGCCCTTCTTTCTCTTGCCATGCTTTCCGACGAAACGGGGGATGCCGCCGGTGCGGCGCGCTACTACGAGCTTGCCCTGAAGAGCCACTCCTCAGACCCTCGCGTGCAGCTTGCCGCGGCGGCCTGGGCAGCCACAGAGGGGGATTTCACCACGGCGGAGAAGCGCGCGAAGATCGCGCTTTCGCTGAAGCCCGACCTGAACGCCGCAAAAATCCTGACGGGCGGCATTTACCTGCAAACCGGGAGATACCCTGACGCAATAGCCGTGTTGAAGGAAATTGTCGCGTCCAACCGTAAGGATCCGCTTGCATGGTATTCGCTCGCCTTGGCATACAGAAAGTCAGGGGACGCCGCCATGGCGATTTCCAGTCTTTCCACCGCACTGCAGGTCCGGCCGGATGACGAGATTGCGCGGCTTGCGCAGGAGGCAACCGCGGTTGATTCGCTGCCTATGGACGACGCACAGCGGAAGAAGATGGCCTTTTTCCACCTGGCGCAGGGCAGATTGCTGGAAGACAAGAGTTTCCTTGAGAAGGCCCTTGCCGAATATCGAAGGGCGCTCATCCTCGATGCAACCTCCCGGGACGGCCGGGTTTCCTATGCGCGCATCTATCGAAGCCTCGGTTTCCCGGACAAGTACCTGAGCGAGCTCCAGGTCCTTGCCAAGCTTGGCGTGAAGGATACATTCGTTCAGGACGAGATCGAAGGGCTGACGAGCGATCTGGCGGACAGGATCTCGAGGGTCTGGGGGTATGACCAGCACAATCTGGAACGGACCCGCTACAGCATCCCCG
This sequence comes from uncultured Spirochaetaceae bacterium, assembly GCA_964437385.1. Taxonomy (GTDB): domain Bacteria; phylum Spirochaetota; class Spirochaetia; order SZUA-6; family Fen-1364; genus Fen-1364. The sequence goes on from CAYTGX010000042.1 coordinate 16,637, forward strand.
TGTTTACCCTTGCCGCGGCGAACCGTCTGACTCATCCGTTGGCCGGCGACGACATCGCGCGGTATTTTGCGACCCTCCTGGGCCGGGATGATGCAATAGTGGTGCCGAATGCCCAGCCGGGAGTCAACGGGTTCGACGACGCGTTTCGGGCTGCCCGAAGCGCGGAAACGGATTATTTTGTGCTGCTGGCCGTGGACGAGGCGGAGCGGAGCTTCTCTGCCACGGCAGACATCTACCTTTCACGAACCGGCGCGCGAATCGGAAGCTTTGCCGCATTTCGCACTGGAAATGACAGGGTGCGCGATTCGCTCATGAAGTTGAGCGGACAGATTGCCGGCCTTTTGCCGGTCCGCGGAACCCTTCTCGTGCGCAAGTTCGGACAGGGGCTGATCGATCTTGGCACGTTCCAGGGCGTCAAGAAGGACGATAAGCTGGTGATCGTGCGCCAGGGGGGAGTACGGCTGCAACCGGATGCTCCGGGACTCTCCTACAGTGACAAGGACGTGGTGGGAGATTTTGCGGTGACCGGCGCCGACGAAGGCGTCTCAGAAGGCAACGTCACGGGACGGGGGTACTTCGACTATGTGAACGTCGGCGACCAGGTCGTCTTCCCGGTCAAGAAAACGGTGAAGCCGGATGTCGCTCCGACCCAAAGGACCGGCAATATCCTTACGCGGCTTTTCAAGATAGGTGGGTAGGGGCCCCGCGGCGCAGGCCGCTGCCGTTGACACACCGGGGGCTTTCACGTATATTTTTTTTGACTCAACCAATCCCCGCGCTGAAATGCAATTGCCTGTGCAAGGAGCATGCGTATGGCCAAGAAGACCGTTCGCGACGTGGATCTAAGGAAGAAACGGGTGCTCGTGAGGGTGGACTTCAACGTTCCCCTCAAGGAAGGAAAGATCACGGATGACACGCGGATCACCGCGGCGCTTCCGACGTTGAACTACATCCTCGACCAGAAGGGCGCGTCTCTTGTCATCATGAGCCACCTGGGAAGGCCGAAAAAGCCGGACAAGGAAAACAGCCTCGCGCCCGTGGCCGAACGCCTGTCAGAGCTGCTTGGCAGGAAAGTCACGCTCGCTCCTGACTGCATAGGGGTGGAAACTGAAGCGGTGGTACGGGCAATGAAGCCGGGGGACGTCGTGCTTCTGGAAAACGTGCGCTTCCATCCGGAGGAAGAGAAGAACGACCCGGAGTTCGCGCGCAAGCTTGCGAGCCTGGGGGACGTGTATGTCAACGACGCTTTCGGCACGGCACACAGGGCGCACGCCTCTACGGAAGGGGTCGCGAAAATTCTTCCCGGCGTTGCCGGCTTCCTCATGGAGAAGGAGATCAAGTTTCTTGGAGGAGTCTTCGAGAATCCCGCAAAGCCGTTCGTTGCGATCATTGGAGGGGCGAAGGTATCAACGAAGATCGCTGTTCTGGAAGCCCTGCTTCCCCGTGTCACGACCATGATCATCGGGGGCGGCATGTCGTACACTTTTCTCAAGGTGCAGGGGCATTCGGTCGGCAAGTCTCTCGTAGAGGAGGACCTGCTGTCCACGGCCAGGAGCTTCCTCGAGAAAGCCAGGAGCTCCGGGGCCGAAGTGCTCCTTCCCGTGGACCACAGGGTGGGTGCGGAGTTCTCCGAATCAGCGAAAGCAGAGCTGGTGGACGGCGTCGACATTCCCGAAGGAAAGGTGTCCATGGATATCGGACCGAAATCGGCGGCGCTTTTCAGGGAACGTATTCTCAAGGCAAAGACGGTGCTCTGGAACGGGCCGGTCGGCGTGTTCGAGTTTCCCGAGTTCAGCAAGGGGACCCTCGAGATTGCGAAAGCTGTCGCAGACTGCAAGGGCACCACGGTAGTGGGCGGCGGAGACTCTGTTGCCGCGGTGAACCAGTTCGGCCTGGCGGACAGGATCACCCATGTTTCCACCGGCGGCGGCGCCTCCCTCGAGCTCCTGGAAGGCAAGCAGCTTCCCGGGGTTGTCGCGCTCCAGGACAAGTAGGCACACGCATATGAGACAACCGTATATCGCCGGGAACTGGAAGATGTACAAGACCGTGAGCGAGGCGACCGCAGTGGCGGGTGCGCTCTCGGCCGCACTCGCGGGAGAATCTGGCAAGAAAGTAATGATTGCCCCGCCGTTCACCGCGCTGCATGCCGTGAGGGAATCTCTTCGAGGATCGCGGATACTCCTCGGCGCCCAGAACGCCTGCGCCGAGCTGGAGGGTGCTCATACGGGGGAAATATCTCTGCGCATGCTCCGCGACGCCGGTGTTGCGGTCGTCATCCTGGGACATTCCGAACGCCGGCATGTCTATGGTGAGACGGACGAGCTTGTGAACCGCAAGGTCATCCGGTCGCTCTCCGAAGGATTCGAGGTGATTCTCTGCGTCGGGGAGACCCTGGATGAGAGGCAAAAGGGAGTGACGGAGAAAGTGGTGGAAGGCCAGACTCGTGCAGGCCTTTCCACGGTAGCCGAGCGGGACCTCGGTCGAGTCACGATTGCATATGAACCGGTGTGGGCCATCGGCACGGGACAAAATGCCACTCCGCAGGACGCGGACGCCGTGCACAGGTGCATCCGGCGCGTCATGGCCAGCATCTACAGCGCCGAGGCGGCGCAGGCCATGACCATACAGTACGGCGGGTCCGTCAAGCCGGACAATATCAGGGAGCTCATGAAAATGGAGAACATCGACGGCGCTCTCGTCGGCGGTGCCTCCTTGAAAGTTGAAACGTTCCTGCCCATAGTGCAGTACGATCGGTAAGGGGGTTTGTCGAATGGCTCTTATCAGTGTTGTTCTCCTTGTCATCCTCGTGATCAGCGCTGTTCTCCTGGTGCTCGTCGTGCTCGTCCAGGACGAGCAGGGTGAAGGCATCGGCGGCATCTTCGGGGGCGGCAGCAATACGGCATTCGGGTCGCGCTCGGGAAACGTGCTGACCCGCTTCACTGCGGTGCTCGCCACCGTTTTCCTCGTGTGCTGTTTCGGAGTTGCATGGATAAACCGGACCCCCTCTCCGGGGAACGTGATCGGCAGGGCGCGGCAGCAGGCCCTTGGCACCACCGAGCAGCAGAGCTGGTGGGTGCAGACAACTCCTCCGGCTGCCGGCGCAGCCGCTCCAGGTGGAGTTTCCGCTCCCGCCGGAAAGAGCTCCGCAGCTCCCGGCAGCACGAACGCGGTACTTCCTGCGGGGTCTTCGACCACCACGCCGGCCGGCACCGCGCCCGCCGCGGGCACAAAGACCGCACCGTCCGGACAGGGGGGTCAATAGGGTGGCGCTCCTGCTCCAAGAGCTTTTCATCCCCGGCAGGATCAAGTGCCGTCTCGAGGCGGAAGACAAGTCTGAAGTCTTCGAGGAGCTCGTGGACCTCCTCGTGACCCAGTACGGACTGGACTGCAGGGACGAGATACTCGCGGCCATCATACGGCGCGAGGAGAAGATGTCCACCGGCATCAAGAGGGGCATCGCCATCCCCCACGCAAAGACCAATTTTACAAGGGGTGTGATCGGCGTCCTCGGAATTTCCAGCAAGGGCATTGACTATGAGTCTTTGGACGGCGAACCGGTGCACGTGCTTTTCCTGCTGGTGAGCTCTGAAGAGGACGCCGGAACCCATCTCGCTGTTTTGAAGAAGATCGCGCTGCTCGTCGAGAATCCTGATTTCTACAAGGACGCCCTTGCGGCGGTGGATCCTGAGAAGGTCAACAGGATCATCCACACGTATGAGGAAGTCCTGGACTCGCAAGGAGTCTGACACACCGCGCGCGTACAGAAGGAACGGTTGCCATCATGTCCGACATGCTTGAAAGACTCCTCGGTGTGGAAAAAAACGCGGCTGCTCTCCTTGCGGAGGCGGAGACGGAGGCAGCGCGCCGCAAGGCAGATGCGCGCGCCGGGGCGCAGAAAAAGCATGCGGAGCTCTTGAAGGAAAAAACGCAGGAAGGGGACGCCGCGGTGGCCGCGGAAAAGGCGCGCATCGGGGCTGAGAAAGCGCGGCTGATCGCGGCATACAAGGAGAAACTTGCCGGACTGCCCTTGAACCCCGCCGCATTCTCCCGCGCAGCTCTCGGGTTTGTCCAAAAAGGCGGCGCGTGATCCGTACCTCCCGCTATGCATTCCTGCTTGCGAAGCTCTACGGTGCTCTTGCCCACTCCTTTGTCGGCAAAAACTACCATGACCTCCTGAGGGTGAAGAAAATCGCGGACCTGTACGATCTTCTTTTTCCGGGAGAGCGCCAGGAAGCTCCGCCGCGCACGCTCACCCTCGAGCTGGAGGCCCGCATTGTCAGGGCCGGCATCGACTCGATGAGGTACGTTCTGGAGACCCTGGGGGAACCGGTTGAAATCCTGGTGCACCTGCTCCGCAAGATCGAATACCAGAGCGTGAAGACGCTGGTCCGCGGAATGGCGAGTGGCAAGACGGAGGCCGTCCGAACCTATGACCTCGGGCCGTACGCGGGAATCCGTTTCGATGCTGATGCGGACCCTGAAAAGGCCATCATGGCAAGCCCCTATGCCTGGGTCCTGCCCCATGTAAGAACCAAGGCTCCGGCCCTCGTTGAAAACATGCTCGACACGGAATACTACTCACGACTGCTTGCCCTGGCGCGCGGGCTTCCCGCGGGGGACCGCACGGGCATCCTGCGTTTTGTGCGTCGTGAGGTCACGCTGGCAAACGTCACCTGGGCTCTGCGGCTTCGGTTTTTTTTCGGCTTCACCTGGGAGAATGCCCTCCCGCTCATGATCCCCGGCCTGGCGGACTCTTCACGCAAGGCCGTGAACCGGGCCTTCGAGATTCCGCCTGATTCGATAGAGGAATGGCGCAAGTGGCTGTTCGCGTGGCTCATCGAGGACCAGTTCACCGAATCCTTTCAGGCGCCAGATCCCATCCGCGCGGCGCGCCACGCCGACCTGCAGCTGTACACGCGGGCCCATCAGCTTTTTCATCAGAGCCCGTTTACCCTTGCGCCGCTTTTTGCCTGGTTTAAACTGAAGGAATACGAGGCGAGCCTTCTGAAGTCCGCCGTCGAGGCGCTCTGGCTTTCGATACCCGAGCAGGAATTGCTCGCCTTAGTCGGGGCACGGTGATGCTGTTCACCGAGAGAATGAAGAAGATGGAGCTCCTCATCATGAAGAGTGATGTCGACTCCGTCCTGCGGTACCTGGGAAATGCCGGATGCGTTCAGCTTATCACCGACCCGGGCGAGCAGCGGGAGCTGTCCGCGGAAGAGCGCGAGCTTGCGGAGCTCCAGGTGAAGGTCGAAGCCCTGGCGCATTTTCTTGACGTGCCGGCCGCGGCCGAGGGAACAGCGCATGCCGCGGCACTGGAGCGTCCGGTGCTGCGCGAGCGCGTGGTGAAGCTCCTCGATGATCTGAAAGGGCTTGTCGAGGAAGAGAGAGAGCTGCTGGAACGCCGCGTGAGCCTGAATCGGACCCTGGATGATCTCTCCGCGTTCTCGGACCTGCAGGTGTCATTCGGAGATATCGATCAGCTCTCCCACCTGACGTGCCGCATGGGCATCGTGGAGCCGGAAAAGCTCGATGCGCTCGGACGCAGGCTCCACAAGCGGGCGATGGTCATGAAATTGAACGTTCCAGGTCAGTTTCTCGCTGTGGGGCCGAAAAAGTACCGCTGGGCTATCGACTCCGAGCTGAAGAAACTCGGTTTCCAGGAAAAGAAGTTTCCTGAGGGCATGAACGGAATCCCGTCCGACATGCTGTCAACGGTGCGCGCCGATCTGGCCTCCGTGGAGGACTCGATGCGCGCGCTTCAGGAAAAGAAGCTGCGGGCGTGCGAGGCGCGGTCGGATGAGATCACGTTTCTTCTCGCGAATCTCGCAATCGATGTTTCCATTGACGCCGTGAAGCAGGGCTTTGCATCCACGGGCAGCGTAGAACGGGTAAGCGGGTGGATTCCGCGACGCAGATTCAGGGAGGTCACCGCGGGCATCGAGTCACTTACCGGGGGCAGGATCGCACTTCAAACCTACGAACCTGAAGAGCTTCCCGACGTAAAGGCCGGCACGACACGTGTACCCGTCTCTACGCCCCACCGCAGCATTGTTCGCGCCTTCGAGCGGATGGTATTTTCCTACAGCATCCCCCCGTACGGCACGATAGATCCTACTCCGTTTGTGGCTGTCATGTTCATTTTTCTCTTCGGCATCATGTTCGGTGACGTGGGGCAGGGTTTTGTCGGCTTTGGGCTGGGCGTGCTCATCACTACGGGATGGGTGAAGTCATTCGAGGCATACCGCAGGAAGAGTTTCGGCACCATATTCATCCTGGCGGGTGCCGCGGCCATGCTGGCCGGTTTCCTCTACGGATCTTTTTTCGCAAACGAAAATGTTCTGGTACCCGCAACGCGGCTGGTGACACGGCTGCTCATCGGCCGCCAAATGGATCATATCATCTCCCTTGTCGGTTTTCAGAAAATCATCCTGTTTTTTGGTGTGACGGTCGGCATCGGCGCGGTCATCAATTCGATTGGTCTTCTTATCAATATCGTCAACAACGTGGCACGCCGGAGCTGGGAGAAGGCATTTCTGTCGAAGACCGGGCTGGCCGGGGCCCTTTTTTTCTGGTACATGCTGTTCGTGGCGGTGCGGATCCTCCTGGGCGGACACGCCTCGGGTGTCGACGCGATCTGCATTGCCATTCCGCTCCTCGCCCTCTTCTTCCGTGAACCCCTTGTGCATCTGGCGGAGGGGCATCGGCCGTTCCTGAAGGACGGACTGTTCAGTTTCATCATGGAAGGCATCGTCGAGATACTCGAGTCGACGATCTATTACGTCTCCAATTCAGTGTCCTTCCTTCGTGTCGCGGCGTTCGGGCTTGCACACACGGTGCTCAGCACCATTGTGTTCCTGCTGGCGGACATGGTGGGAGGCGCGCCGGGGGGGATCATATTTCAGATCCTCGTCATCGTGATCGGGAACTCCATCATCATCGTTCTCGAAGGCCTTATCGTAACAATCCAGATCGTGAGGCTTCAATACTACGAGTTCTTCTCCAAGTTCTTCAACGAAGCGGGGGAGGAGTTCACGCCCTTTATTCTGCGCACATCGGGAGGTGTGAGGTGAAAAAGCGAGTTTATGTTTCCTTTGCGCTGCTGGTGATGTTTGCTGCACCGGCGGCGTTTGCGCAGGCTGCGGCCGCGCCGGCCGCTCCGACCGCACCGGTGGTCAAGTACATCGCCGCAGCAATCGCCGTCGGCCTGGCAACAATCGGGGGCGGTATCGCGGTAGGGCAGATCGGCGCAGCGGCAATGGCTGCCATGAGCGAGAACCCGGATCTTTCGGGAAAGGCCCTGCCTTTTGTCGGCCTTGCGGAAGGAATATGTCTCTGGGGATTCATTGTCGCTCTGATGATCCTTTCCGCCTAGGAGCGTGTAGGGTGATGGCAAGCACAAGACGGTCGCGCCCGACGTGTGGGCTCTCGGCGCGCAAAATCGCGCGTGTGCCGCCCTACGGATACCGCCCTCCGGGCGGTGCGGTCTAGGGGAGTCCGAAGGGTGGCCTTCTACATCATAGGCGGGGAAGAGCTCGTGATCGGCTTTCGCTTCGTCGGCGTTCCCGGGACGGCCGCGGAAACGGCAGATGAGGCCCGCGAGGCGTTTCGTGCCGCCACGACCCTGCCCGGGGTCATGGTGTTGATCATCTCTGAACAGGTATCGGCGATGATTCCCCGCGAGGTGATGGACTGGCAAATGAGCGGTGCATATCCGCTCCTGGTGGAAATCCCGGGTATCGAGGGACACATGGAAGGCCGCACCGGCCTGATAGATGCCATCCGCGAAGCTGTCGGGCTCCACGTATAGCTCAATCCGCGGAACTGCACGGATACCGTGCAGGGTGCTGTGGTGCAGAATCCGCGGAATACCGCGATGCGACAAAAATCCGCGGAATACCGCGATGCGACAGTCGAAGGGAATGTAATGGAAATCCTTAGAACCAGCGACGCTATGGAGTCTCAGATCCTCGAAGATGCGAGGAACAAGGCGCGGCGCCTGCTGGAGGCGGCGGACAAGGAATGCAGGGCAGTCCAGGACGAGTGGCAGCGCACATCTCAGGAGGAGACGGGTCGGCTCGACGCCGTCCGTGACGGGCGGCTCACCGCTCTCCGGCAGGAGCTCGCGTCCTCCCTTCCCCTTGAATACCTGCGTGCAAGGCTCGTATTCATCCAGGAGGCGGTGGCGGGCGCCCTTCGGGGTCTGTTTGAAGGGCTCTCGAGCGCCGATCTGAACCGAATCGTCGGGCAGATGATTGCCCGCGCGGCGGACGCGTTCAAGGGGGCACGGGTCACGGTCTCCTTCACGGGGATGAGCGCGGACGCAGCACGGCGGATTGTTCAGGAAAGGATCCCGGGTGCGATCGTGGAAAATGTCACAATGCTTGCCGAAGAGGCAGCAGCCTTGTCGGGAAAGGGCATCATTCTGGAGACGGTGGACGGAAGCAGCCGTTACCGGGGAACGCTGAGTGAATTGACCGGCATCCTCCTCGAGGAGCACCGCGAAGAGCTCATGACCGCGCTGTTTGGAAGTGACGTGCAGATATGATCGAAGGCAAAGTAATCCAGATCAACGGTCCCATCCTCAAGGCCACCGGCTTGGGCGGCAGCGGACTGTATGACGTAGTGGAGATCGGCGAGAAACGGCTGATCGGAGAGATCATCCGCCTGGAAGGGGAAAAGGCGACAATCCAGATCTACGAGGACAACACCGGCATGCGGGTGGGAGAAAGCGCATTCTCCCTGGAACGGCCGCTCTCCGTTCAACTGGGCCCCGGCCTTCTGGGACAGATCTACGACGGGATCCAGCGTCCTCTCGAGGAAATCAAGAAGACCTCAGGCGGATTCATCACCCCCGGGATCAAAATCGCGCCTCTGCCAATGGAAAAGAAGTGGCACTTTGTTCCGCGCTGCACGCAGGGCGACATAGCGGCCCCCGGTCTTATCCTGGGAGACGTAAAGGAATCCGCGACAATTCTGCACAGGATCGTTGTCTTCCCTGAAATGAAGGAGTCCCGAATCGAATGGCTCGCATCGGAGGGCGAATACACGCTCTCTGACGTGGTTGCGAAGTTTTCCGGCGGCCGGGAAATGACCATGTCCCAGTACTGGCCGGTGCGGAGACCACGGCCGTACATAGAGAAGATGGGAATGGACGAACCACTGGTCACGGGGCAGCGGGTCATCGACGTGTTCTTTCCCATTTCACGCGGAGGTACTGCAGCGATCCCCGGCGGGTTCGGCACCGGAAAAACAATGACGCAGCACGCGCTGGCCAAGTGGTGCGACGCGGATATTATCGTGTATATCGGCTGCGGCGAGCGCGGCAACGAGATGACCGACGTTCTGACGGAGTTCCCCAAGATCCAGGATCCGAGGACCGGCAAATCCCTCATGGAGCGGACGATCCTCATCGCCAACACGTCAAACATGCCGGTCGCGGCCCGCGAGGTTTCGATCTACACCGGTGTCACGCTGGCCGAGTACTACCGTGACATGGGATACGACGTGGCAATCATGGCGGACTCCACCTCACGCTGGGCGGAGGCCCTCCGCGAGCTCTCGGGCCGGCTGGAGGAGATGCCGGCAGATGAAGGCTTCCCCGCATACCTGCCCACCCGCCTTGCGGAGTTCTATGAGAGGGCGGGCAAAGTGAAAGCTTTGGGGGGCCGGCTCGGCTCGATCTCCGTGATCGGGGCGGTGTCGCCGCCCGGCGGCGACTTCTCCGAACCCGTCACCCAGCACACAAAGCGTTTCATTCGCTGTTTCTGGGCGCTGGACAGGGACCTTGCCAACGCACGTCACTATCCTGCCATATCATGGATCGATTCCTACAGCGAGTACGCGGAGGAGATCAGGCCCTGGTGGGAAAAGGTGAACCCGGATTGGAGCGAGGCCCGGGAAAGAGCCATCGAGCTTCTGAAACGTGAGCAGAGGCTCAGCCAGATCGTAAAGCTGATCGGCCCGGACGCGCTTCCCGACAACCAGAGACTTGTGCTTCTGGCAGCGGAGATGATCAAGAACGGCTTCCTCCAGCAGAATGCGTATGACGAGATCGACATGTTCTGCGTCCCTGACAAGCAGGTGAGGACCTTGAAGCTCATCATGGATTTCTATTTCCGCGCCCTTGCCCTCATCAACCTCGGCGCGCCTCTGCTGAAAATCAGGGAGCTCTCCTGCCAGGAACGTATTGTGCGGGCCAAGTCGACAATCAAGAACGAGGACCTTTCGAAGCTCACGGACATCGAGTCCCTCATGACGGCGGAGATGGACGATCTGGAGAGGAGCTACAGGAAATGAAAGGGCTGGAACACCGCGGTCTGACAAAAGTGGACGGGCCCATCATCATCCTTGCGCGAACGGAAAACGTCGGCCTGGGGGAACTGGTCAGGGTATACGATCGCAGCAGGGCAGAGAGGACGGGACGAATCATCGAGATTTCCGAGAAAGCCGTGGCCGTACAGATCTTCGGCACCAATACGGGACTTTCCACGGAAACTTCCTCGGTCGAGTTCAGTGGTCGGCCCATGGAGATGCGTGTCTCCCGCGACATGCTCGGACGGATTTTCGACGGCCTCGGCAAACCCATTGACGGCTACCCGGCTTCGTTCAGCTCCCTCCAGCTGGATGTAAACGGAGTTCCGATCAACCCGGACGCACGCACGTATCCAAAGGACTTCATTCAGACCGGAATCTCCTGCATCGACGGGATGAATACCCTCATACGGGGCCAGAAACTGCCCATCTTTTCCGGCAACGGCCTGCCTCACAACAGGCTCGCCGCGCAGATCATCCGGCAGGCGAAGATCCTCACCTCAGATGAGCCTTTCGTCATAGTATTCGCGGCCATGGGTGTCAAGTACGACGTGGCACGATTTTTCATCCAGACCTTCGAAGAAAGCGGGGTTCTGGCGCACGTCGTCATGTTCCTTTCCCTGGCGGACGATCCCTCCATAGAGAGGCTGATCACGCCCCGCTGCGCACTGACTGCCGCGGAGTACCTCGCATACCAGTGCGACATGCACGTGCTCGTGGTCATGACTGATATGACCAACTATTGCGAATCGCTGCGTGAAGTGTCCACTATTCGTGGTGAGATCCCTTCGCGCAAGGGCTATCCGGGCTACCTCTATTCCGATCTTGCTTCCCTGTACGAAAGGGCCGGCAAGATCGAAGGATCGCGGGGCTCCATTACGCAGATTCCGGTGCTGACAATGCCGAATGACGATATCTCGCACCCTGTGCCTGACCTCTCGGGCTACATCACGGAAGGACAGATCGTCCTGGAGCGGGAGCTGTCCCAGAAAGGCATCTATCCGCCTGTGGCCGGATTGCCTTCGCTTTCCCGACTGATGAAGGATGGAATCGGTCCGGGGATGACCCGGGAGGACCACAAGGAGCTTGCATCGCAGCTTTTCGCCGGCTATTCGCGGGTGAAGAGCATCAGGTCGCTCGCTGCAGTCATCGGGGAAGAGGAGCTGTCCGACCTGGACAAGGGCTATCTCAGCTTCGGGGACCGGTTCGAGAGGGAGTTCCTGGCACAGGGGGAACGCGAGAATCGAAGCATCGACCAGACCCTGGATCTCGGCTGGAAAATACTCACCGCGCTGCCGCGGACCGAGCTGTACAGGGTCCGCGAGGAGACTCTGCAGAAGTATTTCCATGCAGACGGCGAACCGCCGGTTCCCGCGCGTGCGGGGGGTGCAAAAAAGTAGCATGGCGCGTTACGACATTCCGCCTACAAAATCGTCCCTCCTCTCCGTCAAGGAGCAGCTTGGCATCGCGCGGGAAGGCTTCGAGCTGCTGGAACAGAAGCGCGAAATCCTCATCATGGAGCTCATGCGCATGGTGGAGGAGGTAAAGCTTCTCGAGCACGATATGAACAAGAGGATCGAGACCTCCTATGGGTCCCTCAAGCAGATGATCGTGCGCATGGGACGGGAGACGGCGCGTGACGTGAGCGCCGGGATCGCGTTCGATTACGCGGTGAGCGAGAGGCAGGGAAAGCTGATGGGAATCCCGCTGCCGACTCTCGAGATGGAAATGCCGCACATGGAGCTGAAGTACTCATTCATGAGCACTGACAGCTCGTGTGACGGTCTGATGATCGAGTTTTTCGAGCTGCTGAAGCTCATTGCGCGAATGGCGGAAATAAGGACAATGGTGTGGCGCCTGGCGAAGGAAGTGCGGAAAACGCAGCGGCGCGTCAACGCGCTCGAGCGGATCGTGATCCCTGACGTTGAAGATACCAAGAAGTTCATTGAAGGCGTGCTCGAAGAGAGGGAGCGGGAAGTCTTTTTCGTGCAGAAGATTCTGAAAGCGCGCCTGCTGGGAGACAGAGTATGAAGTTGCTTTTGCAAACAGTCGTGGTTGCGGTCAGCGGGTCCGAAGCTTCGATCAATGCCGCCAAGTACGGCATTGCAATGGCGAAGCTCTACCGGTGCAAGCTCCTGGCGGTGTATGTCGTGGACACGGCAACGCTCAAGGAGCTCCTCCTCTCGAAGATTTTCGTGGAGGACGAGAGCACCGAGTATGAGCGGAGCCTGGAACAGAACGGTCAGCGGTATCTCAATTATGTGGATGAGCTGGCGCAGAAGAAAGGTGTTGCGGTAGACAAGCTGCTGCGGCGCGGTGCCATCTCCACGGAAATAGTCGAAGCGGCCGAAGAGAACAGCGCTGACCTTATACTCCTGGGGGGGTTCGAGGAGAGGGGAAGCTTTCGGGATGCCATCAGCCGCCAGCATCGAGAGATACTGAAACATTCCAAATGCTCGATCCTCGTGGTAAAAGAACCTGATATTGACCACGTGTACAAGAAATTATAGACGTACGATAGTATCACTGCGACCTGTTATTGACACCAAAGCTCTCATCAGATTACTATACCCTGATGGTTGATATTCCCAAAAATGTGATCGAGCTCTTTGACGGCCTGATAGGCAGGGGCGAACAAATCAAGGATGAGTGCAAAAAGATGTATTTCGCCGGCGCTAAGAAAGCAATTGATGTACAGGCATTCGAGGCATGGCGCACGAGCTGCCTTACCCTTCTCCGCTCGACGTTCGGCACATCCAGCCCCCATTATGACAGTTTCGCCAATCTGAAATTCTTCGACCACTACAACTCGACATTGCTCTACCTGGGCATCCTTCAGGGAGCACGGGACGATATTCGGAAGGGATATTTTTACCATAAGGATCTCATGCTCAGCGTCAACATCTTCAATTCATTCCTTTCGCGCGCGCTTCTTTTCGCGGCAAAGGGCGAAAGTCAGAAGGCAATGGGAGTGCTCGAAACCGTTGTGTGCGAGGCGCTGCGCAAACTGGCCGAAACAAGGGGAATATCCCTGGATCAAACCTGCAGCATGCTGCGGGCCGCGGACGCCCTGCACAAGGCTGACGCGATCCCCGAGAGCACTCGGGAGAGCATTGCGGAGCTGCAGGCATACCTGGCAGCCGGGCCGTCAGACGAGCGCGAGGGCGGAGATTTCAGCGCATGGCACGGGTGGGTACAGAAGTTTCTCTACGAGCATCTCGGATCGAAAATAGTCATCGTTAATTAGGACGTCGCACAAGGCGGGCGGGGCGCTGCTACCGGGCCAGCCCCAGTCGAAGGAGCTTGAGACCTCCCTGGAGCGCAAGAACGTACAGCGCGTCCTGCGTCTCCACCGCGGCAAATCCTTCGATCGGCTCCGTGCCGGACAGCAGTGCGGCCTTCCTGTACCGGGCGCCGATTGCACCAAGCAGATACCCGGGCGCAATAATCGAAAGTTGATGCTGCAGCCGTATGCCGCCGAGCTGTCTTTCCTCATCGAAGAGAAACATGTATGTCGAACGGCCGGGTGCAGGCAGCAGGGCCACGGTGCCCGTCCCTTCGCTCAGGGTAATCGTTGACCGGGAGATCTTTTCCGTTTCCGATCCCTGCTCCAGGAGAGAAAGGCGCCGTGTCTGGGCATCCCATGTCAGCACGCCGAGCAGTCCATCTGAAGAGAGGAGTGATGAGTGAACAGCCGTTGCCCCGGCAATCTCACGAGAGATGAAACCGGTTTCGTTTCCCCGGACTACGATCAGCGACCGTGAGGCCGCATCATACACGGTAAATCCGGTGGGCCCGAAGACGCTCGCCTGTCCCGCCTTCTGAAACGAGCTCCGCAGTGTCGACAGGGGAGAGGAACCGGGGAGCCTGCGTGAGAGAATGGCATCCGCCGCCCAGAAGACCGAAATGGTTCCATTTGCGGCCGGCAGCGCGGCCAGCGGCTCCCCCGGGGGCTCCAGGACATCGAGGTTCCACTGAGAGGCATCCAGTGACCTGGAGGCAAGCTTCAGAATGGACCTGTCTTCGCTTTCCCTATCCAGGTAGAGAATATCGACGGCGTCCCCGCGGGCGGAAAGAACATGCACACCAAAGGTCGGGGAGAGAGGAGGTGAGACGTCGATCTTGTCGACGATAGTTGCAGCAGGCGCTTCGGCGGGCAGGTGGGGGCCGAGAGGGAGCCGCATGAGCTTCAGCGTAGTGGTTTCCCTGTCGGAAAACGCGGCAAGAAGACTTGTTCCGGCCGCCGCCAGTGACACGAACCGGCCGTGGGAACTGCCGGGGATCGACATTGTCTCGGGGTGCAGAAGGAAACCCTGCTGCCTTTCCGTACAGCATGCCAGAAAGGCGGCAAAAAGGAGAAGAAATGCGGCTTTTGTCTTGACCATGTTTTTCCGGAAAACCTATACTACCGTAATGCTCGGGGAGAGTACAGAGCGACACCTCAGCACGCTGCGGCAGCGCTACGGCGAAAAGAGGATGCGGGAGGCGGCAGTCCGCAGGGCGCACCTCAACTATCAGCGGATCCATATCGGTGACAATCCGGGCAACGGGAGGGTAAAGTTCCTCCTGGCGCAGATGCACCAGACCTACTACTTCGGATTTGCTGAAAGTGCGTGTATACTCTCAGGGACACTGCTGGAACAGGGTCTCATCTATCGGCTCGGAGTATGGCTGGACCGAAAGGGCGCCGTCCAGTTCTCGCGACAGGGAGAAAAGAGATGGCTCCAGACCCGGCATGACCTGCTGGAGCTCGAGCTCGTGGACATGCTCGACCTGGCCCGGGCTGAGGGAATCATCACGGACGGCCGCACGCTCCTGCTCGCGCATGAGATTCGCTGGATCCGCAACATGGTCGTGCATGAGAAGATTCCGATCTTCCGCGTCCGTGACGAGAAGCATCTCGAAATGACGGTGACGAAAAGCAGGAGAGGAAGAGTGCGATACGCCCGGATATCGCTGGAAAAGGCAGAGGTAGCAGACCTGACCACCGACAGCCGCAGGGCGTCTGCCGGAGAAATCACAGCCTATTTCTGCGTGAGCCGCACGCGGATGATATTGCGACAGTTGCTGAACCAACCGGACACGGAGGCGAAAAAGGGCGATGAGAGTGGCGGTAGTCTTTTTCTCTGGACAGAAACGTGACAAGCTCATGGGGCTCGCCAAGGCCATCGCGCGAGGCGTAGGGAGCCAGGGAAACCAGGTCGACACATTCGACGGGGCGCGGGACTCGAATGTGAAGCTCACCATCTACCAGTACGTGGTGCTGGGAGCGGAGCCCATCGGCACATTCGGCGGCAAGATTCCCGAATCCGTCCGTACTTTTCTCGCCTCCTCGGGAACCGTGGCGGGAAGGAGATCCTACGCATTCGTGTCGAAGGCGACATTCGGCGCTGCAAAGTCGCTTTCGGCCTTGATGAAGTGCATGGAAGGGGAAGGGATGCTCATCAAGAGCTCGGATATCCTGCGTTCCCCTGCGGAAGCAGAGGAGATCGGAAAGCGGCTGCACGTGAGCACGTGAGCCGAATCGTAGCCCTTCCGCGGTATTCCGCGGAAGGGATGGCTGCCGCGCCGAAGGCCCGGCGTCATTCCTTCCAGGGAAAAATCATTCCCTTCAACGTACGCTTCCCCACTCTCTCCCTGTCCTCCACCAGAAGGGCGTCCCAGGGAACCTGGCGCCTTTTTGCGCCGGGGTTCTGCTCGAGCCAGTCATACTTGTAGAGTCGGAGCTTGAATGCGATGTTCCACCACAGAAACAGGGTCGTGATGCCGGGCAGCAACAGGGCCGTGAAGAAGGAAACGATCAACACGATGAACGCACAGATGAGCAGGCCGATGGAGAAGCCGGGGTTGTCGAAGAAGACGAGGAATGCTTTTCGAAAGATTTTGCGGAATTTTCTGTCCAGCCGGGACTGAATCGGGAAAAAATACTGACTGGCGAATACACAGGCAACGGTGACCCAGAACAGCAGGGCAACGGCGAGCGGCCCGAGCAGGCTTTTCATTCCCCCGTAGAATTGGAAGGCATACCAGACGACCAGCGCGTACGCGGTGAGCACGAGTGAATAGAGGAGGCTGGAGGGAAAGCTCTCCCGCAGGAACTGGAAAAACTCCGCAAAACCGGGCTGGCGGTAATCCGCAATCTCCGCGCACATTCTGCTGACCGCGCCCGTATACACGGAGAGAGCGGCGATCCCGAGAGCGACGACGGCGAAAAAGAGGACCGGCACCGACGTGACAAGCGGCGCAACCAGGAAGAAAAGGGCGAAAACGGCGATGTACCCGACGTTCATGATGATGATGCGGAACAGGTTGTCCCACATGTCGAAAAAGGCCTTCTTGATGAGAAATGCGAACATGGAGAAACCCTATCACGGCGCGCTGAATTGGTCAAATTGTGCACGCCTGACTGTCCGGAGAGGGAAGGTTCCACGAGTCAGTCTTGACAGAGGTCCAGTCAGATACTATCATCGCCATAGCATTCTACGATGATCAACTACTATGAAATCCTCGGCATTGCCCAGAACTCCACGGCCCAGGAAATCAAGAAGTCGTTCCGCAGACGGGCCAAGGAGATACACCCAGACGTGCGCCCCGAAGCGGAACAACGTTCCGAGGAGGAGATGCGCCTGCTCCTCACCGCCTACGAGGTCCTGAATGACATCGACAGGCGTGATGAGTATGACCGAGCGCTCCTTGCGTATCTCCGTGTGCAGGGCTTCGACTACCGTGAGTTCCTGCGGCGGCGCACCAATGACCCTCTGAGCCAGTCGAAGCTGATCTTTCATGACCTGCTTGCCAATCACCAGGACGAAGCGGTTGAGTTGTATGAAAGCCTCACAAACGGGCGCGGGTTCGAGCTGGAGAAGTATCTCTCCCGTGAAGACTACATGGACTGCGCATTCCTGCTGGCGGAAGTGTTCGAGAGCCGCCTGCGCTACAGTGAGGCCTACGCACTGTACCGCAAGCTCTATTTCTACGAGCGGGACAAGCCCTACTTCCATCACTTCATCGACGAGGTGATCGACCGACTGCGCACCCTGCTGTGTTTCAAGATGCTTCCCGGCCTCGCGGCGGCAGACGCCATTTCCCGGTTGAAGGAAATGATCCGCTTGAACTTCTCCCGCAAGGACAACGCGTTCTTCTGCAAGAAGCTCGCGGAGGTGTACGCATCACTGGGACAGCAGGACATTGCTTTGCATTATCTTCAAAAGGGGCTACAATTGGACCGGAAGCTGTCAGGGGTGAAGAAGCTCATGGAGAGGATCGGATACCCCGTGTGCCTTGACAATACCTGATCCCTTCTGTTTACTGACCTTCGCTGCGGTCGGCCGAACACACTCTACAGAGGAGCGGTATTCCACGATGAAAAGATTGCTGATTTGTGCGACGATTCTTGCCGTCGCGTCCTCAGTGGGCTGGGCACAGGCCCTCGACAAGCCCGCGGCAACAGCCCGGCTCACAAAGACCGCCTCTGTCTCGGTCAGTCAGTTGAGGAAGGCCCTTGCGCCGTTCGAAGCCCAGGCCAAGCGGCCGCTCACCCTCGAGGAACGGAAGCTCGTGCTGGACAAGCTCGTGGTCACCATACTGATCGGGCAGGCAGCGGAGCGGGACAAGATCATCGTCTCGGACGCGGAGCTCAAGGCGGAGCTCGCCAGCACGGAGAAGCAGCTCGGCCAGGCGGCAAATCTGGGACGGGACATGACCGAAGCAGAGCTGCAGCAATACGTGAAGACGACCGGCGGCAGCTGGGAAGATTACCTGAAGAGCGTCCGGGAGAACAAACTCCTGATCAACTACACCCTTGCGAAAAGAAAAGGCCTCATCGAGGGGGTGAAGCCGGTGACGGACCAGGATGTCCAGGACTTTTACGATTCCAACAAGGGGAGCTTTTTTGCGGATGACATGCTGAGCATCCGGCATCTTTTCATCGACACTCACCTCCTGACGAGCAAGGACGACAAGGACAAGGCGCTGAAACGGGCGCAGGATATCTACAAGGAGCTCAAGGGCGGCGCGACCTTCGGAGACCTGGTCATGAAATACTCCGAAGACACCACCTCGAAGTACAAGGGCGGAGACATCGGCATGCTTCTGCGGTCCAACCCGCAGCAGAAACAGTTCTACGGGAGCGACTTCTTTGACGCTGTTTTCAAGCTGAAAAAGGGCGACGTGAGCGGTGTCATCCAGTCCAACATGGGATACCACATCGTGCAGGTCGTGAGCAGGTTCGATGCGAAGCTTCTTTCACTGGATGACAAGGTCCCGCCGGCGAACCAGATCCCGGTGCGGGATTACATCAAGTCAAATCTCGGCATGCAGCGCCAGCGGGATGCCATTGCCAAGGCGCTGGATGAGCTCGTCGCAGATCTCAAGAAGCAGGCCGAAATAAAGACATTCGACGACAATATCAACTGGTGATCCGGGAGGCGGTAGCGCATCGGGGAGTCATGGGCGCGCGGAGAAAAGGAAGGATCATCGCGTTCCAGTCGCTCTATCGATACGACCTGTCGGGGGCGAGTCTCCAGGAACTGCTCGACTTTTCATGGATGGATGGAGACCGTGCGGAGAAACTGTCTGCGGACACTCTCATGTTCGCGCGGCTCCTGATCACGGGGGCCGTGGAAAACCTTTCGCGGATAGATGAAGTCATCAAGGGCCAGCTGGAGAATTGGGACTTCAGCCGCTTGAACCGCGTCGACCTCGCCCTTCTTCGCATGAGCGTATATTGCCTGCTGCACCAGAACGACATTCCCCCGACAGTCACCATAGATGAAGCCGTGGATATTTCGAAGACGTATGGAACGGCGGACTCGTACCGCTTTATCAACGGTGTGCTCGACGGGGTGCGAAAGAAGCTCGCTTCGAGCGGAGCATGATGGATCTGCGCAGGGTCGTTCCCGCCGTCATTGTTGTTTTTGCATTTCTGGCAGCGGGATCCGCGCTTTTCCTGATTTTCAGCCCTGGCCCTCCGGCGTCGCGAGCCGAGCTCCAGTCAGTGCTGCGCTCGCTTGACGCCGCAATTTCCGCCGGCGCTTTCCCCACCGCCCGGGACATCCTTGAAGGAATGAAGAGCCTGCCCTCCACGGAGGACGGCCTTCTCCGGCTGCTGAAGAGGGCGTTCGAGGTCTGCAGGGCGAACGGTGATTACGGAACAATGTCCCGCCTCAGTCTCAAGGCGCTTTCTGCCGCCGGGGGAAGCCCGCGCATCCGCGCACTGGCAGTCTTCGCATGTCTGCGAAGCGGGCGCCTCGCAGACGCGGAGAAGATCGTTGCGCGGGGCTCCCTTCCCGCGGCGCCGGGGGATCTTCTGAAGGGCGAGGCAGTTCTCAAGAGGGGAGGGAAGTGGGAGCCCGCAGATCCCCTCTACAGGGATCTTCTCGCCCTGGAACAAAAGCAGACACCGGAGGCATTTGCCGAGTCAGCGCTCCGCACGGGAGACGCCCGGCTCTCACTGGATGCCGCTCTTCTGGCCATGCAATCCGGTAGCGCCGCAGAGGCACTACGCATCGCGGGGGGCGGGCTCGACGACGCTGCATTTGACGAACCGGCCGCAGCAATCTCGTATGACGGGGGAGACTTCAAGACCGCAATCCACCGCCTGAAGAGGCTCGATGCCGACCGGCCCGACCGTGCGGATGTTGCGTTGATTCTTGCCGACTCCTATCAGGCGCTGGGCATGAACGTGGACGCAGAAAAATCGCTGCTCCGTGCCCTGCCTCTTGCCCCAGCCCTCACATGGACCGCATACGCCAATCTCGCCTTTTACGCCGATGCCAGGGGAGATACCGCGCGTGCCGGTCGACGGCTCGATGATGGCCTGGCTTTTTTCCCTCTCTCCCGAGAGCTTCGTCTCGGCCAGGCCCGGCTCGAGGCGCGGCTCGGAGAGACCGCCGCGGCAATATCGATTCTTTCGAAACTGGCCGCGGAAAAACCGGAGGATGGCGAGGTTGCTCTTCTTCTCCTGGACCAGCAGGCGCCCGGCTTGTCTCCAGAAGAATACCGCGCCAGATTGTGGAAAGCATTCGACCGTGTCCCTTCCGACAATGCGATCTTTTCGGCACTTTCCACGGCGTTGATTGCGTCGCATGACTGGGAGGGGGCGGGTATCGCCGTTGACCAGCATGCGGCTGCGGGCGGCGCGGCGGGACAGCAGCTGCTGCTCGCAGAAGGCATGATCGCGGCCATGCGGGGGAATGACGCCGTCTCCTCGGACGCGTTCAGACGCGCGGCCGCCATTGCCCGGGATGGAATTGCGCGCTACGACCTCGCGCTGGTGCTCCTTCGCCGCGGCAGCGGGAAGGCGGCAATCGCCGAGTTGGCGACTGCCGCCGACGAATACGAGCGCAGGGGGAACCCTGCGGAGCGTTCCGACGTGCTCTCCCGCATCCAGATGTTGACCGGGTCGGCGCGGCTTCTGGACGGGGATGAGAGCGGGGCGCGGGATGCTCTGCTTCGATCGCTGGCCTTGAATCCACGTAACCTTCACGCCGCCCTGCTGTTGAGGAAACTTGAAGCAGATCGCCAACAGTGATATCTTCTTTCAGAACCGCGGGCCCTCGCCGCGGAGGGACCGTCACCGGCAAAAGGAGAAACAATGCCGAACAAGAATGAGACCAACAACTGCGTTATCGGTGAGGGATCGATATTCGACGGCCGGTTCTACGTGAACGGTTCCATCCTTATCGAAGGCAAGTTCCAGGGCGACATCAGGACGGACGACCAGCTCATCGTCGGCCCCACGGGAAAGGTGAAAACGGACATCCAGGCGCGCAGGGTCACCATTGCCGGCACCCTGATCGGCAACATCTCCGCGGCGGAGGAAGTCAGCCTCCTGCATACCGGAAAGGTGCTGGGAAATATCATCACCCCGAAGCTCACCGTCGAGCCCGGTGTCATCACAGAAGGAAAAGTCACGATCACATCGGGGCAGACGGACGACGCCAAGAGAATAATCGAGGAAGCCTTCGGCACGGAGACCGAGGATGCATTTACATCGATCATCAAGGAAAAGAAGAAGGAAAGGGCTCGGGACAAGGAAAAGGATGACGCGGGCAAGTAGGCACGCGATGATCCGCCTCAAGAATGAAAAGGAGATCGCAGGCATTCGCGAATCAGGCCGTCTGCTTGCCGGCACCCTCGAAGAGCTCAAGAAGCTCGTTGCGCCGGGGATCAGCACGCACGAGATGGACTCCTTTGCGCGTTCCTGGATCGAAAGTCACGGGGGCAAACCCGCCTTCCTCGGCTATATGAACTATCCCGCATCCCTGTGCGTGTCCCTGAACAATGAAGTCATTCACGGCATTCCCGGGCCCCGAAAGCTTCGGCAGGGTGACATCGTCAGCATCGACCTCGGCGTCGACCTCAACGGATACTTCTCGGATGCGGCGATCACGATTGCCGTGGGCGCAACGACCAGGAAGCGGGAAAGACTGGCGCAGATCACCCGGGAATGCCTGGAGCGCGGACTTGCTCAGGCCTTGCCGGGCAACAGGATAAGCGACATTTCCCGGGCAGTATACGAGCACGCGGTGCGCAACACGTTCGGTGTGGTACGGGAATACTGCGGACACGGCACCGGGTTTGCGATGCACGAGGATCCCCAGGTTCCCAACTACGTGGGTCCAGGGCCTAATCCGCGTCTGAAAGAGGGAATGGTGCTTGCAATCGAGCCGATGATCAACGCGGGCACGGGGGACATCGAGCTCCTCGAAGACGGCTGGACGGTGGTGACGGCGGACGGGGAGGATTCGGCCCATTTCGAGCATACCGTGGCGATCATGCGGGATCACATGGAAATCCTCACACTTTTCGAGTAGACTATCGGACACATGCGCAAGGAATTCCTCTCCTACCAGACGGTGCGCAACAACGCCATCAAGCTGGCGCACCGG
>CAYTGX010000043.1:0-38274 GCA_964437385.1 uncultured Spirochaetaceae bacterium
CCAGCATGTGCGCGGGCCGGGCGCCAGGATTGTAGCCCAGGACATGGACGCTCCCGCTTTGCGCGTACCGGAGGCCGGCGATGAGTTTCAGCAGGGTGGTCTTTCCCGCCCCGTTTTTTCCGAGAAGGCCGTATATGTTGCCCGGCTCCAGCTTGAGGTCGAGGTGGGAGAACAGGTCCTTGCGCGTGTACCCGAAGCTCAAGTCCTTGATTTCAATCACGGATCCCTCCTGTATAGTGTACTAATCAACTAATACTGTAGCACCGGTGAAGAAATAAGTCAACGGGGAATTCTGGCAGGCTTATTCAGTGGGGTTCCTGAGGTTTTCGCTCCACACGGACGTTTCGGGGACGCGATTGCCGGATCCTTCGAAGTCCTGCTTCACGCACTCGAAGTTGTGTATGCGCGGTGCAATCTAGGCTTTCCATACCCGTTCGACATCCTCGAAGGTGCGAAAAGTGTGGCGCGGTGAAAGTTGCGCGTATTCGGAAAGGAGCCGGCGTGCCAGGGCGCCCAGATATGCCACCTCGTCGGACACCATGCGGTCCCCGGTGCGCCTGTCAGAGGCGGGCGCATCCGGACCCATAGCCCAGGGCGTGCCGGCGGATTCCACGGGCGGCAACCGGCTGAGGTCGCTGCACGATGGCTCCAGCGCCATGAGAAGGGAAGTCTCGACCCTGCCGGCGTGGTCAGCCCCGCTCTTGCCGTCGCCGTCGAAGCCTGGAACGTTCGCCTCGAAGTCCGGCAGACCGAAGAGCCGCGTGCCTGCGTGGGGCTGAAGCAGATCAATCACAGTCTTCAAGTCACGCCAGTTCGGTCCGTAGTGGCCGACGCCCACAGTCCATACCCGCCGATTTCGTGGACGTGCCAGTAGTCCGGTGGCGCTACGATCCCGCCGTGCTCCTGCGCCGCCCGGCAGGCAATCGCGTGCGCCTTCAGCCCGTCCAGGCCGAGGGCGTTCTGGGGCCCGTGCGGCTCGATCATCCCGTAGGGAAAGTACACGACCGGGCAGGCCGCGAAGGCAGCCTCGAGGGTGTCGGGAAACATCCGTTCCCATTGCACCTCGTTCATGACTGCCCCACTGCTCGGACGGGTGCGTACTTCGAGGCCTCCCACGCGAGGATCAGCCGCTTCCTGCCGAGACCCCAGTGGTAGCCCCCCAGCTCGCCATTCTTCCGTATCACGCGGTGGCAAGGGATGATAAAGGCGATGGGATTGCGGCCCACGGCGCTCCCCACCGCGCGCGTTGCTGCCGGGTCCCCGATCTTCCGCGCAACGTCCTCATAGGTGGCAAGCCTGCCCGGCGGAATGGAGAGGAGCGCCTCCCAGACTTTGACCTGGAAGTTCGTCCCGCGGAGGTACAGGGTGAGCGGGGCCTGTACGTCTGACGCACCGGCAAAGATTCTCGCGATGAAACGTCCAGTGCCCTCCTGGTCAGGGGCAATGCGGGCGTTCTGCCATTCCTCACTGAGCCGGGCCAGGACTTCCTCGCGGCTGTCCTCCCCCGCAAAATAAAGGGCGCAGATGCCTTTGTCCGTAGAGGCAAGCATCACCTCTCCGAATGGAGTGGGATGAAAGCCGTACCCGATCTTGAGGCCTGCCCCCCTGCTCTTGAACTCTCCCGGTGTCACGGCCTCGCACGACACAAACAGATCGTGGAGCCTTCCCGGGCCTGAAAGCCCGACCTCGTATGCGGCATCCAGCAGGCTTTCGGATCCAGCCAGAAGTTTTTTCGCCGCCTCCTTGGTGAGGAACTGCTCGTATCTCTTGGGACTGATCCCAACCATTCTGCTGAACAAGCGCTGAAAATGGAAATCGCTCAAACCGGCAACGTGGGCCACCGCGGCAAGGTCGGGCCGGCTGTCGATGTTCTCTTCGATGAAGTTGATGGCCCGCTCGATGCGCCGATAGTCCCGTGACCACTCCGTCATGGCGTCGCCATACGCGGCGGATTTGTTAGTTCTCATGACGAAAGGATACACGAGGGGACCCGCGCGCGCCACCCGGATGTTGCGGTCCTGTTGCGGGACGACGGAATTCCCGACAGCTTCGCCGGACCTCACGAAAATGGGGAATTTAGAAATGCCCATTCTAAAATCCCTGAAAACGTGAGGGTCGCGACGTGCCGCGCGGTTTTTTGCGTCCCGACGCCCGTGCCAGGCTCCCACACTGCTTGACTTCCCATTCCGGGGTGCCGAAATTCTTTCCGTCATGAAAGCAAAGCTCAATCCCCTGACTCCAGAGGAAGAAAGAATCATCGTGCACAAAGGCACGGAGAGGCCGTACAGCGGTGAATACGTCTCCTCAAAGGGCAAAGGGACATACATATGCCGGCGCTGCGAAGCGCCGTTGTACAGGTCTGAGGATAAGTTCGACTCTCACTGCGGCTGGCCCAGCTTCGATGACGAGGTTCCGGGCGCCGTGGCGCGGACCACTGACGCGGACGGTTCCCGCACGGAGATCACCTGCACGAGCTGCGGCGCACACCTGGGTCACGTGTTTCTTGGAGAACGCTTCACCAGGAAGGACACGCGGCACTGCGTGAACTCGCTGTCCTTGAAGTTCATCACAAGCCACTGACGCGCCGCCGGAGATCGGGGCCGCATAGGAGCGTGTAGGGCGATGGCACGCAGGAGACAGTCGGGCACGCGCGTGGGCTCCCGGCGCGCCTTCCGCTCCCTTCTGCTCCCTTCCGCTCCTGGCGGAGTTGGCAGAGTTGGCGGAGTTGCGCGCCTGCCGCCCTACGGATACCACGTCGGCCTCCCGGCCATCCAACTCCGCGGAGTACCGCGGAAGGGCCTCGGCCGACCTCGCCATCCTGGCTACGCCTTCGGGCGGTGCACGGCTAGAAATCGTACGTGATCGACCAGCGCGCCTCGTCCTGCGGGCTCAGGTTTCTCTCATAGTACGGCTCGAAAGAGAACGTGTGCGGGTTGCCCCAGACAGGAAGACGGGTGGGAACATAGTCGCACGCGGCGCTCGCCAGGCTGGTGACCGGGTGCTTCTGAAGAAAAGAGACAGGCCTGTCACCGCTGTGGCCCAGGAGCTGGAAATGGTTCCTGTTTCCCATCCACGGCAGATCTTTCATGACGAGAAAGCCGTTCTCGGAGAGCTCGTAGCCGGGATTGTCCGGCAGGGTGACGGGGACGCTGACGCGGCAGCACTCGCCGCCTGGATACAGGGGAAAGAAGGGGTGCGGATACCACTGGAACGGCATGTGCCGGGTGCCCGTGTTGAGAAGCGCGGTCTGGCTTCGCAGCGTGCGCCCGCGCAAGATGAGCCTGCGCTCAAGTTTGAAGCTCCAGGGACCGGCGGTCTGCGTGGTGCGGAAGATAAGGGTACCGGCTCCGCCGCCGATATCCCACGTGCAGCGGTCCTGGGTGCGGTCCGCTGCCGGATCGATGAGCCCGATGCCTATCCCGAGCACCCGCGAGGGCGTGCCCGCGCGGTCCTGCTCCACGACAAGGTGGGGCTGAAATGCGTCTGGCGCTCCCTGTCCGTCATGCAGGTTGTACGAATCAGGGAACGTAGGACCGGAAAGCAGAATGCCCCGCGCTGCGTCCTCGATCTGAAAGATGAAGCCGCCCGTGCAGTAGCGGGTGCCCAGGCGGCCGCTGTCTGCCACGGGATCCAGCACGGTCACGGTAAGGGATTCGTTTTTCAACGTCAGCATACCAGCGATACTGACCTTTTTGTCGAAAACAGGCTATACCGAGACCTGGAAACCGCATGGACCCCTCTTTGCTCCAGGTTCTCTACGAGGACAACCACATCATAGCCGTGAACAAGAAGCCCTCCGAAATCGTCCAGGGGGACAAGACCGGGGACGTCACCCTGGCCGACCAGGTACGCGAGTACATACGGGTGAAATACGGCAAGACAGGGAACGTCTACATCGGCATCCCGCACAGGCTGGACAGGCCGACCAGCGGTGTCGTCCTGTTCGCGCGCACGGAGAAGGCGCTGCAGCGGTTAAGCGAGCTGTTCCGTCAGGGAGACGTGTCAAAAACCTACTGGGCAATCATCGCGGAGAAGCCTCCCCGGGACGCGGACACACTGGTCCACTGGCTGAGGCGGGATCCGGTGAAGAACAAGTCCTTCGTTGTTGACGGTCCTCGCACAGGCGCACGGGAAGCGCGGCTTTCCTATCGACTGCTCTTCAGCCTGGAGCGCTATCACGTACTGTCAATCGAGCTGCACACCGGTCGCCACCACCAGATCCGGGCCCAGCTTCATGCCATTGGCTGCCACATCAAGGGTGACCTGAAATACGGGTCGCCCCGTTCCAATCCCGGGGGCGGCATCCACCTGCATGCGCGGGAGGTTTCATTCATGCACCCGGTAAAGAAGGAGCCCGTGACAATCGTTGCCGAGCCGCCTGCAGACACCCTCTGGGACGCTGTGCTGCTCAAATGGAACCAGGAGTCGGTCCCGCCCGTCTCGTGAGGCCCTATGTGTCCAGAACGATCATGACCTTCATGGCGCGCTCGCGGTGCGCCTCTATGTATTCGTAGGCCTTCTTGTAGTCGGCAAAGTCGAAGTGGTCGGTGATGAGCGGCTGGAGCTTTATCTTCCCCTTCTCCACGAGCTCGATCCCCTGCTTCCAGTCCGGCTCCCGGTACATCAGGGTGCCGATCAGACGCAGCTCCCTGTCCTGGACGGTGCCCATGTCCACGGTCGGCTTGTCGCCAAACACGCCCACAACGATGATGTCGGTGCCCTTCCGGGCAACTTCCACCGCCTGCTGAATAGTCTTCGGGCTGCCCACGCACTCGAGAATCACGTCCGCCTTGGACTCTCCGAAATGTTCATGGATGGCGGACGCAAGGTCGACTTTCGAGGTGTCGATGCAGAAATCCACTCCGCACTCCCTGGCTTTTTCCAGTCGAAATGCGCTCACGTCGGTGACCATGACCTTTGCCGCTCCCATTCCCCGGGCCGCCTGGGCCACGAGGTTTCCAATGGGCCCGGCCCCGAGCACGAGCACTTTTTTGCCCGCCACGTCTCCAGCGCGGCCAAGGGCGTGC
The DNA here is from genome assembly GCA_964437385.1 of uncultured Spirochaetaceae bacterium. Taxonomy (GTDB): domain Bacteria; phylum Spirochaetota; class Spirochaetia; order SZUA-6; family Fen-1364; genus Fen-1364. Next base: position 5,028 of record CAYTGX010000043.1, read on the forward strand.
ACGGCCACTGCGACCGGCTCGATCATTGCCCCGTGCTCCGCGTTCATGCCGCTCGGGAGCTTCAGCACCTTGCTCGCGTCCACCGCGAAAAGCTCAGAACCCGCGCCGGTCGTCTGAAAGCCCATGACCTTCAGGTTGTCGCAGATATGGTATGCCCCGTGCATGCAGGCATAGCACTTCCCGCACGTCACCTGCGGCTGGATCGTGACCAGGTCACCCGGGGCAAAGGCGTGCACCGAGCTGCCCACCTTCTCCACGATGCCCGAGACCTCGTGCCCCTGTACCACGGGGTAGGGAGTGAGGGCGTGTTTTCCATGATAGACATGGATGTCGGAGCCGCAGACACCGATCCTTTTCATGCGGATAAGGACTTCCGTCGGCCCGGGCACAGGCACGGGAATGTCCCTGAACTCGATCTGCCCCGGCGATGTCATGACAGCCTGTTTCATGGTCGTTCTCCTTACCGCCCCTGTTTTCTGGTTATCAGCTCAACTGCCATGCGGCCGTACTGGGATTCCTGCTCCTCGTCCAGCCCGCTGATTCCGATTGCCCCTACTACTTTTCCCTCGTGCAGGACGGGGAACCCCCCGGCCCAGCCGGTATAGCGAAGATCGCCGTAGTTGGTCATGGGAAAAGGATACGTGCGGGAAGACTGCCCCACCTCACCGGACTCCCTGCGCTCTCGCGCGGCGGTGAAGGCCTTGTTGATCGCGATCGTGAGCGGCGGAAGGTGGCAGCCGTCCATGCGCAGAAACGCGATCAGCTCGCCGTGAGAATCCGTCACGGCAATCGACGCCGCCTTGTGCTCCGCTTCGACCTTCTTTTGTATCGCGGCAATCATCTCCTGCGCTTCCGCGTGGGAAAGATTCATCGTCTGGTACATCGCGCATTCCTCCTGTTGAAGCCTGCTATTCGGTGAAAAAGCGTATCCGCATTTTCTCGAGTGATTTCTGCCCTGGCCGCAGGACAATGCTGGGGAACCCTGCCTGGTTTATCGCGTCGGGAAATCCCTGCGTCTCCAGGGCAAATGCCCCGTAGGGCTCGTAGCGCCTGCCGGCACGCCCGACGGTCGGGGCGAGCATCTGCCCCGTGTAGAGCTGCACGCCGGGCTGCGTGGTGGATATTTCCAGTGCCCTTCCTGTCGTGGGCTCCACGACCCGGGCCACCGGCCGCCAGCCGTTTACAGGGCTGCCCAGCACGAAGCAATGATCGTAGCCGCCGCCTGCCTTCTCTATATCGTGCCCGATCGTTTTTTCCCGCCGGAAGTCGTGGGCAGTGCCTTTCACCGCGCGAATCTCTCCGGTGGGAATGAGCTCCGCGTCCACGGGCAGGTATGACTCGGCAAAGAGAGTCAGCCGGTGGTCCTTGATGTCCCCCGCCCCGTCGCCTCTCAGGTTCCAGTACGCGTGGTTGCAGAGGTTGAACGGAGTGGCCTTGTCGGTCCGGGCTTCGAAAACCACCTCGAGGGTTCCGCTCTCATCCAGGGTGTAGGTCACCCGGGCGTCGAGGTTTCCCGGATATCCCTCCTCCCCGTCAGGGCTCGCGTAAGAAAAGGTCACCCCCGCCGTGCCGTCCCGCAGAAACGACGCCGATGACCAGGCCACCCTGCCAAAGCCCTTCTTTCCGCCGTGGAGATGGTTTCTCCCGTCGTTGCAGAAGAGCGAATACTCGCGGCCGTCCAGGCTGAACCTGCCCCTGGCGATTCGGTTTGCCACCCGGCCGATCGTGCTGCCGAAATAGGGATGGGGGTTGAGGTACCCCTCCAGGGTGTCGAAACCGAGTGTCACCTCGCCCACACGCCCCTGCCTGTCGGGAAACTGCACGGAGGAGAGAGTGGCACCATAGCTGATGAGCTGGACAGTCACACGGCTCCTGCTTGCAAGGGTGAAGTGGACGATCTCATCTCCCTCCCGGGTCCTTCCCCACGTGCCCTGTGTGATGTCCATGCTGTCTCCTCCTTTCGCGCTTTCTACTTCTGTTCCCGCATTGCCGCAAGCCTGTCGGCAATCGCATTCATCGCGCCCAGGTCCTCGGGGGCCAGGCGCAGATGGCCGCCTCCGGCATTTTCCTTTGCCTGGACCGCATCCCGCGCGCCGACCAGCACGTGCGTGATGCCGGTCTGCTGGGCGGTGAGGCAGATCACCATCTGGGCGATGGTAGCCCTATACTTGTCGGCAAAAGGCCGCAGCTCGGCGACCACGGCGTTTACCCGCCGGATGCTCTCCGGGCTGAACAGCGGATTGGTCTTCCGCGTGTCCCCATCCCGGAATGTCCGCTCGGGAGACATGGTGCCGGTCAGCAGTCCCTGCTCCATCGTGAAGTAGCTGAGGATGGCGATGCCGGCACGCGCGCAGTACTCCACCAGCCCCTTCTTCACGATGCTCCGGTCCAGCAGGTTGAACTTCTCCTGCGCAGAGGCAACGGCGCCGTAGCGCTTCAACTGGTCCACGCTTACGTTCGAGACTCCGATGGCGCGGATCTTTCCTTCCTGCCGGAGCTTCACCAGGGCCTCCATCGTGACCTCGATCGGAGTGGTGGACTCCTGCCAGTGCGTCTGGTAGAGATCGATATGGTCGGTCCCCAGCCGCTTCAGGCTCCGCTCGACCTCTTCGCGGATCGAATCCGCTCCCAGGTACCTGTGGATCGTGTACTTGGCCGGCGTTTTGCTGGGGGACTTGTCGTCGGCGTACCCGTCGAACTCGCCCTTGTCGGTGTCCCAGCGCAGCCCGCATTTCGTCGCAATCACGGCCGTGTCGCGTCTTCCCTTCAGGGCCTTGCCGACAATCTCTTCGGCCTTCCCGAATCCGTAGATGGGCGCGGTGTCGATGAGGGTGACGCCCGCATCCAGGCTGGCATGAATGGCCTGGATGGACTTCTTCTCATCCGTGCCGCCCCAGAACCATCCGCCGATGGCGAAGGTTCCCAGGCCGACAACCGACGCCTTGATCCCCGAGCTTCCCAGCTCGCGGTACTGCATTTCCGCGTTCATTTGATTTCCCCCTTACTTGATCGTGGAGACTTTGCTCCGGTCGAATGTCAGAAAGACGCTGATGATGATCACCGCGCCCAGGATGCTCTGCTGGAAATATGCGTTGACGCCGACGACGTTCATGCCGTTTTCCATGACGCTGAGAACGAACGCGCCGATGAGCGTGTTGACGGGCCCGCCGGTGCCGCCTGTCAAAGCGGTTCCTCCCACCACTACTGCCGCGATCGAGTTCAGGACGTAGACCTTGCCGAGCGTCGGGTCGCCCCCGTATTGCCCGCACGACAGGAAAATGGCGGCAAGGGACGCGCCCACCCCCGAAAGGATATAGGCAAAGTTGCGCGTTTTAACGATGTCGATTCCGGACATCCACGACATCGTGATATTGCTCCCGACATAGAAAATGCTTTTGCCGATCACGGTGAACCTGAGCACCATGTAGAAAAGCAGGAAGACGAGCGCCGTGAGAACCAGGAGATTCCCGACCCCCAGGAACGCGCCGTTGACGATTCCCAGGATCCCATAGTGGTCGGCCGGGGCCACGACGGGCAGCGGAGAAACAAGAAGAGCGAAGCTCGTCATGATCCCGCCTGTTCCAAGTGTCGCAATGAAGGAGGGGATTCTTATGCGGGTGAGAATGTTGCCGTTGACGTAGCCGAAGAGAACTCCGGTCAGAATGCAGAGGGGAAACGCCCAGTAGCCGATCACCTTGACCGCCACAATGAACAGCACGGAAACGAAGGACATCAGGCCGCCGATGGACAGGTCGATCGCGCCGATCAGGATTGTGCACATCTGCCCCAGGCCGACCACGACCAGGATCGCGGCGTAATAGGCGATCGTATTCAGGTTGTAGAATGAGAGGAAATGACGGTTCCCGAGGGCAAAGAGCAGCACGAGCAGGAGCAGTGTGCCGACGGCGTAATAGATGGCAGGGATGCGCACGCGCCCCGCGCGAATCAGAATGTTCTTCTCCACACCCGCTCCATTCCCCGGCTTGTGCGCTTCCATTTCGACTCTCCTGCTAGACGATGAGACCGATGATGTCTCTGGGGCTCGGTTTGCCCTTCGGCGGGCACTCCACCTCCTTCACGAGGCGGCCGTCTTTCATCACCTGCATCCTGTTGGAGAGACCGATGTCCTCTTCCAGGGTGTCGCACATGATCAACATGCCGATTCCTTCCCGCGCGAGCTTTCGAATGAGCTTGTAGATGTCGTCCTTGGCTCCGACGTCCACGCCCCGTGTGGGATGATCGAGCACAAGGAGCTTCACCTGGGAGCTGAGCCATTTCGCAATGACGGTCTTCTGCTGGTTGCCGCCGCTCAGGTTTGCGCACAACGTCGTGGAAGACGGCGTCTTGATCCTGCATTCATCGATCCAGCGCTCCGCATTCTTCTTCTCCTGCACGGGGCTGATCAACCCGGCGTTTTTCAGGCGCCCCAGCACCAGGAGATTGACGTTCTCCGCGACCGTCATCCCGAGGGCAAGCCCTTCGCTCCGGCGGTCAATGGGAATGTGCCCTTCGCCGGACGCCACCGCGTCCCGCGGGGAGCCTGCCGTCAGTTTCTTTCCCCCCAGGATGACCGTGCCCGTGTCGGCCTTTTCCAGGCCGTTGAGACACCGGCAGATCTCCTCTTTTCCCGAGCCCACCAGACCGACCAGGCTCACGATCTCTCCACTCCTGATGGTGAAGCTGATGGGCTCGAACGCGCCCTTCCTGGAGAGATTGTCCACTTTCAGGATCACTTCATCCCCGGGGGTTGCCTGCTCGTCTTCGCGGTAACGGTCCGCTGAAAATGCGTGCCCCACCATGGACTGTTCTATGTCGGCGATCCGCGCATCTCCTGCCGCCATCTCGGTGACATTTTTCCCGTCTTTCATGATCACGATCCTGTCCGAGTTCTCCACGATTTCCTGCAGGCGGTGGGAAATAAGGACGATGGATGCTTCCTTCTGGATGTCCCTCAGGATGGCGAAAAGGGTGTCTCTTTCGCCCTCGGTGAGGACCGTGGTCGGCTCATCCAGTATGAGGATGGGATTCGTTTGCCCGTACAATCGGGAAAGCCACAGGAGGCGCGCAATTTCCACCATTTGCCGCACGGCAGGGGTCACCTCCGAGATGGGGGTCGCGACGTCGACATGGACCTTCACGTGCTCAAGGAGGCCCTCGGCGGTTGCACGCATGGCACGTCGAGAGAGAAAACCGAATCTGCGGAAGCCTATTTCGTGACAGAGGAAAAGATTCTCCATGATGGAGAGGTTCGGGACAAGGCTGCCGTCCTGGAACACCATTCCGATCCCGAACCGCGCCCCGTCCGCGGGGTCCTTCAGCGTGACCGCGTGACCCCGCAGCGTGAAGGTTCCGCTGTCAGGCTGCACCAGGCCGATCAGGATCTTCATCAGGGTAGACTTCCCGGCTCCGTTCTCCCCCACCAGGCCGACCATCTCGTTCGGGTACACGGCAAAATCCACGTTGTCGAGGGCCACGACACCCGGGTAGGATTTGCTCACCTTCTGCAGATCGAGAATCGCCTTTCCGTCTGCCATTGTCGTGCTCATTGCGTCCCCGTTTCTCATGCTGCTACTTGATGAAGCCCAGCTTCTTCCTGTCGATCGTCAGGGCCACCGCTGCCACGAGCACGGCGCCGTTCACCGCGTCCTGCGCGTACGGGTTGACGTGCATCAATATCAGCCCGTCGTTCAACGCGGTCACGATCAGGGCGCCCAGGATGGCGTTCTTGGCACCGCCGATCCCGCCTGTCAGGGCAACACCTCCCACGGCCACCGCGGTCACTGCGGGAAAGAGCAGGTTGTTGCCGGTAATTGCCTGGGAGCTGCCCAGCCGTATGCAAAGAAGCAAGGCGGAGAGCCCATAGAAAAGGCCTGCGAGGGTGAAGACTGCGATCTTGAGCCTGTCGATGTTCACGCCGGCCTGTCTCGCCAGCACCTCGTCGCCGCCAATGGCGTAGAGGTAGCGGCCGAATCGCGTGCGGGCCTGGACGATCTGCAGGAGAACGGACAGAACGACCGCGATGATCGCCAGTATCGGAATCCCCAGGAATGTCCCTGTCACCACCAGGTGAATCCTCATGTCCAGCAGGGCCACGGTCTGCCCCTGGCTGACGAACACGGCAAGCCCCCACAGGATCCAGCTCATGCCCAGAGTCGCGATGAACGAGGGTATTTTCAGCTTCGTGTTGAAAATACCGTTGAGGAATCCGGCCAGCCCGCCAATACCCAGGACGATGGGGATGATCCACAGACCCACGTCGTTCGTATTGACCTTGTTGCGGACCAGGAGACCGACGAACACGACGCAGAGCGCCACGATCCCCTCGACGGAGAGATCGATGCCGCCCAGCACAACGACCTCGTGGAGGCCGATGGCGATGATGGCGGGAATGGCGGCGAGGCTGAGAATCACCTGCAGGTTGGGGAGGGACAGGTACCTGCCTCCGGTCCCGATTGCAAAGATAGCCATGACGATTATCAGTGAAAGGATCTGTCCAAGGATGCCGGCCCGGCCGAGCCATCGCCATGTCGCCATAAGCGACACGCTGCTGCGGTGCCCGGCGCCCCGTGCGCGTTTCAGCTCAGCGTTTTCCCGCATCACGGCAGTCCTTCCTCCTGGTGTAAGGTGCCTCCACGGGGCGTCGTGCGCGGCGCCGCGTGGAGGTCAAAGTTCGATTATCAATGAACCGACGCAATTGATCCAGTGTTCAGGGCATCTCCACTGACCAGCGGGAGAAGAAGTTGCTGAGGTCATACGTCGGCGTGTTGTCGATATAGTCATGGATCACCTGGTCGACGTTTTGTCGCGTGACGTTCACCGCGGGAATTTCGAACTGGCGGTACTTGTGCGGCAGCGAGGCAACATCAAGCTTCCCCTGTCGTGCAGCCAGGGACATGGCGAGACCGAGCTGCGCCTGGTATTTCCCGTCGTTGAGGACGGATGCGGCCGCAAGACCCCCTTTGATCGCATCGAAAATCTCCGGAATCCCGTCGCATCCCACGACGAGCACTTTTCCCGCGAGTCCGACTTCCTTCAGGGCCTGGATTGCGCCCATGGCCATGTCATCATTCGCGGTCCACACGCCGTCGATATCGGGGTGGGCTACCAGCATTGCCCGGGTCTGGTTGTAGGCCTTGGTCCGGTCCCATTCGGCGGACTCCCACTCAACGAGCTGCACACCGGGGTTGTCGGTCAGCACTTTTTGCAGCCCCTGCCATCGTTCGCCGTTCGGGGTATCGCCGAGCCGGCCCTGGAGCGCAATAAGCTTACCCTGGCCGGGGGTCTTGAATGTCTTCAGGAGCTCAGTGGCAGTGAATACTCCCGCTGAAAAGCCGTCAAAAGACACATGGGCGATCCAGTGCGGGTAGTCCCACACCTTGACGTCCGCGGGTTTGCTCCACCAGGAGAGCCAATACACCCCCGCGCTTTCCATTGTCTTTGCAATCGACACGGCGTCCACGGCGTCATTGGGGTCCACGAAGAACGCAACGTTCCCCCCTGTACGCGCAATCTCCGCCTTGATGTCCGTCAAACCCTTTTGACTGTTCGCCTCTGTTGTCAGAACATCCAGAGGAAGTCCCACAATCTTGGAATACGCCTCTGCGCCGACCTTGTACATCACCTGGTACGGGCTGGACAGAGTCCGTATCGAAATGGCCAGGGTAGGGGCAGCCTTGCTGCTCCCGGACGGCTCCTTCTGTCCCCCTGCAAAGACTCCACCAGTGCATGCCAGGCTCAGCGCAGCCAATGCAATAAGGAATGCACGAACGCGTGTTGTCATGTCGGTGACCTCCAATTCCCGTCAAGGGAAGCGGGCCTGCGGTTCGGCAGGCCCGCCCTTCTTTCATTGTGTCAGCCCGCTCTACTCCCCCTAGGGAATAGCAACGGACCACATCGCGAAGAAATTGCTGAAATCGTACGCCGGTGTGTTCTCAATGTAGTCGTGAACGATCTTGTCGACATTGGCCTTGTTGACGTTCACCGCCGGAATCTCGAACTGGCGGTACTTCTGGGGCTGTCCTGCGACGTTCAGTTTTCCCTGCTTTGCGGCAAGGGACATGGCCAGCCCGAGCCCTGACTGATACTTCGCATCGTTCATGACCGTCGCGGCCGCGGTGCCGGCTTTGATTGCATCGAAGAGCTCGGGGATTCCGTCCGTCCCCGTCACCAGGACCTTTCCGGCAAGGTTCGCCTCTTTCAGCGCCTGGATTGCGCCCATGGCCATGTCATCGTTTGCGCACCATACGCCGTCGATGTCGGGGTGCGCGATCAGCATCTCCCTGGTCAGGTTGTAGGCCTTGGTCCGGTCCCAGTCCCCTGCCACCCACTGGACGAGCTCGACGCCGGGATTCTCCTTGAGAGCTTTCTGGAGTCCCTGGAACCTCTCGGCAGCAGGCGTGTTGGCCAGCAGGCCCTGGATTGCGAACACCTTCCCTTTGTTCGGCGTCTTGAATGACTTGAACAACTCTGTGCCGGTAAAGTAGCCGGCGGCCAGTCCGTCAAAAGAAACATGCGCCACCCAGTGCTTGTAGTTCCAGACTTTCACGTCTGCAGGCTTGTTCCACCATGTCACGAAGTTGACGCCGGCCTGGTCCAGTATCTGGGCGATTGCCACATCGTCGGTTTCCTGGTTCGGGTCGATGAAGAAGACCACGTTTCCGCCGGTTTTTGCGACTTCTGCCTTTATGTCGGTCAGCCCCTTCTGGCTGTTGGCTTCTGTGGTGAGGATGTCGACCGGCAGGCCGACAATCTTCCCATACGCTTCAGCTCCCACCTTGTAGTTGTTCTGGTACGGGTTTGAAAGCGTCCGGATCGAGATTGCAAGAGTCGTAGGCCCGGACTCTTTGCCGCCTCCAGCAAAAAGCGGCGCAACGAGGACAAGGCTCAAAAGCAACAAGCCCGCGCCCAACAAAATACTCTTTCTCATCTGATAATCCTCCTTCGAATTGTGAATGTGGGGAAATCTGCCTGGGCCGATTTCCTTTCCAGATCAAAGCCATCTATTTTTCTCTTCACCTCCTTTGCTCCCCCCGGCCTCCGCGGAAGGATCCGCACCGAGAAATCCAAACCTTATGGAATATTACCATGCTTCTTAAATATGTCAAGTTGTTTTATAACTACATTTGCTAATATCTTAGTAAGATATTTCACCGACAGGCGTTGAAATCCTCCCTGGGCTATATGCTTTTGAAAACTATTCGCTTTGAAAAGAAGTTGCCGATTACAAAAGCCGCGCCGCCCACCACGCCGCGTTCTTCGCCCAATGTCGAATATTCGATCCTGACTTTCTTTTCGACGTCCGGCAGCCCGATATGCTTGATGCCTTCCCGGAGCCTGCCCAGAAAGTTCGTGCCGGCTTTCACGTACAGTCCCTGGATGACGATGAGCTCCGGATCGTTCACCATGATGATGTTCCCGAGCCCGATGATGAACCACCGTGCCACGTCCTCTATGAGCTCCGTGCAGAACGCATCTCCGCGGTCGGCCAGCTCAGAGACAGCATCGATCGGGACATCGTCGGACATTCCGTTGGAGAAGAGGAGCGATGTCACACCGCGGGCCCGCGCGTCCTGTATCATGGCCCGGAGCCTCTTGGCAGACACCATCGCCTCGAAGCAGCCGCGATTTCCGCAGATGCAGAGAGGCCCGTCGACAGGATTGACCGTCATGTGCCCGATTTCGCCGGAGAGGCCCTGTGATCCCGGCATGAGCTCGCCGTGAGTGACGATCCCCGAGCCCAGGCCCTCGTTCAGCGCATCGATGATGATGAAATTCGTCCGCCCCGCTGCCACTCCCTTTTCACGCTCCGCGATGGCCTGGTAGCGGTTGACGCAGTCGATGAACACGGGAACATCATACCCGCTTCCCAGTCTCTTGCGGAGGAGATCGGTGAACGGCACATCCCTCCCCCATGAAGGGTAGTGCGGGGAGTAGATCGAGATGCCATTGGAGGAGTCCGCAAGACCGGGGAGCGCAATCACGATGCCAATGAGCTTTTCGCTGCCGCTCGCCTTCATGACCACGAAACCCCTGATGATTTCGACAAGCAGGTCCAGGACGGCGCCCAGCCCCTTCTCGGTCGCGACCTCGGACCTCTTGTAGGAGGTGATGTTCGCGCAAAGATCGGCCGTCATGGCGATGACGGAGTCAGGAGTGACGTGAAGGCTGATCACGTATCCGAAATTGCGGTTGAAGCGATACAGCTCGGGCTTCTTGCCCCCCTCCTCGGTGGAATCCCCTTTGCCCGCCGACACGACGAGGTTCATTGCGCCGAGGAGGTCGATCGTCTTTTTTACCGTCGTCTTGCTCAACTTTATCTGATGGGAGATTTCGGCCACGGAGAACGTATCTCGGCAGCGGATCAACGCCAGCATGCCTCGTATGTTATTCTGCTTGTGCGCTTTGATAGCAACCTCCGCCCTGCCCCTCCGCTTGGCCGTGATCTGGCGTCCGCGAAGAGCCACAATCACCGCCTGCAGGCATCTTACGCTCCTGGTTCATTCTTACCCGTTCTCTTGTTTTTTATCAAGAACAGGCATTTGGCAAATGCTGAAAACATGCTATAATCTGCGCCTTATTGATCCTGATACTATAGCATTTGCAAGTGATATGTCAAGATATTTTACAACAGCATTTGAAAACAATGGAGGCAAACCATGGATCTCGAGCTAAAGGGGAAGCGCGCAGTCATCACAGGTGGCAGTGTCGGTATCGGTCTTGCCGTGGCCAGGGCACTTGCATCGGAAGGGGTGGAGATCGTCCTCGTTGCGCGTGACAAAGCACGAGTGGAACGCGAGGCGTCGGAGATCACAAAGGCATTTGGCGTGAGAAGCCTCGGCATCTCAGCGGATGTCTCGAAGAAAGAAGACATTGATTCAGCGGCAGCAAGGATCGGAGAGTTCTTTACCGGCGTCGATATTCTCATCAACAACGCGGGCACGGGAACCTCTGAAACCATCATGGATGCCCCGGATGAGAAGTGGAATCATTTCTGGGAGCTCCACGTCATGGCAGCCGTGCGCTTCTCCCGCGCCATGGTTCCCGGCATGCGGAAACGCGGCGGCGGCGTCATTCTCAACACGGCATCCATCTGCGCCAAACAGCCCCTCGGGTACGAGCCCATCTATAATACGACAAAGGCCGCGCTCGTGATGATGACGAAATGCCTGGCCAACGAGCTGATCAAGGACAACATCCGCGTCAACGTGGTCAACCCTGGGCTCATTCTCACCCCGGACTGGAAGAAAACCGCGGGCATTCTGACGCAGGGCACAGGGACCACCGTCGACCAGTACCTGGACAAGATTGCGAAAGACAACGCGCCCATCGGCCGGTTCGGGACACCGGAAGAGCTCGCGCACTTCTACGTGTTTCTCTGCTCGCCCCGCTCCAGCTACTGCGTCGGCTCGAGCTACTACGTGGACGGCGGCTGGCTGAAGACGGTGGAGTAGGAGGAGGTGGTGCCTATGCCCTCTCACGATGAGCTGGTTGCCGGGAAAATGGCGCGGATCCAGGAAACGCACCGCATGGACCCGAAGCGGACCGCGCTCCTTGTCATCGACATGCAGCGGAGCTTCATGGACCCGCACTCGTCGCTCTACGTTCCGACAGGCGCAGAGATTCTGCCGGTGATCAAGGGGCTCGTCGGATTCTGCCGCGGCGCGCATGTCCCGGTCATCTTCACGGAGTTCGTGTCGATGCCGGAGATCCCCAATCTTCGCAAGGACCCCTTTGGCCCGGAGCATCTTGCCCCGCAGGCTGGGCAGCCGACCGGGTGGGGCATGCCATCCGGCAACAGCATGACGGGCTCACACGGCGCTGAATCCCCTGACACGGTGGATGAGCTTCGGCCCCTTGCGGGGGAAGTGGTGATTCGCGCGCCCGGGCTGGACAAGTTCTACGGAACTCCCCTGGACCTCGTCCTGCGCTCCCTGGACATCCGCTGCCTGATGGTGACGGGCATGCTGGCGGATCTCTGCGTCGCGGCCACCATCTACGCGGCAAGCACACGGGAGTACCGGGTGACCGCGGTCACTGACGGCATCACCACGATCTGGCCGGACATTCTGAAAGCTGTGTACGATATTTTCGGGCGGAAGCTGGCGCGCCTCATGACGGCGGACAAAGCGCAGGCGGAGCTGCGCGCTCAGCTGCGCTCCTGATCCAGGAGAACGGGAGAGAGGCTGTGCCCCTCTCCCGCCGTGTCGACTAAGAGCTGATTTCTTAATATGCGTCGTTCAGGTACTGGGCGACATTGTCCTGGGTCACGACAACCGTCGGTTCGATGTTGACCTTCGGGAACGTCTTGCCCAGGAGAATCTGCTTCGCCATCGCGAGCGCGCGTCCACCCATTGTGGGGAAATACGACATGGATGCGCCGTAGAGCGGATCCTTGTCCGACATGAACTTGTACGCAGTCTTGCCGCCGCCCGTGCCGGTGATGAACTGGATATCAGTGCGCTTCGCGTTCTTGATGGCGGTGAGGGCGCCGACCGCGGCCTCGTCATCATGCGTGAACACTGCGTCGATATGGGGGTACGCGGGAAGAATGTTGGACATGGCCTTCAGTCCGGCCTGCTGGTTGAACTCACCGTCTCCCTCGACCAGAACCGTGATCCCCGGGTAGCTCGCTTTGAGCACTTCCATGAAACCGTTGTAGCGCTGGAGGTCGATGGGTGTCCCCACGTAGCTCCTGAGGATCGCGATCTGTCCCTTGCCTTTCAGGCGGTCCCCGATGTACTTGGCCGCGTTGCGGCCGCACTGCGCGTTGTCACCGCCGTAGAACACGGTGTATTGATCGCCTTCGATGGCCCGGTCGATGATCATCAGCTTTGTGCCTGACTTGTAGACATCCTGCGCGATCGGCGTCATCAGGGTGCCGTTTCCCGGCAGGAGCAGGATCATGTCATACCCGCCGGCCTTGAACGTCGTCATCTGGTTGAGCTGGTCGGCATCGTCGACTCCGTTCTTCACGGTGATGTCGAAGTGCGTCGTGTCCTTCGCCGCTTCCGCGTTGATCGAATCGAGCAGCTTCGCCTGCCACGCGTTGTTCGCGGGGGGCAGGGAGATGGCAATCCTGAACTTTTTGCCCGATGCTGCGCCCTCTTTTCCGCCGCTTGCAAAGGCCGCAAGACAGGGGAGAAGAACGAGCGCCGCGACCAGCATGAGAATACGTCTTTTCATTCCGATCCTCCTTGAAACAGAATATTTCTCATTATCGCTCCCGTCTCTGCATGAGCACCGCAAAGAGAATAACCGCACCCTTTACGGCGCCTGAAAGATAGGGCGATATATTGAGCATGATCATCATATTGTTGACTATCCCCAGGATGATGAAGCCAACAATCGTGCCGACCAGCCTGCCTCTGCCGCCGGTCAGCGAGGTGCCGCCGACGATCACGGCAGTGATCGCTTCGAACTCGTACTGGCTGCCGGATGTTGCCGCGGCAACCGCCGCCATGCGCGAAGTCTCGATCATCGCGGCCACACCCGTGCACAGCCCCACCAGTACGTAGGTCATGATCCTGACCCGGTCCACCTTGATGCCCGAGTACAGCGATGCATTCTCGTTGCCACCCACGGCAAACACGTACGTGCCGAATTTCGTGCGGGTGAGGACAACGTGGAATACGATGGCAAGGACAATGACGACGATGAAAGGTATGGGAATGTTGAGCCATGAGCCATTGCCGATGCTCGTGAACTGGGGGATGTTGTTTCCCATGATGGTGGCCCCGCGGCAAAAGTACATGACCAGGGAACGGGCGATGATCCCGACGGCAAGCGTCACAATGAACGGCGGCAGCTTGGCCTTGGTAATGATGATGCCATTGACGAATCCGAACCCGCCTGCAACCGCCAGGCAGGCAAAAACCGCCAGGGCGAGCGGTACGGCGGGTGTCCCGTCGGCATTCACCATTCTCTGCAGAAGGATGAGCACGGCCCCCGCGGTCGCCAGAACAGGTCCCGAGGAAAGGTCAATGCCGCCGGCGATGATGACGAATGTCATGCCAAGGGCGATTGCACCCACCGTGGAGGTGTTGCGGAGGATGTTCAGGAGGTTGTCCGGATTGAGGAACCTCGGCGCGAACAGGCCGCACACGGCAATGATGAAGACAAAAACCACGAGGACGCTGTAGTTGCGCCAGATACTCTTGAGAAAGCTCACTGATCGGTTGTCCGAACGAGTTTCCAGGGCCTGCATGATTCTCTCCCGCTACACGTCTGTTGCGTAGTACATGACTTTTGCTTCGCTCAGCTCGGAGGACAGGAGCGTTCCCGTGATTCTCCCCTCGTGCATGACGATCACCCTCTGGCAGATGGCGAGTATTTCCGGAAGGTCGGAGGAAACGACAATGATGGCAACGCCCTCTGCCGCCAGTTCCCGGATGACCTGGTAGATTTCCTGCCGTGCTCCCACGTCGACCCCGCGCGTCGGTTCGTCCAGCACGAGCACCCGTGCGCCGGACAGGAGCCACTTTGAGAGCGCCACTTTCTGCTGGTTGCCGCCGGAAAGGTTGCTCACGTTCTGCGCAGGGCTGGTGCAGCGTATTGCCAGCCTGTCGATCATCCTGCGGGCATTCGCCGCCGATGCCTTTCTGTCCTTGAACAATCCACGGGTTTTCAGCCACGTGACATAATTCGCGTTTTCGTTGATATCACGGCACAGGACGAGCCCTGTCTCTTTTCGGTCTTCAGTCACGAATCCAATGTCCACCTTGATGGCGTCTATTGCGCTCCTGATCGTGACGTGCTTTCCTTCGATGAAGACGGACCCGGCGCGCGGCTTGCGGATGCCGAAGATGACCTCCATCAATTCGGTTCTGCCCGCGCCAATCAGGCCGCTGAATCCCAGGATCTCCCCCTTGCGCACCTTGAAAGTGATCTCCTTCAGGAGGTCGTCAGACACGTCTTTCACTTCCAGGACGACCGCCTCCGGGTCCCCTGCAAAATCGAATGCCCTTGATTCCTGCACTTCTCGCCCCACCATCAGGGCAGCGATCTGCTTTGTGGTCACCTCGGAGACGTCCTTCGTTGCCACGAAGCTTCCGTCACGGAGCACGGTCACCTTGTGACAGACATCGGATATTTCCTTCAAGCGGTGCGAGATGAACACAACGGCGATCCCCTGCGCGCTCAGATTGGATATGAGGTCGAAGAGAATCTTTGTCTCCCTGCCCGTCAGCGCCGAAGTCGGCTCGTCCATGACAAGAAGCTCGACGTTGAAGGAAATGGCCTTCGCGATCTCCACCATCTGCTTCTGCGCTATTTTCAGATCGCTCACCTTGCGCTTCGGATCGATTTTCTCACCCAGCTTTTCCAGGACGGCGGCGGCAGCCTCGTTCATCTTCGGGAAATGGATGAGTCCGGAGGCGGCCCGCGGCTCGCGGCACAGGAAGATATTCTGGGCAACGGTGAGCTCGTTGAGAAGATTCAGCTCCTGGTGGATCATGGAGACGCCCGCGCGCTGCATTTCAAGGGGAGTAGCGTTTCTTCGGACGAGGGTGCCCTTGAAATCGATGTCCCCCGCGTCCTGCGCGTGTATCCCCGATAGTATTTTCATCAGCGTCGACTTGCCCGCGCCGTTCTCACCGCAGAGGCCCATGATCTCGCCCTTGTCCACGGAGAAATCGACCTTGTGCAGCACCTCGACGCCGTAAAAGCTTTTGCTGATTCCCTTCATGCTGAGGATGGTCATAGGCAAAGCCCTCGAAGGATATCGTGCGCGGAAGTGGTTGTCAAACAAAATCGAGGACACGTCCGCCGGTGACCCATCACAGCACATCCACTCCCACGTTCATCACGCGCGCGACGTTCTCGATGTCCACCGCCTGCATGCCCGTCATGAGACAATAGTGGTGCGAGTAGAACGCTTTCATGAGCGCATGGCCGTCCTTCACCTTCAGGAGCGCGCCGTTTCGGCAGTCAGAGCCGGGGTACTGCACGTAGCCTTCCAGCTTGCCTTCGATGGCCTGCATGCTCTTGAGCTCGGGGTGCAGCTTGGCCAGGGTCATGGGACCCTCCGCCATGCGCGCATCCATGGCGTGCGCGTTTTCATCCACGATTGCGAGCACCTTGGGCTTCAACGACCACGAGTGACAGAACGGCCGCGGCACGACGCCGAAGAAGCCGCAGTGGACCATCAGCAGGTGGTTTTCCGGCTCCGCCACGTCTGGGAACTTGTCGATCTTCTCGTGCTTCAGGGCAGCGCCCCCCATGAGGAACGGGTAGAGGTTGCTCATCATGATCGGCGCGCGCAGCGACCTCTCCAGGATGAACATCGTGAGCAGGGACAGCGTGTCCGCCTCGCAGGCCCAGATGAGCCTGCGGTCCTGGTAGAGCAGGTCCCACGCGAGGCAGGGCGTGGTGTCGGAGAACGCGGATTCGTTCAGGCAATTGATACCGGCCCCTTGAATCGAGGGATCCTCTTCGACCTGGCGTTTGACCGCGAGGTACAGCTTGACCGCCGCGCTGAGCGGCCGCTCCCCCAGCCCCTGCATCGGAATGGGCCGGTCTTTCAGTATGGCCTGCGCGTCCGCGTTGTCGATCTTCTTCGCCTGCTCGGCAAGGGTCTTGAAGCTTCTCTTGACGATCCGTATGCCGAACTTCTCCCTGATCAGCTCCGCGCTCCTGTCCTCCCACCACCAGAACCGGCGGAAGATCTCCGGCTGCTCGCCGCCCACACCGGGCCTGTCCTGGAAAACGAGGAACTTCACTTCGTTCATCTCGCGCTTCAGGGCCAGCGCCCGGCAGATCCTGCGCGACTGCTCGACGGTGTACGGCGTGAACGTCTTCACGCCCAGGGAGCGCATGAAGGTCACGATCTCCCAGTCCCACATGTTGACCGTTCCGAAATCGGAGGTGAGCACGAGCACGGGAGAGGTGATCTTTTTCAGCGCGGCAAGCTGGGAAAAAGCGTCACCAATGAGCTGGGGGAACACCACGGCGTCCGCCGCAGGCAGCCGGGAGCCCAATGCCACGGGAGCGAGCACGTCCGCGTCCTCCGCAAGGAGCTCCTTCACGATGGCAAGGTGCTTCCTGAACTCATCGTCCATCCCTGACTTGAAATGGACGGGAACAAGGGTTGCTTTCATGAGAGCTCCACGACCTTTCCGGTTTCCGCGGAACGCAGGCCCGCTTCCAGCACTTCCATCCCCTTCATTCCGTCGTAGAAGTTCGGCTCGATCTTCGTCCCGGTGTCCACCGCTGTGAGGAAGTCCGCCACCGCGTGCACGAACCCGTGCTCGTAGCCGATGATGTGGCCGGGCGGCCACCAGTTGGCAATGTAGTCGTGCACGCCCTCCGTGACCAGGATAGTGCGGAAGCCCTGCGCGTTGGCCGGATCCTCGTTGGAATAGAATTGCAGCTCATTCATGCGCTCCAGGTCGAAGATGATGCTTCCCTTGCTGCCGTAGATCTCGAAGTAGTTGAAGTTCTTGCGGCCCAGAGCGAAGCGTGTGGCCTCGAAGGATCCCAGGGCGCCGTTTGCGAACTCCACGTTCATGAACGCGGCGTCCTCCACGGTGACCTTTCCCTTTTCCGCGCCCTTCACTTTCCCGCTGAAGGTTCCGGAGGCTGCCTCGTCGGGCAGAGGCCTCTCCGTGATGAAATGCGCCGTCATGCCGCTCACCTTTTTGATTTCCCCCACCAGGTAGCGGGCCAGGTCCACGCTGTGCGAGTTCAGATCCCCCTGCGGTCCCGAACCGGCAAACTCTTTCTGCAGGTGCCACGTGAGGGGAAACTTCGGATCGAGGATCCAGGACTGCAGGTAGCAGCCCCTCCAGTGATAGATCCTGCCGATCCTGCCCTCGTCGATGAGCTTCTTCGCAAGACGCACGGCCGGGGTGCGGCGGTAGTTGTGATTGATGTAGTGGGTGATTCCCTTCTTCTCGGCAAGCTCGTACATCTCCCTGGCCTGTGTGAGGTTCATGGCCAGCGGCTTCTCGCAGAAGATGTGCTTCCCTGCCCGCGCCGCTTCCATCGCGATATCGTAGTGGAGGTACTGGGGCGCGCTGATGTCCACGATGTCCACGTCGTCGCGGTGCACCATTTTCTTCCAGTCGCCCTCGACATCCTCCCAGCCCCACCGGTCGGCGAACGCCTGCAGGGACTCGGGGTGCCGGCCGCAGGCCACCTTCAGGACGGGCTGCACATTCAAGTCGAAGAACAGCGGTGCCTTCTTCCACGCGTTCGAGTGCGCCTTGCCCATGAACTTGTATCCGACGATGCCGACGTTCAGTTTCTTCATTTGCCGTTCCTCCTAATTCAGGCTGTTGGCGATGCGGCGCAGCTCTTTGATGCTGGCTGCCACTGCCTTGTCCTCCTGCAGATTGTAGTCCGGATGCAGGAAGTCGATCTCCACGGCCAGGAACCCCTGGTAGTTCGCGTTCTTGAGGAGCTGGGCCAGCTTCTGGTTGTCCACCAGCCCGTCCCCTACCGGCGTTGAGGAGAAGAAGAACCAGTCGTCCACGGACGCCTGCCTGTTGGGCTTCAGGTCCTTCACGTGGGTGGAGAAGGTGTACTTCGCCAGCTTCTCCATGCCCTTGATCGGGTCGTCGAGCACCCTCATGAAGTTGCCCGTGTCGAAGTTGATCCCGAAATACGGCGAGTTCACGGCCTTGATCAGCCCCAGCATCTCCTCCGCGTTGAAGTCGATGTGGTTCTCATCCGCGATCTTGATGTCGCGCTTTGCCGCTTCCTTCACCGCCTCGGAGAACTGCCGCGCGAGCTTTTCCAGCATGGGGCCGTGCGGCTCATTGCGGAACATCAGGCTTGCGCCGCAGACCCGCATGACCCTGGCCCCGATTGCCGCCGCGTAGTCCAGGCTCTTTATCATGTCCGCAAAGGCCTTCTCGCTGCGCCCGCCTTCCAGGCCGTCGGGATGTCCCCATGCATAGACACGGTCCAGCTTGTACTCGTCCAGCATCCCTTTGACTTCGCTGAGATAGCTCGCATCCAGCCGGGCAATAAGGGGGGGCTCAACGGCGACCCCATCCACCTTCAAATCCCTTGCGCGCTTGAGAAACCATTCGAGGCTGAGCGGCGCGGCGGGCGCTTTCTGCTGCGGGTACACGTCCCCGAAAAACCGATGGTAGCAATAGCTGTCGATCCCGATCTTCATGTGGTCCTCCTAAGCCCTTCCACGGTACCCCGTGGAGTTGGATGGCGAGGTCGGCCGAGTGCAACTCCGCGCAAGCGCGGAAGGGATGCACTGTAGGCCGACCCCTCATGTATGTTTTTCCGACTCCGCCAGGATGCCCTGCTGCCTGCGGATCTCCTTCAGCTCCAGCGTGTACTCCCGTTCATGGGTGGAGCATCCCACCGGCACCTGCCGGATCAGGAACTCGATGCAGTTGTCGCACCCCGTGCACCACTTGATCTCTTTCGCCCTGCCTTCTTCAAGCTTCGCGGGCAGCAGCGGGTCTGCCAGGGACTGGCGGCCAAGGGCCACCATGTCGCAGACCCCGTCGCGGATATTCTTGTTGCCCCAGTATTCCACCGAGGACTCCTCCCGCTTCACGCCGCGGAAGCTGTTCTTCCCGTCGCGGAAAAGGGAGTAGGCGGAGCCGATCAGCACGGTCTCCTTTCTCATGACTTTCCTGAACTCCTTCTGGAACCAGAAGTGCAGGTAGGAGTAGTCCGGGATCTTCTTGTCCGGCTGCGTAAGGGCGAGCGTCAGGGAGGGATTGCCGGCAGACTGGACGATGTACTTTGCCCCGCGCGCCTCCAGGCCCTTCACGAGGTCAAGCACCTCGGTGAGGTCGATGATCGGAGTGTCCGGTCCCGCTGACCCCATGCCCCCCGGCAGCCCTTCCCACGCGGAGATCTTGGAGCCGAGGATGAAGTCCTTGTTTTTCACCTCTTTCGAGACGCGCTCATAGAACTCGTAGGCAAACCGGGTGCGGTTGGCCCATGAGCCGCCGTACTTCCACTTCCTGTCGTTGAAAGGCCGCACGAGCTGGGATCCGAGGTAGCCGTGGCAGAGCTTGAAGTCCACCCCGTCCGCGCCGCAGTCACTTGCCATCCTGGCGGCGAACACAAACCGCTCCAGTATCTCGTCCGCTTCCTCCTCCGTCAGGAGCCGTCCCTCGTAGCCGGGAAAAGGCTTCACGCAGACCCGCTCGGAGAACTCGGGGCTGGACAGCTCTCCCGAGTGAGTGAGCTGCCAGAAGATGAGGGGCTTCGGATTTGCCTTCCTCATTGCAGCCACGAGGTCGGTGAGACCCTTCTGGTTCTGGGACAGCGCGGTGAGCTGGTGGAGCCTGCCGCGGTTCTCGTCCACAACGGACAGGGCTTCCACGATGATCACCCCCGCGTTCCCGCGGGAAAGCCGGTCGTAGCGTCGGAACGCTGTTTCGGTCGGGTTGCCGTTGGTGTCCGCGTCGCAGCATTCCATCGCGTTGATGACAATCCTGTTTGCGGCGGTCTTGTTCCCCACCTTGATGCTCGTCAAAAGGGGCATGGTCTCACTCATCTTTGTTCGTGTCTCCCGTCTACTTGGAAAGGATTTCCCGTTTGGAAATCTCGGTGGAAACGAAAACCTTGAACAGGTTCGGGTCCGTGCGGAGCTGGTTCAACGCGCTTTCCAGCTCTTCCACGGGCACGATCATGGAGAACATGCTTTCCGGCTTGATGTGCCCGTTGGCAATCAGGGCCATGGCATCCGTCCAGTCTGTTCCCACGCCGGCGCAGGAGCCCACGACGGTCTTCTCCCCCAGCACCAGGTCAAAAGGCTTCACCGTGATCGTATCATCCCCCGCGCAGATGCCGAACGCGGCAATCGTGCCGCCGGGGCGCACCATTTCAAAAGCCTGCTCGTACGTCCTGGAGGTGCCGACCGCCTCCACGACAAAGTCCGCCCCGCGTCCGCCGGTGAGTCTCTTCACTTCCGCAACGGGGTCTTTCCCGTCCTTGATATTGATCGTGACATCGACTCCGAACTCTTTGGCTATCGCGAGCCGTTTGACGTTGTCCCCGATCACGATGACCGGGGCCGCGCCGCGAAGCCGGGCGAGCAGGCCGTGCAGCACGCCAAGACCGCTGCCGATGACCGCCACCGAGCTCCCGTGCGTGACCTTGGCCGCCTTTGACGAGTGGATGACGCAGGAGACCGGCTCGATGAACGCGCCTGCCATGAAGCTCAGGGAGTCGGGAAGTATGTGCACCTGGTCAAAGGGCGCTTTCACGTACTCCGCGTAGGTCCCGTCCACGTGAATGCCGAGCTGGTGGAA
Organism: uncultured Spirochaetaceae bacterium; assembly: GCA_964437385.1. Lineage (GTDB taxonomy): Bacteria > Spirochaetota > Spirochaetia > SZUA-6 > Fen-1364 > Fen-1364. The sequence goes on from CAYTGX010000043.1 coordinate 26,258, forward strand.
ATCCCTGCACATGAGCTTCTGGCCCTGCCGGCAATAGAAGCAGGTGCCGCAGGACATGTTGATGTCTGCGGTGACCCGGTCTCCTTCCTTGATGCCGCGCGTCTTCCTGCCCACCTTGGCCACCACGCCTGAGAACTCGTGTCCGGGGATCAGGGGGAGCTTGTCCGCCGAATACTTGCCGGTGAAAATGCTCCAGTCGGTGCCGCAGATGCCGGTGTATTTCACCTTGATCAGCACTTCATTCTCGTCGATTGTCGGAACGGGCACCTGTGTGATCACCAGGGTCCCGGGTTTCTCGACGATAGCCGCTTTCATGGTAGCCGCCATTCTCGTACCTTCCTTTCGAATCGCTTAGTTGAACAGCACGTCGTGCCGGCCCTCGTAGGGCTTGTCGATGAGCAGGGGCTTCAGGTAGGCAATCGTCTTGGTGATGCCGTCCTGCCGGCTCATGGTCACGTCCTCGTGCTCGTAGCTCATCACGTAGTCGTACCCGATCAGGGAAAGCTCCGTGATGACCTTCTTCCAGGGCACGGAGCCCCACCCGGGTATCCGGAACCGGAACCCCCGTCCCAGCCTCTGCCAGTCCCCCTGCGGGATGCGTCCGGAGCGTTTCACGTTGTGCTCCACCACCTCGCCGTCCTTCGCGTGCACGTGCAGGATGTGTCCCTTGAGCTGGTCCACGAAATTTTCCACGTTGATGTCCAGGTAGATGAGATTGGCCGGGTCGAAGTTGAAGCCGAACTCCTTCCTGTTGCCCAGGAGCTCCACGGCGCGCAGGGCCGTGTCCACGTCATACACCAGCTCGTTGGGGTGCGGTTCGTGCGCAAACTTGACCCCGTATTCGCCGAACTTGTCCAGGATCTTTCCCCAGCGCTCCACCAGTTCCTGTTCCATGTCGGCCCATCCCTTCGAATAGGGCCAGGGAAAGAACCGCCCGAAGTTCTCGCACCCGAGGAATCCTGTCACCACGGGCACGCCGAGGGCGTTGGCCGCCTGCGCGGTCTTGATCATCCGCTCGGTGCCGAACTTGATCTTCTCTTCCTTTGTGCCCTTGCAGATGGCATCGGTGTCCTTGCCGTAAGGACCCAGGACGATCTGTCCCTCGGGATGATTGGCCAGGGCTGAAATGATGAGGCCGTGCCCGCTCACCATCTTCACGATGTTTTTCGCATTGTTTCCCTTGAGCGCTTCGTCCAGGTCAAGGTGCGGGTTTCCCGCGAATGCGGGGAGCTCCACGGCCTGGTAGCCCAGGTCAGCCGCCATGGTGCATACATCGTCAAGCTTCTTGTCCAAGAAGGTTGCCGTGAACAAACCGATCTTCATGCCATGTCCTCCTTCAGATGTCGATCCCGTGGAGCAGGTCACCCAGCTCCGCCTGGTGCCTGCGCACCATCTCGAACGCGGGCATGAGCCTGCGGTATGACTGCGCGTTGCGCGGAATGGGTTTCTCCACGCTCTGCACCTTGTGCACCTGGTCGATCGTGTCGAAGCCCTTCCACAGCCCGGCGCCGACCGCCGCAACCGCGGCCGCGCCGAGGGACCCTGCGTCCTGGTCGATGTTCGTCTTCACGCAGTCCATCTGGTAGACATCCGCGAAGATCTGCCGCCAGAGCGCGCTCTTGCTGCCGCCGCCCACCATCAGCATCTCCGGTGAAAGGGGCACGAAGCGGCGAAGCACCTCGAGCACCGCGGCCAGATTCATGGCGATTCCCTCCATGCCGGCACGGACAAGGTCTCCGCGCGTGTGCCGGAGATCGATGCCGGAAAATCCGCCGCGGATGTGCGGGCTGGGCTCCTGGGAGCTGCCGCCGGCAAGGCTGGGATTGAAGATGAGCTTGTTGGCTCCTACCGGAGAGGATGCGGCCGCCTCGTTCATGAGGTCGTACGAGTCCCGGCCTGCGGGGGAGGCCTGCTCGTAGAGGACGTCACGAATCCAGCGGAAAGAGCTGCCGCCGGCGAATATGCTCACGGCAGAGGTGAAGAGGCCGGGGATCACGTGCGTGAACACGTAGGGCTTCACCTTCGGGTCAAGAACCGGCTTTGCCGAAGAGACGGCAATCCAGGATGAAGAGCCCAGGGAAGTGTACACCCTGCCTTCACCCGTGTTGCGCGCCCCCAGCGCCATGCACGAATTGTCCACCCCTCCGCAGGCCACTTTCACGGTGTGCGGAAGTCCCAGCGCCGCGGCAGCCTCCGCGGTCAGGGTGCCGATGATGTTCGTCGAGGCCACGATCTGCGGAAAGAGGGATTCAGGCAAACCGCTGGCCCGGATGAACTCAGGGCAGTACTTCCAGCCGAGCAGGTCATAGACGCCGCTCCCGGAGGCGTAGGAAAAGTCTGTCAGCATGCGGCCTGTCAGGCGGAAGTTCACCCAGTCCTTGGAGCCGAGGACCATGTGGATGCGGGAGAACATCGCAGGCTCGTTGTCCCTGTACCACATGATCTTGAAAACCGAATAGCACTCCGCGGGAAAGCCGTTGCCCGTGGTCATGTACCAGCGGTCCCTGTCCGCCTTCTGGAAGAATGCCGCAGTCTGGCGCGCGGCCCGGGTATCGGACCAGATGGGCACCGACTCCCGCAGCGGCGCGCCCCCCGCGTCCACGGGGATCACGGCAAGGCTCTGGCCTGAAATGGCACAACACTCGATCTGGGCTGCCGGGACCAGGCGCCTGGCCAGCAGCGCGCGCGTGCTTTCCACCACGGCGTTCCACCAGTCCGAAGGACGCTGTTCGTGCCACCCTGTGTCGGGGTAGAGCGTTTCGTAGGAGACGAACGTACTGGCCAGGCAGGTCCCGTCCACCTGATACAAGGATGCTTTTGCGCCTCCTGTTCCAAGGTCGTAGGCAATGATCGTGCCGCCGATCGCCTGCTCGCTCATACCTCGACCACTCCCCCCGGCAGGGCTGCGACTGACCGGACAATTTCCATGGAAGAATTGAGGTTGATACCGAACCGCGACACTCCCATCCTGTACATCTTCACGAGAGTCTCAAGGTTGCGGATGCTTCCGGCGGCCTTCACCTTGATGGCCGAGCCCACGAATGAGGTAATGAACTGCACCACGTCGAGGGTTGCCCCGCTTGCAGCCCAGCCGGTGGCCGTCTTCACGAAAGCCGCGCCGGCGTTGATGCATACTTCGCATGCCTTCTTGAGCTGGTCCCGGCTCAGATAGTGCACTTCCAGTATGACTTTGACCGGCACGTCGGCGGCGGTCCGGACCACCGCACGGATTTCCTCCTCGCAGTAGCGGTATTCACCGGACCGGAGCTTGCCGACGTTCAGCATCATGTCCATTTCCTGCACGCCGTCTTGGAGCAGGAGACGGGCCTCGGCAACCTTGATCTCCGTGCGATGCGCCCCCGAGGGAAAGCCGACCGGCGCGCCTATCAGGATATCTGGGCTGTTGGACAAGAGCTCCTTCAGGAACGTGACCCAGCAGGGCAGAACGTGGACCGCCATGAAGTGAAACTCCTTGGCATTGTCCACGAGAGCGCGGATCTCTGTCGCGCCATGGGGCGCCTGCACTGCGCTGATGTCGATCAGCTTTGCGACGTCTCGTGCCGTCAGCTTCATGCGTGACCACTCCCGGTGCGTTCGAGCGCGGGAGACTTACGAAACGCCGACCCGCGCGGCGGCCTTTCCTTGGTGTGCACGCAATACTCGTACTTGTCAGCCACGATCAGAAGAATGGCAACTTCGATGGGCCTGCCTCCGCTGTGCGAGTCTCTGCGGACAACCAGGAGCGGCGAGCCCTCCGCTATCTGGAGCTGCTCCGCCTCCCCTGCCAGGGCCTGCCGCGCGGATATGAAATCCGTTGCAGCCTCGATCACGAGGTTGTACTCGGTCTCGAGAAACGAATACAGGGAGCTCATTCCGTTGATCCGTTTCTCGATGCCGGGCACGAGCTCGGGCAGAAGGTAGTTTGTCATGAGGGCCACCGGGGAACCGTTGGCCATGGTGGTGCGGTCTATTCTCAGGAGGCGTGTGCCGGGCTCCACCCCGAGATCTGCGGCGATGCGCCGAGGCGCGGACACGAAATCCACGCGGATATCTGCCTGGGTTACGGAAAACCCCTGCTCCCGGAGCGTCTCTGAGAACGAGGTGACGAATCCGAGCCTTTGCGTGGCCTTGAAGTCGAGGATCTGGGTGCCTTTGCCCTGGCGGATGTAGACGAAGCCCTGCTGGGCGAGCATTTCAACCGCTTTGCGCACAGTCGTCCGGCTGACCTGGAAAGTCCTCTGGAGCTCAGGCTCGGACGGCAGGTAGTCTCCGACTTTGTAGTCCTCTGCCTCGATCTGGGCTTTGAGAGAATTATGAACCCACAGGTACCGCGAGATCACCCGCTCCACCAGTTACAACTCCGTTTGGTCCGTGCGCCGACGTATTCGGCGGATTCTGCGCCGACGCGCTCGGCTGATAACGACGTCACTACGTTTAAAGATTGATGATCGTAACATCACGATGTTTGATTTGTCAAGTTTTATTTGAGATAATACAATAGCAAAAGGCAACACTTGACAGAAAACAAAAAACCGCACAATCTTATCGATAAAAATATAGCATCCCACGGCGGCGAGAAGGGACAGGAGAGCATCTTCGCATGCAAAAGGACGATCGAAAGATTGGAGTATGCGTGATCGGCGCCGGCAGGGCCGGCATGATCCACGCTCGAAATTTCGCGCGCGGGGTGAGCCGCGGCAGGCTCGCGGCCCTCGTGGATGCGCACGCACCCACTTTGGAGGCCGCGCGGAAAGAGCTCGAGGTGGAAAAAGGCTACTCCGACTACAGGGAGGCCCTGCACGACCCGCATGTCGACGCTGTCGTGGTCGTGACGCCGACCGCCCTTCATCGTGACGTGGTGATCCAGGCCGCGCGCGCCGGCAAGCACGTTCTCTGCGAAAAGCCCATGGCAATGGATGTGGCTGAATGCGATGCAATGATCCAGGCGTGTAGCGAGGCAGGTGTCAGGCTCCAGGTGGCCTTCATGCGCCGCTACGACGAGAGCTTCTGCACGGCCAAGGAACGCATTGATGCCGGGGAAATCGGCGACGTGGTGCTGGTGAAGTCTCTCACCCATGGGCCGAGCGTGCCCCAGGAGTGGATGTACGATATCCGCAAGAGCAATGGCCCCCTGGCGGAAGTGAACAGCCACGACATAGACGCGGCGCGCTGGTTCGTGGGAAGCGAGATCGAGGAGGTCTACGCGCTGGGCGGGAACTTCCGCTGTCCGCAGGCAGCCCAGAAATATCCCGACTTCTACGACAATGTGTCCATGGTCTGCCGGTTTGCCGACGGCAGGCAGGGATTCATCGATGGGGCCGTCTCGGTGGGCTATGGCTATGACGCGCGCATGGAGATCGTGGGCACCCACGGCGTGATGTTCGTCGGCAGGATGGAGCAGGACACGGTGGTGGGATGCTCCACGGCAAAGGGCATTGTCCGTCCCTTTGTGAAGAGCTGGCGCACCCTGTTCAGCGACGCGTACAGTCGGGAGGATCAGGACTTCGTGGACTGCATCCTGGACGGGAGGGAGCCGCGCGTGCGCGGCATGGACGGCAGGATGGCGGTCGCGGTGGTCAACGCGGGAAACCGCTCTATTGTCGAGCGCGCGCCAATGCGCGTTGAAGGGAGAACGGCGTGAAGATGCGGGCGGCCCTGCTGTACGGCAAAGACGATCTCCGGCTGGAGGAGATCCCTGTTCCCGAGGTCGGGGCAGGAGAAGTGCTTCTGAAAGTGAAGGCCGCGGCCATCTGCGGCACCGACATCCGAATGTTCCGCAACGGGGCTCGCGGGGCCACGCCGGGCAGCCCCCTCGTGCTCGGCCACGAGGTGAGCGGCATCGTCGAGTCGGTGGGTCCCGACGTGAGCGGGTACCGCGCGGGTATGGCTGTGGCGGTGGCCCCCAACATGGGCTGCGGGGTCTGCGACCAGTGCGTGAGCGGCAATACCCAGATGTGCGATACCTACAAGGCCTTCGGCATCAACATCCCCGGCGGGTTTGCACCTTTCATGAAGATCCCGCGGGAGGCGGTATCCCAGGGCAACCTCGCCCTGATCCCGGAGGGAGGGGACTTCGTGTCCGCCGCCCTCGTGGAGCCGCTGGCCTGCGTCTACAATGCGTTCCAGAGAACCGCGATCGTTCCGGGTGACACGGTGCTGGTCATCGGCGCCGGTCCCATCGGCCTCATGCATGCGAAGGTCGCCCTGATGGCCGGTGCGGCAAAGGTCTACATGAACGACCTGAGCGTGGAGCGGATGGCCCTTTGCCGCAAGGCGGAGCCTGCCATCATCACGCTTGAAAGCACCGGGCTGAAAGAGCGCCTCTCCTCGCTCACCGGTGGAAAAGGCGTCAGTGTCTGCATCACTGCGGCGCCGTCCGGCGACGCGCAGGTCCTGGCCCTCGAAGTCGTCGGCGTGAACGGCAGGGTCATGTTCTTCGGCGGGCTGCCGGAGGGAAAGAGCAAGGTGCCGCTGGACACGAACCTCGTGCACTACAAGCAGATCACGATCTCGGGCACATCGCGCCAGAGCCTCATCCAGTACCGGCAGACCCTCGCGCTGGTGGCCTCGGGACGGCTCGTGGTGAAGGACCTCGTCACGATGAGCACGCCCCTGGACGGGATCCGCGCCTCCTTCGAGCAGGTCATCCAGGGCAAGGGCCTTAAGAACGTCATCGAGTTCCCATGAGCGCGAAGCTTCCATGGGGCGCAGCGCGTGTCCAGCCATGAATCGCGCGCCGCGAGTCAGGCTCGGTGGTGGTCCCGGTGCGAATCATGTCGCTGCTGGCATCAATGAACCGCTGGGCGGAAGAGGAGAAGGGAAACCAATGAAGGAAAACACCAACACAGTGGACAGGCTGCTCAAGCCGTTCGGCGTGGATTTCGACCTCGTGCACGGGATCATGAAGGATCCGCAGGTGCACACCGTCAGACTGGCGTCGAGCATGCGCGGCCACTACAAGGACGCGAAAGCCCTGGAGGCCCTCGTAGCCCAGGGAGACCCGGTGCACTACGAGGTCTTCGAAATGAAAATTCCCGAGCAGACCGGACAGCTTCAGTTCTGCCTCAGCAAGACCTACCCCGGTACTGTCGGCGGAGAGTGCTTCATGACAAAGGGCCACTATCACCAGGCAGCCGGAACCGCGGAGATCTACCTGTGCCTGCGCGGGGAAGGCTACATGCTGATGAAGCTTGCCAACGGGGAAAGCGCGTACGAGCGGTTTTTGCCCGGGCGCATGTGTTATGTCCCCCCTTTCTGGGCGCATCGCACGGTGAACACGGGGGATGAGCCGCTGGTCTCCTTCTGCGTCTACCCCGGGGAAGCGGGTCACAACTATGGAGATATCGAGAAGGAAGGCTTCCCCGTGCGCGTGTTCAAACGCGCGGGCAAAGTCGAGATCGTCGCCTCGAAAGGGGCATGAGCCGTGGCCAGGATCCTCGTCACGCCGCGCTCTCTTACCAAGGATGGAGACCCGGAGCTCAACCGTCTTCGGGATGCGGGGTATGAGGTTGTCATGTGCACGCCGGGCAAGTCACCCGGTGAGGAAGAGCTGATCGGCCTGCTGCCCGGCTGCATCGGATGGCTTGCCGGGGTGGAGAAGATAACCGACCAGGTGCTGGCCAGGGCCACTGACCTGCGGGCCATCAGCCGCAACGGCACGGGTGTGGATTCGATCGACCTTGCCGCCTGCAAGCGGCGCGGGATCTCCGTCCTGCGCGCCGAAGGCGCGAACGCCCGGGGCGTGGCGGAGCTCACCCTCGCCCTTATGCTCTCCCTCCTTCGCTCCATCCCCTGGGGCGATGCGAAAATGAAAGCAGGGGGCTGGGAGAGAAAGCAGGGGGCGGAGCTGGAAGGCAGGACCCTCGGAGTGATCGGCACCGGCAGGATAGGCAGGCTGGTGATCCGGTTCGCCCTTGCCCTGGACATGAAGGTCGTCGGCTATGACGCGTACCCCGACTCCGGGTACGCTCCCACCGGCTTCAGCTACACCAGCCTGGATGAGGTGCTTGCACGGGCCGACATCGTGACTCTGCACTGCCCGCATTCGCCGGGGGAAAAGCCGCTCATCGACCGGCGGGCGCTCGCCCTGATGAAAAAGGATGCGCGGCTCATCAACACCGCACGGGCAGGGCTGGTGGAAGACGCGGCCGTCCTCGAAGCCCTCAACGGGGGAAAGCTCGGCGGATATGCGGTGGATGCATATGACAAGGAGCCGCCGGACGCCAGCCCGCTCCTTGCGCACGAACGGGTCATCAGCACGGCGCACATCGGGGCCTACACGGCGGAGAGCGTTTCCAAGGCAACTCGCGCGGCGGTGGACAATCTGCTTGCCGCGTTGAAGACGTCGAGATAATCACGGCAAGATCGGGCCTCGCGGCCCTGCGGGAGAGGAAAGGTATGTTGAAGGGATATTGCGGCAAGGTGATGCGGGTGAACCTGAGGACGCGCACGACATCGGTGGAGCCCCTCAAGGAAAACGAGGTCAGGCAGCTCCTGGGCGGCCGCGGAATCGCGGCCAAGTACTACTACGACGAAATCGGCCCCGGCGTGGACGCCCTGTCGGAGGAGAACAAGATCTTCTTCTTCACAGGCCCTCTCACCGGCACGCCCCTGGTGTCCACGACGAAGTTCCAGCTGGCCACCAAGTCACCGGAGACCCGGATGTATCTCTGCTCGAACTGCGGAGGAGACTTCGGTCCGCAGCTCAAGCAGGCCGGCTTCGACGGTCTGATCGTTGAGGGCAAGGCAGCGGAGTTGACCTGGATTTCCATCAAGGACGGCACGGTGGAGTTTCATGACGCGCGGCCCTGGAAGGGATTCACGTCGGTGAGGACGCTCGCCGAGATGCGCGGCGCATTTGCGGAAACCAAGGCAGGCGCCATGGCCATCGGCCCGGCAGGGGAGCGCCTCGTCCGCATCTCCTACATCAACGTGGACGAGCGTGCGTTCGGGCGCGGCGGACCGGGCGCGGTCATGGGCTCGAAGAATCTCAAAGGGGTGATCGTAAAAGGTACGGGGGACATCTCACTGGCAGACCCTGCGAAAGTGGCGGAGATCAGGAAAGCGGCTGTCGCCGACCTGAAAACGTCACGGGCCAATCATACCAGGTTCGGCACGCCGCAGTACATCGAGCCTCTCAATACGCTGGGCTGCATGCCTACCCGCAACTTCCAGACCGGCTTCTTCGAGGAGTGCGACAAGATCGATGCCCATGCCATGGTCGAGCATTACCTGCAGAAAAACTATGCCTGCTACCGGTGCACGGTGGCATGCGGCAAGATGTGCGTGGTGAAGGATGGTCCTTACGCCGGTGCCCATGCCCGCACCGAGTTCGAAACTGTGGGTCTCCTCGGTCCCAACTGCGGCATCTCGGATTTTGCCGCCATCGTGAAGGCCAACCAGCTCTGCGATGAGCTGGGGCTGGACACGATGTCCACGGGCAACGCAGTGGCTCTCACCATGGAACTCTATGAGAAGGGCCTGATCACGAAGACGGACACCATGGGCATCGATGCCCGGTTCGGAAATCCCGACGCCCTGCTGGGCATCATCGAGCTGATCGCGGCGCGCAGCGGCATCGGGGATCTGCTGGCTGAGGGAATGTACGGGGTGAAGCGGGCGCGACCGGAGTGGAAGCGCTTCATCCTCGACGTGAAAGGCATGCCGTTTGCCGCGTACGATCCGCGGGGCTTCACCGGCAACGCTCTCACCAACGGTACCTCCAATCGCGGGGCCTGCCACAACGTGGGGGGATGGACGATCCGCGCGGAGCTTCAGAGCGGCAAGTACGACCGCTACGCACTGGAAGGCAAGGGCGCGCTGGTCAAGGCCGCGCAGGACAGCCGCGCCTACGTGGACAGCATTGGCATGTGCACGGTGGTGCGCGGGGCATTCGGTTTCTCCGAAAGTCCCACGGGAGAAGTGCTGGAGGCGGTGACGGGTTATCCGTTCACTCCGCGGCTCATGGAAATCGCGCAGAGGATCTACAGCATGGAGCGTGTCATCCTCAACCGGGAAGGCATCCGGCGCAAGGACGATCTCATGCCGGAGCGCATCACCAAAGAAGCGCTTCCCAGCGGCCCGACCAAGGGAAGGATCATCACAGATGCGATGTACGACGTGATGCTGGACGAGTACTACGCCCTTCGCGGCTGGGACTCGGACGGCGTGGTGACCGAGGCAACAAAGGAGAAATGGGGATTGAAGGAGCTGCTGGCATGAATGAGGGAACCGGAGAAGTGACGGTCCGGGTCCGTTATCTCTCCGCGGTGCGTGAGAGGACCGGCACGCGCGTGGACGATCTTCGCCTGCCTGCCGGGAGCACGCTGGCCGCCGTGGCAGGCTGGCTGAAGCTCACCTACGGGATCGCGGTGCCCGACCCCTCGCTCATGAGCACTCTGAACGGCTACGGGTGGAACCAGGTGCCGAAGGGGCTGGCCACCGAGATGCATGACGGCGACGAGGTCGCGCTTTTTCCGCTGCTTTCAGGAGGATGAGAGATGAATGGCGACGAAGTGTTCAGCGCGCTGGCGAAGTACGTGGTGGTGCCCGTGATCGCAATCGATTCTGTGGACGCAGCCCTGCCCCTGGCGGATGCGCTGATCGAGGGCGGGCTGCCTGTGGCGGAGATCACCTTCCGCACGGCGGCTGCCGCGGAGGTGATCGCAAGAATCGCCCGGGACCGGCCCCAGCTCATTCTCGGCGCGGGAACGGTGCTGACGGCGGAGAACCTCCGCAAGGCAAAGGACACCGGTGCGCGTTTCGGCGTGGCGCCGGGGTTGAACCCGGACGTCCTTGCCGAGGCGATGCGGCTCGGGTTTCCCTTTGTGCCGGGCGTCATCACCCCTTCCGAGATCGAGCAGGCACTTGCGTCCGGGGTGAAGCTCGTGAAATACTTTCCCGCGGAAGCCTTTGGCGGCCTGAAAGTCATCAAGGCCCTTTCCGCGCCCTACGCGCATACGGGGATGCGGTTCATGCCGACCGGCGGCGTCACCGCGGCCAATCTCCCCGACTATCTTGCCTCTGATGCCGTGGCGTGCGTGGGGGGAACCTGGATCGCGTCCCGGGAAGCGATCGCGGAGAAAAAATGGGACCAGATCAGAACGAACTGTCGAGCGGCGCTCGAAATCGTGGCCAGGGCCAGGGGGGCTCGGGCATAGAGCCGCGCGGCGGCGCCAAATCCGCCGGGTACGTCGGCGCCCTGTTCGTCGAAGAACGCAAGCAGAAGATTCTCGAGCACATCAGCGCGCATCGCAAGGCAACCGTTGTGGAGCTGTGCGATCTTTTCCGCGTGTCCAGCGCCACGATCAGAAATGACCTTCGAGACCTGGAGGCAACCGGGCTCCTCGTGCGCACCCACGGCGGCGCCATGATCAAGAGCAAGACCGGCCACGAGCCGGACATGGTCGCGCGCGGCGTCCAGAACCTGGCAGCAAAGAGGGCCATCGCGGAGGCGGCGCTGGGCCTCATCGAGGACGGTGACATGATTGTGCTGGACACCGGCTCCACGATTCTGCAGCTCGCCCGGCTCCTGGACCGAAGACGGGATATCACCGTGGTCACGAATGACCTCGCAATCGCCCTGCTGCTGGAGGACCTGGAATCGGTCAAGATCGTCTTCCTCGGCGGCATCGTCCGGAAGCGCTTCCATTGCACGGTCTTCAACGATCTGTCCAGCAGGGACCTCCTGGCCGGCCTCACGGTGGACAAGGCGTTCATGGGCCTGAACAGCTTCTCCCTCGAAAAGGGCGCCAGCACCCCGGACATCGGCCACGCGGAAACCAAGAAGCTCATGATGTCCATTGCGGCCAAGGTGGTGCTGCTCTTCGATGCCACAAAGCTGGGGCGAAACTCCTTTGCACAGTTTGCTTCCCCCGACGACGTAGACACCATCGTCACGGACCGCATCTCCGAATCGGACAGAAAGTCGCTCGAGGACACCGGCATCGAAGTGATCGCAGCCCAAAATCCGCCGAGTACGTCGGCGCAAAATCCGCCGAGTACGTCGGCGCAAAATC
>CAYTGX010000044.1:0-38168 GCA_964437385.1 uncultured Spirochaetaceae bacterium
CGCGCCGAGGACTTGGAGCGGAGCACCCGACCCGCCCAAGGGTGGTTTCGGTCAGGCCTCGGTTTTTCAAGCCAAATCCCTTGGGCGGGGCACGCCCAACGTCCAAGGAACGGCAAAGCCGAAGGTGTACATCGCCTGCGGCATCAGCGGCGCAATTCAGCACTTGGCCGGCTGGAAACGCCGGGCAGCAGCGCCTGAACCTTACGAAATCTCTCCCATATTAACGATACGGTGTTCCAACCATTAGTATGGGTGGAACAATTGATAGGTCGGACGTACATCCACTCGGCATTTCCACCCTCCCACGATTCCATTGCCCGTTCTTCCACTGTGCTAGTATCTTTGTACCTCAAGCATGCATGAAGTAAGCGCCGAACACCGTCTCGATTACCGCCGCCGAACGCCTACATCCCCTGAAGGAGGTTTCCCATGGATCAACTGCCCGCCCAGCTTCTGCCCGTGACCACGCATTTCGACTTTTCCATTTTCAAGATCGCCCTGCCAAATCTCATTGTCGGTCTCGTGATCATCGTCATCTTCTTTGCGGCTGCATGGGCCCGTCTGCCGCGATTCCTCGAACACGGGCGCGATTCGGAGGAAGATTGAGATGAACCTGACAAGAAAGCTGCAGCACTCGATTCAGAAGAACATGTCGATGGAGGACGCCCTGCCGACAAAGATGCCGGTATACGTCAATTCCCTCGCCTACATGTTCGGTGTCGCCACCCTGTCCTCTCTCGTGCTTCTTATCGTAACGGGCATGGTCCTGGCCATTTTCGGACCAGGCTGGTATCATGTCTCCCGGACCGGGCGCTTCTTCAACTCTCTGCATTTCTGGACCGCCCAGGCATTCTTTGGCTCCATGCTTCTGCACATGGCCATAAAGTTCCTGCTCGGTGCATGGCGTGACGGGCGATGGAAAACGTGGATGATCGGCGTGCTCACATTCGGCATCGCGATCTTCAGCGGATTTACCGGGTATCTGTCCGCGTCGAACTGGTCCTCCCAGTGGCATGCCGTGCAGGCGAAGGACGCAATGAACGCAATGGGCATCGGGGCGTTCTTTGTCACGACCAACTTCAGCCAGACCCTCACCCTCCACGTGGCCTTTCTCCCATTTCTGGTCATCATCCTGGTGGTCATCCACCTTGCCTTCATCAGGCATGAGAGCCCTGTGAAGCCCTATCCGCTGAAGGGGAAATGAGAATGAGCAAAACATCAGACGAGAACCTGCGCGGGATTCCCATGAAACCCTACGACCTGATCCGGGAAGGCCTGATTGCCGTGGGTTTCCTGGCGGTCGTTGTCATCGTGCTGGCAATCCTCTTCCGGCCCCCGGACTATCCGCCGGTTCGCGGTGAGGACGTGGCCACGCGCCAGCCCATCGCCTACCTGGCCACCTGCGTGGACATCCTTGCGGGAAACAGCGGCCTGCAGGACTACGGCCCGCCGTACAATGCGGACACGACCAACTCGATGAAAGTTCTGGGCATTGCTCCCATCTCCTGGTTCGGCGTGAGGCAGGAGCTGGATCCTTCCAAGGATTTCGTCCTCACACCGCTGGCGCGTGTGGCAATAATGAACAAGGACGTGGCAAGCGCGCTGAAAACCTGGAACGCCGCTTCGGATGATTCCAGGACCGCCTGGACAAAGGCGTACGCCGACGCGCTGGACAAAGCCACCGTGGAGAACGGCCAGGTCAAAATGGCTGCCGGGGAGTACGGCCCGGTACCGGTCATGATGAACGGCATGCTCGACCTGGGGAAGGCGGGCCTGCTCGAAGGCGCCCTGATGAGCAACGAGCGCCAGCCCTACAGCCTCGACAACAGCCGGGCGCTGCTCTTCTTCCAGGAAGACGTTGATGCGAGCGTAGCGGATGCCCAGGACATGACGGGCGGGCAATGGGGCATCACCCACGAAGTGGGCAACCGTCCGGGCCCCTGGTGGCTCTGGCCCTATGCCATCTGGTATCAGATACCCGCATTTGCCAAGAATCCGAATGCGGACCTCATCGTGGGCCTCATGATGCTCGCCCTCTTCCTCATCCTTTTCTTCATGCCCTTCATTCCCATCCTCAATCGGCTCCCGCGCTGGATCGGTTTCTACAAGGTCGTGTGGCGCGACTGGTATGCGCGCCAGCAGGGATCTGAAAGGACCAAGAAATAGTCCGTACTTGACAGACCGCGCGCGCCCGGGGAACACTGTGCGTGCGCGGTTGTTTCTTTTCTGTTAATAATGTCGGAAAGCGGAAAAAGCGGGGCCACGATCGGCTGCCCGCGGTGTTGAATCCTCGACTCCCCCTTATATTATTGACAGAAGAATGCAATAAATGCTCATTGAGATCGTTTCACTATCAGGGAAGGAGCTTGCGTCATGAACGTCATAGAGTTGAAGGCTGTGAAGAAGGACTATCCCCTGGGGGCCACGACGGTCCATGCCCTGCGCGGCATTGATCTGGCCATCCGGGAAGGGGATTTCATCTCCATAGTCGGCCCTTCGGGGAGCGGCAAGACCACGCTTCTCAACATCATCGGATGCATCGACCACGCCACGGAGGGAGTGGTCAAGATCCATGACAAGGACATCACGACGCATTCGGACCGCGAGCTCACCGATCTGCGCCTGCATACCATCGGTTTCATCTTCCAGACATTCAACCTCATCCCGGTCCTCACGACACGTGAGAACGTGGAGTTCCCCCTCCTGCTCATGAAAGGGGACAATCTCAGCAAGAAAGAGATTCGCGAGCGCGCGGAGAAGCTCATCGAAGAGGTGGGGCTCAAAGAGCAGATCAAGCACAAGCCATTCGAGCTCTCCGGCGGGCAGCGCCAGCGGGTGGCTATTGCGCGCGCGCTGGTCACACGTCCGGCCATTGTGCTGGCGGACGAGCCGACGGCCAACCTGGACTCCGAAACAGGAGACATGATCCTGAAGCTCATGAAGGAGCTGAACATTCTCGAAAAGACCACGTTCATCTTCTCCACGCATGACCCCGACATTCTCAAGTACGCCAACGGTGTCGTGAAGATCAAAGACGGGCTCATGGCCAACTAGGAACAGATCATGTTTATCCTGAAAATCGCCTGGAGGAGCCTCCTCCGGCACAAGGCCAAAAGTATCATCATAGGGACCATCCTCTTCCTGGGGGCTCTCATCATGACCCTCGGCAATGCCACTGCCATCGGCATGCAGCGCGGGGTCGAGGAAAACATGGTGGAGAGCTTCACCGGGCACATCATCCTGGTCTCCGACGAGGAGACGAAGGACAATGTCCTTTTCACGCCGCTGGCAAAGCCGCTGAAGATCCTGAAAGACTACGAGAAGATCCGTTCCGTGCTGGACACGCAGGACTTCATCAAAGGCTACCTCCCCATGACGCGGGGCGGGGTGGCAATCCTTGGCGGCCAGGAAATGGACTTCATGCTCACATTCGGATGCAACTTCGACGATTTCCAGAGGGTGTTCGGAAACCCTGTCACGGCCATCGAGGGAAGCGTGCTGAAGAGCGGCGACCATGGCCTCCTCCTGAACGTGAACGGCAGGAAGAACCGTTATAAGAACCAGGGTTACTGGCTCGTTCCCCAGGGAGGAGGGCTGAACAGGGACAACCTCACAGACGAGGCGAAGAAGGAAGAGGACAGGCTCGAAGTCAGGAGCTCCCTTGCCCTGGAAGGCTTCGGTGAGCCCAACTCCACGAACAAAGACATCCCGGTGAAGGGGATCGTGCGGTTCAAGTCGCTCAACACCCTCATGCAGGAAGTCACCTTCATGGACATCGAAACCTACCGGGAGATCTTCGGCTACTATACCGCGCGGGATATCGTGCAGAAGCTTCCTCCGAAAGAGGAAGCGCTCATGGGCGCCAGCGAGGATGCGCTCTTCGGGGGCGGGGACATCTACTCCGCGGGGACCGGGGGCACTTCCGTTGCCGAGCTGGAGAACAGGATCAAGACCGAACCGAAGGCCACGCGGGTGATCGACTTCGACACTGCGGCGTACAACTATGTCACCATCCTCCTGAAACCGGGCCAGGACGTGAACCGATCCGTGGAAAAGATGAAGAAGATCGCAAAGGAAAACAACCTGCCGGTAAAGGTCCTGAGCTGGAAAAAGGCATCGGGCCAGGTGGCGCAGATCTCCGACATTCTGCAGATGATCATCACGGTGTTTGTGGTCCTCCTGTTCTTCGTGGCTATTATCATCATCATGAACACGCTGAGCATGAACGCCCTCGAACGGACGGAGGAGTTCGGCATGATGCGCGCCGTGGGCGCGCGCAAGAGCTTCATCACCAAGATGTTCCTCGCGGAGACGTTTTCCCTTTCGTTCATCTTCGGCGGCATCGGCATTATGGTCGGCATCATCGTCACCTGGATCATCCGGCCCCTCCAGATCAGCTCGGGGGGAAATGAAATCTTCGAGCTGCTCTTCGGCGGTGAAGTGTTCCGGCCGAGCCTTGGCTTTGCGGGATTGGTGACCGGCGTTGTCGGTCTGGCCGTGGTAACGGTCCTCGCCGTCATCTATCCGGTCGTCGTTGCCCGGAAAATCACGCCGCTGGACGCCATCAACCGCCATTAAACCCGAGGAAAACTGAGATGAAACGTATTGCACGATTTTTCACGACGCGGATCCGCAGCCTGCGCGTTGTTTCCAAGATCGCCTTCCGCAACCTGATACGGCAGTTCCGTCGCAACGTCCTGCTCTCCGCAGGCATCGCCGTCGGCATGTGCATCCTTGTTGTCACATCCTCTTTCACGAGCGGGCTCACCGACATTCTCTTCAACAAGATGCTCGTGTACATGAGCGGACACATCAAGGTGGTCATGGACGAGTACACCACCCGGCGCAGCGACGTGATCAGGGACACCGACAGGTTCATCAAGGCCATCAAGGAGAACGTGGACGGGGTCAAGGAGATCGACCAGTCGGTGAGCGCGTTCGGCCGGGTGGTTGGCAACGGGAGGACCGGTCTTGCCGCCCTGGTAGGCATTGCCCGGGACTCGAACTTCTACAAGGACACGGACCTCGAGTCCGGCAACGTGCGGGACATCTACAAGCCGGACATATTTCCCGGCATCCTCCTGTACAAGAATGCGGCCAGGGAGCTGAACGTCGGGTTGAACGACATCGTCACCGTCCGGTTCCAGACCGTCTACGGACAGGCGCAGGCGCCGAAGTACAAGGTGGTGGGGCTCATCCCTTCATCCAACATGTTCATGGACGTGGCTGCGTTCGTGGACCGGGAAACTCTCCGCGGCCAGCTCAACATGAAGCCCAACGAATCTCTGGGGCTCCAGATCGTGACGACCTATCCCCAGGACGCGCAAAAGGTGATCGCGCAGGCGAACAGGCTCCAGAAAGCGCTCACGCCGGGCGCCGCCGGGGTCAAGGCGGTTCTTCGCGCCCCGGGGCAGCAGGCACACGCAGACGTGTTTGCGCTGCGGCTGGAGACCAGCCCGGATTCCCTTGCCCTTGCACGGGACAATCTGCAGTTCGTCAAAGGCGACATCAGGGGACTTCTGAAGGAGAAAACCGGGATCATCCTCACCCAGCCCCTGGCCAGGTCTCTGGGAGCCGATGTCGGCACCCGGATCGACTACCGCTACGTCCCTCGCGATGCTGCCGATCCCATTGAGCTGCAGCTGGTCGTGACAGGCATCGTGAAACCGGTAGCTCCGTTTGCGGATGCAACCGCGTTCGTGCACGAAGACTCTTTCTACAAGACTTATTTCTGGAATATCCCCAAGGACCCTGCGCGGGCAGCGGCGGACGCGCCCCTGTTCAAAGCTCTCCTGCCGGAGTGGGAGCTGCTGGCGCGCAGCAAGAATACGGATGAGGCGCAAAAGAAGATGCGGCTCCTCAACCGGGACGCGTGGAAGGGCGCGCGGGTGGATGTGCAGACCATGTTCGAGAATGCCAGCACCGTGGTCGACCTGCAAAGGGGACTGAACACCATCTCCATCGTCGCCGTCCTGGTCCTTTTCTTCGTCATACTCATCGGGGTTGTCAACACCATGAGGATGAGCATCCGTGAGCGCACCCGGGAGATCGGCACCAACCGGGCAATAGGGATGCAGAGGTCCGACGTCCGCTCGGTCTTTGTTCTTGAAATCGTGTTCCTTGCCGTGTTCGCGTGCATTGCCGGCATCGTCCTGGGATACGGGCTCATGGCCCTGCTCGGTGTGCCCACGTTCGACCTCAAGGACAACCCGTTCAGCATGTTTTTCGTGAACAAACATCTGTATTTCGTTCCGACCGTCGGAGCGATCGTCAGCAATTTCCTCATAATCGTGGCCGTGTCCTTCCTTATCGCTTTCTTCACCGCGCGCCGCGCGGCAAAGCTTGGCGTGGCGGACGCGCTGCGGCACTTTGAATAGGAGTATCATATGAGACAGAGAATCATCGGGATGGCCGCGGGGCTTCTCATGCTGGCCCCCGCGCTCTGGGCCACCCCTTCGGTCCAGCAGATCATCGACTACATCGACACCAACTATCAGATTCGCAGTGACATGACCGCGCAGGCCAAGATCACCACCCGGGATCCCGACCAGGGGACGAAGGTCATCCAGAGCGTGCTCTACCGGCGGGACCTCGATGACGCTTTTCTTATCGTGATGGCGGACCCTGAAACCGACCGCGGCAACGGGTACCTGCGCGTGGCGGACAACATGTGGATGTACCGCCGGACCACCCGGACCTTCACGCACATCGGCCGCGATGAAAAGATCGGGGGCTCCAACGCGAGCGCAGGTGACTTCGAGACGCGGAAGTTTAAGGAGCTGTACAAGCCTGCCCTTGACGCAAACGGCAATGAGATCATCGCTATCCAGGCACTGGGGGGTGGGAAGATCCCCGTGTACCGCATCGAGGTGACGGCCAAGGTCAATGACGTCAAATATCCCCGGCTGGTGATGTGGCTGACGCAGGACAAGTATCTGGAGCTCAAGCGCGAGTGCTACGCCCTTTCCGGCACCCTTATGGAAACGGACCTCTACACGAACTACAAGGAGATCGACGGCCGCTACGTTCCGCTTCTGCAGAAGTTCACCGATGAGGTGGAAAAGGGCAGAACCTCCCTGCTGGAGATCAACGGCATCTCGTTCAGCAAGGTGGACGACTATAAATTCGACAAGTCCTATCTCGAAAGCCTGAGCAAGTAAGGGGATCCGTATGGCGAAATGTTCTGTGCTCGGACTGCTGGCCGCGCTCCTTCTCTCTCCCGGTCTTTTTGCCCAGGATGCCGCGGCGCCCGCGCCTGCGCCTGCGACGGCGGGTACCGGCGAGGACGAGTTCTTCAATTCATCCACCGTGGAGGCCACCCAGGGCACGGCGGAGAAAAAGAACATTACTGAGGAAATCGAGAAAGAGCGCACGGGGCTTTCAGGCATTCTGCAGGGTCAGGGCTCGTACGCCATGACCCGGGATTTCGTGCAGGAGCATGCGAGCGCGGGCGACAATACCCTTTCCAACGCGATGATGGGTGACTTCCTGGTGGACGCCCGGCTGTTAAAGAGCTTTCGGGCATTCGTGGACCTCAATGTGACCTACCTCACCGGGGGCGCGCCGCTTGTGCACGATTTCACGAACCTCAGTGTGTTCCCGCCGACCCCCCTGACGCTGTCTGAAAACCAGACCACCTTCCTGGACGTGAAGGAGTTTTTCGTCGATTTCAATGCAGCCAACACCGTGTACTTCCGTATGGGCAAACAGGTCCTTCAATGGGGAACCGGCTATTTCTGGAATCCGACTGACCTGATCAATATCGAGCACAAGAGCTTCACCAACCTGACCGCGCTGCGGGATGGCGTCTTCGGTCTGCGGTCGGACGTCGTTTTTTCCCGCGAGTTTCATCTCTACACGTTTCTCAACCTCAATGCGATTCAGGACATCACGGACGTTGCATTTGCCGCCCGCACCGAGTTTCTCGTCGGCGCGTTCGAGTTCGGCTTCTCCGGCTGGCTCAAGTCCAGCAAGCTCCCCGTTTTCGGAAGTGACCTGACCGCCCCTTTCTTCTGGAGCACGAACCTGACAGCCGAGGCAAGCTTCTCCTGGGGGGAGAATCAGCCGCATCTGAATCCGGACGGCGTGACCACTTCCACTATCCGGGACCGGCTCGTTCCCAAGGTCGACGTGGGGCTGTCCCGTACTTTCGATGCGTTCGACGTGCAGGACCGGATCTCGGTGAATGTCGAGTTCTTTTATAATGGAGCAGGCTACGACGACAACATGTTCCAGAAGCTCAGCCTCAACCCGGTAGCGCTCGGGACATTTTTCAGCGGCTACTACAGCCCGGGCTACTACGGGACATACTACGCGGCGTTCTTCGTGACCGTGAGCAAGTTCATTCTCAACGAGATGACGCTCAGCGTGAGCGGATTGAGCGACTTGTCCGACTCTTCCGGCATCGCCTTTATCGGACTCGCGTATGACCCGGTGAACAATTTCGAGCTGTCCCTTCAGCTCGGCTCGTATCTCGGTCCCAACAACACCGAATACACCGTCTCCCTGAATCCGAGCAACGGAGCGCTGATCAACAACCAGTTCTTTGTCATCCTGGGGGCAAAAGTCTCGTTCTAACCGCTTTTTCCCTGGAGAAGACTTTCCACCCTTCGCGCAATGGCAAGGCAGCTTGTCAGGCCCGGAGACTCCATGCCGACCAGGTTGATGAGCCCGGGAAGCCCGCGGTCGCTTTCTTCGCGGATCACGAAATCCCTGAAGGGCTCGCCGCGCCGGTAGAGCTTCGGGCGGATTCCCGACATATCGGGGGCAAGATCGTCGAAACCGATGAAAGGAAGGAATCGCGAGGCCTTCTGGTGGAACTCCGCCTGGTGGGCGGGATCCACCTCGTACTCGAGTGCATCAACGTAGAAAGAGCTCGGACCGATTTTCAGGCTCCCGTCCAGGCCGAGGACCGCATGCGCCCCCAGATGGACTGGAGAAGGGACCGGGTAGATCAGGGTGTGAAGCCTGCCCCTGTGCCTCGAGGAGACGCGGAAATATTCTCCCTTGCAGGGATGAATCGTGTATCCGGCCCCCGCGGTCTCCACGCCGGCCATCCGTGCGACCCGGTCCGCATGAAGACCGGCGGAATTGATCACGCAGGCTGATCTCAGCCGGGTGAGCGTGCCGTCCGGCTCGCGGATCTCTATCGAGTAGCCGGCGCCGCTTCCTGCAATTCCGGTCACTTCGCAGTTGTACGCCAGCGTGGCTCCCTTGGAGATCGCCGTGCGCTCGAAATATCCCATCAGCTCATGGCTGTCCACGATCCCGCTCTCCCGGCTGAGCAGTCCGAGGACCCCGCGTACCTCGGGCTCACGGGCTGCGATCTCCCGTGCGCTGATCAGGCTGAGACCGGGAACGCCGTTCCTCTTTCCCTGCGTGAAGATCTGCTGAAGCTTTTCCGACTCGGCTTCATCAGTTGCCACGACGATCTTGCCTGTCCTGTTGTGAGGAATTCCCTCCCGCGCGCAGAGCTCGTACAGGAGGGGATTGCCTTCCACGCACAGCCGGGTCTTGAGGAGCTCTGCGGCATAGTACATGCCGCAGTGGATGACTTCGCTGTTCCGGGATGACGTCTCCCGTCCGAAACCATCGTGCATTTCCACTATAACGACCTCACGGGACGGACCGGCCAGCCGTCCGGCAATGGCCAAGCCGATCACGCCGGCGCCGATGATGAGGACATCCACCTCGTCCATAAGTCCGACTATAGCAACAATTCCACAGCTTGAGGTACCATCCGGCGGAGCACACAACCATGCCAGATCGCGCTCAGCATGCCCTACAAAGACCACTGGTCGTCATCGGCGCGGATGCCATTCCGCGCCTTGCGCAATTCTGCCGGGAGACGGGCCGTACTCGCCTGCTCCTTGTTGCGGACGCGAACACGTATTCAGCACTGGGGGAGTCGGTGGAAGCTGCGCTTCGTGGAATCGGCTGCGAAGTGAGCGCCGTCGTGTTCAGGGGCGGCGAGGTGGTTGCGGACGCCCATCACATACTTCGCGTGCTCCTTGCCTCCGGCGGGGCCGACCTTGCATTCGTTTCCGTCGGCTCGGGTACGATCACCGACATCACGCGGTTTGTCAGTCACAGGACCGGCAGCTCGTTCATTTCGGTGCCTACCGCCCCCTCTGTGGACGGCTACACATCAATCGGGGCGCCGCTGATTGTCGATGGGATCAAGACCACGGCGAATGCCCACGCGCCACGTGCACTATTCGCCGACCTGGCCGCCCTGTGCGCGGCGCCCCGGCGAATGATCGCGGCGGGTTTTGGCGACATGCTGGGGAAGCATACCTCGGTGGCGGACTGGCGGCTGGCGCACCTGCTGTGGGATCTGCCATACGACCCGTCCATTGCAGAGAGGTCCCTGCGCGCCGTGCGGGTATGCGAGGAGCATGCCGGGCAGATCGCGGCGGCATCAGCGGACGGCGTGCGAAGCCTGATGGAGGCGCTCATCGAGTCGGGGTACTGCATGCTGGATTTCGGGAGCTCTCTGCCTGCTTCGGGATCGGAGCATCATTTTTCCCACTTCTGGGAGATGAAGTTTCTCAGAGAGGGCAAGCCGGCGATCCTGCACGGCGCAAAAGTCGGCGTGGCCGCGATCCTCGTGGCGGGGCTCTATGAGCGGATAGGGCGAATTTCCCGGGCGCAGGCCGCGGTAATGCTGAAAGATTCCCGCCTGCCCGGACGGGAAGAGGAGATGCAGCGTATTCGCTCAGTGTATGGAGCTCTGGCGTTGGACGTCATTGCCGCGCAGGCGTCGTTTCTGAACATGAGCGAACCAGACTATGCCCGGTTGAAGCAGAAGATCCTGGACCACTGGGGAGACGTCCAGGAAATTGCCCGGCAGGTTCCGGGTCCTGCGCGCCTGACCGAGCTCCTCCATGCGGCAGGAGGCCCGGTCACCGCAGCCGAGCTGGGTGTGACGGAAGACGAGCGGGTCCTCGGCCAGACCATGAGTCACTACCTGCGGCCGCACTTCACGGTTCCCAAGCTCATCCGCGTCCTCGGCCTTCAGTAGCCCTCGGCTTGTTCGGTCACTCCGGTCCTCGTCACCTTTGCCCGGAAGAATCTGAACACGAGGAACTGGTACACGATGACAATGGGAACGAAGATGGCCGCGACAATGCTCATGACCTTCAAAGTGTAAGGGCCCGAAGATGAATTGTAGATCGTGAGGCTGGCTGCGGTATCAAGCCTCGAGGGAATGAGGTTGGGAAACAGTCCGATCAGCCCGGTGGCAATGACAAGGACGATCGCCGCGCAGGAGGCGGCGAACGCCCCGAGGGGCCGGCCGCGCGTGCGCAGGATGAACACCTCCGCAAGCGCCGCGACGGCGAGCAGGGGAACCACGATCCAGAAGGGCCTGGCCAGGTAATTTTCATACAGCCGCGTGGCGAACCCGGTCAGCACGAGGAAGCCCGCTGCTGCAATCAAAACGAGGAACCAGAGGATTCCGGCAAGCCTGCCTGCCCGCTCGCCCAGCTCCCCGTCCGTCTTGTAGCGGAGCCAGAGGGCGCCATGCTGGAGGAACAGGAGCACGAACAGAACCGCGGTGAGCAGGCCGTACGGATTGAAAAGCCCGAAGAAGGTGCCCCGATAACCAGCACGGTCGATGGCCAGGCCTCTGAATATGTTGCCGAACCCCAGTCCGAGCACGAGCGGCGCGGTGAAGCTGGAAACTGCGAGCACCCAGTCCCATGCTGACCTCCAGCCCGGCGCGTCGTGCTTGCCGCGCAGCTCGATTGCCGCCCCGCGGGCGATGAGTGAGAAGAGGATCAGCAGCATGGGGAGGTAGAGGAAGCTGAACATGGAGGCGTACATGGCGGGGAATGCGGCGAAGGTGGCGCCGCCCGCCGTAATGAGCCAGACTTCGTTGCCGTCCCACACCGGGCCGATGGCTGCCAGCACGACCTTCCTGTCCAGCTCGTCCCCGGACAGAAAGTTGCGCAGCATGCACGCGCCGAAGTCGAAGCCGTCCAGCATGAAGTAGACGGCCCACAGGACACCCCACAGGACGAACCAGAGTGTTTGCAGCGCCATTCCTTCCCCCTCCTCAGTCCTCTGTCCTGCGGGCGTACTTGGCAAGCAGGAAAACGTCCACCACGGCAAGGGCGCTGTAGATGAGTATGAAACAGATGAGCGAGCCCAGGACGTCACCCGGCGTGATGGCGCGGGAGGCCGCGTCCGCCGTCTTGAGAAGTCCATAGACGATCCAGGGCTGACGGCCGATCTCCGCGACGATCCATCCCGTTTCATTGGCCAGGTAGGGCAGGACCAGGGCCACCGTCATGATCCAGAGAAACCACCGCTTCGGTACGAGCTTGTCCAGCCAGGAAAGAACGGCGGCGACCACCGCCAGCAGCACGAACAGGAAGCCAAGTGCCACCATCAGGCGGAATCCGAGGAAGCTCACGAGTACCGGGGGCCGCTCGCCGGGCGGAAACTCCTCCAGTCCCTTTACCGTGGCATTGACGTCGTGGTAGGCGAGGAAGCTGAGCCCTTTGGCAATGGGCAAAGCCTGGACGACGTTGCGTTGCGCGGCAGGGTCCGGGAACTCCAGCAGGTAGAACGGGGCGCCGGTCTCTGTCTTCCACTGCGATTCGATGGCAGCAAGCTTTGTCGGCTGGAACTTCGCTACCTGCACACCTGACAGGTCTCCGGCAACGATGATCAGGACCGAGGTGGCGACGGCAAGTGTGGCACCAAGCCTGAAAGACTTCTTGAACAACTGGGGACTTCTCCCGCGGAGAAGATTGATTGCGGAGATCCCCATGATGAAAAACGCGCTCAAGGTGTAAGCAGCCATGATGACATGGAAGAACTTGATCCATGCATATGGATTCCAGATGAGGGCCCCGAAGTCCACGAGCTGCGCCCTGCCCCCGGCCAGGATATAGCCGCGCGGCTTCTGCATCCATCCGTTGGCCAGCAGGATCCACAAAGCGGAAAACGTTCCCGCCGCTGCAACCACCCACATGATCGCCGCGTGGGCTCCGCGGGAAACCCTCTTCCAGCTGAACATCCACAATCCTATG
The DNA here is from genome assembly GCA_964437385.1 of uncultured Spirochaetaceae bacterium. Lineage (GTDB taxonomy): Bacteria > Spirochaetota > Spirochaetia > SZUA-6 > Fen-1364 > Fen-1364. The sequence continues at coordinate 13,041 of CAYTGX010000044.1, forward strand.
AAGGTGGACTCCAGGAAGAACGCCACCGTTGCCTCGATGGCAAGGGGTGCGCCGAAGATGTCACCGACGAACTTCGAGTATTCCGCCCAGTTCATGCCGAACTGAAACTCCAGCGTGATGCCGGTGACAACGCCCACCGCGAAGTTGACGAGAAGCAGCCTGCTCCAGTACCGCGTCATGCGCAGCCAGGTCTCGTCCCCGGTCCTGGCGTAGCGTGTTTCCATGAAAGCTACCAGCACGCTGAGACCCAGGGTGAGGGGAACGAAAAGAAAATGGAAAATCGCGACGGTGGCGAATTGGATTCGGGAGAGTGCCTCGACGCCCATGGGGCCGCTGTAACACATCCCCTTCCGGTTGTCAATCGCTGCGGCTTTTCCGTACACTTTCTCACAGCAATGACCAGCACCTCCACTTGGCTGCGGGACAGAAGCCGGCCTGCCCGGCGCAATCTTGCCCTCACGGTTGCCCTGGCTGAGCTGTCGGGAATCCTCCTGATCCTTCAGACTTCGCTTCTCGTGCAGATCGGCAACGGCGTCATGTTCAAGGGGAACGGTCTTCCCGGACTCCTGCCCCTTTTTGGAGCCCTTCTTGGTGTCATCCTCCTGCGTGTCGCCGTCACCTGGGCATCCCGGCGCGCCGCATTCGAGTGCGCATCCGCAGCGAAGCAGACCCTGCGCAAAGAGCTTGCGCGGACACTGCTCGACATCGGACCGATCGCGCTCGCGGGGATGCACGCCGGGGAGATCGCCACCACCGCCGTTGACGCGGTGGAAGCGCTGGATGCCTACTTCTCGAAATACCTGCCGCAGCGGGCCATCGCCACACTGCTGCCTTTCACGATCCTCGCCGTGGTGTTTCCGCTGGACTGGATCTCGGGGCTCGTCCTGGTCCTTACCGCGGTATTCCTTCCCTTGAACATGATCGTCATCGGCGAAGAGTCACACGCACGCAACCAGCGCCTGTGGGGAAAGCTCGCCCGGATGAGCGGCCGCTTTCTCGATGCGCTCCAGGGCCTGGCCGCAGTGAAGATGTTCGGCGCTGCCCGGCGGGAAGCGGCGGAGATCGCCCGCAGCTCCGAGGAATACCGCACCATGACGATGTCGGTTCTCAGGGTCGCATTCCTCTCCTCGTTCATGCTGGAGCTGATATCGAGCGTCAGCATCGCGCTGGTCGCCATCCTCTGCGGCCTGCGTCTGCTCTCCGCCTCCATGCAGTTCGCCCCGGGGTATTTCATCCTGCTGATCGCCCCCGAGTATTTCCTCACGCTGCGGACACTGGGAACCTTCTATCATTCCCGCATGGAGGCGGTCAGCGCCGCGGAGCAGGTGCGCGCGCTGCTCCGGGCGGGCTCGACGCGGGATCCCCAGGATTCCGCCCCCGCAGCGAACACGGCGGTACGGCCCGCCGCACGGGCTGCCCCGCCCGCGCGGCATTCGCGAACCGTGGCCTTCGAAGGCGTGTCCTTTGCCTATGATGCGCGCCCGATTCTGGAAGAAGTGACTTTCACCGTGAGCCCCCGGGAGCACGTGGCAGTTCTCGGCGCGAGCGGCGCCGGCAAGTCGACGCTCCTCTCCCTCCTGCTGGGCTTTGCCGCGCCGGACAGGGGCCGCCTTCTCATTGACGGACAGGACTTGCGGGAGCTCGACCAGCGCGTGTGGCTGGACACGGTGGCCTGGCTGCCGCAGCGGCCGACCCTGTTCCACGGGACTTTGCGCGAAAACATCATCCTTGGCCGGCCGTCCGCAGGCGACCACGAGATCCAGGATGCCATTCGACTTTCACACGCGTTCGAGTTCATCGAAAGGATGCCGGACGGGCTTCACACGCGCGTCGGGGAAGGGGGGCAGGGCCTCTCCCTCGGACAGCTCCAGCGCGTTGCACTGGCCCGCCTGTTCCTCCGGGACCCCGGCCTCGTTCTCCTGGACGAGCCGACCGCTCACCTGGACGCAGAGAGCGAGCACCTGGTGAATGCCGGAATTCGCATTCTGGCAGAGGGCCGCACCATGGTCCTGGTCACACATCGCCCGGCCACCGGGGTGGACCGCGTGCTGGCCCTTGCCGCCGGCCGGGTGGCCGAAGCGTCATGAGGGATCTGCTCCGCCTGGTCGGGTTCGTGCGTCCCCACTGGCGTCTCGCGCTGCTCGGGCTCTTTCTCTCCCTTGCCACGCTCCTGGCCAACCTAGGGCTGCTGGCACTCTCCAGCTGGTTCATCGCATCGATGGCACTGGCGGGCCTGGCGGGAGCCGTGTTCGACTACACCACCGCGGGGGCGGGCGTGCGCGCCCTTGCGCTGGGCCGTGCCGCAGGACGATATGCCGAGCGGCTCGTGAATCATGATGTCACATTCAGGATTCTCTCCGCGCTGCGCGTCTGGTTTTACGAGCGCATCGAGCCCCTGGCCCCCGCGCGGCTGTCCTCGTACAGAAGCGGAGACCTGTTGAGCCGGATCCGCGCCGATATCGATACACTGGACGATTTCTACGTGCGCGGGGTTGTACCGTCCATCGTGGCGGTCCTTGCCGTCGCCTGCATTCTCCCGTTTCTCGCGCATTTCGACGCGCGTCTCGCCGCACTTGATGCGGCCGGCCTGGCGTGTGCCGGCGTCCTCCTGCCGCTCGCCCTGCGCCGGCTGTCCGCGCGTCCGGGACGCGAGCGTGTGGCGTGGGCCGCGGAGCTCCGCGCCTCGATCGTGGAGGAGGTCCAGGGGATGGCGGAGCTCGTGGCCCTCGGCGCGGCGGAGGGGCATGCCGACCGCATCGAGGCGGCAGGCCGTGAGATGGACGGGCGGCAGCGCACACTGGCCTCGCTGCAGGGGCTCGGTGACGCGGGCATTGTCGCCGCGAGCGCAATCGCCGTGTGGGCGGCCGCCTTCGTCCTTGCGCCCGTTGTCGCCCGCGGGGGGCTGCCGCGCGCTGACATGGCCATGCTGACTGTGCTCGTCCTGGCAAGCTTCGAGACCATCATGCCGCTGCCCGGCGTCATGCAAAGGGCGGGAGAAATGGCTGCTGCGGCGCGGCGGCTTTTCCAGATCATCGATACGGAGCCCGCGGTGCAGGAGCCATCGGCCCCGGCCTGGTCCCTCCCGGAGGAAGGGACTCCCGGCCCGGTATCCATTTCGGTCCGGGATCTTCGCTTTCGATATTCTCCCGGGCAGCCCTGGGCAATCGACGGACTTTCGTTCGAGCTCCCTGCCGGCGCGCGGATGGGCATCATGGGACCCACCGGGGCTGGAAAAAGCTCGATCGTCAACGTGCTTCTGCGTTTCTGGGATTTCCAGGACGGGAGCATCCGCATATTCGACGACGGCAGCGGGGCGGGAACGGGTCCCGTCCGCACGGATGCTGCGGGCTCCGACGGCTATGACCTGCGGTCGATCTCGACCGGGGACGCGCGGAGGCTTTTCTCTGTCGTGCCCCAGGCGCCGTACCTCTTTCACGCGAGCATTCGCGACAACCTGCTGATCGCGCTGCCGTCCCCTGCGGACCCATCTGCCCTGCCCTGCGAAGAGGCGCTCCTGTCAGCCCTCCAGACCGCTCAATTGACGGAGCTTGTAGCCTCCCTGCCCGATGGCCTGGCGACGATCGTCGGTGAAACAGGAAGGGAAATCTCGACTGGAGAAATGCAGCGCATCGCCGTTGCACGGGCCCTGCTTCGAGACGCACCCGTCTACATCCTGGACGAGCCCACGGAAGGGCTCGATGACCGCACCGCCGGCAGGCTCCTGGAGGCGGTGGCTCGGAGGCTGGCGGGGAGGACGCTCGTTGTCATCACCCACCGCGAACGTGAGCTGGCAATCGTCGACAGCATTCTCCGTCTTGGCTGAATCCAACATGCCCTTGGCGGTGTAGTAACTTTACATGAGAGGAATGCAGGCCATGAAAACAAGTCCGCTCCCATCCGCTGAACAGGGCCCGGGGGACGAAGAGTGCATGCGGGAGCTTGCCCGCAAGAGGCCGGGGGCGCTCCAGCCCCTCTTTACGCGGTATGCGCCGCTCGTGTTCCATATCGCGTCCCAGAGCCTGGATCCGGCGGCCGCGGAGGACATCGTGCAGGACGTGTTCCTGGCGGTCTGGCGCAAGGCCGACACCTATGACCCCAGGAGGGGCGCGCTTCGGCCCTGGCTCCTCCAGATCGCGCATTTCCGGATCCTGAATGAGCTGCGCGCGCAGCCGCCGCCCCCAACTGGACCCGGATGTGGATACGGACGTCGTGGAGGAGCTTCCTGATTCGGCCGCGGAGCCCGTGGAGGCTGCCTGGCAGTCCTACAGGCAGGAAGCTGTCCGCGCGGCGGTCAACAGGCTGCCCCCGGCGCAGCGCCAGGCGCTGAGCCTCGCGTTCTTCGATGACCTCACTCATGACCAGGTGGCGGCCGCGCTGAATCTTCCCCTTGGCACAGTGAAGACACGCATCCGGGCTGGCGTGCAGAAACTGCGCTACATCCTGGCCCCGCTGGGCGTGGCCGCGGTGGCAATCGCCGTGCTCCTGGGGGCCGGGCTGCGGTTCAACCAGCAGCGCATTATCGCGCTGCGGCACGACCGCGCTCTCTCAATGGCCACGGCAAGCGATATCACCACCCTGCACCTTCCGGCAGCTCCCGGTGTACAGGCGGCAACCCATGGCTCCTACAGGGGGCGGCCAGGGACCCCGATGGGCATCATTGCGCTGCACAACTTCGCCCCGGTGCCGGCGGGAAGGACGTACCAGGCCTGGGTCCTTCACAGGGGCACATGGACCTCCATGGGCACGTTCAATCCGGATTCGGCGGGCGAAGCTCTGCTCGTTGCCGAGGGCAAAGCATTCATGGAGCTTCCGGAGGAAGTGAGAGTGACGGAAGAGCCGAGGGGCGGAAGCCCCGCGCCGACCGGTCCCGACGTGATCGGCTGGCGGGCAAACTAGGAAATTGACCGCCGCTGTTGCGGTCAACGAAAGGAGTGAATCTATGAGGTTTTCACGGATATTCATCATCGGCCTGATGTGTGCAGTCTTTGTGACGGCAGCGTCATTCGCCGAGGGGCCCAAGGCATACGTGGGCCTGTTCAAGGACAACGCGGTTGCAGTGCTGGATACGGCGACCAATCAGGTCCTCAGCACGATTCCCATACCCACCGGTCCTCACGGACTTGCCATGACCCCGAACGGAAAAACGGTCTATGCCAGCAGTGACGGGGACTCGAAAGTGAGCGTCATTGACACGGCAACCGACACGGTCGTCACAGCAATTGAGGTTGGCAAGTCCCCCCATGGCCTGGCAATGACACCGGACGGGAGCACCTTGCTGGCGGCCGTTTTCGGTGCCGGCCAGGTTGCCTTCATCGACACGGCTGCCAACACCGTGACCGGCACGCTTCAGGTGGCAAGCCCGCACAATATCGCGATCAGCCCGGACGGCCGCACCGCGTACGTGGCTGCCCAGGGCAAGGGAGCTCTCGCGCTCGTCATCCTTGATATTCCACGCATGACGCGAAAAGGGAGTGTGCCCCTGGACAAGACGCCGAGGGCCCTGAACTTCAGTCCGGATGGAGCGAAGCTCTACTTCACGCTGGCAGGCTCGGATTCGGTGCAGGTGCTGGACACGGCGAGTAACACGGTGGCGCGGGAAGTGCCTGTCGGCGCGTCCCCTCATCACCCGATCTTTGCTGCTGATGGAACCACCGCGCTGGTGGTGAGCCAGGGCCCCGGCTCGCTGTATGTCATTGACCCTGCCGCTGACACGGTACGGGCACACATGAAGGTCGGGACACTGCCGCACTGGATTGCGCTGGCAGCGGACGCGCGCACCGCCTACGTGACGAATGAGGGATCGAACGATGTCTCTGTCGTGAACCTTGCCACCCTGTCGGTGATCGCAACTGTCGCAGTCGGCAACGCGCCGCGCAAGATCGTCATCCAGCCCTCGGGGACTGCAGCCTCTCGTGCCGGAACCGTGCGGACGAAGATCTCCGGCTTTGCCTTCGAAGACACGATCAGGGTCTCCGCGGGGCAGACCGTCCTCTGGGAGAACGTGGACGCGGTGCCGCACACGGTGACCAGTGACACGAAGGTGTGGAGCTCAGGGGATATCGCCCCCGGGAAGACCTTTTCAATGACATTCAACGCGGCCGGGACCTATCCCTACCATTGCGACATCCATCCTTCAATGCAGGCCATTGTGGTCGTGGACGCTTCGATGTGACGCCGTGACAAAGGGGCGCCTCTGGAAGCGTGTAGGGCGATGGCAAGCAAAGGACAATCGGACCCGCGCGTGGATACCGCCCTTCAGGCGGTGCGGGATGGAACGGATGAGAAGTCCGCGAGGCGCTCCCGCCGTCCGTTCCTAGAGAGCTTCCTTGCCGCCGATGGAATGATACTCTTTCTCCTTCGCCTCGATGCGGGCGCGGAGACTCTCGATTTCCTTGAGCATGTCGCTGATCAACGGAGTATCTTTGCTGACTGACGCGCCGTTTTTTTCGACCAGGGACCTGTAGACTTCATTGCCCAGGCGGGCAATGACTTTTTCCGCGTGGGACTCCAGCTGCATGATTTCCACCTTGACCATGCCCATGTTGCCGAGGTCTTTTGCCTTCTCACCTGCCTTGTTTGCCAGGTCCCTGGTCGCGGTCACGCCCTTGTTGATGATGCCCTGCATTTTTTCTGCAAACGTCATTTCCCACTCCTTCCCATAAAAGATACGCAAACGGGAGCCATCTGTGGTATGTTTCGTGACGGACGCATCCCATGAACTTCGCCTTTACTCCCTTTGCAGCGGCGCTCGGGCTCACCGCGATAGTCGTCTCTTTCGTACTCATTGCTGCATGGCACCGCCGGGAAGGCATCGGCGGCCGGCCCTTCATGACGATGGTTGCCGCCATCCTCGTCTGGACGCTCTTCGCGGCGCTGGAGGCTGCCGCGCGGGAGCCCGCGGCCAGGATCCTGTTCGCCAAGGCCGGGTATATCGGCGCCGTGGCCGTGGCCCCCTCCCTGCTCGTCTTCTCCATGGGGTTCACACGCCGCGGGCACCTTACCCCGCTTGCCTTGTGCGCGCTTCTCAGCGTTCCGCTCGCCACCCTGCTGGTGGTGTTCAGCAACGAATGGCATCACCTGTACTGGACAACGATCACACCCAGTCGTGTCCCCGGCTCCGACCTCCTGGTGTACGAACTTGGACCATGGTGGTGGGTGCTCCTTGCCTATGATGCGCTGGTGTCCATCGTGAGCATCGTTTTCATCGGACGTGAAGCGGTGTCCGCCCGGGGAAGGTCTCGTGCCCAGGCTGTGACCATCCTGGCGTGCCTGGCGGTGCCGTGGGTGGTTCAGCTCCTTGCCATGCTGCCGTCCAATCCGTTTCCCGGTGTGAACATCCTTCCGATCAGCTTTGCCCTCTGCGGCGCGCTCGTGATTATCGCAATCTCGCGCTTCCGCCTCCTCGACCTCGTGCCCGTGGCGCGCGGGGTTCTCCTTGAAGTGATGGGTGATGGCATGATTGTTCTGGACGACCAGGACCGGATCATGGACCTCAACCCCGCGGCCCGCTCGCTCGCGGGCGCATCTCCGTCAGTTGTGACTCAACCTGCGGCCGCGGCCCTTCCGGGGTGGGGAGACATGCTCAGCGTGGTGCCGCTGGGAGGCGAAGCTGTGGAAGCCGCACATCCCCTGGATGCATCCCGGATTCTGGAGCTGCGTGCGTTTCCCCTTGGCCGGCGTCCGGGCCGCATGACGGGGCGCATTGTCGTGATCCGTGACATCACCCTGCGCAGGAATGCGGAGAAAGAGCGGGAGCGCCTGGTTGCGGAGCTGCAGGCAGCGCTCGCCGAGGTCAAGATCCTCGGAGGTCTTCTTCCGATCTGCGCGAATTGCAAGAAGATCCGTGATGACAAAGGCTACTGGCAGCATGTCGAGCAGTATATATCGGCCCATTCCGGCGTGACGTTCAGCCACGGTCTGTGCCCGGATTGCATGCGCAAGCTCTATCCCGAATAGTGCCGACGGACCGGACCCGTTCAATCCTTTCGGCCGGTGAGCTTGATGATGTGGTAGCCGAATGACGTGGAAACCACGTCGCTCACGGATCCCGACGAGAGCCGCTTGCAGGCCTCTTCGAATGCCGGCACCATCTTGCCCGGTCCGAACCAGCCAAGATCGCCGCCCCGGGACTTCGTGGAGTCAGTGGAGTGCTCCCGGGCTATTGCCTCGAAGCTTGCCCCCAGCTTGATTCTCTTCAGCAGCTCGTCAGCCAGACGCTTGTCCTTGACCAGTATGTGACTTGCCCGCCATTCCATGGGCCGATCCTACCAGAATCAGCTTCCCTGGACCATCCCCCGGTGTGCGGGGTCGAACGGCGCGCGGTGATGAACGGAAATAAATGTAAAAACATTCCATCATCAGTATCTTCAATAAATCACATGAACGCGCCCGGGAATCACGCAAGGAGCCTTCGCCGATGGCTCGTACCGGCTTTTTCACTGGCGGTGCTGGTGCTCTTCGCCGGCGGCGGGTGGTTCTACATGGTCCAGAGAGACCGCTTGCGGACCGCGGCCGAGGAAAACCTCGAAGCTTTTGCGCGTTTCAAGGTCGATCAGATCGTCCAATGGCGGAGTGACCGACTGGGCGATGCCGCCATCCGGATGGAAAGCCCTTACTCTTCCGGGGCGCTTGCGCAATGGATTGCGGGAAGCCGGGGCAACGGAACCGAGCGGATACTCTCCTTGTTTCGTTCTCTCCGGACGCACTATCGCTACCGCGACATCCTTCTTGTAGATACCCGTGGACGGGCCGCGCTCAGCCTGAATGGTCAACTCGGCACGCTTGACCCTGAGGCGCTGCGGGCTCTCGGTGTGGCCCTGCGCGAACGACGTGTCCTTCTCAGCGATCTCCACTCCGGTACCGGCGAGAGCGGACCTCAGATCGATGCAATTGCCCCGCTTATCGACGGAAACCGAGACGGCTCTCCAGCCGTCGGCGCCGTCATTCTGCGATGTGACGCTCGGGATTTCCTGTATCCCCTGCTCCAGGTTTGGCCCCTGCCCAGCCGAAGCGGCGAAACTCTTCTCGTACGACGGGACGGGGACGATGTCCTGTATCTGAACGATCTGCGTCACCGGGCACACACGGCGCTCTCGCTTCGCATCCCTTTGAGCCGGGAAGACACACCAGCGGTCGCCGCCGTAATGGGAAAACAAGGCGTCTTTTATGGGAAGGATTATCGCGGGATCCTGGTACTGTCGGCTCTGAAAGCTGTCCCGGACTCGCCGTGGTTCATGGTAGCCAAGGAAGACGAGGCAGAGGTGCTTGCACCATCGCGGTTCCGCGCCGTCCTCATCCTGGCGCTGGTCCTCGGGCTTGCCGCGGCGGCGGCTGCCGGGGGTGTCGCGCTCTGGCAGAGGGAAGAGAAGACCCGTTATCGTGCTCGATTGCTCGCAGAGACGGCGCGGCGTACATCTGAAGAGCGCTACCGCATTACGCTTCTCAGCGTCGGTGACGGCGTGATAACCACGGATGCCCAGGGCAAAGTAGAGCTCTTGAATCCCGTGGCGGAAGGTTTGACCGGCTGGCTCCAGGAGGAAGCGCGGGGAAAGGGGCTCGAAGAGGTTTTCCACATCGTGAACGAGGACACTCGAGATCCGGTGGAAAACCCGGCAGCGAGGGTAGCGCGGGAAGGCCTCGTGACGGGGCTTGCCGATCATACGCTGTTGATCGATCGCAGCGGCGCAGAGCACTCGATTGCGGACAGCGGCGCGCCCATCAGGAACGAAGCAGGGGAGATCCTCGGCGTGGTCCTGGTTTTCCGCGATGTCACCAGCGACCTCCGAAACCGCAGGGAGCGCGAAACAACCTTACAGCTCCTGCGCCTTCTGAATGAACCGAACCTGACCCATGAATTGATTCAGAACATCACGCGCCTGCTTCAGACATGGTCGGGCTGCGAAGCGGTGGGCGTTCGTTTGAAGGCGGGCGATGACTACCCCTACTTCGAGACGCGCGGATTTCCCGCTGAGTTTGTCGAGGCAGAGACGTTCCTGTGCGGACGAGACCCCGCCGGCCGCGTGGTGATGGACGGCGAGGCACGGCCGGCGCTCGATTGCATGTGCGGGAACGTCCTGCGCGGGCGGTTCGATCCACGCCAGCCTTTCTTTACGGCACGAGGCAGCTTCTGGTCGAACGGCACTACCGACATGCTGGCCCGCACAACGGAGACAGATCGTCAGGCCCGCACGCGCAACCGGTGCAATCGCCAGGGCTATGAATCCGTTGCCCTGATCCGACTGCGGACCGGGGATGAAACCCTCGGCCTGCTGCAGCTGAACGACCGGCGAAAAGGCTGGTTTGCTCCCGAGCTCATCACTTTCCTCGAGAATGCCGCCGACCAGATCGCGATCGGCCTTTCCCAGCGGCGGACCGAGGCCGCGCTCAAAGAGAGCGAGGCGCACTATCGATCGCTGTTCGAGAACATGCTGAACGGATTCGCCTTCTGCAGGATGTTGTTCGAGGGAGACCGCCCGAGGGATTTCATTTATCTCGACGTGAACCTTGCGTTTGAAAAACTTACCGGCTTGAAAAATGTCGTCGGCAGGAAGGTATCCGAGGTGATTCCCGGCATCCAGGAAACGGATGCCGGGCTCCTGGAGACCTATGGCAGGGTGGCCCTGACCGGAGTACCTGAGCGGTTTGAAACGCACGTGGAAGCCCTGCAAATGTGGTTTTCCATTTCGGTCTACAGTCCGCGGAAAGGATACTTCGTCGCGGTATTCGACGTGATCACGGAACGCAAGCGGACGGAGGCGGCGCGTCAGCTTCTTGCTTCGGCAATCGAGCAGGCCGCCGAAATGATCGTCATCACCGATCCTCTCGGGGCCATCCAGTACGTCAACCCGGCGTTCGAATCCGTCACGGGCTACGCGAAGGAGGAAGTTCTTGGCCGCAATCCCCGGATTCTCAAGAGCGGCGAACATGACGCGTCCTTCTATGAAGACCTCTGGAATACAATCGCGGGTGGGAAAGCATGGGCAGGCCATTTCATAAACAAAAAGAAGGACGGCACGCGCTACACGGAGGATGCGACCATCTCGCCCGTGCACGATGCAGCAGGCAGAATCGTGAACTACGTGGCGGTCACACGCGACAGCACGCACGAACGGCATCTCGAGGAGCAGCTTCGTCAGGCGCAAAAGATGGAGTCCGTGGGACGGCTGGCCGGCGGGGTGGCGCATGACTTCAACAACATGCTCCAGGTGATCTCCAGTTACGTGGAGCTCTCACTGGCGCATGTCGACTCCGGTCAGGCGCTCCACAAGAATCTTCAACAGATCCAGAAAGCGGCCCAGCGCTCCGCGGATCTCACCGGGCAGCTTCTGGCATTTGCCCGCAAGCAGACGGTGAGCCCGAAAGTGCTTGATGTGAATGATGCGGTGGCGCGCATGTTGAAAATGCTTCAGCGGCTCATCGGGGAGGACATCGACCTGGCCTGGATGCCCGGCCACGCCGCGGGAAGGGTCAGGATCGACCCCTCCCAGCTCGACCAGATCCTTGCCAACCTTGCCGTCAACGCGAGGGATGCGATTGCAGGCGTGGGGAAGCTCACCATTGGAACCGATACGGTCGTGATCGACGAAGCGTACTGCGCCGATCATCCCGGTCACGTTCCGGGGGCTTTTGTGCTGTTGACAGTGAGTGACAACGGCTCCGGCATGAGCAAGGAGACGCTGTCCCATATATTCGAGCCGTTTTTCACGACCAAGGGCGTCGGAGAGGGAACCGGCCTGGGCCTTGCAACCGTGTACGGAATCGTCAATCAGAACAACGGCTTCATCAACGTGTACAGCGAGCCGAAACAGGGAACCACCTTCAAGATCTACCTGCCCCGCTACGAAGGGGAGGAAGCTGCCGCCCCGGGGCCTGCAAGCGCTGACGAGCCGCCGCGAGGCACCGAGACCGTACTGGTGGTTGAGGATGAAGCGGCCATCCTGGAGCTCAGCGGCCTCATGCTGGAGAATCTCGGCTACACGGCGCTCGCGGCACGAACACCCGCGGAGGCGATACGACTCGTCACGGAACATACCGAGGCCATCGACCTCCTGATCACGGACGTGGTCATGCCGCAGATGAACGGCCGCGACCTCGCCCTCCTGATCACCGAGCTGAAACCGGGGCTGAAAGTGCTTTTCATGTCAGGGTACACGGCGGATGTCATTGCCCACCAGGGGCTGCTCGACGAGGGTGTGAGCTTTGTCTCGAAACCCTTTTCCATGAACGCCCTGGCGGAGAAAATCCGGGCGGTCCTGGGGTAGCGCGTCGGCGCCCAAAATCCGCCTCACTGCGCGGGGTACCGCGCACGGTACGTCGGCGCTCACGCCACCGTGGCGAATACTTCCTCGAACTTCGAAACGTTGGCCTCGAACGCAGCTAGCACCGCGGGATGGAAATGGCCGGGGAGCGTCCGTCCGTCCCCCTTTGAAATAATCTCGACCACCTGGTTGTGATCAAGGGCAACTTTATAAGGTCGTTTGCTGCGCAACGCGTCGTACTGGTCACAGATGCCCATGATGTAACCGCTCAGCGGCACGGCGTCACCGCGTGCTCCGGACGGATACCCTGTTCCATCCCACCGTTCGTGATGCGTAAGCGCTATTTCGGCTCCCATTTTCAGGTACTCGGTTGTCCCCGATTCCAGGATGCGTTGTCCGAGGATGGTGTGCGTTTTCATCACTTCCCACTCCGTCGGATCGAGGGGGCCGGGCTTCAGCAGAACATAATCCGGTACCCCGATCTTCCCGATGTCGTGCATGGGGCTGGCATAGAACATGAGCTCGATGAACTCCGCACCCATGCCCATGAGGCGGGCGAGCTCCGACGTGAGGTAGCTGATGCGGCGCACGTGAACGCCTGTGTCAATGTCGCGGTACTCGGCCGCGCTCGTCAGGAGGAGGATTGCTTCCCGGTTGCTTTCACGAAGCTGCGCCGTGCGCTCATGAACCTGAGCCTCCAGAAGGGCATTGTGATCCTGCAGGAGATCGCTGTATTCCTTCAGGCGGAGATGATTGCGCACCCGGGACCAGAGCTCATTACGGTCCACGGGCTTCACCAGGAAGTCCTCCGCACCGTTTTCAAGTGCACGCAGCCGGGACTCCCTGTCTGCCATGCCGGTGACCATGATCGTAGGGATGGTTCTGGTCCTCGCTTCAGATTTCAACTTCTTCACGACCTCGAATCCGTCCATGCCCGGCATATTTCCGTCCAGGAGGATGAGGTCGGGGAGCTCTTCCGCCACGGATTGCAGGGCCGCCTCGCCATTTGCAACTGTACGGGTGGCGTAGCCCCGCTGCTGGAGGAGGCGCTCGAGTATGTACCTGGTCTCGGTGTCATCGTCGGCGATCAGGATCGTTGCTTTTCCGGTCTCAGCCATTTTCGTCTCCCAGGAGCGTGCGAATGGCCCGGATGAGGTCCGCCCGCTCATACGGCTTGGAGATGATCGTCGGCGTCTCCCCGAGAACCGTTTCCAGCTCCTTCACGTGGTCAATATACCCTGTGCAGAAGATGATCCTGACATTGGGTTTCATCTCGCGCAGCTTCTTCCCGAGTTGGGCGCCGCCCATCTGCGGCATCACCACATCGGAGAGCACGATATCGATCTGGGGGGCCTTGTCTGCGAAGAGGCGAACCGCGTCCAGCCCATCGGCCGCTTCGATGACCGCGCACCCCGACGCTTCCAGGATCAGCTTCGTGGCCTCTCGAACGTTCTCATCGTCCTCGACCAGGAGCACGGTGACACCGTTCAAATCGATCTCCATGGCCGCCGTGCGCGCAATGGACCGCGCCCCGGGGGGCGCGATGCGATCGAAGTAGAGGTGAAAGGTGGTGCCCCTTCCCGGAACGCTCCCCACATCGAGATGTCCCTTGTTCTGCTTTATCGCGCCATAGACCATGGACAGGCCGAGACCAGTACCCTTGCCCTGGGGCTTGGTGGTGAAGAAGGGATCGAAGATCTTGTTCAGGATCTCGGGGGGAATGCCCGAGCCAGTGTCGATCACGGACACACGGATATAGTGACCCGGGACGGCATCGGAATCAGCCGCAAGATCCCCGGTGTCCAGCTCGACACCCCGGGTCTCCACTATCACCTCGCCGCCTTCCGGCATTGCATCCCGCGAGTTCACGACAAGGTTGATGAGGATCTGGTCGAACTGCGAGGGATCACAGAGGATGAAGCCTATGTCGGGTTGGAGGTCCAGCGTCAGCCGGATGTGATCCCCGATGAGACGCCCGATCATCTTGTGAAGGTTTCTCACCGCGTCGTTGGGGTCGATCTGCCTCGGAACCACCGCCTGTTTTCTGCTGAAAGCGAGCAGGTGGCTGGTGAGCTCCGCCGCCCTGTTTCCCGCCTTTTTGATCTGCTCTACCTCGCGCCGCAAGGGACCTCCCACCGGCAGCTTGTCCAGGAGAAAGTCACTGTAGCTCAGGATGACCATGAGGATATTGTTGAAGTCGTGCGCGACTCCTCCCGCGAGGCTGCCGATGGACTCCATCTTCTCCGCCTGCCGGAGACGATCCTGGATCTTCGCATTCTCGCTCTCGACCTTTTTCAGCTCGGAGATGTCGGTCACCACCCAGAGGAGCGCCGGCGCGCCTTCGTAGCTTATCAACGTTGCATTGAAGACGAACGGCACGCGGCTGCCGTCCTTTTTCAAGCCTTCGTACTCGGCAGGGGGAACGCGGGCTCCCCTGAATGTCTGAGAGATGTGCAGCTGGATCCTGCTCATGCACTCGGGAGAGATAACAGCGTCCCACGTGAAGGAATCGAGCAGCTCAGTCTTCGTAAATCCCAGAATGTCGAGGCAACGTTCGTTCACGTACAGGACTTTGCCGCCCCTGCTTATGAAAATGACGTTCGGCGATCCTTCCGCGACGGTGCGGAACTTCTCTTCCGACTCCCGCAACACCCGTTCCGCTCTTATTCTCTCCGTGATGTCACGCCTGATCGTAAGTACCGATGTGACCTCCCCGGTCTTGTTCTTGATGGGGACCATCCGGGATTCGAAGATGACGTCCCCGATGGAAAACTCCGCCGCGGGATCGCTGAAATAGAGTTCCCCGGTCTCGAACACGCGGCGAAGAGCGGCCTCCGTTCGGTCCACTGCATCTGGGTGAAGCACCTCCGAGACGCGCTTGCCGACGATCTCCCCGACGGACCTGTTCAATATCCGTGCCGCCTCGGGATTGGCGTACAGATAACGAAAATCGCGATCCATCAGGAGCACCAGGTCCGGTGAGGACTCCAGGAGGACCCTGAAGAGCTCTTCCGACTCCCTCCGCTTGTCTTCCGCGAGCTTTCTCTCCGTGATGTCGACGAGAAAGCCGGTTACTTCCGGGAAACCGCTTCCCTGGCCACTGGCGAGTCTTCTATGGTCCTCGATCCATCGCCACGCGCCGTCGCGGTGACGGAAACGATAGACGAACACATGCTCCTGACCATCAAAGAGCCGGGAATGCTGCTCCCGAACGCGCTCCCTGTCCTCCTCATGAATGTGAGCCAGCCAGAAACCCGATTCTTCCACGAACTCGTGCGGCTCATAGCCCAGCTGAGCGTAGACGTTGGTGCTGACGATAGTCGCTTCGAAACTGGCGTCCGCCGCACCGGAATAGATAACCACCGGGCTGGCAGTCAGGAGCCTTGTGAACTGCTCGGAGACCCGGTGGAGCTCTTCTTCCGCGAGCTTGCGCTGCACACGAAGCGATGTTTCCGCTAGAGCCCTCCGTACGACGGCGCCGAGCCGGAAGATCTTGTCCTTGAGGACGTAGTCGACGGCGCCTTTCCGCATCGCCTCCACCGCCCGCTCCTCCCCGATCGTGCCGGAGACGAAGATGAAAGGGACATCCGGGCGGGTGCCTTTGGCGACCTCGAGGGCATCGAGACCGTTGAAGCTGGGAAAAGTGAAATCGGAGACGATGAGATCGTACGTATCTTCCCGCAGGGCTTTCGCAAGGGCTTCGGATGACTCGACCCGGGTCCAGGCCGCGTTCACGCCCTGGTCTTCGAGCGCACTCGTGATCAATTCCGCGTCCCGGATATTGTCCTCAAGGTGAAGGATCCGGATCCTGCCCTGCATGGGCCTACCCTTCGCCGAGAGGGGCTACGGGCGGTTTTTCATTGATGATGGCCCAGAACACCCCAAGCTCTTTCACCGCTCGAAGAAAATCCCCGAAATCAATGGGCTTCACTACGTAGGCATTCACACCCAGCTGATAGCTCTCCGCGAGATCTTTTTCTTCCCGGGAGGAGGTGAGCATTACCACGGGGATCAGCCTCAGCTTCTCATCTCCCTTGATCCGTTTCAGCACCTCGATCCCGTCCACTCTCGGCATCTTGATATCCAGCAGCACCAGGCCTGGATACTCCCTGGCGCGCATGCGATAGGCGCCCTGAAACGTCAGGTAATCCAGTACGGCCTGCCCGTCATTCACCACGTCCACCTCATTGGCCAGGTTGCATTCCTGGAGCGCCGTCAGGGTCAGCTCGACGTCCTTCGGGTTATCCTCCGCGTACAGTATCCGTTTCAAACCGCTCATGTTGTTGTCACCCCTTTCTCCGGCAGTGAGATGAAGAATACGCTTCCCGTGCCAAGCTCGCTCTCCGCCCATGTTGTGCCGCCGTGGCGGTTCACGATCCGCCTCACGTTGGCCAGTCCTATTCCCGTGCCTTCGAACTCGGCAACGCTGTGAAGTCTCTGGAATACGCCGAAGAGCTTCGCGGCGCCTCGGGGATCGAAGCCGACCCCATTATCGCGTACCTGGAGCACCACGGTGTCATCGCGTGTCTCACTGCTCACCTCGATAATGGCTGTGTCCCTTGGTCGGGTGTACTTGAGGGCGTTGTCCAGCAGGTTGGCAAAGACCTGCTTCAAGAGGCTTCTGTCCCCCTGTACTTCGGGCAGATCCCCCACAATCCACTTCACGTTCCTGCCCGAGGCCATGTGTGCAAGGTCGGAGATCGCCTCTGCCACCACTGCGCTCAGGGACACGGGTCCGGTGCTCAGCGGGGCTCGTCCGATCCGGGAGAACGCGAGGAGATCGTCTATGAGGACACCCATCTGCCGCGCGGAGTCTCTTATTATTCCCAGGTATCTCAGCGAGTCTTCTCGGAGCGCTCCCCCCGCGCTCTTTTGGAACAACTCGAGGAAGCCGTTGATGTGCCGGAGCGGAGCGCGGAGGTCGTGGGACACGGAGTACGAAAACGCTTCCAGCTCCTGGTTCGTCGCTTCGAGCTCTCGGGCGCGTTGTTCAAGGCTGGCATTGAGCTCCTTGATTTCTGCGTCCGCTTGTTTCTTGCTGGTCACGTCGCGTGCAATGGCGAACATCAGTTGATCGTCCACGTTTGGAAAGGAGTTCCAGGAAATCCATCTGTACGTCCCGTCTTTGCACAGGTAGCGATTGTCGAATCCATAGACGGTTTGCCCCCTGCTTTGATCGTTGATCGTCCGAATCGTGGACTCCCTGTCGTCAGGATGGACGAAAGCGAGAGACGGTTTATCAAGCATCTCCTGTGGAGTCCAGCCGAGGGTCTGTTTTACCGAAGGGCTGAATTCCTTGAAAAACCCATCGAAGGACGAAACGACCAGCATGTCAACGGACTGCGTGAAGATGCGGTCCCGATCCTTGCGGGCCTCCACGTAGGCGGTGATATCGACGAGGGTCACCACCACCTGCAGGTTCCGTCGATTGGCCGCAACATCCGCGAACGCGCTTACCAGCATCCATGTCCGCTCTCGAGTGCCGGCACGCTCGGCTCCCAGGATCTGACCGTGAAACGGTTCGCAGGTGGCCAGCGTACGGTTCACGGGATACTCTTCTTCTGCGAGTCGTGTGCCGTCCTCATGCATGAACGTCCATCCAAGCTCCGCCGTCGTTTTGCCCAGCACCTGGTCGGCGGAGAGACCCAGTATCTCGAGCGCCAGTTGGTTGCACAGCAGTATCCGCGTGTCGGAATCGTGAACCATGACGCCTGCGCTCAGGTTCTGGATCAGGAGGCGATTCTCCTCTTTGCTGCGCTCCAACGCGAGCTCATTGTGACTTCGCTGCTTTATCTCCCTCCGCAAGAGGAGATACACCCCGACGAGCACGATCACAACAAGGATCAATCCGACGGCCATCCACTGCAGGACGGCGGCGGTCCTTGCCTCTTCTTCTGCCCGGCGTTGTGCGAGCAGGCGCTCCTCTTCCTGGGTCATCGCACGAATGGTTTTGCTGATGGAGTCTGTCAGGTTCTTGCCCTTCCCTGTCGCGGCCACCTCGGCCGCGGCCGCCAGCCCTCCCGTACTACGGGAGATCACGGTTCGGCGCGCAAAGTCTATTCTCTGCGTCACAAGGGGCTCCAGAACGTTCAGTCGTTCCTGCTGCGAAGGGTTGTCCGCGGTCAAGCGGCGCAGCGCTTGCTCATCCTGGATGACGGAGCCAATCGACGTGTAAACAGCATCCAGATAGCTTGTGTCCCCTGTCAGCGCATATCCACGCGATCCGGCTTCGAAGTCATAGACCGCGGAAAGTACATTCACGAGCTGGGTGAGGACATCCTGAGTATGCGCGACCCGCCGCGCGCTCTGTATCAACTCTTCCGTGTTGCGGTAGACTATGACCCCGATCACGAGGAGCAAAATGATCCCGAAAGAGAATCCGATTACATTCAGGTAACGGAGGATGCTCTTTCGGGCCCAATGGTCCGTCCGTGGCTGCGCGGAATCGGTCGACCGCCTTTCGTGCATATCCCTACACCAGTGAACTTTTCACATTGTGTATATTACGCAGATATAGTGAAGCGGTAAATAGAGACAATTTGCTCATGGTTTTCGCACCTCAAGTTTCTCCTGCAACTGCAACAAGGCTTCGATCAGCTCGTCCTGCTCCTGCACTTTGTCGAAGAAGAGCTCCGCTCCCGCCCTGTTTGAAGAAGATCGGTAGGCCTGGGAGCGTGAGGTCGAAAGGGCGATCACTACGGGTGGTCGCGGCAGGGTCTTGATTTTACGAATCAAATCGAGTGCGCCGCCTCCTCTCAGGCGCATGTCCACTATCGCTGCGTCGGGTTGGAATTGCGCGATTTGCGGGAGCACGAGGCCTGCGCCCGGCGCGGCGTCACTGACGAGTACGCCGGGGATTTCGGAAAGCCTGCGGGCGAGTCGAGTCCGTACCTCATTCTCGTCATCAACCAGGAACACTTTCATGGAGTGGAGTCCAATAGTTCCCGCAATGCGTTCAGCAGGGTTTCGGACTTGTATGACTTGGCCAGGAACACGTTCAGAGCGCTGCATGTTCTTGGGCCTGCCACCATACAATCATGGTAGAGCACAGGATGCGCGGCGCGCTATGGTTGTGTGGCGTGAAATTGTCTCAGTCTTTCTGGAAATGAAGTGTAGGAAGCAGTCCTACATTTCGACAAGCTCGTGCTGGAGCGCGTAGCGTATAAGCAGGGCATTGGAGTTCATGTGCATTTTTTCCATTACGCGCATGCGGTATGTGCTGATGGTCTTGACGCTGAGGGACAGCTCCCTTGCAATATCGGTCACGGTCTTCCCGGAGCCAAGAAGAAGAAAGACCTGGAGCTCGCGATCGGAGAGGCTCTCGTGGGGGAGGTGTCCTGTATCCTGCTCGATGTAGCTGGCGAGCTTTTCTGCAACCGAAGGCGTGATGTAGCGTTTGCCTGCGGCGACGGCATGGATGGCATGCACAAGTTCCTCCGTGGCGTTGGCCTTGGTGATATAGGCTGAGGCGCCGTCGCGCAGGCAGCGAATGGCATATTGCTCTTCCGGGTGCATGCTGAGGATGACGATCTTTGCCGAAGGCCGCGCCGCCTTGAGGTCCTTCAGGATATCAAGTCCGCCCCTGCCCGGCATGGAGATATCGATTATCGCGACGTCGTATTGGATCGTGCGTGCAAGTGCAAGGGCCTCCTCCCCGTTTGCCGCCTCTCCCGCAACCGCCATTTCAGAGCTTTCCGAAACTATTTGTTTCAAGCCCTGGCGCACGATGGCGTGATCGTCCGCAATAAGGAGCCGAATCATAACGGACCGCCCTCCGCCGCAAGGGGGATGGTCACGTGGACCGTCGTACCCTTTCCTATGAGTCCCCGGACGCTCAGCTCCCCGCCGAGTCCTTCGACGCGCTCGCGCATCCCGATCAGCCCGAATGAAGTCGGGGCTGAGGCCTGCTCCGATGTGATCCCGATTCCGTCGTCTCCCAGGATGACTTCGAGTCGACCCTCGGCTTCCCGCAGGAGGATGGAAACGTGCGAGGCGTGTGAATGCTGACCTGCATTGCTGAGGCCTTCCTGCACGATGCGAAACAGTGCGGTGGCACTATTTCCCGCAATACGGGACTCGTGAATCGTGACGTGCGTATCGCACGCGATGCCGGTGCGCCGTGAGAACTCTCCCGCCAGCCATTCGACTGCTGCAGGGAGCCCCAAATCGTCCAGCATCACGGGGCGGAGGTCAGATGCAATGCGATGCACGATGTCGATGGCATGATCCGTGAGCCCGGAAGTGGTGCGGATCTTCTCCAGAATTTCGACGTCGGAGGACCTGAGCCGTTTCTCGATCCAGCTCAAATCCATTTTGAAAGCCGTGAGATATTGCCCTAATTCATCGTGTATTTCTCTTGCCACGCTCTTGCGCTCCAATTCCCTCGCAGAAAGCAGATGGGTCGCGAGGTTGCGAAGCTTGAGATGGGAATCGCCGAGCTTCTGCTCGAAGTCCTTCTGGGCGGTGAGGTCGGTGATGAACGTCACGGTGGCCGGACCGTCCGCGAAGTTCAGAACGGTAACAGCCGACCGGAATGGGAACTCAGTGCCGTCTTTCCGCAACCCCACGCTCTCGAACTCGGTTTCTGTCGGCAGACCTTGTGTGCGCCGAAGCGCGCTTTCAGTTGCGTCCCTGCGGAAGCGCGGGGCGATCTGATCCGCAAACGACATGCCGACCAGCTCGCTGGCATCAGCGTACCCGAACAGCCATACGTGGGCTCGGTTGCGGTAGACGGCCTCCCCCTGCCGTGAAATGCCGATGGCGACCGGCGCTTCTTCAATGAGCTCGCGGAACCGGGATTCGCTTTTTTGAAGAGCAGCCTCCGCTTCGTGGCGGCCCGTAACGTCCATATAGGAAACCTGCACGGCGGGACGGTTATGATATGTCGTGCCGGATGCCAGGGCTTCTACCCACCTGACCCGTCTCTGTCGGTCGAATATCCTGATCTGCTGGCCGGGAGGAGCGCTCTGCCCGGTAAGGATCTGGCTCATGGAGCTCACCACCCGCCCGCGATCCTCAGGGTGCACTGTGGTGATGATCTCTTCAGGTGTCTGGCCATAAATCTCTTCCCGGGTGAATCCGTTCATCTTCAACAGGGCCTCGTTGCAGAAAACGATCCTTCCCTCCTGCATGATCGCAATTCCTTGAATCGAGTTCTCGACCAGGGACCGATACGCTTCTTCGGCGATGATCCGCTCCGTCACGTCCATGAAATTGATCTCCAGGGCGGGTCTGCCTTTGAACTCGCTGCGGCGAGAAAGGGTCTCCATCCACTGGACTTCTCCAGTTTTTTTCAAGGATCGCAGAAGGTGCCCCGGGGGGAAATCCTTGCCGCTGAGGCGGTTTTGCATCACCGAAATCACTCGTTGACGGTCTTCAGGGTGGATGACTGCTGCCGCCTGGTCCGCAGTCATCCCGAGAAGCTCTTTCCGGGAGTATCCGCTGAGCGTTTCCAGTGCTGCGTTGCAGAACACTACTTTGCCGTCTTGAAGTATCGCTATTCCCAGTGGTGAGTTGTCCACGAGGGACCGATAGGGACCCGCCGCCCCATTTCGCTTGCGGGATGCCTCAAGGGTGTGCGCGTGCGGACATGGTTTCCCAGACTCGGGCCGACAGGCCGGTTTCTTTTTCATTCCCCGCCTCCAGGGATGCGACAGGCAGGATGATTGTCGTCCGGGCGATTGCGCGAGTCAAGGCTGCGGCGCCCGAATCGGTGGAATACCGCGGCGCCTCAGTCGATCATCTTCGTGAAAAGGTAGTGATTCCTGTACAGGTCCTTGTTTTCGTTCATGACGATACTGTGCACGATATTGATCTGCTTGATATCGGGAGGATGACCCGACTCGAGCATGTTCTCCAGTATCTTGACCGCATAGTAGCCCTGGAGAATGGGATTCTGATATATGACAGCGGTCAACAGGTTCTCCTCCAACAGGTGATTGGATGAAGGATCCAGGTCGTGGAGGACGACGAGAGTCCGTGGCCGCGGGCTTTTTTCCAAGGCCTGGATGAATTGCGCATTGTAGGCCGCGATGAGGTAGATGGCATCGACCTTGCTCCCCTTCGAGCCCAGGAGCTCCTGGATCTGAGTTCCCACCTCTTTCGAACGCATTTCCGAGGTCAGGTATCCCACCTCATGGTGGATCCGGCCGAAGCTCTTCCTGAGGACGGCCCGGAAACCCTCGTACCGGAGATTGTTGATATCAGGCGCGTGCGGATCTCCAATCCCCTCTGCCCGCATCGTGATCACAAGAACCTTCGGATTCTTCCTGAACAGGAGATTCTTGCCGATGTATTCTGCAGCCAGTCTGCCTCCGGCCCGATAGTCCGGCCCGATATAGCAGAGACGTCGGCTGTCCGGGGCATCGACGTTCAGCGTCAGATACGGAATTCCGACCCGATCGATGTAGGAAATGATCGATTTCATGTCGTAGATCCACTGATTGACGAACGCGACCGCCTCCACGCCTTCCGCAACGGCAGACTTCAGCCGTACCAGGTAGAGGCGCGAGTTCCTGTCTGGTATCATGTGATAGCTCACCTGGTAGTTGAAGGGCTGTATCTGCTCTGAGCCGATCGTTATTCCCGTCTTGATGTCATTCCAGAAGTAGCGGGGCAGCGTGGAGGAGAACAGGGCGACCTTGCGGACCTGGTTCCTCTTCAGTATCTGCGAGGCCTTATGGGGAACATACATGACTTCCTTGGCATAGGCGAGGATGCGTGCCTTGAGCGCGTCGGACACATAGCCCGAGCTGTTCAGCGCCCGGTGAACCGTAATGAGGGAGATGCCCAGGGCATCCGCGATATCCTGCTGTGTGACAAAGCCGCCCATCTCGCGTAAGGCATAGCCAAATCACATGATCTTGAATAGGGCTGCCGCCTTGGTTGACATGAGCCTCCGGGTATGATAAACGTGCATCATATCCGGGGCTCGTATAAGCCCCCGCTCTACCTTAAAAGGAGGCAGATAATGAAGAAGACCTTTCTCATGCTCGTTCTCCTTGTATGTGTGACGGCACTTGCCATGGGCCAGGCAGTCACGCTCAAGCTTTTTTTCTACAGCCCCGAGCTGATCGACCAGTACAATGACATGGCAAAGCAATACCTGGCTGAAACCGGCGTCACCCTGGACATGACGGTTCTCCAGAACGACTACGTGACGGTCCTCCGCGCAAAGCTCAATTCGGGCGACATACCGGATGTCTTCATGAGCAGCGCATACGCGGACAATGACACGTACAAAGACTATGCGTATGACCTGACCAATGAAGATTTCATGAAAAAGCTGGAGCCGACCGCCCTGACCGGCGTCACGGTGAACGGGAAGGTGACCGGGTACCCGTTCCTCGTGCAGTCCCATTCATTCATCTACAACAAGAAGATCTTCGCCGAGGCGGGAATCACCGCGCTGCCCCGCACCATCAAGGAGTATGAGGCTGTCTGCCAGAAACTGCAGGCAAAAGGGATTCAGCCATTTGCAACAGGGTTCAAGGAGTGGTGGGTGCTCCCCCAGACCGCCTGGCAGGTTCTTGCTCCCATCAAGGATTCCTACAGCGGGGACTACGCCAAGTTCGTGGACAGGCTGAACAGCGGATCCCTGAAGTTCGCGAACATCAAGGAAATGAGCAACGTGTTCGACGTCCTTGACCTCATCAAGAAGTACGGCGGCCCCAAGCCGCTTGAATCGGATTTCAACGACCAGTGCTCCCTGCTGGCCACCGGAAAAGCAGCCATGATCCACCAGGGCAACTGGGCGGAGGACTCCATCCGCAAGACCACCCCGAACATCGACATCGGCTTCCTGCTCGGCCCGACGGGGAATGCGGCGGACAAGGCCGGCATCATGTTCGATTCGAATCAGACCATCCGGGTTGCAAAGGACGGGAAAAATCTCAAGGCCGCGCTTGCATGGCTGAAATGGTTGACCACGTCGGAGTACGGCAAGAAGTGGATACCGGACAAGATCAAGCAGCTTTCGCCCATCATGGGCGCAAAGGCATCCACGGCCGAGCTGGCCCAGGCCACCGTGGCCCTCCTGGCAAAGAAGACCCCCAGCTACTCATGGTACTATCAGCGGTTCCCCAACGGCACCGAGCAGGGGCTGGGCATCATCCTTCAGGGATACTGCGCGGGACAGACGAACAGGCAGCAGACACTGGACGCGCTCGACGCGGATTACACGAAGATCGTGAACGCGTCGAAGTAGCGGGGATATACTATCGATGGTTCTGACCGGAGAGGCGCGTGCCTCTCCGGTCTGTTGACCGGAAAGATGACGGCCACGGCATACCATGCGCGGATACAAGAATAAGCGCCTGCGGCGCGCAATGGAGTTTCTGGGTATGACGGCGCCCGCTGTCATCGCCATCCTGGTCTTCGTGGAAATCCCCTTTCTCATGAGCGTGATGTATTCCTTCACCCGGTGGAACGGCCTGGACAAGGTGCCGAAATGGATAGGCCTCGCCAACTACCGCGAGCTGCTTACCGCTGACAGGGACCTCGCGCTGGCCGTGGTCTTTACGCTCATTTTCACGGTGATCACCGTCGTAGTGACGAACGTCCTCGCCCTGCTCCTGGCCGTGATCCTGGACAGCGACATCCGGGGCAGGAATGTCCTGCGCGCGGCGTTCTACATTCCGAATATCATAAGCCTGATCATCATCGGCTATGTCTGGCGTTTCATCTTTTCCCGGGGATTTGATTCCTTCTCGGCCCTGACCCATATCGGCCTGTTCCAGCTCAGCTGGCTGGGGGACGGAAAGCTGGCATTTCTCAGCGTCGTGCTTGTCTCGGTGTGGCAGTCCATAGGCTTCTACATGGTGATCTACATCGCGGGACTGCAGACGGTGCCCCGGGAACAGCTCGAGGCGGC
>CAYTGX010000045.1:0-38108 GCA_964437385.1 uncultured Spirochaetaceae bacterium
CATGCTGGATGAAATCTTTTCCGTCTCAGAGGAGCTCTTCATTCCGCCGATCCTGCCTCGGACGTACGTGAGCCTTTACGCGCCGTTCTACCCGCGCTTCGATCATGGGGAGTTCGCCATGTACATGACGGAGTTCGAGCTGGAGAAGGACAAGAAACTGTCCGCGCTCTCCTACGGCCAGAAGAAGAAGTTCGTGCTCGCCTTCGGGCTGGCCTCCGGCTGCAAGGTGCTTCTCCTCGACGAGCCCACAAACGGGCTGGACATACCGTCAAAGGGCCAGTTTCGCAAGCTGCTCACCCGGGCAGCCGGTGAGGACAGGATTATCCTCGTTTCCACGCACCAGGTGCGGGACATGGAAAATCTCATCGACCCACTCATCGTGCTTGACCAGGGCAGGATCATCTTCCAGCAGCCCATGAGCGAAGTCACACGCAGACTCTCGGCGCATCTCCAGTCATCCGAGCCCGCAGGCGAGGGGATCCTGTACGCAGACCGCACCCTCGGCGGGTGGGTCGTGGTCAGAGAAAACACCGGGGACGAAGAGACCCGGCTGGACCTGGAGACCCTTTTCAACACCGTGACCGGAAATCCCGAGCGGGTGGCGGAGATCTTCCGCGCGGCAGCAGCCATGGAGGCACGCAATGTATAATACGGTCGAAGGAGTATTCAACCCGCAAAGGCTCTTCCTGCTTCTGCGGCGTGATTTTGCCCACGGATACCGGGCCGTCCTGACTGCCATGGCAGCAGTGGGCGGGATCCTCATTGTGCTCTCATTCCTGTCCATGCTGGGCAGGGCAGGCCAGGATTTCTACACACCGTTCTACGTCGGGCTCCTGTTCCTCGGGGGATTTCTCTTTTCCAGCGGCGCGTTCAAGGAAATGCATCAGCAGGGGTCAGGGCCGTTCTACCTGACGCTTCCCGGCACGACACTGGAGAAGCTGCTGAGCAAGCTCCTTGTCACCTCGGTGGGCTATGCCGCTGCAATCCTCCTGTTCATGACGGGTGCGTCTGCGGTGAGCGAGCTGCTCAACCGCGCGGTCTTTGCGGCGGGCCACACGTGGTTCAATCCGTTCAGCCCGGCGAATCTCAAGAGCGCAGCAATCTATCTCGTCCTGCAGAGTCTCTTTCTCCTTGGATCGGTCTGGTTCCGCAAGGTCGTTTTTCTGAAGATCATCCTGGCAGAAAACATCGTTGTGATCGGTTGTGCCATCCTTGCCGCACTCATCTTTCGCATCGCGTTCTCGGGCTTCTTCTCGGGCAGCCATCTGAAGCCTGAAGTGATCCAGATGTTCTCCCAGGGATTCGGAAATGTCGTGGTGAACGGGCACGCCGCGGAAGCCTTCAACCGGGGCTCCCAGGCATTCCTCACCATCCTGCGCGTGCTCTTCTGGGGCGCATTTGCGCCGTTCTGCTGGGTGGCGGCGTACTTCCGGCTCCGGGAAACCGAGGTCTAGAATGGAATTCCAGGAGAGCCAGGCGATCTATCTGCAGATCGCGGATATGCTCTGCGAAAACGTTTTGAGCGGCTCGTGGAAGCCAGGTGACCGCGTCCCCTCGATCCGGGAGCTGGCGGAGAGCATCGCGGTCAACCCCAACACGGTCGTGCGTGCCTACTCGTATCTGCAGGAACACCGGGTTGTCCACAACCAGCGCGGCATTGGCTACTTTGTCGCGGAGAATGCCCGGGAGATCACGCGGGACCTGGCAAGGAAGAGATTCCTCGGTCGCGAGCTCCCACGGGTCATCAGGACCATGAAGCTGCTGGAAATAGGTTTCGACGAACTGCAGAAATTGTACCAGGAGGCAAAGTGATGAAAAGAAGCACGGCTGTGCTGCTTGTCGCAATCGGGATCGTCATCGTGCTGATCGTCGCATACGCCGTCTATGCGCGTGTGAGCCTCGGCGCCCTGCTCACGGGAGCGAGCGTGTAGCGCGACAGAGAGGCGGGCCCGAATGTCGCAGAGTATCGCGGCCGCCGTACTCGGCGGCATTCGCGGCCGCCCTGCTCAGGCGCTTCCGCGCCGATATTCTTGCCACAGCCCGCTCCTTCCTTGTATTCTCCTCCTGCCTATGAAACCGAGAAACCACGCGAAACTGCTCGCCGCCCTGGCGGAGGAGTACCGCCGCCGCTCGCCGCGCTCGGCGGCTCTCAACGGGGAGGCGCTGAAGCACCTCGTGGACGGAGGCAGCCACTCCATACGCCTTCTGAAGCCGTTCCCGCCGCGCATTGCTTCGGCAAAGGGCGCGTACGTGACGGACGAGGACGGGCACCGGATCCTGGACTTCTGGCAGGGTCACCACGCAAACATCCTTGGCCACAACCCGCCCGTGATCACGGAGGAGCTCGCGCGGGCCTTCGGTTCCGGCTGGGGACTGCAGACCGGCTTCACGGATGCGCTGCAGGTGCGCGCGGCGGAAACTCTCTGCGGCAGGACGGGCGCGGAAAAGGTCCGCTTCACCTCCAGCGGGTCCCTGGCCACCATGTACGCGATCCTTCTCTCCCGCGCGTTCACCGCAAGGGAAGGGGTGATGAAGGTCGGAGGCGGCTGGCACGGTGCCCAGCCGTGGGGGCTTGTCGGCGTGGACTACCATTCGGAGAACCCCCACAGCTTCGAGCAGACGGAGAGCCGAGGGCTTCCCAGCGCGGTGGCGGACCAGGTGATCGTGACCCGGTTCAACGATACCGCGATGCTGGAGGAACAGTTCAGGAAGCACGGCGGACGGGTGGCCTGTTTCATATTCGAGCCGTTCATGGGCTCGGGAGGCTGCCTGCCGGCCAGCCGGGAGTTTCTGACCGCCGCCCGTGCGCTGACCCGAAAGCACGGCACGCTCCTTATCTTCGACGAGGTGATCTCCGGTTTCCGGTTCTGCGCGGGAAGCACATCGCGGATCTTTGACATCCAGCCGGACCTTGCCACCTTTGCGAAAATCATGGGCGGTGGGATGCCCGTGGCAGCGGTGGCAGGCAGGGCGGACGTCATGCAGCTTTCAGGACGGGGAGGGGGAGTCAAGTTTTCAGGGGGCACGTATTCCTGTCACCCCGCCTCCATGCTCGCCTCGCGCCTGATGATGGACCACCTGGTGGCCCAGGAGCGGCACCTGTACCCGCTGATTGCCCGGTTGGGGGAAAAGGCGCGGCGCACGGTGGAGGAGGCTTTCCGCGCGGAAGGGATTCACGCCGTGTGTACGGGCGGCGGAAACGAGGCCCTGCCGGACAGCTCCATGGCTGCCGTGCATTTCCCCTATGACGCCCGGACTGCCTGCAACGCCCCTGATCAGACGCGCAATCCGGAAATCTGCGACGTGGAGCTGTCCGACACCGTGCTGCAGCTTGCGCTGCTGCTGGAGGACGTGTTCGTCATGCATGGGCTCGGCTCCGTCTCCGCCGCGCACACCGAGGAGGACATCACCCGGCTGGGCGAGGCCTGCAGGAGGGCGGGGCGGCGGATTGCGCCATTCCTTTGATCACCTGCAGTCGCGAACAGGCGGAGCGGCTGGGCCGCGCCGTCGCATTTCGGACCGTGACACTTGTTTCCGGAGATCCCGTTTCCCAGCCGGGCTACAGCGAGTTCCGCGCCTTCGAAGAGTTTCTCCGCCGCGAGTTTCCTCTTGTCTCCCGGAGACTGAAATGGGAAAACCCCAGTCCCCTGGGGCTCCTTCTGACGTGGGAGCCGGCCGATCCGGGAAACACCCAGCCTGCCGTTCTCCTGTACGCTCACTATGACGTGGTTCCCGCCGGCCCGGATGCGGGCTGGTCGCACCCTCCATTTTCCGGAGACCTGGCAGACGGATTCGTATGGGGCCGGGGGACCCTGGATGACAAGGGCACCCTGCTCGGGATCCTCGAAGCAGCGGAGGGGCTGCTTGCAGACGGGTTTCAGCCGCGCCGGACAATCTACCTTGCGTTCGGCGGTGACGAGGAGACGACCGGCAGGCTCGGCGCAGCGGCAATCGCAGCCGTCCTGGCTGCGCGGGGGGCGCGGCTTTCCTGTGTGCTGGACGAAGGCTCGTTCATCGCCGACCTGCCTTTTGTCGGGCGGCCTGCGGCCATGGTCGGCATTGCCGAGAAAGGTTTCGCCAACGTCGAGCTTGTCGTGGAAGGCGGTGCCGGCCACTCCTCCACTCCGGGAAGGGGCACCCCGGCGGGGGCCCTGGCGGCCGTTGTGGCCGCAGTCGAGCGCCGGCGCTTTCCGCCGCGTCTCACTCCCACCGTTCGGCGGTTTTTCCGCGCGCTCGCGCCCCATGCGGGCGGGTTTCTCCGCCTGGGCTTGAGGTTTTCCCGGCTGCTCTGGCCGATTCTCCGACGCCGGCTCTCCGCCGATCCCTCGATGGATGCGCTGATCCGCACCACGCAGGCGGTTACGATCCTGCGGGCAGGTGAAAAGGAGAACGTCATCCCGCACCTGGCGCGCGCCGTGATCAATCTCCGCCTGCTTCCTGGTGAATCCTCGCAGTCCGCGCGGGAACGCATTGAAAGGATTGCCCGGAGGAACCTCCGGCGGCCATTCATGCTGAAGGCGGAGTTCCTCGAAGGCACGACACGGAGCGAGCCCGTTCCCGAGTCCCATCCGGATCCGGCCCTCTGGAAAATCATCGAGGAATCGATACGTGAAATCTGCCCGACCGCCGTTGTGGCGCCGTTCCTCGTCGTCGTGTACACTGACTCGAGAAAGTTCGTCGACCTGACAGCGTGCATCGTGCGCCTGCTTCCGATGGTTCTGGGTTCTACGGAGCTGGCCCGGATCCACGCATTCGACGAGCGGATATCTCTTGAAAACTACGGCCGCATGATTCGTTTCTACGGGTCATTCATCCGCGGAACGGGGAGCGTCCTGAAGTGAAAGCAGTGTACGGGTTTTTCAAATCGGTCCGGCTGACCATCGTGCTCATTCTTGTCATTGCGGTGCTTTCCCTGTTTGCCTCCCTGGTACCCCAGGGCAGGTCTGATGCGTGGTACCGCTCGCACTACTCCCCGTTCGTGAGCGGCCTGATCCGCCTGGCGGATCTTCCCCGCTTCTTCAGCTCCGCTGGCTTTCTTGTCCCGGCCCTCCTTCTCACGCTGAATCTCGGGGTATGCGCCGTTGACAGGGTGGTTCGGCGGATGAAGAACAAGGCGAGACCGCGCTATGGACCCGACCTGGTTCACCTCGGTCTTCTGATTCTCATTGCGGGGGGGGTGATCACCGCCCTGGGCCGGCAGGAAACCACGTGGTCCCTGGCCGTGGGAGAGGATGCTGCGCTCAACTCGACGTATGCCCTGCACCTGCTTTCCCTCCAGTCCCTGAGATACGACAATGGAGCCCCGAAGGAGTGGACCTCGACCGTGCGAGTCACCCGTGAAGGCAGCGTGGAGATCCCCTCCTTTCCCATCAGGGTGAACAAGCCGCTGCGCCTCAAAGGGCTCAGCGTCTACCAGACGGCGTGGGAGCTGCAGGGCATCCTCGACCTGAAGGACGCCGACGGGGAGGAGGTGACCGCCACCACCGGGCAGGGATTCCCTTCCGGCAGCTCATTCTGGTACTTCGCGGAGGCGCAAAAGGCCAGGGACGCGTGGAGCGTCGTGGCCGTGGAATACGAGGGCAAGGAGATGAAGCCCGTTTCCACTCGGGAGCTGCGGGCAGGAGATATGCTCGGCCCGTACACGGTTACGGGCATCACTGGCAGGGAAGTCACCGGACTGAAGGCCGTGAGGGACCCGGGCTTTGCTCCTTTTCTTGCGGCCCTCGTGATTATCGCTGCCGGGCTCTGCCTGACGTTCATACAGAAAAAAGGCGAGGGCGAGGCGTGACCGCCACCATCGGCCTCCTCTGCATTGCGCTGGCCGCGGTCCTGCAGGCGGGTTTTCTCCTGCGGCGAGAGAACAGGCGTGACCCGGTCTCTCACTGGCTGCTCGCGGCTGCCGCGCTTCTTCTTTTCGCCACCCTTGCCACGAGAAGCGTGAAGATCAGCTTCGTAGCCGTCACCGGCACCTACGAGTCCCTGGTGTTCTTTTCCGCGGCAATCTGCATGGTGCTCTTCGGTCTCCGTCTTGCCCTCAGGACCCGGGGAATGTCTCCGTTCGTGATGTTCGGCGCGACATTCGTGTGTCTCGTGCTCCTCATCCTGTCCTCTTCTCCCCTGGCGCCCCGGGAGATCCAGCCGCCCATTCCCGCCCTTCAATCCTACTGGCTCGTGCTGCACGTCACGTTTTCCTTCATTGGAGAGTCATTTTTCGTCGTGAGCTTTGTCGCGGCCGTGGCCTTCCTGGCCACGGGAAGCGAAGACCGGCGCGCTGACATGGACCGTCTGATCACCACCTCCGTCGGCATCGGGTACCCTGTCTTTACGGCGGGAGCCCTCATATTCGGGGCAATCTGGGCAGAGACGGCATGGGGCAGCTGGTGGAGCTGGGACCCGAAGGAGATCTGGGCGCTGATCACGTGGCTGATCTATACCGCGTACCTGCACACGCGCCTCGTGCGCGGGATGCGCGGCAGGATCTCCGCCGTGCTCGTCATCGCGGGATTTCTGGCCACGCTTTTCACTTTCTTCGGGGTGAACTTCCTGCTCTCCGGGCTGCACAGCTACGGCTGAGCGCGCGCAGCTTCCTCGAAGAGCTTCTCCAGCCTGACGTTCGTGTCACCGCACGCGGCCACCACCTCCCGGGCCCATGACACGTACTCCCGTTTCCTTCGCGGGCTCCACCCCATGGGAGGGCTCTCCGCGATGGAACGAAGGTTGGCAATCTTGTCCGCGATTTTGATCATCCGGGCTCGCCGTGATTTCATGGAGGCGGTTTCCACCTGGATCCGTTTGCGCGACTCCCTGTCCAGGCTGGTGTCGTCGGTGACCTCGACCACCAGTGACGCGACATCTTCGCCGAAAACCGCGGCCAGCTCGTCACCGGTCGTGCCCGTGTCCTCGATGGTGTCATGCAGCAATCCGGCCATCACAAGGGCAGGGTCGGCGCCGTCGGTGGCTTCCGCAAGGAGCAAGGCCACCTCGGTGAGATGGTTGACATAGGGCTCGGCCATCAGGCCCTTCCGCCGCTGCCCGGCATGCCTGCGCGCGGCGAAATCCAGCGCCCGTGCCACACCGACGATTCCGTTCATGGCTCTCCCTCAGGATTGCAGGGAGCTGCGGAATCTCCGGTTTTCCAGCAGCGCGTGGTCGACGACCCAGTCTTTCATGAACTCGACGACTGTCTGCAGGGCCTGCACGGGCGCCTCCTCCACGTACTTGCGGAAGCCTTCCGCCTTTTTCAGGAACTCCGCATGCTCCCGCCGAACGGCGTCATAGCCCTGCGCGGGGTGTCCCTCCGAGAGGCTCTCTTCATAGTGCAGATGCGTGCGCGCAAGGGAGACGAGACTCTCCACCGCGTCCGTGACGCCGGCGGCGGGCTCGCGGCCGTCGGCCACCGCGGCAAGACCCTGGATCAGCTCGAAAAGCACGCGGTGCTGCTCGTCGATGTCGGGAATGCCCACCGCGTACGAATCATGCCATTCGAACCTGAGCTCCGCCCGAAAGCTCTTCAGCCTGCGCTCGTACGTCTCCATCAGCTTCCACTGCACCACGGGTATGTCCTCCAGGGCATCGGCAGGAATTGCATACGCGACCGAGTCCAGCACCGCGCAGGCCTCGAAAAGGTGGTGATCCTCTTCCCGGCCCGCCCGTGGCGGTCGGCTGAAACGCCGCTGCCACCCGGCGGGCAGCTCGCGCGCGCCGCGCATCATCGTCTCCTCCCCGAAGAAGCCCCCCGGCTTGAGGTTTTCGATCGATTGCGCGCCCAGGAACACGGTCACGAGCCCCTCGGCCAGCAGGATGAGCTCGGCTCCGCGCCGCGGCACGAGCACTTCCCCCTCCCTGATTGCCCGTTTTTCCATGAGGCGCGCGATGCGTGTCTGGACAGGAATCGACACCATCTCCCCGAACAGCCAGGTTCTCTGGAGGAATTGCCTGTGGGCAAGCACCTGCCGCTGGGAGTCCGCGGCTCCCGCGCCGGCCAGGAACTCTGCCCAGGCGCCGCACGGGATGCGCAGGAGGACGACGTTGGTCACGGCCCGGCAGCTCTGCAGGGACCGGGATCCGGAAAACCCTTCCAGCTCTCCGATCAGGCCGCCCGCAGACGTCATTGCGCTCACGTCTGTACGGGAGTCGTGGAGCTCGACCATTCCGCTCAGGACGAGGTAGATATCCCTTACCGGCGCGTCGGCAGGCATGATGAGGTCATTGGGGGAGAAGCTGACACGCGGCTGATTCATCAGGAGCGCGATCCCGTCCGCAGATGCGTCCGGAAAATACGAGCCAAGCCAGCGCCGCCCGTCCATCTGCAGATAGTCGCGGCCTGACTGCGCAAGAACCTCCTGCTGGCCGAACACGGCGCATGTACCGATCTTTTTCTGCGCCTCGGTCAGGGGAGCGGAGGTGTGGCTGAGAAAGATCTTCCCCGAGGGGTCGCCGATGAAGTCTTCCGCGTTGCCGTGGATCAGGCCGCCGCCGATGTCGATCTTTTTCACATCGACCGGCTGGCGCACTTTCTCCGTGAAAGCCTCGTACAGGGCGCGCGAGATTCCGTTTTTCGCCGGATCCGCGGTGATCATTCGTTTCAATACTTCGAACGAGCTGAGGTCCGCAAGGTGGGCATAGGTCCGATATGCGCCGTCCTTGCCGGCCCTGAAAAAGAATACGGTGGTCTCCACGGGATGGGGGGAGAAGACGGGCATCACCTCCAGCCCTTCGAGCGCTGTCCATTCATCCAGGGCCAGGTCATGGGGCTCGAAGTACTGGTAGAAAGTCGCCTCGTTCCTTCCGGTGAGCGCGCCATACTTCTTGACCACGCTGGCTCGCACCGGCGCCGCCGCATAATAGGGGATGCGATGATCGGTGCGCACGAGGGAGGTGAGCCCGGCAAAGTGATCGTCGTGCGCGTGGGTATGGAAGATGCCGGCGATCTCGTTGATGCTCACTCCAAGGGCGGCCATCGTGTACTGGATGCCCGGACCCGCGTCAATGAGGTAGAGGCGCCCCCGCGCGCAGAGGATGCTCCCCATGCAGGGACGCGTGACATCCCATCCATCTCCTTCGCCGGTGTGGACAACGGAGAACTCTTCCCGTCTCACATCCTGCCGGGCAAGCTGGTAGGTGGGAAGGTATTCCTCCGACCCCCCGAGGTTGAGGTCAACGGCCACCGAGGCGCCGCCGTGGAGGAACTCGTATCTGTTGAACCCCTTGCGGCGGACGAACACGCCGTCACGGAGCTCCACGGCCGGGGTGTCCATGATGCGGAGGTCCAGGAGGTCCTCCGTGCGGCGGATATTGTCGAAGGCAAACCACCTCTTGATCCGCAGCATGTCCCCGGCCAGCTCTTCCGGCACGTCGGCCTCCATGATTTCCGCGAGGGATGTCAGACCGTAGGTGCCGCGGTAGATGTAGTTGCTCTGGCTTTTCACCTGGTCTTCAAGCCCGATCAGCATGGGCTTGCGTCCCGTGTTGTTCGGATGGCCGGGAATGATCATGCCCTGCATGTACAGCATCTGGAGCACGGGGAACTCGGCCAGATTGGAGAAGCTGCCCTTCTGGATCGTCGTGTCCGACAGGAGGATCGCATTGGGGCCCGTCTGGGCGGTCATGCCGTTCTTTTTCCGGTCCGCGATGAGCCTCGCCTTTGTGAGATGCTTGACGGTATCCGCGGGACACCCGCAGAGGACGAAAAGGTCCGCTTCGGGTATATCCACCCAGTAGACCCCGTTCGTCACGCGGCGCTTTTGCATCCGTTGTCCGTCCGTTTCATTCAGAAGGGATAAAATGACAGCGCCGTATCAAACAGCGCGGCGATGTTCTGCGGCGGGGTGCCTGCCTGGATCCAGTGCGAGGGGCCCAGTATGTAACCCCCGCCGCGCCCCAGCACGGCGATCCTTTCCTCGACTTCTCGGCGCACCTCCTCCGGGCTGCCGAAGGGAAGGGTGGTCTGCACGCTTACCCCGCCTTCGAAGCACAGCCTGTCTCCGTAACCGGTCTTCAACCGGACCGGATCCATGTTGTCCGCGCTGAACTGGAGGGCTTGCAGCACGTCGATCCCCATGTCCACCAGCCCTCCCACCGCGTCCATGATGGATCCGTCCGTGTGATAAATGACTTTCGCGCCCCGCTCATGGACCGCGTCATTCAACCGCCGGTGGTACGGCTTCAGCAGGCGCTCCCACCTGTCGTACCGCATGAGCAGCCCGCGCTGGTCGCCGATGTCATCCGCAGTGAACACGAGGTCGATCTGGCCGGGCGCGGCTTCGAGCATCCGGGTGAAGAAGGCCACGTAGAAATCGGTCACCCGGCCCATGACAGCGTGCACGAGCTCCTCTTCCGTCATCAGGTCCATGAGCATCTGCTCGAAACCGCGCATATACCACGAGGTCTCGAAGATATTGCCGTTGGTGACCATGATACAGCTGTCCGCCCGGGCCCGGACAGCCGCGATTGCCGCCGGAAGGCCCTCGTAGTCGAACCAGGCCGGATCCGGCCACCTGTGCGCGTCCAGACTCCCCGGCGTCCACTCGCCGGCAAGCGGATAATGGGAGATTTCGTTGTAGCTCCCCGACCCGTAGCTCACGTCTCTGCGCGTCACCCCCCAGATATCGGTGCCCGGAGAGAGCGGGGGGCCGATGTAGCGCGGGCTCACCTCCACGATGTCCACGATGGGGGCCAGGTACTGCGCGGCGGTGACGCCCCTCTCCTTCGAGAGCCAGTCGTCGAGATCGCGTTCGGCGGGAGCATTGAGACCGGCACAGACCAGGCCGATCGGAATCCTGTCGGTCTGCTGGTGATTCAACGCGAGCCTCACTCGTTCGCGGGGTGACAGGTCCTGCCGGCCATGCATCCGCGCCAGTGTATCCTGACTCGCAGCAGGCCACAAGAAGAGAAACACCCCCGGGACTGTTCCCACGGGCTGTTTTCCTGCCGATATTTGAACTAAACGGGTGGCTGCATGAACGTCCGGTTCGTCCGTCTCATCTCCGGCTCGCGTGAAGACCTTCTGAAAGGCCGCGCGATCTCTCTGGACGAGCTGCATTCCCTCAAGGAACGACGGGGAGAAATGATCGCCGCGGTGGACTCGGGCACCTCCGCGCTGCTGGGCTGGATCGGTCTCTCCCCTGACAGGGACGAAGGCGGTCACGTGTTCCGGCTTGCCGATATCGATGTGCTGCCCCACCACCGCGAGGAAGGAATCGATGACGCCCTCATGCAGGAAGCAGGAAGATTCATCCGGGAACGCAGACTGTCGCGGTTGAAGTTCGGCACCAGCCCGCTTCTCACCGGCAACGCCGCCCTGTACATCACCCGGTGCGGCACGCGCTACAGGTGGCGGGAAGGGACCCGGACTCCTGAAGGCAGGCCGTGGCCGTACGTGTCGTGCGAGTGCGATTTTGACGACCCCATTGAACGTCCCCTCGATCTGCGCGCGGAGGAGATAGTTCCGCGGAGCGTCATTGACTGGGAAGGCCTGCGGCCCCTGCCGCGACGGAAGGTCGTCTACTCCGGTCCCCTTTCCATTCTCCTCCCCGAGCTCACGGGGGACTCGCTCATGGAGGCGGATGCCCGCGATCCCGAGTTCCTGCCGACCCTCTACCAGGTATTCCACGCTTTGTTTCTCCACGGCTACGATTTTGCATGGTTCGACCGGCTGCCTCCGGCCGCCGCTCCTTCGGGCGGTCCTCACTGCTACTACATCATGAGGCGCATACTGGCGCTCTGATTGCACAGCAGTGGAGAATCAGGATACTATCTGCCCATGGATACGCCCCAGACGGTAGAGTTGACGCGCAGCGAGCGGGAGCTCCTCCTGAACATCCTTCACATCGCACCGGAAGTCGAAAAGAAGATTATTTCCGCTCGGATCACCGGCCAGAGATTCAACATCGAGTTCACACCCAAGGAACTGGAGGGTCTGTTGAACGGACTGGCATCCGAAGTAAATGCCACCAGCGACCGCACGATGGCCCGGGCCTACGAGGACCTCCGACAGAAATTGGAGAAGATCGAGGGCGGCGGCAAGTAAGAGTCGCCGTCGGCGACGTTGCGGGCACCTGACCCGCCCCGGGAGGGGAGCGGCTGATGCAGGAATACTCTCAGGCGATTCTGGTCCTCGCCCTGCTGACAGCGGTGGCGGTGACGGCATTGATCCTCGTGATGGTGGCCTGGATGAAGGACCGGCGGCGCAGCCACGTGAGGATCGAGCGCCTGATCCAGGAACAGGCGCAGGGCCTTGCAGACGCCCGGAAAGAAAGCGTCGAGAAGAGCCGCAGCTCGCTGAAAGGGCAGATCGCGGAGCAGATGGCGCCGCTCCTGCCCGGATTTCGCTACCTGCCGGCAGACGCCCGGTTCCTTGGAGATCCCATAGACTACGTCGTGTTCAGCGGATACACCGGAGTGCGCGACGCGCGCGCCCGGGATGAGTCGCTGGAAGTGGTCCTGCTGGAAGTGAAGCAGGGCGGTTCAGCCTTGTCGGGATTTCAGAAAGCCATTGCCGCGGCGGTCCAGGCGGGGAGGGTGCGGTTCGAAGTATGCCGCGTCCTGCCGGATGGTTCCATCGGGACCGAGACCTGGCGTCCGCGTAAAGCCGGAGGACTGGCCCTGGAATGAAAACCGTCATTGCCAGCGGGCAATTCGCGCCCCTGCCGGGGGATATCAACGGGAATATCGAACGCATGCGGGCACAGGCCCGCGAAGCGGCGCGTCTTGGCGCCCGAATGCTCGTCCTTCCCGAGTTGTGCCTGTGCGGCTATCCCGAGGCCGGCGAGGCGCAGGCCCGTGCAGTTGCCGCGGACGGCCCGGAGATCGGCCGCGTGGGGGCGCACGCCCGGGAGACGGGCGTGGCACTGTGCTTCGGGTTCGTCGAACGCTCTGCTGACGGAACACTCTGCAACAGCATGGCGTTCGTGGACGAGCGGGGCGGGCTGACTGCGGTGTACCGCAAGGTGCACCTGTGGGTCACGGAAAAGGCCTGGGCGGTCCCGGGGGACAGCTTTCAGAGCTTCGAGCATGGCTCCATTCGCCTGGGCATGTGGATCTGCTACGATACGCGGTTTCCCGAAGGCGCGCGCAGTCTTGCCCTCTCCGGGGCCACACTCTGCCTCGTGGGCTCCGCCTGGTTCGGGCCCGAGGACGAGTGGGAGCTCGCTCTCAGGGCGCGGGCCGTGGACAACGGCATGTTCGCTGCCGGGGCGGCCGTGCAGGGCTCCTTCGGCTCTGTACCCTTTCACGGGGCCAGCCTCATCATCGACCCGCACGGCCGTGTCCTGGCCCGCGCCCGCCCGGACCGCGACGACGTGATTGCCGCGGAGCACGACGAGGAGGCGGTGAAATCCTTCCGCGCGCGTCTGCCCCTGCTCGACGACCGCCGCCCCGACGCGTATGCATAAGCTGCTGCAGGAGAGCGACCTTGCCGGTCCCCTGTACACGCACCTGGCGGAGCTCGGGTACACGGTGCGCAGCGAAGTCAAGGACTGCGACATTGCCGCGGTCAAGGATGACGATCTCCTCATCATCGAGCTGAAGAAGACGCTGAATCTCCCGCTTCTCGTCCAGGCGGTGCGCCGCCAGAGGATGACCGATTCGGTGTACGTGGCAATCCCGAGGCCTTCCAACAAGTGGAAGTGGTGGAAGGAGAGCCGCGGCGCCCAGCATCTCCTGCGCAGGCTGGAGCTGGGCCTGATCCTGGTTTCATTGGACTCCGGCAAGCCTCCTGTGGAAATCGTTTTCCACCCGCTTCCGTTTGCGCGGAAAAAACGCGCACAGACTCGCCGGGCAGTCCTGGAGGAGATTGCGCACAGGACGGCAGACTACAACAGGGCGGGCATCACGCGCACAAAGCTCGCCACCGCGTACCGGGAGAATGCAATCCACATCGCCTGCTGTCTTCTCCTGCATGGCAAATCCACCCCCGCCGAGCTTCGCGCGCGGGGCACCGGGCCCAAGACACTCTCGATATTGCATTTCAACGCATATGGCTGGTTCGAGCGGGTCGCGCATGGTGTATATGCCCTCTCTGCCCACGGGAGGAAAGACCTCGGCACCTGGCCCGTTTTGAAAAAGAAGTACCTTGCGGCCGTGAAACGAAGACCCCCGCGTCCGGGCAAAAGTCCGCCGGATTGAATACTCCCCCGCGAGAGGGTATTCTTGTATCCTTGAACGCAAGGAGACCGAGGTGACGTTTCAGCATGTGGAAGGAACCGACAAGGGGCGCATCGTCCTCTATTCCCTGAGCACCTGCATGTGGTGCCGCATGGCGAAAAACCTGCTGCGCGACCTGGGCATTGGCTACGAGTACATCGACGTGGACTCTCTCCAGGCCGAGGAAAAGGACGCGATCAAGAAAGAAATCAAGAAATGGAACCCCGACGGGTCCTATCCCACGATCATCATAAACGACAAGGAATGCGTTTCCGGCTTTGACGAGGCCGAGATCAGGGAGAAGATCAAGTGAGCGGCACGACGGACCAGCCCGAGATCCCGCCGGAGGAGGTCGAGCGCGTCTTCAAGAAGCTCGACCAGGAAGCAGAAAGCGCGGGCTATCACCTGAATCCCGACACAACGTTCACTCGCGGGTTGATCGAAGGAATGCTCGTCAATGAGCGCCGGTACGGCTACTGGGCCTGCCCGTGCCGTCTGGCCTCCGGCAGGAAGTCCGAGGACCTCGATATCATCTGCCCCTGTGATTACCGCGATGCCGACCTGTCGGAATATGGGGCCTGCTTCTGCGCGTTGTACGTGTCGCAGGACGTCAAGGACGGGAAGCGCAAAGCGCGGCGAATTCCCGAAAGGCGGCCCGCTGAAAAGTTGAGCGCGGAAACCGAGCCCCCGGCGGCGTCCGCGGCGGAAGGCTCCGCGGGAAGCCCGGCGGAAAACACACGGGCCGCGAAAGAGCCGGCGCGCGCGGAAACTCCTGCCGGCTCGGCGCCGGCCGGTGCCGCGGAACTGAAGTACCCCGTGTGGAGATGCAAGGTCTGCGGCTATCTGTGCGCGCGGGATGGACCGCCCGAGGTGTGCCCGATCTGCAAGGCAAAAAAAGAACGTTTCGAGAGATTCTTATAGCGGGGGCCCGGCCGGACCAGGAACGGCGCCTGCAGGCGGATCTGCTTCCAGCGAGGGGGAGAGAATCTCGGCGGCCCCCTGGTCCTTTTCGATAAGCGCCGCAATGCGGCTTTCGGAGGTTCCGGCGCCGGCCGCGTGCACCAGGTCGACAAGCTCTTCGAACATTGCCTTGTCTGTCAACCTGCGAAGAAAAGGGAAATCCTGTCTCAGCACGCGATAGCCCCAGACCGCGTCCAGCTTCATGCTCGTCGTGCGCGAGTTGCCGCGTATGCCGCTTGAAAGGCCGCGAAGGCGCCGATACTCCTTGTCGACGGCGCCGCTCACTTTCCGTCCCGCAATCCGCCGCACCACGTCCATGCGCACCAGCTCCATCTTGCGGTCCAGGTTCGTTCCGCTCTTGAAGGAGACGGGCAGCGGGATGGGAACGAGCATTTCCCCGTCCGTCGTATACCCGGTCATTCCCTCCGTGTAGTAGCCTTTTTCCAGGAGCACGGGCGTCGAACGCGGGAAGAAGCGAAGCTTCTTGTATTCGTCCACCCGCTCCTGGACGCGGCGGATCTCCTCCTGGAGCGCACGGGCGCCGGGGCTCTGCACGAGCTTCACCTTCAGATCCGGCAGGAGCTCGTTCTCCATGTAGAAGATGGCCTGGGAAAGGGGCAGCTTCATGTTCTGCGCCGCGTAGGTCACTTCCTGGCCTTCCTCGATTCCATACGGGGGTCTTTCAGGATTTTCACGGATCATCACGGGGAACAGAAAGAGAAGCAGCTTCCGCACCACGGGCGGGTAGCGCTCCAGCTCGAGAGGCGGGTAGCGGTCGTCTTCTCCCGTGTATTTGCGGATTGCCGCCACAATGCTCTGGGAAAGCACCCGTCTCTTCCGCGCGTCCGCCTGCCGTGATTCCATGAAACCCCCGCCGCCGGCAAGGAGAAACTGCTCGAGCAGGTTCTTGACGTTCGGGTACAGCGGATTTGCCTGGACAATCCCCTTCTGGTCCTCCGAGATGTTCTCCGCGAGAAGACCCTCCACCAGGCGGAGCGCGGAAAGGGATTTTTCCGTGATCATCTCTTCCAGCTCCTGGCGCGCGGCCGGATCCACTCTGCCCGTGATGCGCTTCAGGAGCTGGAGGCTCAATGAAAGCCGTGTCCCGGCCAGGGAGAGCACCAGGTCGATGTCCCGCAGCCCCGAAAGACTTTCCTCCATCCCGCGCACGGCATTTGCAAGACGCGACTCCTCTTCGAGCAGGGTGCGGGTTTCGATTGACAGCAGATCTTGAAGGGACGTGCTCATGGACGGGGCTTTCTGGTACGAATATACGGTCGACAGGACGCTTTTCCAAGTCACACATCCGTACTATCATGGCCGCTCATGCAGGAGCACCTTGTTGAGGGGCGTCGGCGAACATTCGCCGCCCTGGCCTATCCCAATTACCGTCTTTGGTTTTTCGGTCAGATGACATCGCTTGCCGGCACCTGGATGCAGTCCACTGCCCAGGGCTACCTCATCTACCAGCTCACGCGCTCGACGGTGTACCTCGGGTACGTGGGGTTTGCATCAGGGATCGCGACCTGGCTGTTCACCCTGTACGGTGGAGTCATCGCGGACAGGGTGCCGCGTCGCCGGCTGCTCGTGGTCACGCAGACCTTCAGCATGCTGCTGGCATTCGTGCTTGCCGCGCTCACTTTTCTGCGCCTTGTCATGCCCTGGCACATCATCGTGCTGGCTTTCAGCCTCGGGGTCGTGAACGCGTTCGACGCGCCCG
This sequence comes from uncultured Spirochaetaceae bacterium, assembly GCA_964437385.1. GTDB lineage: Bacteria > Spirochaetota > Spirochaetia > SZUA-6 > Fen-1364 > Fen-1364. Next base: position 16,823 of record CAYTGX010000045.1, read on the forward strand.
CGCGCCAGTCATTCGTGCTGGAGATGGTCGACCGGTCAGTGCTCACGAATGCCATCGCACTGAACTCGACCATGTTCAACACAGCGATGGCTTTCGGCCCTGCCATCGGCGGCATCATCTATGCGCTCGTCGGGCCCGGTTGGTGTTTTTCAATCAACGGCCTTTCCTTTGTCGCCGTGATCGTGGCCCTGGCATCCATGAGGCTGGCGCCCTGGTCTCCGCCCCCGGCACGGGCCACCGCGCGTGCCGACATTCGAGAGGGATTCCACACTGTCGTGTCCGACAAGCGGATCCTTGCCATCATCTGGCTCCTCTGCTCGGTGAGCCTGTTCGGCACGTCCTTCGTGACCCTGATCCCTGCGTGGGCCGTGCAGGTCCTCGGCGGGGACTCGACCACCAACGGCTTCCTGCTTTCCGCGCGCGGCGTGGGGGCGCTCTTCGCCGCCCTCATGATCGCTACCCTGGCGCACCGCAGATTCAAGGGCCGGCTCCTGACCGTGGCAAGCGTCGGATTCCCGATCGCCCTGGCGCTTTTCTCCTTCACGCGCTCACTTGCGCTCTCCCTGCTCATACTCGTCGTGGTCGGCGCCGTGAACATCACGATCAACATCCTGGCCAACGCACTCGTGCAGTCCCTGGTCCCTGACGCAGTCCGCGGACGGGTCATGGCAATTTACATGCTTTCATTCTTCGGCTTCATGCCGCTCGGAGCGCTTCTGGCCGGGACAGTGGCCAGCGCGGCCGGCGTCCCCCTCACCGTTACGGCCAGCGCGGCATGCACCCTTGTCTGCGCCCTGGTTGTGGCCCGGGCCGTGCCTTCACTGAGAAGGGCAGCGTAATGCGCGGGTTCGACACGGTGGTCCTCGGGTGGATACGGGAGCTCATGCGTGCGGCACGTGAGAACTACGGCGTGGACCCGGTCGCGTTTCTCATCATCTACCTCGCGTCGGCGCCCGTTTTCTACTTTTCGATTTTTCGCATGGTGCGGGCGCTGGCCAGGAAGCTGAAGAACGAGATCACGATCTGGAGCATGGTCTTTCTTGCAGCCACCGTTGCGCCCTTCCTCTACGTGCTTTTCTTCGGCAGGAACCTCCCCTGGTGGGTCTACGTCGTGATCGGCCTTCTCATTGCGCAGGGAATCTTCTCCCTTGTCAGACGGCTGACGAAGAAGTCATAGCGCGCCGGGAGCCCACGTGCGTGTCCGTCGTATGGCACGTGCCATCGCCGTCATGGTCCTTAGGCCTTTTCCGCCTCCAGCTCCAGGCGCACCATGCCGACGGTTAAATCCCCCTGTGCATTACCGGGGTGCAGGAGTGCATAGCGGTTGGCCGCCTCGCGGATGAACCTTTCCCTCTTGTCTACGGGGAGCCTGGAGGTGTACGGCATCCACGTGGTGCGGATCCAGCCGGAGAGTCCCTCTGTGCCTCTTTGAACCATATCTTTTGGCAGGAGCTCGGCGCGCCAGAGGCTGAGCCCTGCCTCAGTGCACCATGCGTCGTACCGTTCCGGTCCATAAAAGCTCCAGGGAAAGTCGAAATCCTGGAAGAACTCGCACCAGGCAGGGGATGCGATCATGGCGCGCGCAACTTCGAATATCTCCTCGCCGTTTCCCCTTCCCCCGAACTGGAGGAGAATGCGGCCGCGCGGCCGCAGGCTCTGCGCCACGCTCCGCAGCACCGCGCGGTGGTCCTTCACCCAGTGAAGCGTGGCATTGGAGAACACCACGTCGAACTGCTCCTTGAATCCGAGATCCCGCGCATCACGGAGCAGGAACAAGAGATTGCCCTGCGATGCCGGGGAAAACGCCGCGCGGGCCAGCCGGATCATGTCCTCCGAGCTGTCGACGCCTACCACCTTTCCCCGCGGGACATGGCGCGCCAGCTCCGCGCTCACCTTCCCATCCCCGCACCCGATGTCCAGCACATGCTCATGTCCTTCGAGATTGAGCCTGGCGATGAGCTCCCGGGCCCAGCCGAGCTGGGCGGCGGAGTTTTTTGCATATTCCTCCGCGTTCCAGCGAACACGGTCCGCGCCTCCCATCACTGCCTATGCACTCCTCGGCCTTTTGGCATACGGGAGTACCCGTTCGGCGCGAACGCCGTCCCTGTCTGAGCCTTGCTCGCCATCCATTGCCGTGCCTATGCGCTCCTGCCCGCCAGCGCCCGCAGGGTTTCCACAAGCGTCTCTATCTCCCCGAGCGTGTTGTAATGCGCGGCGCCCACGCGCACCATGCCGCCCGCGGCCTCGAGGCCCAGGCGCGTGGTGACTTCCAGCGCGTAGTAGTTCCCGTCCGAGGCGTAGATCCCTGCCTTGTCCAGCTCCTCGCAGATGCGGCGCGGCTTCCAGCCCTCCAGGGTGAAGGAGTATGTCGGTGCACGGCTGTCCATCCGTGCCGAATCCGTGATCCCGTGAATTCGCAGACCCTTTATCGAGGAGAGCCCGTCACGCATCGCCCTGCTGAGACCGGCCTCGTAGTCCCGTACGGCGTCCATGCCGGCCTTCAAGGCTGTCTTCCTGCCCGCGGAGGACGGCACGGCGCCAAAGCGCCTGCCCAGCCACTCCAGGTATTCGATGGCGCCGGCCGTGCCCGCAATCGACTCGAAGCTCTGCGTTCCTGTTTCCCACTTGTCCGGTGGAGAGTCGCCGGCAGGTCTCACCTTGTAGGCGGAAAGACGATCCATGAGCGCGTAGCGTCCCCAGAGCACGCCGGCGTGGGGGCCGAAGAACTTGTACGCGGAGCATGCCAGGAGATCACAGCCGATGGCGGTGACATCGATTGCGCCATGCGGGGCATAGTGCACCGCATCCACGAAGGCGAGCGCTCCGGCATCATGCGCGATCCGGGCTGCCGCGGCAACCGGGTTGACGGTGCCCGTGGCGTTGGAGGCCATGCCCACGGCAACGAGCTTTGTGTGCTTCGTGACCTGCCGGGCCAGCTCGTCCGCGCACCACGTGCAGTCCCGGGGGTCGAAGTCCACCCATCGCACCGTGCATCCCCTGTCTCTAGCCATCAGGAGCCAGGGGGAGACATTGGCATCGTGGTCCAGCCGGGTAAGAATGATCTCGTCCCCCGCGGAGAGCTCCGCGGCGAGACAGCGCGAGACATGGAGCGTGAGGGAAGTCATGTTCTGGCCGAAGGAGATCTCCTCCGGCCGCGCCGCGCCGAGGAAGTCCGCGAGCGCCGCGCGCGTGTCGTGCACCATCGCATCTGATTCCCTGCTGGCACGGGAGGCGCCGCCGTGATTGGCGTTGCGATGCACGAAGTAGTCCTGCATGCGGGACATCGCCTCCGCGGCGATCTGGGTGCCGGCAGGATTGTCGAAATACATCGGCACAGTTCCGCCGTGATTGAGCGGGTCCAGCGCGGGAAAGTGGGCGCGTACGGCTGCGGGATCGAGCATTTTCAAATCTCCTTCAGGCGGCGGCAGGCCGCATAGTGGCCGGGCCCCACTGCCTCGAGCTCGGGCTCCGCCAGGTCCGCGCATTCAGGACGCGCGAACACGCACCGGGGGTGAAAGCGGCAGCCGCGGGGGATTGCCGCCGCGGAGGGAATCTCCCCCCTGATCGGGAGCTCCTTGAGACGCTGCACTCTTCCCGGCACAGGCTCGCACACAGCCTGGATGAGGGCCCGCGTGTAGGGATGGCGCGGGGACTCGATCACCCGGTCCGCCGGCCCGATCTCCACGATCCTGCCAAGGTACATGACGGCGATCCTGTGCGCGAAATAACGGGCGGTGGAGATGTCGTGCGTGATGTACAGCAGGGAGAGCTCCATCTCCTGCTGGACCGCCTTCATCATGTGCAGGATCTCCGCCCGCGTGGAGAGGTCTATCATGGAAACAGGCTCGTCGGCAACGATGACGCGCGGGGAGAGGATGAGCGCCCGTGCTGTGGCGATCCTCTGCCTCTGGCCGCCGGAAAGCATGTGGGGATAGCGGTCCAGGTAGTCGCGGACCGGGACCATCTTCACTTTTTCCATGACCGCCTGGACCAGGCGCGCGCGCTCAGCTCGAGAGGCGCCGAGACGGTGGATGAGGAGCGGCTCCTCCAGAACGTCCCTGATCCTGAACCGCGGGTTCAGTGACGCGTAGGGATCCTGGAATATCATCTGCACGCCTCTGCGCCACGCGGTCTCCCTCCCTTCCCCGGGCCCCGAGACCTCCTGCCCGTCCATCAGAAGGCGCCCCGAAGTGGGAGCGATCAGTCTCATGACAATCCTGCCCAGTGTGGTCTTTCCGCACCCTGATTCTCCCACCAGGCCGAGTATCTCTCCGCGCTCCAGCTGGAAGCTCACGTCATCCACTGCGTGCACGCTTCCATGGCTGCCCCGCATCACCTCCTCCAGCCGGCGTCGAAGGGGAAACTCCTTCTTCACGTGGACCAGCTCGAGGACCGGAACGGAGCCTTCAGGAGCGTTCATACTCTGCGTCTTTCATGGCTTTCCAGCATGCCGCGCTGTGGCCGTTGTCCATCGCTGCCATGAGCGGCTCCTGGCGCCTGCACTTCTGTTTTGCAAAGGGGCAGCGCGCGGCAAATCGGCAGCCCGCTGGAGGATCGAGCAGGTCAGGAGGCGCGCCGGGGATGAAGGCAAGCTCAACGGGCGCGCGCGATCCCGTCGGCGCATGCAGCCGCGGCGTGGCGTCAAGAAGCATCCGGGTATAGGGGTGCACAGGCCCCTTCTCACCGAAGATCTGCTCGTTGGTGCCGACTTCCGCCGCCTTCCCGGCGTACATCACCATGATGCGGTCCGCCACTTCCGCTTCAGTGGCAAGATCGTGCGTGATGAAAAGATATGACAGCTTCAAGCGATGCTTGAGCTCCTTGATCAGGTTGAGGATCTGGGCCTGGACCACCACGTCCAGCGCGGTGGTCGGCTCGTCCATAATGACCAGCCGGGGCTCGAGAAAGAGCGCAATGGCGATGACCACGCGCTGTTTCATGCCGCCGGAGAGCTCGTGCGGATACCGGTCCAGGACGTGCGCGGGAAGTCCCACCAGCCCTATGTACTGCCTCATGAGCTGCTCGATCCCGGCATTGTCCAGACGGTCCTTGCCGGCGTGCTCCCGGTAGGTCTCCGCCATGAGCGCGCGGACCGTGTAGACGGGCGTGAGGCTGTTCATGGCGCCCTGGAATACCATCGAGATCCGGGACCACCTCACGCTGCGGCGCAGCTCACGATCGCTCATACCGGTGATTTCCACGCCGTCCAGGAGAATGGAGCCTCCTGCAATCCTGCCGGGGGGTGCCGGTATGTTGAGCAGCGCCGTCGCGCAGCTTGTCTTCCCGCAGCCTGATTCACCGACAAGCCCGAGAGTCTCCCCCGCCGCGATCTCGAAGCTCACGCCGTCTACCGCATGTACGACGCCCCTGGTAGTGAAGTAGTGGAGCTGGAGGTCACGGACCACGAGGAGAGGCGCAGGCACTGCAGTCACCTGGTCCTGAGCCGGGGGTGGAGGATCCGGTCCAGCGCCGTGCCGAGGAATGCAAAGCTCATTCCCATGAGGGCGATCATGACGCCCGGGGGAACCACCCACCACCAGAGGTTGTTGATGACCGCACCCTGCCCGAGCGCGTCGTGGAGGATCTGGCCCCAGGTCACGATGCTCGAGTCTCCCAGCCCGAGCAGGCTCACGCTGGCCTCGTACACGATGACCGCGGGCACGCTGAGGGCCATGACCGCAAAGCTGTAGGGCAGGAGGAGCGGCAGGATATGGCGGAAGATCACGCGCCCGGGCCGCGCCCCCAGCGCGCGCGAGGCCTCCACGTAGGTCTCCTCGCGAATCTGGAGGGCCATGCTGTAGACCGGCTTGTAGGGCCCGGTCCAGAAGAACAGGCAGATGATGACGATCAGCGTCCATAGTGTCGGCTTGAAGACGGCGGAGATGACGATGAGGAACGGCAGCACGGGAAGGAGATAGACGAACTCGTAGAGCCGGTTCAGCAGCCAGTCCACTGCCCCGCCGAAATACGCCGCGCACACGCCCAGCACGACCCCGACAAAGACCGTGAGGATCGAGGTCAGGATGCCGATGATCAGCGCCCACCTGATGCCGACAACGATGCCGGTGAAGACGTCCCTCTTGGAAAGGTCCGTGCCGAGGATGCCGGAGACGTGCCCTGACACGACGACAGACGGAGACTGGAACGCGAACTGATCATTGAGAAGCAGGGCGGTGACGGTGATCGTATACACGCCCGTGAGGGCCGCGGGCCGGTCCGCCATCGAAGGATCGAGCTTTGAAAAAAGGATGCTCACCGGCTTGATCAGGTCCGGATCCAGCGCCGCGGCGAGGTCCTCATTATGAGCCCGCACGAACTCGATGACCTCCTGCGCGCAGTTTCGTCCGATCGAAACGCGTTGAAGAACCCCCTGCGCGATGTCGAGCTGCTCCCTGTACAGCGGGGCATCCAGGCCGTCCGGCCGATGGACGCTGATATCCACCGGAACCTGGCCCTGACCCTGAAAACGCACCACCAGGTCCCGGGGCGGCTCATCCACGCTGTAGGCATACGGAAAGACATATTTCCGGACCGTGACCCCGCTGTCCTCTTTTTCCTCGGAGAACTCCGGATGGGTGAGCACCGAGGACACGACGCCTTTTCCCCCCGTCCATGGCAGCGCATTCGTCCATACCGGCGGGGCAGCCTGGGGATTGTCCTGCCAGAAGCTGATATCGCGCCAGTGATCGATTGCGCCGGGGAACGGCACTATGGCCGGGCCGATGACGGCCAGAACGACGAATGCCATGAGGATGCCCAGCCCGACAAGGCCGGTCCTTATTTTCGAAAACTCCGTCCAGAACTCTCTCATGCCCTGCCGCCGATCTTGATCCGCGGATCGAGGAACCCGTAGATGAGATCCAGGAGAACGAACCCGAGCATGTTGACCAGGGTCTCAATTGCCAGCGTGGCCATGAGGACCGGCACGTCGTTCTGCTGGACGGCGATGAAATAGAGATTGCCGATGCCCGGCCAGCCGAAGATTCCCTCCACTATTATGTTGCCGGCGATGGAGGCGAAGAGGCCCAGCACGGCAAGGGTCATGATGGCCGGCATCGCAGTCCGCAGGGTATGACCGAAGAGCACGCGGCGCTCCGGGATGCCGCGGGCCCGGGCGGCCATGACGTAGTCCTCCTGCAGCGTTGAGAGCACGATGTTCCGCGTCACATAGCCGGTCCCCCAGACACCGAGCACCACGAGTGTGAGCAAGGGCAGGGAGAGGTGCCAGAGATAATCGATGACGCCGGCCAGGCCCGTGGGGGCAGGATTGGTGTGCAGACCGCCGGAAGGGAAAAGGGGCAGTGTGTAGGAAAAGACCATGATCGCGATCATGCCCAGCCACCAGCTTGGCAGGCCATTGGTGATCATGGTGACCGCAGAGGAGAACCGATCCAGAAATCCGCCCGGCCTCCTTGCCATGTACAGGCCCAGGGCGACCCCCAGGATGGTCGTGAGGATGACCTCGGAGGTGAACAGGAGGATGGTCCGGGGGAGCGCTTCCAGAATGATGCCGCGTACCAGCCTGTCCCCGTTGGAGGCCTTGATGATGGTCGCGTTGCCGAAGTCGAAAAGCAGCGTCCGCACGCTGCGCCAGAAGATCCGGGAGGGAAGAGGCTCGTTCAGGTGGTACTGGTTGAGCTTTATCTGCCTCTGCACCTCGATGAGGGCGTGCAGCTGTTCCGCGCTCGCGCTCTTCAGGCGCGTCGACTCCTGCCGCACCTGTTCCTCGATCTGCGCGCGCAATGTCTGGTCCGCCACATTGTTGAAAAGCGCGGAATATACGCACACCATCACGACGTACATCAGCGCCGCATAGAGGACCCGTTTGAGTACGAAGGCGCGGTACACGCTCAGAACACGATGAGACTGGCCGTGTCCATGGCACCCCCGCCGCCGCCCAGGGATGCCTCCACGATGAGGGTATAGCTGCCGGGCGCGAGCCCGGAGAGCGACGCGCGGGGAATGACCGCCTCGAAGCTGCCCGGTTTCACCAGCCGCGCCTGCGCGGCAATCTGCTTTTCCCCGACCAGGGTCACCTTCACGTTCCCCCGGGCGGCCGGCCGCGAAGCGTTTTCGGGGAAAGCCACCTGGCTTACCGTGACGCCCACCGTGAGACTTTCGCCCTTCTTGTACATGGGCACCTTGATTGCGTCGATGCGGGCAAAGCTGGTGGCGAGGGCTTTCACGAAGTATCCCTTTGTATACGGATACGAGGGATCACGATTGGCCGCGAGCACGGCGGTATTGTTGGCCGGGTCATAGCTGTCCAGGATAAAGCCGCCGTTGGAAATGTACCCGTGACCATGCTTTTCCATGAAGTCCAGGGTGAGCTGGTAGTCTTTCACCGCTTCCGCAGGGGTCATGAAGCCCCGAAGGGCTGCCGGGACCCGTTGCGCACCGATGTAATCTTTCAGCTTGGCCTTCAGGTCTGCCACGCATTTCTGACTCAGGAGATCCACCTCGGTGAAGTCCGCGTTGGAATTGTAGGAATACGCCGTGTGCGACGCGTTGCCCTCGCTCACGATCCCCTTTACCGCCTCCAGAATCTCCCAGGGAACGACGGCGCCGTAATTGGCTCCTGCCACCATCAAGGCCGGGCAGAGAAGGCCGGCGAGCTGGCTCTGATCCATCGGGTAGTTCACGTCCGCGTAGCTCGTGATTGTGCCGTCCTTGTTGAACATAATGCCCTTGGACCGGACCAGGTTCGGGTTGACGGCACCCGCGTATTCCGCTTCGTAGACCCTGTCCTCAGGGCCTTTCTTGAAGGAAACGTCATACGGCAGGGCCATGGCGTAGCGGTAGTCATTGATGTCCACCGGCCTGCCGTGGTGCCATTTTCCGAACTTGAAGGTGAATGTGCCCCTGGAGAAGGCGGTGATTGCATCAGTCTTTACATATCCGAACGCGATGCCGTTGCCTTTCAGGTCCGCGTAGACGAAACCCGACTCCCACTTCTGGTCCTGCGCGTTCCAGAGCACGGCATCGGGCGGAACTGGGATCTTGCCGGCCACGTGCCCGTCAGCGGCGATAGTGACGCTCGAAGAAATGCCGGCCCACGATGCGCGCAGGGGCATGCTGACGCCGGTCACGGGGTTTGCCTCGGCCTCCTGGTCGGACAGCTCCTTGATGATGACGCTGGAGTAGATGTCTTCGAAGCCGTTCGGGCCAATGGGGTCCCATGAAGACATGAAGAGCGATCCCCGGGCTGAGAACGCAGACATCCGCAGGACCTTGCTGCTGTCCTTTTCAGGCTTCACGTCCGCGGTGTACATCGACCATTTGTCCAGCCCGTCGCCGAGGCCGTACACCATCCGGTTGTTGAACCGGGCCTTGTTCCCGGCCAGGTAGGTGGTCTGCGCCGCGATGAAGACGCGCACCGCGTCTTTCAGCCCGATGTCCACGGCCTTGTACAGCTTTGCATAATAGTCCGCCGTGTCCCTGACCCTGCCATTGGCGGCGTCACTGGTGAGCTTGTCGAGCTCGGCGTTCTGGTAGTTCCAGAATGCCGCGTTCCCTTCGCCGGGCATGTTGGAAAACCAGGGCGCGTACATCTGTGAGATGGACGTCTCCCAGTACGCGTAGGTCTGGCCGCCGTTCCAACCCTCTGTATACAGGTTCCAGCCGTACTCTTTGGGGTCGCTCTGCCCCCACAGTGAACGCGCTTTTACCCTGTCGTACTCGAGCCGCTCGACCTTTATTCCCGCCTTCTCTATCTGGTCGGCAATGGAGCGGCCTTCCGGCAGGCGGAGCGTTGGATCGTCCACGCGAATGAGGAACTTCACGCTCACCGGCTCCCCGTCGAAGGTCCACCACGGGCCGTTCCTGGCCAGCCTGCCCTTGTTCTCCGGCAGGGCAGCGGCTGCCTTGAGAGCGGCATCGATGTCCGCGAGGGCCTTTTTCTCATTGCCCGCCGGCGTGAAGCCCAGCCTGCTGGCGATGAGGCCGTACTGCGAGCTGTTCGGCTGCCCCGGGGTCACGCCGGTATACATGGGAAGCCCGGCGCCGACCATGATCTCGTCGATGATCTGCTTGCGATTGATGAGGAAGTTCATGGCGAATCGGACCTCACGAATGGCGAACGGGTTGAACCGGGTCTTGCCACTCGGGGTGGCCACCGTGTAGGGAGCGGCGTTCGGATACGGGTTCATCAGGATCGACAACGTCTGCACGCCGGTGACGCCGTACACATCGAGCTTCGACCTCACGTCATCCGGCAGTGCCTTGAACGCCGCGCCGCTCGTGCCGTAGTTCCACAGGTCACTCCTGCCGGCCGCCACGTCCTTGAGCCCGATGTCTTCCTGCGTCTTTGCATCAAAAAGGATCTTGTCAAGAACGGGACCTCTTTCAGCGGCCTGCGCGGACAGCAGGCACGCTGCCGCGAAGCCGAGCCACAGGCCAAGCAGGCATCTCTTCATACTCTTCATGATAGAAGAATTGTGCGAGTACGCACAAGAGAATATGTGCGAGTACGCACAAGAGAATATGTGCGAGTACGCACAAGAGAATATGTGCGAGTACGCACAAGAGATTCGTGCACGCGCGCACAGCGGTTCTTGTGCTTCCTTGCACTCCCGCGCGCATCCCGGCTATAGTCGACCGCATGGAAAACATGAAGAGATCCGTCACGTGCGGCGCGCTGCGCGCCTCTGACGAGGGCAGGAAAATCACCCTCAACGGCTGGGTGCACCGGCACCGCGACCATGGCGGCATCAGATTCTTCGACATTCGCGACCGCTACGGCCTTACGCAGGTGGTGGTGAACGCTGACGCGCCCGCCGAGCTGCGCGCAGCCAGCGACGAGCTGAAATTCGAGTACTGCGTGGCGGTGGAGGGCACGGTCCATACCCGGCCGCCCACCATGGCCAATCCCAATATGCCGACCGGGGAGATCGAGGTGCACGCGTCACGGATCGTCATCCTCAGCCGCTGCGACGTGCTTCCCTTCATGATCGACGAAAAAGCGGACGCGCGGGAGGACACCCGGTTCAAGTACCGCTACCTGGACCTGCGCACCGGCACCATGCAGCGCAACATTGCCCTTCGCCACAGGGCGGCGCTTGCCACGCGTGAGTTCCTTTCCGCCCGGGGATTTTTCGAAATCGAGACACCGATATTCATCAAGTCCACACCCGAAGGCGCCCGGGACTACCTGGTCCCTTCCCGCCTGAACCCGGGAAAGTTCTACGCGCTGCCGCAGTCTCCCCAGCTCTACAAGCAGATCCTCATGGTCTCGGGTTTTGACAGGTATTTCCAGATCGCGCGCTGTTTCCGGGACGAGGACGCGCGCGGGGACCGGCAGCCGGAGTTTACCCAGATCGACATTGAGATGAGCTTTGTGTCCCGTGAAGACGTGTTCGAGCTGGTTGAAGGGCTCTTCCTGAACATCTTCACGAAATCCATCGGCCGGGAAATCACCGTCCCGTTCCCCCGTATCGCATACGACGATGCAATGAATCTCTACGGCTCGGACAAGCCCGACCTGAGATTCGACCTGAAGCTGCAGGACTTCGAGTCCTTCGCGCAGAAGGGCACATTCGAGGTCTTCAAGAAGGTCGTGGAAAGCGGCGGGGTGGTGAAGGCGCTCGTTGCCACCGGTTGCGGGGAGTATTCACGCAAACAGATCACGGACCTGGAGGCGATCGCGAAGGTTTACGGCGCGGCCGGCCTGGCATGGATGAAGGTGACGGAGGCGGGGCTTGAAGGCGGCATTTCCAAGTTCTACTTGGAACAGGCCGCGGTAATCCGCGCGGCACTCGGAGCAAAGCCGGGAGACCTGATCCTCATGGTGGGGGCGGACTTCCGCAAGGCCTGCCTCTCCCTCGGCGCGGTGCGCCTGCAGCTGGGCAGGGACCTGAAGCTGACAGAGTCCGGGGACTTCAAGTTCTGTTGGATCATCGACTTTCCCCTGTTCGAGTGGAACGAGGAGGGGCAGAAGTGGGACCCGGCGCATCACATGTTCACGATGCCCCAGGAGAGGTTCCTGGCGGATTTCGAAAAGAGGCCCGGGGAGGTGAAGGGCGATCTGTACGATCTCGTGTGCAACGGCGTCGAGCTGGCATCCGGCTCGATCAGGATTCATGACCCTGAACTCCAGAAGCGGATCTTCAGATTCCTGGGTATTTCAGACGAGCAGGCTGAGCAGCGATTCGGCTTCCTGCTTGAGGCCTTCCGTTACGGACCGCCGCCGCACGGGGGAATAGCTCCCGGTTTCGACCGGCTGGTGGCCATGATGGCGGGGGAGTCGACGATCCGAGAAGTCATTCCGTTCCCGAAGAACACACTCGGCCAATGCCCCATGGATGATTCGCCTTCGGCAGTGGATTCGAAACAACTCGAAGACCTGCATATCCGGATCGTGGAGAAGAAGGAGTAAGGGCGCCCTCGTCGGGACTCTCTCAGCCCGGAGGAGCATCTCTTTTTTTCAGTATTTCCACGACCACCTGCGCGATGACATCGATGAGCGCCGGGTCCACGTCCTGCAGGACGGGCTTTGACCTGCCCCACCCCTGGCGCTCGCGGACCTTGTACAGCTCGGATACCTCGCTGGTGCTCAGGGGCTTGGGTTCCCCGAGTATGCGGGTGACAAGGCGCACCCGGGCGTACATCTCGAGCACTTCCATGCGGTAATAAGCCTGCATGACGTCCTCACCGACCGTGAGGGCTCCGTGATTCGACAGGAGCACCGCTTCGCAGTCGGGAATCTCCTTTACCACAGCGTCCGGTATTTCCTGTGTGCTGGGAGTGCCATATTCAGCCAATCCCACTTTGCCAAGTCCGAACACTATTTCGGGCAGGATCACATCCTGATCGAGACGGATGCGGCACGCTGCAAATCCCGTGGCTGCCGGAGGATGGGCGTGCACGATGGCCTGCACGTCAGGCCTGGCCGCGTACACGGCGAGGTGCATCCTGGTCTCCGAGCTGGGCTTGCGGTCCCCGCTGATGACCCTGCCCTGCATGTCCACCTTGAGAATCTGCTCGACGGTGACGTCACCCTTGTTCATGCTGGTAGGGGTGATGAGGAGCTCGTCCCGGGAGAGCCTTGCGCTGATGTTGCCGTCATTCGAGGCAACGAAGAATCTTTCCGTGAGCCGCCTGCCGGCCTCTACGATCTGTCGCCTGGCTTCCTCTTCCTGCATGCCGTGTAGTGTAGCAGAAAAATGGCCCGCGATCCTCCGGTGACGTCAGGCAGCACTGCCTGGCGGACCTCCCAGTCTGGAGTAGATCGCGGGCCGAGGAGGTGTTACTTATCTATCACTAATTAACAATAATTGACTATAATTTTACATTTGTCAAGAGAATAATAGCCATAAACTATCAATATCTATCTAGGAATGTTGATTTTTCTCATAAACTGAGATATCCTCCCCGGGTTCAGGACAAAACTGCAGATGCCAACGAGCAAAAGAAAGGAACGGCTTTCCCAGATACTCGGGTTGCTCGAGCAGACACATGGCGCCACCATAGGGGACCTCTCCGAAAGGCTCGGCGTGTCCGAGATGACGATACGGCGCGACCTCGAGCTGCTCAGCAGCGACAACAAGGCCACCCTGGTCCGGGCAGGCGCCATTCCCGTGTCCCACGCGGGTTGGTCACTGTCCGACCCCCGCTCTGCCGCGGCGTCGGAGAAGATGCGCATCGGCCGGAAGGCCGCCTCCCTCGTGGAAAAGAACGACATCGTGATCATCGACTCGGGTTCCACCACCGAATGGCTGGCGCGGAGCCTTCCTCCCGACCTGCCCGTCACGATCCTTTGCTTCGCGATGAACATCCTCCTGGGCGCCGGCAGGGGCAGAGGGCGCACAGTCGTACTGGCAGGGGGCGTCATGCAGCATGACAGGCTCGTCTTTTCAAGCCCTGAAGGGCTCGACCTGGTCCGCCGTTACCGGGCGCACAAGGCGTTTCTCTCTGCCGACGGCGCGAACCTCACCCTGGGGGTGACCTGCGCGGACGGAGCCGAGGCAGAGCTGAAAAAGGCCGCCATTGCTTCCTCACAGTCGCGCATCCTCCTGGCGGATTCCCGCAAGCTCGGAAGGGTGAGCCCGTCGTGGTTTGCCGACTTGAAAGACTTCGACGCGGTCATCACGGACACGGGAATCACGCTCGAATACGTGGAGATTTTTCGCACGCTGGGCGTCACGCTGCACGTGGTGTGACAGCCGTGGGCCGGGAATCAGCCGTTCAATGCGGCGTGGATGACCTGCGCCTGGGTGCGGAGGTCCTCCGTTTCCTTCATCCAGAACGCCTCGCTTCCCCAGTCGGGGAAGCTTTCACGGAACCAGTAGTCCGCGCGCTGGCGCGCGCGCCAGGCAAGGAAGTAAATCATGCGCATGAATCGAAGCGGCTCGATCAGCTTCAGCGTCTCCCGATCAAAGAGGGCGAACTGCTCGTAGCCCTCCAGCAGCGCCGCGAGCTCCTTCCTGCTTTCCGAGGCATAGCCGGGGAGCACGAGCCAGATGTCCTGCACCGGCGGCCCTCTCATCATATCGTCGAAATCGATGAGCACGAGGCCCTGCCCGGCCCGGTCGATGATGTTGCCGCGGTGGCAGTCCCCGTGGATCCGGCGTGGAGAAAGACCCTCGAATAAGGGCGCGGCAGCCTGGAGGGTGGTGTCGCAGACTGCCTTGAACTCCTCCCGGCATTCTGGATGCACCAGCTCGTCAGCGAGGAGTTCTTCCACGAAGCCTTCGGTGAGGTCCTGCGGCGTGCAGAGCGCGCGATGCAGCGCCTCCCTGCCGGCGGCCACGGCGTGGCACCTTCCCAGGAGCGTGCCGAGCCTGCGCAGGTCCTCGTCAGACTCAGGCTCGTAGGTGCGGCCGCCTGTGCGCGGAAAGAGGGCGAACTGGAATGACTGGCCGTCCGATTGCTCCGGCGTCGTCTCATGGAGGGTGCCGCCGTCCGCGGCCGGGAGGGGCGCGATGACAGGGACTTCCGCTGCGGTGCAGTCCAGCAGGAACCTGTGCTCGTCCAGAACCGCATCCCGGGTCCAGCGCCCGGGGCGATAGAACTTGGCCACGTAACGCGCGCCGTCCTCCCCGCGTATTCCGTACACGCGGTTGACATAGCTGGGGTATGCCTCCAGCGTGCCGTCCAGGGGCAGGGCGTACGTATCTTCCACCGCGCGCACCACGGCGCCGGGGGAAAGGGACTCGAACGAGCCCGTGACCATCTCTCACCTCCCTGCCGGGGGACTCTATCAGCTCGGGCATCACGAGAATAGGCCGGCAAATCCACCGGCTACGGTGGCGCGGGCCCTTGCATATCAGGCGATATTCTGCCAGAACGTGTGCACCGTGATTACTGTCGCCAATCTCGTTCTCTCCTTCGGCAACCGTTTCCTTTTCAAGGACGTCAATCTCAAGTTCACCCCGGGCAACTGTTATGGGATCATCGGGGCGAACGGGTCCGGCAAGTCCTCGTTCCTCAAGATCCTCTCCGGCGAGCTGGAGCAGGACAAGGGGGAGATCAGCGTCGGAGCAGGCAAGCGGATGTCCGTTCTGAGCCAGGACCATTTCGCCTTCGAGGAATACAAGGTGCTGGACACCGTCATCATGGGCTCCCGGCGGCTGCACGAGGTCGGGCGGGAGCGGGAAGCGCTGTACGCAAAGGCGGACTTCACCGACGCGGACGGCATGCGGGCAAGCGAGCTGGAGGCGGAGTTCGGCGAGCTGGGCGGGTGGGAGGCGGAGGCCCAGGCCGCGACCCTCATGGCAGGGCTGGGCGTGCCGGAGTCCTTTCATCAGAAGCTCATGCAGGAGGTGGACGAAGGGGTGAAGGTGCGCGTGCTCCTGGCCCAGGCGCTCTTCGGAAACCCCGACATCCTGCTCCTGGATGAGCCCACGAACGGCCTGGACCTCGCTTCCATCTCGTGGCTGGAAGAGTTCCTCATCGAGTTCCCCAACATCGTCATCGTGGTCTCCCATGATCGGCATTTCCTCAACGCGGTGTGCACGCATACCTGCGACATAGACTTCGGGCAGGTCCGCATGTACGCCGGCAACTACGACTTCTGGTTCCGGATCAACCAGATCCTCGCCATGCAGCAGAAGGACGAGAGGAAGAGACGGGAGGAAAAGGTCAAGGATCTCAAGGAGTTCATCCAGCGTTTCGCGGCAAATGTTTCCAAGAGCAGGCAGGCCACCTCGCGCAAGAAGATCCTGGAAAAGCTCGAGGTGGACGACTACGTGCCGTCCAGCCGGCGTTTTCCCTATGTGGCCTTCAAGCCTGCCCGGGACGTGGGCAACAATGTCCTGGAGATTGCCGGTCTTTCGAAGATCCTCGAGGCAAAGACGGTGCTGGCGGCCCTGGACCTCACCGT
Organism: uncultured Spirochaetaceae bacterium; assembly: GCA_964437385.1. GTDB lineage: Bacteria > Spirochaetota > Spirochaetia > SZUA-6 > Fen-1364 > Fen-1364. Next base: position 33,141 of record CAYTGX010000045.1, read on the forward strand.
CAACAAGGGGGACAAGATCGCTTTTGTCGGTCATGAGCACCTCGCCAAGACTGCCCTTTTCAGGATCATCACCGGGGAGGAGAAGCCCGATGCGGGCAGTTTTACCTGGGGCCAGACCATCGCGTGGTCGTATTTCCCCCGGGAAAACGCCGCCCTGTTCGACTCCGATCTGTCTCTCCTGAACTGGCTCGGGCAGTACACCAACAACGATGATGCAACCTTCCTCCGCTCGTTCCTCGGCCGCATGCTTTTCTCCGGTGACGAGGCGTTGAAGCCTGTGCGCGTTCTCTCCGGCGGCGAGCGCGTGCGGTGCGTCCTGGCCCGGCTCATGCTTTCAGGAGCCAACTGCCTGATCCTGGACGAGCCGACGAACCACCTCGACCTGGAAGCAATCGAGGCGCTGAACGACGGCCTGGTGGACTTTACCGGCGTCATGCTTTTCACCAGCCACGACCATCAGTTCGTCACTTCCATCGCGAACCGCATCATCGAGATCTGCCCGGGAGGCGTCATCGATCGGCGCATGGGCTTCGACGACTACCTGGAGGACAAGAAGATCTCCGCCCTTCGCGACAGCTACTATCATGGCCACGTCATTGCCGAAATATAGCCGGCCTCCTGCCTGCTGGTGGAACACTGTATGAACCTGTCGAAGCCTGTCACCCGTATCATCCCGCAGCGCTTTTCCTGCCGGACGTTTCTCGAGTCTCCCATCGATGAGGCGCAGCGGCAGATTCTCTCCGGCGCGGTCGACTCCATGGGCGCGGGCCCACTGGGCACGGCGGTGCGTTTCAGACTGGTGGCCTCCACGCGCGGCGATACCGAGGCGCTCCGGGGACTTGGAACCTACGGGTTTGTCAGGGGCGCGGGCGGATTCATCGTGGGGGCGGCCACCGTGGGGGAAGGCTGGCTGGAGGACTACGGCTACGCCATGGAAGAGCTCATACTGCTGGCGACCGACCTCGGCCTGGGCACATGCTGGCTGGGCGGCTCTTTCACCAGGAGCTCTTTCTCCCGCGCCATCGGCGCAAAGGCCGGGGAGCGCGTGCCCGCGGTTGCCGCGCTCGGCGTGATGCCGGACCTGGAGACTGCCCGAAACGGCGTCATTCGCATGCGCGTGCGCGGAGATCAGCGGCTGCCGGCGCTGCGCCTTTTCTCAAACGAGAAGTTCGGGGTTCCCATGACGCCGGAGGCGGCAGGACCTTTTGCCACTGCACTTGAAATGGTGCGCCTTGCCCCTTCGGCATCGAACAAGCAGCCGTGGCGGATCGTCCGGGAGGGCCGCGGCTGGCACTTTTTCCTTCAGCGCACCCCGGGCTATTCAGGAGGTCTGGCCGGCAGGCTCCTCAAGGTGGAAGACATCCAGCGCGTGGATATCGGTATTGCGATGTGTCACTTCGAGCTCGCTGCCCGGGAGCTCAGCCTTCACGGAGCCTGGGCGGTCCGCCCGCCGCACATCGAAACAACGGATCCGCTCGTGCACTACGTTGTCACCTGGGAGCCGCTTTCGTAGGGCCTGGTTCTCATCCTGCCCCGTGCGTTGACTGTCGACGTGGAAATAACCACCTTTGTTTTTATCGCTTCAAATGAAATATGAGCGTCCGTGGATCGTCCCTGCGGGGTAGGAGACAGCATGCTGAAGCTTTTTAGAAACCTCAAGCCTTATACTTTGGCCATCGTGCTCGTGGCGGTCCTCGTGGCCGGCCAGACCGTCGCCGAGCTGTTTCTCCCGACGCTGATGTCGGACATCGTGGACAGCGGAATCGTGAAAGCGGACATACCCTACATCCTCAGGGTGGGCGGGCTGATGCTTCTCGTCGCCCTGGGGGGAATGATATGCGCGCTCATCTCCACGCTGTTTTCCGCGCGGGCCAGCATGGGATTCGGCAGGGACCTCCGGAGGGAAGTCTTTACCCGCGTGGAAGGGTTTTCCCTGCACGAGTTCGACATCATCGGCACCCCCTCCCTGGTCACCCGGACCACCAACGACATCACCCAGGTGCAGATGTTCACCATGATGCTGATGCGCATGATGATCATGTCTCCCCTCATGGCAGTCGGCGGCGTCATCATGGCGCTGCGGAAGGACCCCCATCTGTCGTGGGTGATCGTTGCCGTCATCCCTGTGCTTGTCGCGGTGATCACCCTCATCGCCGCCAGGGCCCTGCCCCTGTTCAGGGCAATCCAGGCCAAGATCGACAAGATCAACCAGGTGCTGCGGGAGGGCCTGACCGGCGTACGCGTCATCCGGGCATTCAACCGGGTGGACCACGAGAAGGAGCGCTTCGACGCGGCCAATCTGGACCTCACCGACACCTCGATCAGGGTCAACAAGCTCATGGCATTCATGATGCCGTCCATGATGCTGATCATGAACCTGACCGCGGCTGCCCTCATCTGGTTCGGCGCGCAGCGGATTGCCCTCGGGGAAATGCAGATCGGCAGCCTCATGGCATTCATCCAGTATGCCATGCAGATCCTCTTCTCCCTCCTCATGGTGTCCATACTCTTCATCATGCTGCCCCGCGCCTCGGCTTCGGCGGGCAGGATCAACGAGGTGCTTGCCATGACGCCGGGGATCAAGGACCCGGCCGCTCCCCGCAAGGCGGAAAAAGAGCACGGGTACATCGAGTTCAGGAACGTGACCTTCAGCTACCCGGGGGCGGAGGAGCCTGCCATTCGGGACGTTTCCTTCAGCGCCCGGCCGGGCGAGGTGACGGCGATCATCGGCGGAACGGGCGCCGGCAAGTCCACGCTGGTGAACCTGGTTCCCCGGTTCTACGACGTGGCGCAGGGACGCATACTCGTGGATGACGTGGACATCCGGGAAATGGCGCAGGAGGACCTGCGCCAGAGACTCGGCTTCGTTCCCCAGAAGGCAGTCCTGTTCAACGACACCATTGCAAACAACATACGCTACGGCAGGGAAGATGCCACCGACGCGGAGGTAGCGCATGCCGCGGAGACCGCCCAGGCCCTGGAGTTCATCCTGGCCATGCCGGACGGCTTCCAGTCGGTCATTGCGCAGGGAGGAACGAACGTGTCCGGCGGACAGAGGCAGCGGCTGGCAATAGCCCGGGCCCTGGTGAGAAAGCCTGAGATCTACATATTCGATGACACATTCTCCGCGCTGGATTTCAGGACCGATGCGCGTCTGCGCGCCGCACTGAGGGGTGAGACCGCGGAGTCCACCGTGATCATCGTGGCGCAGAGGGTCACCACTGTCATGGACGCGGACCGGATCATCGTGGTGGACGATGGACGGGTGGCAGGCATGGGCACGCATCGGGATCTCATCCGCACGTGCGAGGTGTACCGTGAGATCGTTTCTTCGCAGCTTTCCGAGGAGGAACTGGCATGAGCGACGGCCGAAACAGCGCACAGAGAGCACCCGCGCCGGCCGCCGGGCCCGGCGGCCATGGACGGGGAGGCCCGATGGGGGGCGGACCCATGGGGGGGTTCGGGACCCTCGTGGAGAAGCCGAAGAACTTCAAGGGCTCCCTTCGAAGACTCCTCCGCTATCTCACGCCGCGCATGGGGTCGCTCGTTGTCGTGTTCCTTCTGGCCATCCTGAGCACCCTCTTCGCCATGTTCGCCCCGAAGGTGATGGGTATTGCCACCACGAAGATTTTCGAAGGTTGGAAGACCATGGTGAGCCACGCGCCCGGAGCCGGAATAGATTTCGGCTTCATCGGCGGGATCGTCGTGCTCCTGATCGGCCTGTACACCATCAGCGCCCTCTTCATGTACCTGCAGCAGTTCATCATGGCGGGGGTTGCGCAGAAAACCGTGTACGACATGCGGCGGGACGTCAAAGACAAGCTTACCCGACTTCCATTGAAGTTCTATGACGGCCGCACGCACGGGGAGATCATGAGCCGGTTCACGAACGACATGGACAACATCGCCACGACCCTGCAGCAGAGCATGACGCAGCTGATCACCTCTGCCGTGACGATTGTCGGCGTCATCATCATGATGCTCACCATCAGCCCCCTTTTGACGCTCATCACGATCGTGGTTCTCCCCCTGAGCTTCCTCATGACGCGGATCGTTGCCCCCCGGTCCCAGACGCACTTCAAGGAACAGTGGAAGCACCTGGGGTCGCTCAACGGCCACGTGGAGGAGATGTACACGGGTCACAGCATCGTGAAAGCGTTCGGCCGTGAACGCAGATCGATAGAGAAATTCAACGACACCAATGAGAAGCTCTACCAGGCAAGCTGGCGGGCGCAGTTCATCTCCGGTCTCCTGTACCCGCTTATGACTTTCATCAACAACATCGGCTACGTGGCCGTGTCCGTGGCGGGCGGCATCATGGTGGCCCGGAATGCCATCCCCATCGGGGATATCCTGGCCTTCATCCAGTACTCACGGCAGTTCAGCATGCCCATCGCCCAGGTGGCCAACATCGCAAATGTCCTTCAAAGCACCGTGGCATCCGCCGAGCGCGTCTTCGAGCTCCTGGACGAGCAGGAGGAGACCCCGGATGCCGCTGACGCCGGGGTGCTTTCCGCGCCAAAGGGCGAGGTCAGATTCGAGAATGTCCGCTTCAGCTACAAGGAGGAGGTGCCCCTTATTGAAGGCATGAATCTCGATGTGAAGCAGGGTGAGACAGTGGCGATCGTGGGTCCCACCGGCGCGGGCAAGACCACCCTGGTGAATCTCCTCATGCGTTTCTACGACATCCAGGGGGGCAGGATCACCGTGGACGGCAGGGACATTCGCGACATTCGGCGCGGGAATCTGCGCTGCGCGTTTGGAATGGTGCTGCAGGACACGTGGCTGTTCAATGGAAGCATCCGGGACAACATTGCGTACGGCCGCGACGAGGTCAGCGACGAAGATGTCCGGCAGGCGGCAATTGCGGCCCACGCGGATCACTTCATCCGTACGCTCCCCGACGGCTACCAGACGGTGCTGAACGAGGAAGCGTCCAACATCTCCCAGGGCCAGAGACAGCTTTTG
>CAYTGX010000046.1:0-23413 GCA_964437385.1 uncultured Spirochaetaceae bacterium
CCGAGGAAGTGGTTGATGAGCGTTTCGATGTCGTGCATCGTGCGCTCCTTGCGCGGCGGGGTGGCCAGCGGGTGGTCGGACTTGTAGTGCCCAGCGGGCATGTTGTTCAGGCACTGCTCCATGATGCGGAGGCTCTGCCGGATTTCCTCCACGTGCATGGCCACCCTGTCATAGGAATCCCCGTGCGTCCCAACAGGCACGTCGAACTCGAACTTCTCATAGCCCCCGTAGGGCCTTTTTTTCCTTAAATCCCAGTCCACGCCGGATGCCCGCAGGAAGGGCCCCGTGGCACCCCATGCGACGGCCTCTTCCTTGCTCACCAGGCCAATGCCCTTGGTACGCGCCTTGACGATCCTGTTTTTCATCACCGTCACGTCATAGTCACGGATTCTCCTGCGCATATATGTGATGAAGTCCCGCATCATACGGTCCCACCCCGCGGGCAGGTCCATCGCTACGCCGCCGATACGGAACCAGGCAGGGTGCATCCGTCCACCGGTGACCGCCTCCACGATGTCAAAGGCGCGCTCCCGGTCGTTGAACATCCAGAACAGGGGGGACATCTGGCCGAGGTCCGCGCTGAATGTGCCGTAGTAGACGAGGTGGCTGATGACACGGAACAGCTCCGCCATCATGACGCGGATCACCTGTGCGCGCTCGGGCACTTCGATTCCCGCGAGCTTTTCCACGGCGAGCACGTACGGGAAATTGTTCAGCAGGCCGCCCAGGTAATCGATGCGGTCCGTGTAGGGGATGTACGTGTGCCAGGTCTGGCGCTCCCCCATCTTCTCCGCGCCCCGGTGATGAAAGCCGATGTCCGGCACGAGGTCCACGATTTCCTCTCCGTCAAGCTGGACGGTGAACCGGACAATACCGTGCGTGGCCGGATGCTGGGGGCCGATGTTGAGGAACATGTACTGGTGGTCCCCGTTCTCCCGCTTCATGCCCCAGTCTTCGGGCTTGAACTCCAGGGTGGCCAGCATGCGCTGGGCGTCATCGCTGCTCATGTGGTAGGGGCCCATCTCGGTTGCGCGGGCAGGGTGCTCCTTGCGCAGGGGATGACCCTCCCACCAGGGGGGCGTGAGGATCCGGCGGAGGTGCGGATGACCTTCAAACGTGATGCCGAACATGTCCCACGTTTCCCGCTCGTACCAGTCCGCGTTGGGCCAGAGGTCGGTGATGGTGCGCAGCGAGGGATAGGATCCCAGGAGCGGCACCTTGACCCGCACGTCCTGGTTTCTCTCCATTGAAACGAGGTAATAGACGACACTGAAATCCGCGGGGGGCTGGTCTTCACGATGCGCCCTGCTCCGCTCGTCAATGGCGGTGATGTCCAGGAGCATCGAGTAGGAGCCGCCTTCCCGGGACTTGAGCCAGGTCAGGACTTCCCTGAAGCGCTCCGCCCCTGCCCAGACAGTGGGGACGCCGTCCTTTGTGGACTGCGCCGGGAGAGAGCCTGCGCCGAACCTTTCAGAGAGCTCCCCGATCGTTCCCGTCGTTGCGATCATCTCCCCAATCTCCTGAGCCGCGGATAGCCCGCCTAGACTTCGTCAGGCGAGCGCAAATCTGTCTGTTTCTGCCTTTCCGGCCGCATGGTGTCGCGCAGGGACGGTTTCACCGTCCGGATGACCCCCTGCGGGCCCACGACCCAGGAGAGCGGGCGCTTCTCCGTGGCAACCGCTTCTCCCAGGAGGACCAGTCCTCTCATGAACGCATCAGGACTGGGAGGACATCCCTGGACATAGACGTCCACGGGGAGGAACGAATCCACTCCCTGCACGACGCTGTATATATCGTACATTCCTCCCGAGCTGGCGCAGGACCCCATGCAGATGACCCAGCGTGGCTCCATCATCTGCTCGTACATGTGCAGTACCAGCGGCGCCATCTTGGCGAACACTGTTCCCGCCACAACCATGACGTCTGCTTCCCGGGGGGAGCCGCGGATGATCTCTGAACCGAATCGGGAAATGTCGAACTTGCTCGTGATGGACGTGGCCATTTCCACGTAGCAGCAGGACAAGCCGAAGTTGAAGGGCCACATCGAGTATTTCCTGCCCCAGGCAATGAGGTCATTCCTGCGCGACAGGTACACATCATTCGCGGATGACGAAGGGCGTTCCAGCCCGTGCGGCAGCCCGATCGGGCGCTTTCTACGCAGCACGACCAATCCCATGCCTTTCCCGGTGATCCCGGAGCCTGCGCGCGCCCCAGTCAAAGGCGCCCTTCTTCCAGAGGTATGCAAGGCCCGCCACCGTTTCAATCATGAATACCACCGCGGCGATATAGCCGGGCCAGCCCAGCTCCCGCGCCGCAACCGCCCATGCAAAGAGGAAAACGGCCGAGATGTCGAAGATGACGAAGAACATGGCAATGAGGTAGAAGTCCGCCGCAAAGCGCAGCCGGGCGGAGCCGGTAAGGGGTACGCCGGATTCGTAGGGAGTGCCGGTGCCGTTCTGGAAGTGACGCTCCCCGGAGAGATGTGTCACCAGCATCAGAAAGCCGACGAGGAGGACGACAACTGCAAGGTAGACCGCCAATGATAGTATTGCGCTCATCGTTGTTCCCGGTGTACAGCCCCGCAATGCCGCGCACGAGCGGCCTCACGAATGCCGCGATTACGCGGCCGGTTTACAATCTAACGAACGATGAAACGGGAGTCAAGGAATCGCGGATGCGCTCACGTAATCCACGAGATTGAGAAGGGAGTCACGGTGGATCCCCGGCGCCAGCCAGCCGATTCCGGCCCTCGCTTTTTCCGCGTACTCCGCGGCAGCGGCTTTCAGGTCCACCTGGGAGTCCAGGCCATGATCCTTGTCCACCACGTCATCCGCCATCTGGAATGAAAGTCCGAACTGCAGGCCGAAATCTTCCAGGCATGTAAGCTGAGGCGCGGACACCTCGCAGAGAAGACCCGCGGTCCGGCAGCAGGCGGCAAAGAGCACGGCGGTCTTGTCCGACGCGATCTCCACGTACTCCTGGAACCCGAGCGGCCGTTCGGCGGCGGCCGCCTCCTGCGCCAGGATCTCCCCCGTGCACATCGACTTGGTCGTGTCCAGGAACGTGTTCAGAAGGGAGAAGCGCTTTGCCGCATCGATCTCTGTCAGACCGGTGATGAGAGAGAAGAAGTGCGTATAGAGGATGTCTCCCGCCAGAACGGCCACGCGGTTGCCGAAGCGCTTGTTGAGGCTGATCTGGTGACGGCGCGAATCTGCGCCGTCGATGACGTCGTCATGCACCAGTGAGGCGGCGTGGAGGATCTCCACGGAGGACGCCAGGGCGATGAGCGAGCGGGCATCGAGGTCTCCGCCCACCGCGCGGGCGGTCAGGAGCACGAGCGCCGGCCTGATCCTCTTGCCCGGCACTTCGAACGGGTGCTGGACGATCCTGTCTATGATGCCGGCCTTTCCCCTGGCCGCGGCAGTCTGCACGCCCACGCTCTGCATTACCGCCTTGAGCTCCCTGTCCACCGCTTTCATCTCGTCCGCCACAGGCGCGAAGATCCGTGCAAGGTCCATTCATGCGCCTCCTGGTGCACGGCCGATATGCAGGTACGCCACTCCAAAAGTCAGCCGGGTATACGAGACTTCACGAAGCCCGGACTCTCTCATAAGGCTGCTCAGGGTGTCGGGAGAGGGAAAATGACTGATTGAATCCCCCAGGTAGTGATACGTTGCCGGGTTGCCCGCAAAAAGCCGGGCAATCCCCGGCAGGATCCTCATGAGATAAAAGGCGTAGATCGGGCGGAAGAGCGGGGCAGGGGCAAAGGTCATTTCCAGGATCATCACCTGCCCACCGGGGACTGTGACACGCGCCATCTCGTGCAAGGCGCGGCGCCGATCCGGTATGTTGCGCATGCCGAAGGCAACTGCCGTCACGTCGAAGGTCCCGTCGGGAAAAGGCAACGACAGGGCATCTCCTTCAATCAGGTTGATACGCTCCTGCAGCCCTTCTTTACTCACTTTTCTGCGCCCGACCTCCAGCATCGGCGCCGCAAAGTCGATACCGGTGACGCTGATCTGCGGAAACTGGCGCGCCGCCGCGATTGCCAGGTCTGCCGTGCCGGTGGCAACGTCGAGAAACTTCGAGGTGCGTTCAAACCGCATCTTGTTCACCGCGGCCGCACGCCACCCCACGTCCCGCCGAAAGCTCAGCACGTGATTGAGCAGATCATACCTCTCGTGGCCGGTCGTGAAAATTTCACGCACCACGCGTGTCTGCCCGGTCGGCGTCAACTCTTCCATTCGCGGATAGCGCTTTGAGCTCATCCCGCGCACTATAGCACGCGCGATGGGGCGGGAGAAGTGAGTCGGGGTGGAGAAAATCCACGGAATACCGTGGCGCGCCAGAATCCACGAAACTGCGCGGACTACCGCACAAGACCGTGGCGCCAAAATCCACGAAACTGCGCGGACTACCGCGCAAGACCGTGGCGCCAAAATCCACGAAACTGCGCGGACTACCGCGCAAGACCGTGGCGCGCTTTTTTCTTGACAGGGCATTCCGGTCATGATAAAAAACGATATTCGCATGTCAATATCCGATTCATGGAGGGTCCCGTGATCACTCGAACCGGCACGCATGCCCTCAAAGCCATGGCATACCTGGCCAGCCTTCCTGCCGGCTCGTATGAAGGGGCAGGGGAGATTGCGGTGAGGATCAAGGCCCCGGAGAATTACCTGGGCAAGCTCCTGCGCCAGCTCGCACAGGCCGGCCTGCTGGAGGGCCGAAAAGGGAGCAAGGGGGGATTCCGCCTGGCCCGGGACAAGGAGAGCATTTCCCTTTTCGAGGTGCTGGAGCCCATCGAGCACGTAAGCCGGATCAAGGGCTGCATCCTGGGCAAGGCCCAATGCACTCTTAAGGACCACTGTGCGCTTCACGACGGGTGGGCCAGGATCAGAAAGGAATATCTCGGCTTTCTCCGCACCACGAGCCTGTCCGAGGCCGCACACTAGGCGGCCCATAACACGATCAACGGCCGCAGAGCCGCAGGAGGTCCGTCCGTGAACAATCCAAAGGTCCGCGCTCTCTTGCTCTTCATGCTCGCCCTCACTTTTGGCGTGCTTCTCTTCGGAGGGTACCTGATCCATAGAGAGAAACCGCCCATTGCCGGCACGGTGAAAACCGCCGCGGGAGACACGGTTTATACCCGAGACGACGTGAAAAACGGGCAGAAACTCTACCTCAGCAGGGGCGGGCAGGACATGGGAACAATCTGGGGCCACGGCGCCTACCTGGCGCCTGACTGGTCCGCGGACTTCCTGCACCGCATGGGCCTGTACGTCGGGGCGCGGCTCACCGGTCTCACTGCGGATGCCTCGGCGGCCTTCACACAGAAAGATCTGGACTCCATGGACGAGGTGAAGAAAGCGGAGCTTCGCGCGCTTGCCACCCGGGAGATCAAGACGAACCGCTTCGACCCGGCCGCGGATCAGCTCGTCTTCACCCCTTCTCAGGCGGAGGCCTTTGCCGTGCTCCAGGGGTACTACACGAAACTTTTCCGTGACGGCAATGACCGCATGGGCCTGCAGCCGGGCATCGTGCATACCGACGCGGAGGGACACAATCTCACCAGCTTCTTCGCCTGGCTGGCATGGGCCGCGGGCACCGATCGGCTGGGAGACACAGTCACGTACACGACCAACTGGCCGTATGATCCGCTGGTGGGAAACCAGCCCATCGCCGGCCTCCTGATCTGGTCCATCGTGAGCGTCATCATCCTCATCCTCTTCCTGGGCGGCGCCGTGTTCTTCTATGCCCGCTACATGCACGAAGGAGACTATTCGGCCCAGCTGGTGACCATGTTCAGCGAGCCTGAGCCCACGGGGAGCCAGAAGACGACGCTCGCCTATTTCATCACCGCGATGGCGTTGTTCGTGCTGCAGGTCGTTCTGGGCGCGCTCACTGCCCACTACACGGTGGAAGGCGGGACCTTTCTCGGCCTGCCCATCCAGAAGATCCTGCCCTACGCATCCGTGCGGACGTGGCACCTCCAGCTCGCCATTTTCTGGATCGCCACCTGTTTCCTTGCCACGGGCCTTTTCATAGGGCCATTTGTCGGCAAGGAACCGAAGGGCCAGGCATTCCTTTCGGTCGCACTGTTCGTCGCAGTGGTGATCGTTGTGCTCGGATCCATGACCGGAACGTGGCTGTCCATCCAGGGAAGGTTCGGCTCCAACGGGTTCCTTTTCGGGCACCAGGGCTATGAATACATCGAGCTCGGCCGCGTATGGCAGATCCTGCTCATTGTCGGCATGATCATCTGGCTGGTCCTGGTGGTCAGGGCCATCCGACCCGCCATCCTCGGGGAGAAGGACAACGGCGGCCTCACGCACGTGCTGCTCTACAGCGCGGTTGCCATCCCCCTCTTCTACATGGCCGGCCTGATGTATGGCAAGTCGAGCGATCTTTCGGATGCAGAGTACTGGCGCTGGTGGGTTGTGCACCTCTGGGTGGAAGGCTTCTTCGAGGTGTTTGCCACGGTTGTGCTCGCATTTATCCTTTCACGGATCGGCGCCGTGAGCGGGACGTTCGCCCTGAAAGTAGTCTATGTCAGTATCTTCCTCTACCTTGGGGCCGGGATCATCGGCACGTTCCATCATCTGTACTGGACCGGCACGCCGGTCCCCATCATCGCGCTGGGCGCGGTCTTCTCCGCGCTGGAGCTCGTGCCCCTTGCCCTGCTGGGATTCGAGACGGCGCAGAACCTGAGGACCCTCAAGCAGGGGGGCGGCAGCTACGCGTACAAGTGGCCGCTTTATTTCTTCATCGCAGTGGCGTTCTGGAACGTCCTGGGCGCGGGGGTGTTCGGGTTCCTCATCAACCCGCCCATCGTCCTGTACTACGCGCAGGGCATGAACACCACGCCCCTGCATGCGCATACGGCGCTCTTCGGCGTGTACGGCTTCTTCGCCATTGCCCTCATGCTTTTCTCCGTGCGTCACATCGTGTCCATAAAGTCCTGGTCGGACGGGATGCTGAAGTGGGCATTCTGGCTCCTGAACGGAGGGCTCCTGGGAATGACCGTCCTCAGCCTTCTGCCCTCGGCCTTCTATCAGCTCTATTATGCCGTGACGTACGGCGTGTGGTTTGCCCGAAGCCCCGAGATCACCTCGGGACCAGTGATCAAGCTGTTCAACTACCTGCGGATACTCCCGGATACGGCCTTCGGCATCGGCGGGCTGGTCATCTTTGTTTTCGTTGTGCGCGCAACCTGGATGACCTTTGCGCGAAAGAAGGCATGAGAAGTGTAGGTATTTTCACCGTCGAGGTGTACAATCGGCCCCTAGGTGGTGGTAAAAGAACATGAATAAGCTCATCCGGGGCGCGGTTGTGTCCCTTTTTGTCGTCGCAGGTCTTGCTGGCTGCCTGAGCACGGGCAGGGGGCATGGTCCGCTGGACAGCTTCGTCTTTCTCTCCAGCGCGAACAAGTCCCTTGCCCAGAACATTGCCGGCGCCATCAACGAGCGTGCCGAGCCCCAGGAGATCCACGTGGTGGTTCCGCCGGGCACGGACGTGCGCGCGCTGGTGGCCACCCTCGCCCTGAACAAGGCAGCGGCCATAACCGTGATCTCCAGCGGGAGCCGGGTTGTCCAGGAGAACGGGGTCACCCCCAATGACTTCTCCGTCCCTGTCATTTACTCGATCGAAGTGCCCGGGGAGAAAAAGCCCTGGCCGTACAAAGTGTTCGTGCGGGAGGCGGAGAGCAATGCGCGGCTGTCCACGCTGGTGGTTCCGAGGGGGACCCTCCTGCAGCCCGCTTTCAGCCCCACAGTGCACAGCTACGCTCTCTCTGTCCCCTTTGCTGCTACCTCCGTCCGCATTGAGGCAAGAAGCCAGAGCCCCTACATGAAGAGCGTTTCAATCAACGGCGCCGAGGTTCCCGGGGCTGCAAGCGCAGCCGCGGTGGATTTCCAGGGGGTTCAGCAGGCCGCTGTCACCATAGAGACCCTTGCGGAAGACGGCGTGACCAGGGACCGGTACACACTGAGCATCACCCGGGCTGCCCCGGACAGCAACGCCGCCCTTGCGTCCCTTGATCTGCAGGGCATCCAGGTCTCTCCTGACTTTTCATCCGCGCAGGGTGAGTACCAGGGGTTTGCTCCCTTCGCCACAAAGCAGCTCGTGGTCCATGCGCGCCCGCAGAGCAACGTGGCTGCGGTGTCTCTGGCAGCAGCGCCCATCGGTGGAGCGGCCAGCGCACCCCAACTCCAGTACCAGGGTGACCCGGCGTCTCAGGGAGGCGCAATTGTTGCTTTCCAGGGCGGCAGGCTGGCGCTCACCGTCACTGTGGCCGCGGAAGACGGAACACTGCTGCAGTACATGGTGAACATTCGGCGGGCCCCGCCTGATCGGAATGCGGATCTTGCCGCCCTCAGCGTTTCGGCGGGGGACCTCAGTCCCGTATTCTCGCCGCGGGTCGTCTCATACGGCGTGGCGCTGCCGGCCTCAGCAGGGAGCGTGGTGGTGACCGCGGCCGCGGCGAGCCCCGTGGCCTTCGTGAGCGTTGCCGAGCTGCCGGCCTTGACGCCGGCACCGCGCCAGGCGGTGACCATTGCGGTGGATCCCGGCGCAACCAACACCGCGTCGTTCATCGTGGTCGCGGAGGACGGTTCCCAGCGGCTCTACCGCGTGCAGGTTCAAAGGGCGCCCGCAGACGGGAACGCGCTCCTGGGCATGCTGCAGCTCACCGGCGCGCGCCTCATGCCCGCGTTTGATCCATCGATCCCTCAGTATGAAGCCCGTGTTCCGCCGGACGTCGGAGCCGTGGTGCTCTCTGCCCGACCGCAGAGTCCACTCGCCTCGGTAGGGATAGACGGCGCCCCTGCTCAGCAGTTGGGCCGCACCGTGCCTCTGCAGCCGGGAGTCCCGCGCATCGTTGTCATCGACGTCACTGCGCAGAACGGCTCGACCCTCCGCTACACACTACGCCTGATGCGGGAGAGCCCGCCGGTTGCAGCACCCGCGCCGGCAGCCCCCGCGCCGGCGGCACCAGCCCCAGCGGCCGCCGCGCCAGCCCCGGCAGCCCCCGCACGGTCCCTGGCTGCAGGCACCGCAGCGGCAGTTGCGGGTGTTGCGAACCCTCCCGCACCAGCTCAGCCGGCCGCAGCTCAGCCTGCTGCCGGCGGCAAAACGCCGCTCCCCGCAGAGACCCCGCATGACCGGATTGTCGTCACTGCCGGAAACTTGAAGCTGCCACGCCCCACTGTTTCGGCTCTTGCCAGCAACGGTGACCAGATCGGCAGGCAGGCGCAGATCACGGTGAGATACTATCGTACAAACGAGGTTGTTGCGCAGTTCACTGCACCCGTCGAGGTCACGCCGCAGGGTCTCGACCGGCTGGTGACACTCTCTGCCCAGTCAGACGCAGTGTCCCTCAACAGGGATCGGCTGGTAGAAGTGGAAACGGTCATTCGGACCGCGGCCGGACATTTCCTTTCGTATACCGAGGCGCAGAGCGCCGATGATGAGGTCAGGATCGACGTTCCCTTCCTTGTCTTTGGCGACAACCCGCGGCTGAGCTGGCCTCCCATCGGCAGTCCTACCACCGTGACCGGCTATCTCTCGCGGACGCGCCAGGGCAAGGATCGCCCCGCGGATAAAGAGGATTTCGACAAGAACGGCAAGGGGGAGTACGCGGTCTCGGTGCAGATCGTCGACGAGCGGACCAACACGCCCCTCGGCACGGATACCGTTTTCAGCCGGCCCGGCAATGAGCGCAGCACGGCCCTTGCTTTCGCGAGGTCAATCAAGATCCCCGAAGGTACTGGCGTGCGGTACTTCCTCTCTGCGAAATCGAAGAACGGGAAAGTGTGGACGGCATCCGGTGTCACGCAAGTCTGGACAACCATGATGAGCTATCCCACGGGCTTTCAACCCGTTCTTCTCTCAGTGGCGGATGACCTTGCACCAGCGGACACAGCGGGCGGCAAGCACTAGTCAGCGGATACTGTGCTGGGTGCGGTCCATCTCTCAGCCGCGCCCAGCGCATATTTAGATTATGGAGCTTACATATATAACTTGAATTCTGGAGAAAAGATGATATAATACATGGCGTAAGCAGGGCAGCCACGATCATCTATAAGAAAAGGAGAATTCATGAAAAGGATTGCTGTAGTAGTCGCATTGGTCTGTCTTGCAACAGTCGGATTTGCAGGCGATTTGAGCTTCGGTATCGGAGCATCAGGCTCTTACTTCTCATCGGATACGAAACTCACGTCCGCCGGGATCTCGCAGGACGTAACAACCACAGAAATCCCGTACAATCTTTTTGTCTATGTGGAATCGACCAATCTGCAGTTGGCGGTCGGCTACCGGACATTCGACGGCATGACCGTCAAAGGCCAGGGGGGCACGTCAGAAGTCTCTGCGAAATACAGCTACCTGTCACTCGCTGGCTACGGCAAGTTCCCTCTGCACCTGGGTTCCGTCGTCCTGATCCCGATGATTGGAGTGGAGTACGATGTAACACTCGATGCAACGCTATCGGGTGTCAGCGCGGACAGCCAGACCCTGAGCGATTTGAATGCTCTCTGGATCAAGGCCGGTCTGGGTGCTGAAATCCCGCTCAGCCCGTCCTTCTACTTTCGACCCGAGTTCCTGTTCGGCTATCAGCTCAACAACCAGTTTGACCGCGACCTGGTAAATATCTACAAAGGCATGGGCTTCGATGACGCATCAATTCTCGAGCTCAACTTCGAGCTCGCGCTCCTGTTCGGGGTCAAGCTGTAGAGTTCAGCGGCGAGTTGCCTCAGGCAAGGATTCCTCGTTTACCATCGAGCTGGCCCTGGCAGACTTGTATCAGTACAAGCTCGGGCAGCCGGACAAGGCCTTGCTGCATCTCAAGAAAGCGCTGTTGATTCAGCACGACGTGGACATTGAGAACAGGATTTCGGCCCTGGAGAAGAAGTGAGGACGCACAGACAACTGGAGCGGTCCTGGTAGTCCTCGGATGCAGCTTCCCAATCCCGCCCACTACCCCCTGACGCAAACGTTGACAATGGGCTGGAATGTGCCTTCAGCAGGTCCGCTGCCGCTTCCCGCGCAGCGAACCATAAATGGAATTATGGAGAAAATGGGGCTATAGTCCAAAGTGTGAACAGGACGTCACTAGACTTACAATTCAGATGGGAGAGCGAATGAAATCGATAGCATTGGTCCTCGCCTTGTCAGCCCTGGCTACAGGCGCATTTGCGATCGATTTCAGTCTGGGAGGAACGTTCGTTTCTTACTATTTGCCGGACCCTGGATCCTTAATCACCCGTACGTCACTGGATCTGGTTGGTACCGATGCCGCAAGGACAGTGACAACGCCAGATGCCGAGGCGACCGACTCAGATTCCGGGGCAACCGCCAGCTACCTGGCATTCGCCGACTATGGCGATTACCCTGTCGCGCCTGACGCGCTCCAGGCAATGAGCGTCAAGTATGACCTGAGCATCGCTGGCATTGACAATTTCGTGCCCAGCCTGACTATCGTGCAGAAGGCAGCCTACACCGGGCTTTGGATCAGAAGCGGGAGCGGTGCCTTTGGGTCTGAACAGGTTGTCAGCAACAACCTCCTCAGGACGCCGGAGAACTTCAATATCATGAATGCGAAAGCCAGGCGGGTCGCTGACAAGTCCATTCTCGACCCGATATTCGAGCTTTCGGCGATTTTCGACGTCAAGTTTTAGACTCAGTAGCACCCTGCCGCCCTTGGCATGAAAAAGCCCCGCCGTCGATCCGACAGCAGGGCTCTCTGATTCAATAAGACACCGGCCTTCTATCTCTTTTTCCCTTTGGCAGCGGGCTTCTTCGGGGCCTTCTTTGCCGCCGCCTTTTTCGCGGGCGCTTTCCTGGCAACGGCTTTCTTCGCCGGCGCCTTCTTGGTCGGGGCCTTCTTTGCCGCTGTTTTCTTCGCGGGCGCCTTTTTCACCGCCGCCTTGACAGCGGCCTTCTTCACCGCGGGCCTGGCCGCCCTGGCGGCAGGCTTTGCAGGCGCCTTTGCCTTCAATAGATCTGCTGCCGCTTCCTGCGCGGCGGCCAGCTTGGCAAGCGGCACCCGGTAAGGAGAGCAGGACACGTAGCTCATGCCGGCCTTGTGGCAGAACTTCACGGATTCGGGGTCTCCGCCGTGCTCGCCGCAGATGCCGATCTTGAGGTTCGGCTTCACGGCTCTGCCCTTGGCAATGCCCATCTTGATCAGCTCTCCAATGCCCTCCTGGTCGATGGTCTGGAAGGGATCCGCAGGGAGAATTTTCTTTTCAAGGTACTTGGGCAGGAACCCGCCAATGTCGTCGCGGGAGAAACCAAAGCCCATCTGGGTGAGGTCATTTGTCCCGAATGAGAAGAAGTCGCACTGCGCGGCGAACTTGTCCGCGGTCACGCACGCGCGCGGGATCTCGATCATGGTGCCGACAACCAGCGCCAGCTTGGACTTCGGCATGGCGAACTTGGTGAGCACTTTCTCGTAGACCTTTTCGATGAGCTTCTTCTGGTCTTCGATCTCGACCACCGTCGAGGTGACGGGGATCATGATTTCAGGCTTGGCATTCTTTCCCGCCTGGATCAACTCAGCGGCGGCTTCAAGGATGGCCTGGCTCTGCACCTCTGTCATCTCGGGGTAGGAGATTCCCAGCCGTACGCCGCGGTGTCCCATCATGGGATTGGACTCGTGCAGGTTGTCCGCCCTCTTGCTGAACTCCTCCGGGGTGATTCCGAGGTCAGTGGCCAGTCTCTGCCGCTCGTCCTGCCGGGTGGGCACGAACTCGTGCAGCGGGGGATCGAGGAACCGGAAGGTGACGGGAAGGCCGTCCATGACTTCCATGGTCTTCTTCACATCGTCCTTCATGTACGGGAAGAGCTCCTCCAGGGCCTTGCGCCTTTCGGACTCGGTCTTGGAAACGATCATGCGCCGCAGGAGGAACAGCGGCCTGTCCGCGCCCTCGCCGTAGAACATGTGCTCGAACCGGAAGAGTCCGATTCCTTCTGCACCGAACTCGCGCGCCTTTTTCGCATCCTGGGGCGTGTCTGCATTCGTGCGCACGCCGAGCTTTTTCACCTTGTCACAGGTGCCCATGAAGGCCACGAAGTCGGGGTTCTCCCCCGATGCCTTGATGAGGGGCAGGGCGCCCTGGTACACGGTGCCCTTGCTTCCGTTGAGGGTGAGCCAGTCTCCCTCTTTGACCACGGTTCCTTTCACGCTGATCTGCCGCGTGGCCATGTCTACGTGCATGTCACCAGCGCCCACGATGCAGCACTTGCCCCAGCCGCGGGCCACGAGCGCCGCGTGGGAAGTCATGCCGCCCCGCGCGGTGAGGATTCCCTGCGCTGCCCGCATGCCTTCCACGTCCTCGGGGTTGGTCTCCTCCCGCACGAGGATGACTTTCTTGCCCTGCTTCGTCCATTCCACCGCGTCGTTGGCGGTGAGCACCACCTGGCCTACTGCTCCGCCGGGTCCGGCGGGAAGCCCTTTCAGGAATGTTGCGGTTATCTTTTCTTTTGCGGGGTCGATGATCGGGTGAAGGAGCTCATCCAGCTGGGCAGGCGTGATACGGGTGACCGCCTCTTCCGGGGTCGTGAGCTTTTCCCGAACCATGTCCACTGCCATGCGCACAGCCGCGGGTCCATTGCGCTTGCCCACGCGGCACTGCAGCATCCACAGCTTGCCCTTCTCAATCGTGAACTCGAGGTCCAGCATGTCGTGGTAGTGCTTTTCCAGGCGCAGCTCGATGGCGTGCAGCTCGGAATAGATCTTCGAGAACTGTTTCTCCAGCGAAGGCAGGGCCGCGGTGTGCTCTGTTTTTCCTGCTTCATTGATGGGGTAGGGGGTCCGGATGCCCGCCACGACGTCCTCTCCCTGGGCGTTGGGAAGCCATTCGCCGTAGAAAACGTTCTCTCCCGTGGCAGGGTTGCGGGTGAAGGCAACGCCGGTACCCGAGTCATCGCCCATGTTCCCAAAAACCATGGACTGGACGGTGACGGCTGTGCCCCACTCGTCAGGGATTCCCTCGATGCGGCGGTAGGAAATGGCGCGCTTGCCGTTCCAGCTCTGGAAGACCGCGCGGATGCCGCCCCACACCTGCTCCATGGGGTCCTCGGGGAAGTCCTTGCCCAGAACTTCCCGAACCTTGGCCTTGTAGATCTTGATAAGCTGTTTCAGATCGTCCGCGGTGAGGTCCGTGTCCTGCTTCACGCCCCGGGCGCGCTTCATCTTGTCCAGCTCGCGCTCGAGTTGCTGCCGGATTCCCTGGCCCTCTGCCGGGTCGATTCCTTCCGCTTTTTCCATGACCACGTCGGAATACATCTGGATAAGCCGCCGGTAGGCGTCATAGACGAATCGGGGATTGTTGGTGGACTTGATGATGCCCTGTGCCGTTTTTTCATTCAGGCCGACATTAAGTACCGTCTCCATCATGCCGGGCATGGACTTGCGCGCGCCCGAGCGCACGGAAACCAGGAGGGGATTGTCCGGGTCCCCGAACTTGTGGTTCATGATCTTCTCTATGTGCTTCAGACCAGCGGCAACTTCCTTGTCGAATCCGGGGGGAAACTTGCCCTTATTCTGGAAAAAGTGGTTGCACATCTCCGTGGTGATGGTGAATCCTGCGGGAACGGGCAGGCGAAGGTCCGAGTGGCCCGCCATTTCGGCGAGATTGGCGCCCTTGCCGCCCAGAAGGTTCTTCATTTTCTCGTCGCCGTCGGCCTTGCCGCCGCCGAATAGATAAACGTTCTTTGCCGCGCTCATTCGCTTTTCTCCTCTAAATTGCGTGCGTTCGTACCTTGAAGGAATACCCCGGAAAACCGCGGCTGGTCAAGCCGGAGCGGTGTTTCCGCGCGTTTCGGCGGGTGAAGGTGCTGTCCGGAGCGTGTTTTCGGGCGGTTTTCATTGACAGGAGCTCCCTGGATCGGCTATCCTGAGAAAACCCCAGGGAGGATCAGGATGGCGAAATCAATCAAGGGATCGAAGACCGAGCAAAATTTGTTGAAAGCGTTCGCAGGAGAGTCGCAGGCAAGGAACAGGTATACCTATTTTGCCAGCGCGGCCCGCAAGGAGAACCTCGAGCAGATCGCGAACATCTTCCAGGAGACCGCGGACAACGAGAAAGAGCACGCGAAAGTGTTTTTCGGCCACCTCGAAGGAGGTGATCTGGAAATCACCGCGTCTTACCCTGCGGGTGCCATCAAGGATACAAAATCGAACCTCGAGGCCGCGGCGGCCGGGGAGAAGATGGAGTGGACAACCCTGTATCCGGACTTCGGCAAGATCGCCCGGGAAGAAGGATACCCCGAGGTGGCGCGCTCATTCGAGCAGGTCGCAAAGGTGGAGAAGTTCCATGAGGCGCGCTACCGCAAGCTCGTGGACAACGTGGTCAAGGGTGAGACATTCAAGAGAAAGACGGCGGTCAAATGGCACTGCATCAACTGCGGATACATATTCGAAGGAACTGAACCTCCCAAGGAATGCCCGGCCTGCAGGCATCCTCAGTCCTTCTACGAGGTCCTGGCAGAGAACTACTAGACTAGAATGGAACGCCTTTCTTTGTAGTCGGCAGCGCGTCCTTGCCGCGCTGCCGGGCCTGTTGATTTTCTGTAAATCAGAGTACTATGTCAGCCTATGCTCGATCCAGGATTCCTCGGGGTCGACGTTGGCTCCGTTTCAGTCTGCCTTGCACTCATAGATCCATCCGGTGAAACACGACGCACAGCATACCGCTTTCACAAGGGCAAAGTGCGCGAAACGCTGCACACCCTTGTGGAGGACCTGGGCCCAGTCCCCCTCGCAGGGATAGGATTCACGTCGGCAAGCCCGCATCTCATGCGCGGCGCGGCTTCCTTCGATACCCAGATGGCGCTGATCGCTGCCTGCCGCCTCTACTCCCCTGGTGTCAAATCCATCATTTTCGTGGGTGGAGAAAGATTCGGGCTCATCAGGTTCGATCGGGAAGGCAACTATCGCGGCACCCGAACCAACTCCTCCTGTGCGGCGGGCACCGGCAGCTTCCTGGACCAGCAGGCGCGCCGGCTCGGTTTTGCCGGAATCCAGGAGCTTGTCCGACGCGCCATGGCGTGCACCACCCCGGCCCCCCGGATCTCCACCCGGTGCGCGGTGTTTGCGCGCACCGACCTCGTGCATGCCCAGCAGGCGGGATTCTCCCTGGAGGAGATCTGCGATGGTTTGTGCAGGGGCCTGGCCCAGAATATCGCCGACACCCTTCTTGGCGGCGAGCAGCTCGAGCTTCCGGCCGTGTTTGCGGGCGGGGTCGCCCTGAACCAGGCGGTGAAGGGACACCTGGAACAGCTCACCGGGGTTCCCCTCTTCACCCCCGCCGATGCGCCTATCATGGCTGCCATAGGCGCGGCGCTTTGCAGGGCGCAACAGCCCGCGGAGAGCACGGCGCTTTTGCTCGCACCTGAGCTGGTCGCCGCTTCAGTCCAGAGTGACCGGCAGTACTTTTTCGAGCCCCTCCAGATCGACGACAGCGCGGACTCCAGGAACGGGGTGAAGAAGTTCGACTTTGCCGGGGGCAGATTCTCCGCTTCCCACCGGGTCGAGTCCGAGATCTACAAGTCCGTGGCTCCCGGCGCCGAGCTCGCCGTGCGCATGGGAATCGACATCGGCTCCACCTCCACGAAAGCGATCCTTATTGACGGAGACGCGGAGCCGGTTGCGGGATTCTACACCCGCACCCTCGGTTCTCCCCTCACCGCGGTCCAGGCCATTTGCGAGGCGGTAGAGGACTGGCGCGTACATGAAGGGGCGTCCCTGCGCTTCCTCGGGGTGGGCACGACCGGAGCAGGGCGGAAGTTCATCGGTTCCCTCCTCAAGGCGGACCTCGTGGTGGACGAGATCACCGCGCATGCTCGGGCCGCATACTCGCTGGACCCGGCAATCGACACGATCATCGAGATCGGAGGCCAGGACGCAAAGTTCACCACGATGCGCGACGGCATGGTCACTTTCTCCCACATGAACACAGTCTGCGCGGCAGGCACCGGGAGCTTCCTGGAGGAGCAGGCGGAACGGCTGGGGTGCAGCCTGGCCGATTATGAGCGAAGGGTGCGCGGGGCTCGTGCCCCGCTGTCCAGCGACAGGTGCGCCGTGTTCATGGAGCGGGACATCAACAACTTTCTTGCCGGCGGGTTTTCCACGGAAGAGATCCTTGCAGCAGCCTTGTACAGCGTGCGGGAAAACTACCTGCAGAAGGTGTCCCGGGGAGCCGCCATCGGTGAACGGGTGGCGTTCCAGGGAGCAACGGCACGCAACAAGGCGCTCGTTGCCGCTTTCCGCGAAGGTCTGGGCAAGCCCATCCTCGTCTCGCGCTACTGCCATCTCACGGGAGCACTCGGCGCTGCCCTGCTCCTTGCAGAGGAAGGCGGGGTCCATTCCCGGTTCATCGGCTTCGCTGCCCTGCGGAACGAGATTCCCGTCCGATCGGAAACCTGCGCGCTGTGCGGAAATCACTGCCGGCTCCGCATCGCCACGGTGGCCGGGGAGACAGTAGCATACGGGTTTCTCTGTGGAAGGGATTACGGCGTCGAGAGATTCGTGGAAAAGGACAAGTCGGGATTCGACCTGTTGAAGGAACGTCGCACAGCATTTGCCGGGGCAAAATCGGTCCGGATGCGTGGGCGGCCCCCGGGCCGGCTCCCCGGACGGTTCCCTTCGCGACGCCCCGGCCGGCTTTCCGGCGCCGCATCCAGTCCGGTGATCGGAATTCCCGCGGCGCTCGGGGTCTACGGTCAGCTTCCCCTGTGGAAGCGATTCTTTGCTCTCCTTGAAGTTCCAATCGTGGTCAGCGAAGCTTTTGAAGGGGGCATCGAGCTGGGACGAGAGGTGCAGGGCGCGGAGTTCTGCGCCCCCCTGGCCGCGCTTCACGGCCACGTCACGCACCTTCGGGACAAGGCGGACTGGATCTTCCTCCCCGTGCTCCTGGAGGAGAACAAGCCCGGAAGCGTCGAGCCGCGGCTGTATTGCTATTACACCCAGTTCAGCTCAGCCCTGGCCTCGGGCGCGGTGGATGGGCGCCTGCGGCAGCGCTGCCTCATGCCGCAGGTAAGCTGGACAAAGTGGCGGGAGCGCTCCAAGGGCGAGCTCTACCAGGCCCTTGCCGGCGCAGGCTGCGCCGGACTGACGCAGTCGCGGGTGTCCCGGGCGTTCGAGCGGGCTTCCGCGGAGTACGAAGCCGGCGTGCGCGCGCTCCAACGCCGATTCGAGGAGGAAACGCGGGGCCGTGATGATCCGAGCGTCGTTCTCCTGGGCAGGCCATACAATGTGCTCTCCCCCGAGATGAGCAAGGGAATCCCCGGCATATTCGGCACCCTGGGAGTAAAGACCTTCTTTCAGGACATGGTGCCGTACGGTCCGGCGGATGTGACGCGGATCGCCCCCCTCCTGGACATGGTCCACTGGGTTCACGCGGCAAAGATCCTGGAAGTTGCCTGCGTGGTGGCTGACATGCCGAATGTCTACCCGGTCTTCATCACATCCTTCAAATGCTCTCCCGACAGCTTTGCCCTGGAGTATTTCAAGCGCATCCTCGACGAAAAAAGAAAGCCGTACCTCATCCTTCAGCTTGACGATCACGACTCCACGCTCGGATATGAGACGCGGATCGAGGCGGGCGTGGCATCGTTCCGCAATCACCAGAGACGCCTGCGCGCGGCATCCGAGGCCGCGGCACGGCGCGCCTCTCCGCAGACAGCCGTGAGGGCTCCCGTGCTCCCCATCGTGCCGACTGCCATCACAAGACTGGGCAAAAGAACGCTCCTGTGCCCGAACTGGGATCCCCTGGTGATACCGCTCCTGGCTGCCAATCTGCGCCGCGAAGGCGTGGATACCCGGCTCCTGCCGGAGGACCCGGTGCTCATCAGGAAATCGATGCGCCTGAACACGGGGCAGTGCCTTCCCCTGAGCATCATCGCGCAGGAGGCCGTGGATTACGTGCGCGCCACCGGGCTTGACCCTGCCCGGACCGCACTCTGGCTTCCCCACGCAAACATGTCCTGCAATATCGGGATGTTCATCCCGTTCCTGAAAAGCCTCATGCAGGCAGAAGGCGGCGGCATGGAGCGCCTGGAGATCTATGGCGGGGATATCTTCTACACGGAAATTGCTCCGCGCGCCGCGATCAACGCATACAAGGCATACCTCGCCGGCGGCCTCCTGAAGCGCGTCGGGTGCCGGCTGCGTCCATATGAGAAAGTGCCGGGCGCCACCAACGCGGCAATCGCGGCGGCCATTGCACTGCTGATCCCCGCGTTCGAGGGCGCGACTTCAAAGAGGGACGCCATTCGCCGCGCGGCTGGTCTTTTCGACTCCGTGGCAATATCGGCGGAGCGCAGGCCGCGCGTGGCCATCTTCGGAGATCTCTACGCGCGGGACAACGACATCCTCAACCAGGGGCTGATCACGGCAATCGAACAGGCCGGCGGCGAGGCTGTGACCACGCCTTTCACCGAGTACATCCGGATCATCTCCAAGGCCTACTTCCGAAGATGGACCATGGCAGGGGATCATCGGCTCGTCCTTACCTACAAGACGCTGTGGATCCTGGCAAATGCGCTGGGAGGCTGGTGCAAGGGGTATTTCTACCGTTTCCTCGATCCCGAGCCGGAAGTGAGCGATGACGGGAGCGAGCAGTTCCTGCGGGAGTTCGGCATCCGCACGGAACACGCCGGAGAGTCCTTCGACAACCTTCTGAAGGTATTCCACCTGGCGCGTGTCCATCCCGAGCTTGCCCTTTTTGTGCAGACGAGCCCGGGATTCTGCTGCCCCTCCATGGTCACGGAGGCCATGGCGCGCGACATCGAACGGCTCACCGGCGTGCCGGTCGTCAGCATCACGTATGACGGCACAGGGCAGTACATGAACGAGGTGATCGTGCCCTACGTGAAGTTCGCGAAACGCGCCGCTGCGGTCGTCGGACTTTCGCGAGCCGCGCGCACTTGAATGCAGGGGGCGAACTGACCTATTCTCGTTGACGGCGCCAGCATGACCAGCACGTACCCTTCTCTTCCCGTGGAGCTCGTCCCTGTCAGCGACATTTCCTTCGACCTTGAAAAAAGGAAGCAGGTGACTGTCCATGGGTATCATGTGGACTTCAACTCCTGTCCCGACCGGCCCAGCGTCGGGCTGGACAAGTCATGGGCCAGCAAGCCGCTCGTGATGGTGGAAAAGCAGCCAATGTTCGCGGAGTTCGCCCTGCTCGCCCTTTTCAGGAAAGCGGGGTGGGAGGGCGTCTGGGCGGACGCGCACCACCGGAAATACTTCGACAAGATGCCCAACCAGAGCAAAGGGGCGTCCCTCAATACGTACATCAACCAGCTGATCTCCCGCATCGCGGCGAACAACAACAACAGCAAGGCTGGTTGCTGGGACATCATCCTGTGGGCGAACCGCGCGGTGGTGTTCGTGGAGATGAAGAGCCGTTCCTCGGAAAGTGAAATCGGGGACAGCCAGCTCGGATGGCTCCATGCCGCGCTGAAGACCGGCTTGTCCGCCAGCCAGTTTCTCCTGGTGGAATGGGACTACAGAAAGGTCCTCGTAAAGAGAAAGAAGCCCGGGGCGGGTGCCGCCAGCACGGTCAGTTACGGCGTGGCCACCGCGGCAGAGGTGCCGCTCATGCGGGAGCTGTTCAAGGAATACGGTGCCTCCATAGGGATCGACCTTTCATTTCAGGATTTCAATGCAGAGCTGGATGGCCTGCCGGGGAAGTACGCAGAGCCGGATGGGGTGATGATTCTTGCCCGCAGGCGGGGAGAGCCGTGCGGCTGCGTGGCACTCAGGAAGATCGATGCGCGCACCTGCGAGATGAAGAGGCTCTATGTCAGGTCTTCAGCCCGTGGACTGGGCCTGGGCCGCGCCCTGGTCGTCAGGATCATGGAAGAAGCCCGCGCGCGCGGATACACCTCCATGCGGCTGGATACGCTCCCGGCCATGAAGAGCGCGGTTGCCCTGTACAGGTCATTCGGATTCCAGGAAATCGCACCGTATACCTTCAACCCGATTGCCGGGACCCTGTTCCTGGAGAAGGTCCTGTAGCGATTCTGGCCGTTACCGTCTCCTTGAACTTTCTTCCCCGGTCGAACTCGTTCAGGAACATCCCGAAGGACGTGCAGCCGGGGGAGAAAAGCAAAGAAACCTCCCGGCCCATCCGCGCATCCTGCGCGCGCGCGATGCCCGCGTCCACCGCTTCGCCCAGGCTCCCGAACGGACCTTCGTACCTCACCCCTTGCGCGTCGAGCACGTCGCGGATCTTTTCCGTTCCTGTTCCGGCGAGCAGCACGATTGCCCGCGGGGTACGCGCAGTTTCTGCGAGCGGGCTGAAGTCGATATTCTTGTCCGTGCCGCCGGTGATGAGCACGATGGGGTCCTGCAGCGCTTTCAGCGCCTGCACGGTGGCGTGAGGGATGGTTGCAGCGGAATCATTGTAGAACCGGATCCCTTCCCACTCCCGGAACATCTCCAGCCTGTGTTCCACTCCCGGGAACTCCGCGAGGGCCGCGCGCACGACCTCTGCCGTGACGCCGAAAAGCCGCAGCGCAAGCCCCGCGCACAGGAGGTTCATCCTGTTGTGCGCTCCCGGGATGCGGGCGGAACCGAGGATGCACTCTTCCGGGCCGCCCGGTTCGAGACGGCTTTTCCCGTCAAAGCCTTCAAGCCACGCACCGCACGTTCGCCGGGGGAGCCCCTGCGCCGAATAGAAAAAGGGGCGCGCCCTGGTCTGCGCGGGAAAGCCCTGCTGCCACGGATCGTCCAGGTTGAATATCGCCTGCTGTGCCGGGCCCTGTTCCCGGAATATCGCGGTTTTATCCTCCACGTAGTCATCCATGCCGGCATACTTGTCCAGGTGATCCGGCAGGATGAGCGTAAATGCAGAAACGACCGGCGTGAGAATCCCGCGGCCTTTCAAATCCCCCAGCTGCCATGATGAAAGTTCCAGCACGACAGGGGCGTCCGGCGCAAGATCGTCCAGGAAGGAAAGAGGGGAGACAGTGATGTTCCCCCCCAGCCGCGCCTGGGGGAACACGCGCGCCAGGCCGAAGGCGATTGCCGACGCGGTTGTCGACTTTCCCTTTGAACCGGTCACCGCCAGGATAGGGTTCTTTGCCAGGGACAGAAACACGGAGAGGTCTGTCTCTACCGCTGCTCCCGCACCGCGTGCCACCTGAAGGTAGGGGGAGGAGGGCGGGACGGCCGGGTTCTTTATCACGATGTCTGCCCCGGCAAAATCCGCCTCGTCGTGTTTTTCCAGCACGTAGCGGATCGAGTACTCACGAAGCTGCGCGATTGGCTCTCTGAGGATCTCCGCCGAGCGCAGGTCAGTCACGGTCACACGGGCGCCCCGGCGGGCAAAGAAAAGCGCGGAGGCCAGCCCCCCCCCGTGGATGCCGAGGCCCATGACGGTCACCCGCATGCCGGGGATTGCTGCAAGATCAGCCTTCAATGCGGAACTCTCTCATCTCTGAGTCGTTCAAGTAGGCTTCAACGCGTATGTCTTTCCACGGGTCGTACCATTCAGGAGGGACTTTCCCCTTCAACTCCTGGAAGAAGGGCATGTCTTCGGAAAAACTCGCGTTCTTCATCTCCGCCTGGATCCGGTCCATGGCCGGAGCCAGAAACTTCAGCGAGCGGTGCAAGCCGGGGATTGCAGCGGCGCGCCCCTCCGGAGAGAGGGCGATCAGGCCCTGACAGACCGTCTTGTACTTGCAGAGATACGGGTAATACGGATAGGTCTTCTTGCCCGCGGGCAGGAAGAGCTTCGAGAAAAACTTGGTGAGGTCAGCGTCCATCCAGATGCCCTGTATGAAATACCCCCGCCCCTGTTCCCCGATCCACGTCTGGGAGATCGTCTGCCTGATGTGGAACGCCTTTGCCGTGCCGTCCTGTCTCACCGCTTCCGACAGTGGAAGGACAGTTGCTTCCAGGAAGAGCCTGCGGGACTTGAAGAGCGGAGTGGTGTCATTGGTGCCACGCTCGATCACTGAGCTTTCCGCTGCCCTCATTATGAGGTCAATTCGAAGAAGGTAGAGATACCAGCTTTCCTCGATGCGGTAGACCCGGTAGAAACAGGGGCGGAGGATTTCGGCAGGGTCGAAGAAATAGGCCATGTCCTTCAGGACCTGGGGCGCCAGCCCCGCCACCTGTTCTACTACATGCTTCAACGCGGCCAGGTACTCCGCGCCCGGCTGGTGCAGGCGCACGTCGTGATGGATCGGCATGTGGGGGACCCTGTACTCACCGTCCAGAATAAGGAAGAAGTCCTCGCTCTGGCTGAAATGGCGGCTGAACGGGCGCTGCTCATCGCCGATGCCGCCGAGCAGCCCGCCGATCTCCTTGTCGGAGTAGGTGACACGAATCTCGTTCGAAATCTGCTCCACGTGTATCCCATTAAATCGGAAACCCGCGATTGCCGCAATTGCGGCAGGC
>CAYTGX010000046.1:23513-37980 GCA_964437385.1 uncultured Spirochaetaceae bacterium
ACTCCGCGGAGTACCGCGGAAGGCCTACATCTGGTCCGGCTTCACTACTGCGCCGAACTTCTCCTTCAGCGCACGCAATCCCTTCTTCTGCTCATCGTAGATTTCGAAGATCCTCTGCGGCATCTTCTTGTCCTTGCGGTACGCATCTTCCTGGAGCTGGATGCGGGCAAGGATGTTGTCGATGTAGAACGAGAATTGCTGGTCGTAGAGCTTTTTCGGATACTCCTTCGCGGTCTGCTCTCTGAAGATCTTCGACAGATCTTCATAATGTGGTATGAAACCGATGGGGGTCTCGATTCCTCCCACCTCCCCGTGCGCGTACCCATCCAGCCAC
Source organism: uncultured Spirochaetaceae bacterium (assembly GCA_964437385.1). Classification (GTDB taxonomy): domain Bacteria; phylum Spirochaetota; class Spirochaetia; order SZUA-6; family Fen-1364; genus Fen-1364. Next base: position 23,848 of record CAYTGX010000046.1, read on the forward strand.
GAGAGCCACGCCCTCACGTCCCGCTTTTCACCCAGGAGCTTGTTCAGGTCACCACCCCGCGCGCAGTCGAGAAGGAAATAGTTGAGCCCCGCGATGAGGGGCCGGCCCCTGGCGGAGAACTTCTTCGAGTTGAAGAAGAGGAACTGCGCTTCCATGTAGTCTCCAAGGGGGCAGGGAATGAACGGCGAATTGGCCCACGGCTGCCGGCTGACGCCCTGCGCCCCGACCTCTGTTGCCGTTGCGGCGGAGAGGATCGATGCGCCGATAGCCACGCCGTGGTCGGGATTCTTCGCCACCCACACGGGAGGCATGGTATCGGAGTCACGCCCGCTGTAGGTGATAACGCTGATGGGCACCCCGGCCGGATCAGAGGCGATGGCGCGATTGTAGTTGCCGATTGCGTCGTTGGTGAGCGTGATACGGGCGTTGGCATTGGAGATGGGCACCGGCTTGCCCTTTGCATCGGTCTTCCCCGGCCACCAGTCCCCCTGGAAGTTCCGTCCCTTCGGGGGAGGGGTCTCCCCGCTTCCCGTCCAGTGTGGAACGCTGTGTTCGTCCACCAGGACGTTCGACCAGATCACTTCCGTGCCCGGCTCCCGCAGGCATTTGTACAGGTACGGGTCGCCTTCCTTGTTGAGGTCCTCCACGATACCGAAGATACCGCACTCCGGATTCACCGCGCGCAGCGTGCCGTCCTCCGCGATCCACATTTGCGCAAGGTCGTCCCCGATATAGTCCGTGCCGACCATGGCGGTGGTGGTCTTGCCGCAGCCGGAGGGGGCGGCGCCGGCAAAGAAGGTCTTACTCCCGTTCGGGCCGGTGAGGCCGGTGATGAACATGTGCTCGGAAAGCTCTTTCTCCCGCCGGTAGTACGTGCAGAGGTCCACCGCGAACCGGTGGTTGCCTTTCTTGAGCATCAGGGTGTTGCCCGCATAGGTACAGTACATGCTGAACGTGGTGAACCAGCTCCTGTCCATGAAGATGCGCGCGCGCGGGATGTCTTCCGACCTGTTCGTTCCCTGGCTGTGCAGGTTCGTGAAGAACACACCTGCCCGCACTGCCTCTGCATCGAACTGGGTAAACACGTTTCTATAGAGGATATTCGCGCTGTGCAGAACGTAGGCGGAGCTGGAGATCATGAGCCCGGGCACAGCCGCCTGGGCGCCGATGGGCCCGCGGCTGTAGAACCCGATGAGCATGGTCTTGTCCTTCATGATGCCGCCCATGGTGTCCCGGATGTAGGCGAGCGCCTCAGCCCGGAGCATCTTCTTGGCCAGGACGCTCACTTCCTCATCTTCATTTGCAATGTAGTAAGTCTGGTCAACCATTCTGCCCTGGTCCTCCGGAAGGTCGAAGTGGAGGGTGTGGCCTTTCATGGCCAGAGGGCATTCCTCGCCATTGTCCAGGCTCATGCGGAGGCATTCAGCCGCGTCCTCGGGTGAGCCGCTTATCACGAAGACTTTTGCGGGAGTGCACAACGCAATGGCATTAGCGATTCGCAGAAGGGCGTCCGGGGTGCGGATTGCCTGGAGCTTCGCGCGGTTTGCCGAGTCCAGCGTGCGCGCAAACAGCGCCTGTGCCTCCGCGAGCGTCTTGACGCCTCCTCCTTCTGCCAGGATGTCGACGCCTTTTCTCAGTTCCAGCATAGAGCTCTCCTTTGCGCAGATTCCACTGCGCCCTGTTCAGCCTCGTGTGCATGTTTATGCAGGTAACCCTATCCATGACGATTTTCGGCCTCCTGTCAATCGGCGGCTGGCGAGTTTCCCGGTCATGGGTCAACCACCTCGCGTTTGTTCCATGCTTCTTAATGGCTGGAACACTTTGTCGTTAATATGGGCGAGATTTGGCGAGGGTGTGGGCATGCCTTCCCCTGAGATTGCCTCGATGCGAAAATCCGCCGGGTACGTCGGCGCGATTTTTCTTGACAACTGCCGAGTCGACTGTTAATGTCGAGCAAATATTCAATTTATGAGCAGATGAACGATGGTTTGGTCGGGAGGTCGTCTCCTGCCAATAGAACGGGTCGTTGACCCGGGGACTAAAAAGGAAGAGAGGTCTGAAAATGAACACACGAAAGGTTGCATGGGCCGTTCTGATCCTGGCATGCCTCATCGCCCTCCCCATGGTGTGGGCGTCCGGCGGCAAGGAGACGGGAAACAAACAGATCACGATCGGCGTGTCCGTAGGAGATCTGCGCCTGGAGCGCTGGAAGAGGGACGTGGACTACATGACCCAGGCCGCGACCAAGCTGGGCGCAAAGGTGTATGCCACCTCGGCAGACGGTGACCAGGGGAAGCAGATTTCCCAGATCGAAAACATGCTCACCAATGGGATCAATGTTCTCATCGTCATTCCCGTCGGCAGCGGCGTGATGGCACCCGTCGTGGAAGCCGCCCACAAGGACAAAGTGAAGGTCATCGCCTATGACCGGATCATCGAGAACAGCGACCTGGACTACTACATCACCTTCGACATGCTGGGCGTCGGCAAGCTGCAGGCGTCGTACCTCCTGGGCAAGGTTGCCAAGGGCCGGTACTACCTGCTGGCCGGTGACAAGGAAGACAACAACGCCCGGCTGTTCCGCCAGGGCCAGATGATGATCATGCAGCCCAAGATCGACAGCGGAGACGTGAAAGTGGTCGGTGACCAGTGGGCCGGCGGCTGGCTGTCAGAGAACGCGATGAAGCTCACGGAAAACGTCCTCACCGCGAACAACAACAAGATCGACGCCATCCTCGCGTCGAACGACAGCACCGCGCAGGGTGCAATCCAGGCTCTGAAGGAACAGGGCCTTGCCGGCAAGATCCCCATCACGGGACAGGACGCCGACCTCGCTTCCTGCCAGGCAATCGTGGCAGGCGAGCAGACCATGTCCGTCTACAAGCCGCTGCCCAAGCTCGCGGCCGCCGCTGTTCAGCTCGCCTTCGATGTTGCGCAGGGCAAGAAGATCACGACAAACGCCACCTACCCGAACGGCCAGAAGGACGTGCCCTCGATCAACCTCGACATCATCGCGGTTGACAAGGACAACATCCTGCAGACGATCGTCGCGGACGGGTTCCACAGCTACGACGAAGTGTACAAGAACGTTCCCGAGGCGCAGAGGCCCCCCAGGCCGAGTAAGTAGAGAATGACCGTGCAGGGGCTGCATCGCGCAGCCCCTGTTTCTTCAGCAGAGCGCCGCGGATTTTCGCGGATGCGTTCCCGGCCTTGACGGCACCAATTTGCAGGTGGAGAGTGTGGGTATGGGCGCCATCCTGGAAGCGATCAACATCACGAAGGACTTCCCCGGTGTCCGCGCGCTGGACAACGTCTCCTTCTCCCTGCAGGAGAGTCAGATCCACGCGCTGTGCGGAGAAAACGGGGCCGGCAAGTCGACATTCATCAATGTCCTGAGCGGCTACTTTCCCTCCTCCTCCCACAACGGGGAAATCCTCGTCGGCGGAAAGCGCAGGACATTCACCACCATCCGCGAGGCCGAAGAGGCCGGCATCGCCGTGATCCACCAGGAGCTGAACCTCTTTTCCGAGCTGAACGTCACGGAAAATATCTTCATGGGCCACGAGATTGCGCGGCGGGGCATCCTGGACTGGAACGAGATGTACGAGCAAGCCACCCAGTGGATCGCCCGGCTGAAACTGGGGGACGTACAGCCGACCACCCTCGTGAAGGACCTCGGCATCGGCAAGCAGCAGCTCATCGAGATCGCCCGCGTTCTTCGTCTTCCCCACATCAGGATCCTGATCCTGGATGAGCCCACGGCCTCCCTGACCGACACGGAAACCGATCTCCTTCTTGAAATCCTGCGCACGCTTCGCCGGGAAGGAATCGCCAGCATCTACATCTCCCACAAGATCGAAGAGGTGATGAGGATCGCGGACTGCGTGACGGTGCTGCGTGACGGAAAGACGGTGGGGGGGGGAAACATCCGGGATCTGACAAAGAAGGAAATCGTCCACATGATGGTGGGACGGGAGATCACGGAGTTCTATCCAAAGGAAAATCACTCGGACCGCGCGGAGTGCGTGCTCGAGGTGCGGGGCGCGAAAGTCAGCGAGCGCGTGACCGGCAAGCCCATTGTGCGCTCGTCCGGTTTTCGGCTTTACCGCGGCGAGATCCTGGGTCTTTTCGGCCTGGTCGGCGCGGGGAGAACGGAGCTTGCCAGCAGCATTTTCGGCTCGCCGCCGGGCCGGGCCGAAGGGGAGATTCTCATCCGCGGGAAACGCACCTGGTATGATTCCCCCCGCGACGCGCTCCGCGACGGCCTGGCCTATGTCACCGAGGACCGCAAGGCTCAGGGCATCATTCCCACCATGAGCGTGCGGGAAAACGCCTCCATCGCGTACCTCGATCAGTTCAGGACCTTCCTCGGCATCGACGAGAACCGTGAAGTTCTCGAAGTGCAGGCCAGCATCAGGAGCTTCCAGATCAAGACGCCGACGCTGGACACGCGTATCATCAACCTGAGCGGCGGCAATCAGCAGAAGGTCCTGCTTGCCCGCAGTCTCATGAAAAAGCTGGATATCCTGATCCTGGACGAGCCCACCCGGGGAATCGATGTGGGGGCCAAGCAGGAGATCTACGCCATCATGAACTCCCTCGTGGCCTCCGGTGTCTCCATCATCATGGTCTCATCCGAGCTTCCGGAAGTGCTGGGCATGTGTGACCGGATTCTCGTGATGTGCCGGGGGGAGATCACGGGGGAGTTTGACAACACGCGCAAGGACGTGACCCAGGAGAATATCATGATCTGTGCCACCGGCACTGGAACAGAGGAGTGACGATGAGCGACCTGAAGGCGAGGGAGTTTACTTTCGACCCGCGCAAGTACCTGATGGTGATCGCCCTTGTGGGGATCTGGGCCATTTTTGCGGTCATTTCAGGGGGCACCTATCTCCTGCCCCGCAACATGTCCAACCTGTTCCGGCAGTCGGTCTTCACCGCCATCCTGGCAATCGGGATGCTCAACGTCATCGTGCTCGGGCAGATCGACTTGTCCGTGGGATCCATCGCGGGTCTCTGCGGCGGGGTCCTGGCGATTGCCAACGTCTGGAAGGGCGTCTCTCCTCTTTTCGCCATCCTCATCACGATGGGAGCGGGCCTGCTCCTCGGCCTCTGGAACGGCTGGTGGGTTGCGTATCGCAATGTTCCCTCGTTCATCGTGACGATGGCGGGGCTCCTCGTTTTCCGCGGAATCCTGGTGGGCATCACCGACGGCATCACCATCGGTCCGCTCAGCCCGTTCTTCGGCGTCATCGGCAAGGATTTCCTTCCCACCGTGGTCGCCTTCATCCTCGGGGGAGTGGTCATCGCCGTCTACCTCTCCATGCAGTACAGCGAGCGGGCAGGGAAGCTGCGGCACAGCCTGCTCGTTCGCGGCCGGAGCAGCGAAGTCCTGAAGAGCGTCTTCTTTTCCCTTCTTATCGCGGGCTTCGTGTTCGTGATGACCCTCTACCGGGGCGTTCCCAATCCCGTGGTGATCGTCCTGGTGCTGTTCGTGATCTTCGCCTACATGTCGAACAAGACGGTCTTCGGAAGACGGATTTACGCGATTGGCGGCAACAAGGTTGCCAGCCGGCTCTCCGGCATCGACATCAAGAAGACTACGCTGATCGTCTTCGGCCTGAACGGACTGATGGCCGCCATTGCGGGGGTGTTCCTCACCTCGCGCCTGGACGCGGCCTCGGTCGGTGCGGCCACCTCGGCGGAGCTGGATGCTATTGCGGCGTGCGTGATAGGCGGCACGAGCCTCATGGGCGGCGTCGGGACCGTGTTCGGCGCCATCATCGGCGCGGTGGTCATGGCCAGCCTGGACAATGGCATGAGCCTCCTGAATGCCCCCTCGTTTTACCAGACCATCGTCAAAGGGCTCGTTCTTCTTCTGGCGGTCTGGTTCGACATGTCGCGCAAGCAGGGGGAGAGAAGCTGATCGCGGACCGCGACGCAGGAACTTCGGGGAGACCGTCTCCCCTGAATGATCAACACACTGAGGAGGATGCAATGCAGAGAAAGATCAGGGTCGGGATACTCACCTTCGGCGACGGCCGCGAGTTCTTGAAAAAGGATCTGGAGCCGATCAACGCGAAGTTCCAGAAGAAACTGAAAGACGCCCTGGAGCACGATGGTTTCGACGTTGTCGCCGGTGAAGAAGTCATCTGGAACAACCCCCTCGCAGTCAAGTACGGAAAGCTGATGCAGAGCGCGAGCGTCGATTGCGTCATCTTCAACTACTGCGTCTGGGCATGGCCGGGATTCGCGCGCGTGGCCGCGCAGTTCTGCCCCAAGCCGCTCGTCCTGTATGCCGATCTCAATCCAGGGTTTCCCGCGATGGTCGGCATGCTGGCGAATGCCGGATCCCTGGACCAGACGGGGATTCCGTTCCACAAGATCTTCGGCGAGCTCTCCAACAAGGAGATCTACGGCCGGCTGAAAGCCACCCTGCTGGGCATTTCCGCTTTCAATCGACTGAAGGGCCTCACCTACGTGCACGTCGGCGGCAGGTCTCTCTCGATCGACACGGCCGTTGCAGATCCCGCCCTCTGGATGGCGAAGTTCGGCATTGACGTGGACCACGTGGACCAGATGGAGCTCGTGCGCCGGGCAGAGCTGGAGCTCGCTGCTCCTGCAAAAGTGAACAAGGCGCTGGAGTATCTGAAGAAGCACGTGAAGAAGATCCATTGGACCGCACCGGACGCCAAGATGAAGCTCACCGAGGACCTGATGAAAAAGGCCATCGCCCTCTACTACGGGATGGAGAGCCTCTGCAAGGAGTTCAGCTACGATTTCTGCGGCATCAAAGGCCAGCGGGAGCTCACCGAGCACTACGTGACGTCGGACGTGGCGGAGGCCTTTCTCAACGACACGTACGGACCCGACGGGACGCCCCACGCGCCCGTGGTCTGCTCCACAGAGGCGGACATGGACGCGGCGCTCACGATGAAAGTCTTCGAGCTCATCTCAGGCCAGCCGGCCCTCTTCGCGGACCTGCGGAGCTATTATCCGGATCGGGGCGTCTGGGACCTGTGCAACTCAGGCTCCCACGCCACGTACTTTGCCGGCAAGAGCGCGGATCCGGTGGTGAACCTGAAGAACACCGAATTCCGTCCCGAGGGCTTCTACTTTCCAGCGGGCGGCCCTTCAGTCTATCATATTGCCAGGCCGGGTGAGGTCACCCTGGCGCGCCTGACGCGCAGCGGCAGCACCACTCACTACAAGATGGTGGCCGTGCACGGCGAGTTCGTTTCATTCGGCGCGGAGGAGGACGAAAAACTGGCAGCCATCGAGCAGGACAACTGGCCGCACGCATTTGCCAGGTATGACTGCGACATGGAAACATTCATCCAGGCCATGAGCTGCAACCACATTCATGGCACCTACGGAAACTGGATCAAGGAGCTGAAGGTGTTCTGCCAGGCAGCGGACATCGAGTTCGTCCAGCTGACCAAGTAACGCTGACGGCGCGGCCCACCAGGGCCGCGCCCTTTCATAAGGAGCGCAGGCCGTGCGGACGGGAACCCTACGCATCCATGCCTAAGGAGGCGCGCCGTGTTGAAGGGCATCCCGCCGATCATTTCCCCCGAGCTCATGAGCGTTCTCTTGTCGATGGGTCACGGTGACGAGCTGGTCATCGCGGACGGCAACTTCCCGGCCACCAGCATGGCGCGTCGTCTCCTGCGCGCGGATGGTCATGGGGTGCCGCCTCTTCTGGACGCCATCATGCGCTTCTTCCCCCTTGACGCCTATGTGCCGCATCCGGCGGCGCTCATGGCGGTGGTGCCCGGAGATCCGGCAAAGACCGTGATCTGGGACGAGTATCGCGACATCATCCGCCGTCACGATCCGGGGTTCGGTGACTTCGAGCTCGTGGAGCGATTCGCGTTCTACGAAAGAGCGCAGAGGGCGTACGCCATCCTTGCCACGAGTGAGAGCGCGATCTATGCAAACGTCATATTGAAGAAAGGGGTCGTGAAGCCGGCGCTTCCGCACACACCATGAAAAACCGCAGGGGCAGAGAGGACGTCGCGCGCAATGAAACCGAGGAAGACATCATCACGCGTATTGCGTGGCTGTATTACAAGGAAAAGATGACCCAGCAGGAGATTGCGGAGCGGATCTCCCTTTCGCGGCAGAAAGTACAGAGGCTTCTGGAGAAGGCCCGTGACCTGGAGATCATCCAGTTCACGCTGAAGCATCCCTACGTGAACCTGATGAGCATCGAGTCTGAAATCCGGGAGAAGTTCGGACTGAAAGACGCCGTGGTGGCGCCCATGGCCTCGGAGGACCCCTCGCGTCTTCGGCAGGGCTTTGCGATGGCAGGGGCCGCCTACCTGGAGCGCAAGCTCGGCGCAATGAAGAAGTGCATGCTGGGCATCGGGTGGGGGAACACGACCGCGTACCTCGCGGATTTCTTCGAGCCGCAGCAGATCACCGGCAAGATCGAGATCGTCAGCCTGATCGGGAACCTCATGATGAACGTGTCCATGAACCCGTACATCATGGCGGAGAAGATCGCGCGGAAGCTCGACGCCTCCTTCTATAATATATGGGCGCCTGCAATCGCGCAGACCAAGGAGCGGGCGGAGGTCTTCAAGTCCGAGCCCTGGATCAAGGAGGTGCTCGACATTGCCTGCCGCGCCGACGTGCTGCTCATCTCCATAGGAGAGGCATCCAAGTCCGCGAGCCTTTTCAAGATGGGATACCTCAGCTCGGCGGATCTCCAGCGCCTGATCGGCAAGGGAGCCGTGGGGGATATCCTGTGCCGCTATTTTGACGCCCATGGTGATTTCATCGAGGACGATGTGCATGACCGCGTGATCGGCATACCCATGGACGTCATGGGAGATCCGAAAAAACTGATCATCGGTGTGGCCGGAGGACCGTCGAAGGTGCACGCCATCCGCGCTGCCCTCCTCAAGAAGTACATCAACGTGCTGATCACGGACGAAGACACCGCGCGTGAGCTGATGCGCGGCTGACCTGGCGTTCGGAAAGGAATCCATCGTGAAAATCGATCTTTCAGGCCAGGTTGCCCTCGTGACGGGAGCCGGCAGGGGGATCGGCAGGAGCATCGCGCGGGCCCTTGCCGATGCCGGTGCCGCCCTGTTTCTGACCGCGAGAACCGGGGAGCAGCTCGAGGAAGTTGCCCGGGAGATCCGCGGAAAGAGGGGGAGAGTCGAGTACCTGGCTGCGGACATCGCGTCCGCGGCGGGCGTGGCAGGCGTCTTTGACGAGCTGGCGCGGCGCTTCGGGCGGCTGGACGTCCTGGTCAATAACGCCGGTCTTGGGCTCGCTGGTCCTCTCATGGACTTCCCCGAGGAGAGCTTCGACACGCTGATGGCGGTCAATACCAAGGGTCTTTTCCTATGCTGCCAGCGCGCAATGCGGCTCATGGTACCGGTGAAGCGCGGCTATATCGTGAACATATCGAGCGTGGTCGGATTCAAAGGCTACCCCAACCAGGCGGCGTACGCGGCGAGCAAGCACGCCGTGATGGGCATTACCAAGTCCCTGGCAGTGGAGGCGCAGCCGAACGGGATCCGCGTGTCCGCCGTCCTCCCCGGCGGCGTGGACACGGAGCTCATGGAGGCGCTGCGCCCGGATGTGGACCGCGCGGCGCTCATGAGGCCAGAGGACATAGCGGATGCCGTGCTCTTCCTGCTGTCTCTTTCCCCGACGGCTGCCGTAGACGAGATCTACATCCGCCGCAGGTCGAGCTCCCCCTTTTGAGGGGCACACGCCGCGGCGGCTGTTCTTGACAGTGTCGGGGTTTCGCACTATGCTGTGTGAGCAATTATTCATGTGTCGAGCAAATGAAATATAGGGGCGGCGCCCAAATCCGCGGGGTACCGCGGCGCCCTGATCGGAGGGGGGATATGGCGGCGAAGCATTACCTGATTTTCGACTTCGGGGCAAGCAACGGGCGGGCCATTGTGGCCGGCTTCGACGGAAAACACGTCACCATGGATGTCACCTACCGGTTCGACAATCGAGCCGTCATCGCGGCCGGGACGCTCTACTGGGATATCCTCCGTCTCTTCTCCGAGCTCAAGATCGGCCTCCAGGTCTCCCTGAGGAAGTACCCGGACGTGGTTTCCCTGGGCATCGACACGTGGGGCTGCGACTTCGGCTTCATTGACCGAAACGGCAAGCTCCTGGCCAACCCGGTGACCTACCGCGAGGCCCTGCGCCACGAGCGCATCCCCCTGCTGTACAAGGAGCTGCCCCGCCGCGAGCTGTTCCAGCTCTGTGCCGGTTCCACCATTGGCATCATGGGACTTTACCAGCTTTTTTCCTTCCGATGTGACAACGCCACGGAGATCACCAACGGCCATCGGCTCCTGATGATTCCGGATCTGCTCAACTACCTCCTCACCGGCCGGGCGGTCAATGAGTACACCAACGCCACCATGTCCCTGCTCTGCAACCAGGACACAAGATCCTGGGAGAAGCGCATCCTGGCCCGGCTGGGCATTGCGGACTCGATGCTGGGGGAAATCGTCATGCCCGGGGACCTTATCGGGCCCGTCCAGCCCCAGGTGTGCGAAGAGCTGATGATTGCACCGATTCCCGTCGTCGCGCCGGCCACGCATGACACCGCCTCCGCGGTCACCGGAATTCCGGTTGCCGATCCTTCCAGTCACTGGGCGTTCATCTCCATGGGAACATGGTCGATTGCCGGCATCGAGACGCCGAAACCGATCGTGACGGACGCGTCTTTCGAATCGGGCTACGGAAACAACGCCATCGCCGACGGCCGCAACATGATGGTGAACTACATCACGGGCCTGTGGATCATCCAGCAGTGCCGCCAGAGCTGGATCGCGGAAGGGGCGGGGGAGATTTCCTGGGACCAGATAGTCGCGGAGTCCGAGAAAGCGGGATCCGCCACGGCCTTCATCGACGTGGACGACCCCGGGTTCACACTTCCCCAGGCGGACATGCCGGGAGTCATCATCGGGTACTGCGAAAAGAAGGGACAGAAGCTCGCCAGGTCCAGGGGGGCCGTTGCCCGCGTGGTGTATGAGAGCCTCGTGCTGAAGTATCGCCAGAATATGGAGACACTGGAGCGGCTGACAGGCAGGAAGTTGAACCTGCTCCACGTTGTAGGAGGAGGGATCCAGAACCGCACCCTGTGCCAGTGGACCGCCGATGCCACAGGTATCCCTGTGATGGCGGGGCCGACAGAGACTACCTCCATGGGAAACCTGCTCATGCAGTTGAAGCATGACGGGGAGATCACGACCCTTGAGCAGGGAAGAGAGATCTCCCTGCGGTCATCAGAGGTGGTCCGCTACGAGCCCCGGGCCAAAGCGCCCTGGGACGAGGCCTTCGGAAAATACCTCGTCGTCGTGGGCAGATAGCCCGGGGAATGAAAGGGACCAGAACGTGACGAAGTACCCCAGGATCTACCTGGCCATGGACAACTCGTTCGCGACAAAACGATGGACCAGGCCCTGCGAGTGGGCGAAGATCATCCGTGAGCTCGGTGTGTCCTGCGTGGAGGCGAGCGCGGACACGGAGGCGGACCCTTTTTACTGCGGAGAGGACTACCTCACCGAATGGATGGCGGAGGTGCGTTCCGCCGTGGAGGCGGAAGGCATTCGGGTGGCGAACTTCTACACGGGGTACACGACCTACCGCACTCTCGGGCTGGCCCACCCGGATCCCCGGGTGCGCGCGCGGATCGTCAATGACTGGCTGAAGGTGATGATTCGGATCGCCTCGACGGTCAAAGCGGGAGCGGGCTTCTACATCCACGCCATCTCAGAGAGCGCCCTGCAGGATCCTGCCGCCTATGCCGCAGCGGAGGAGATCCTGTACAACGAGCTCGCCACCGTGGCCATGTTTGCCCACGCGCAGGGGCCGATACCGATCGTCCTGGAGCAGATGTACACGCCCCATCAGCCGCCGTGGACGATTCCCGGCACGGAGCGCTACATGCGGGAAGTCACCCGCCGGGGCGGACCCGGCGCGTACGTGGCCATGGACACGGGGCACCAGACAGGACAGCGGCTGTTCCTCCGGCCTGACGCCTCGACCATCCGGAAAGCGCTGTGGGGCGGATTGCCTGAACCCTGGCTCGGCCCCGAGTCCGCCTTCAGCATCTTCCGCGCGGACAGGACCCGCGGCGGGGGGGCCGGCGCGGAAACCGTTGCGCGCATCGAAACGGAAATGGACCGATACCCGCACCTGTTCGCTGCCCCGTCGGACTGCGACCTGTACGGCTGGCTGCAGAGGATCGGCTGCTACTCCCCCATCGTTCACCTTCAGCAGACAAACGGGCTGTCCTCATCGCATCTGCCATTCACGCCGGAATACAACGCGCAGGGCATCGTACATCCCGGCAAGGTGCTGCGGGCCATCGCGCGCTCCTATGACGAGGAACCGCGGCCGGGCCTCCCGCCGCGCTGTGAAGAGATTTACCTGACATTCGAGATCTTCGCGCACACGACCGACACGAAGAGGGACATCCTGCCCGTGCTGGCGGAATCGGTGAGGTACTGGAGACAGTGGATTCCCCGCGACGGGCAGAGACTCGATGCCCTCATAGGAGATAGAGAGGCTGAATGATGAGAGCGTACATATACGAGAAGGCAGGCGTCATGCGGGTGGGAGAGACTTCCCAGCCCCACGCGAAGGCGGACAGCGCGGTGATCCGCGTTCTTGCCTGTTCGGTCTGCGGAACGGATCTGCGCACCTGGCAGTTCGGCAATGAGAGGATCTCTCCTCCGCGGGTGACGGGCCACGAGCTGTGCGGTGAGATCGTCGAGATCGGTCCCCAGCGGAAGGGATTCTCAGTCGGTGAAAGGATCTCGATTGCCCCGGCCATCGGCTGCGGCGCCTGCTACTCGTGCCGCCGGGGCTACACGAACCTCTGTGAGAATCTCCAGACAATCGGGTTCCAGTTCGACGGGGGATTCGCCGAGTACATGGAGGTTCCGGCAGTCGCCTTTGACCGGGGAAACGTGTACGCAACCCCCGCCGGTGTTCCCGACGAGGTGGCTGCGCTTGCCGAGCCGATTGCCTGCGTGGTCAACGGGCAGGAGTTCCTGCACATCCAGAAAGGCGAATCGGTTGCGATCTTCGGTTCTGGCTTCATCGGATGCATGCACGCAGAGCTGGCCCGGATGCAGGGCGCAAAGCCCGTTTTCATGATCGAGCCGAATGAAAGCCGGCTGCGCGAGGCCATGCGTCTGGTGCCGTTTGCCGTTCCCATCCCTTCCGGCATTGTCGATCTCCATGCGGAGATAAGGCGGCTGACAGAAGGGAGCGGCGTCGACGTTCTGATCACCGCCTGCCCCGTGGGCAAGGCGCAGGCTGACGCGATTACCCTTGCCGCAAAACGGGGGAGAATCAGTCTTTTCGGCGGGCTGCCAAAAGAGACCACCGGGTTCCTGGACAGCAATCTCATCCATTACAAGGAGCTCTCCGTGCACGGCGTGCACGCATCCACACCGGCGCAGAATCGAAAGACCATGGGCTGGATTGCCGCGGGAGAGCTCGATCCACGTCCTTACATTACACGCCAGTACCCGCTGGAGCAGATCGACCAGGCGTTCGAGGATCTCAAGCGGCAGTCTGTGTTCAAGGCAGTTGTGAAGCCGTAGTCAGGCACACGAGGAGGAGTCATGACGGAGAAAGGTTCTGATGCACAGGGCGCGGGCTCTGCGCTGGGGATGATCGAGACCCGCGGATTCGCAGCGATGGTGGAGGCTGCAGACGCGATGGTGAAGTCGGCAAATGTCGACCTGGTGGGCTATGAAAAGATCGGCGGAGGCTACGTGACGGCGATTGTCCGCGGTGACGTCGCTGCCTGCCGGGCAGCAGTTGACGCGGGCGCGCGTGCGGCAGAGAAGGTGGGAGAAATCGTGACGACGCATGTCATCCCGCGGCCGCACGAGTCAGTGGATCGGGCGCTTCCCCTGGGAAGGAAGGCATAGATCATGGCAGTCGACTTGAGAAGTTACGTTTTCCTGGATTCGCTGCAACTGCAGAACGCCTCGTTCATTGCGACAGTCTCCAAGGGGTATTACCCCATTGGCATGCAGGCCTGCTGCGTGATCGAGATTGCCCCGGGCATCGAGATCAACCGCCTGACCGACATCGCCCTGAAGGCGACGAACGTCACACCCG
>CAYTGX010000047.1:0-36867 GCA_964437385.1 uncultured Spirochaetaceae bacterium
TGCGGTTGTGCCCAGCGAAAGGGCGGAACACTATCGCCTGAATATCTCCCCGGCAGGCATCGCGCTGACCGCATCCGATGGGCCGGGCATGTCATATGCCGTGACGACCCTTGGCCAGGTCATCCGGCAGAACCTGGGCGCTATCCCGGCCGGGGAGATCGTGGACTGGCCGGATTTCCCCGTGCGGGGTCTCCTGCTCGATATCTCCCGGGACAAGGTGCCCACCATGGAGACGCTTTTCTCCGTGGTGGACCTGCTCTCCGAGCTCAAGATCAATCACCTCCAGCTCTACATGGAGCACACGTTCGCCTATTCGGCGCACCGGGAAGTCTGGGCGGAGGCGAGCCCGATGACGGGGGAGGAAATCCTGGTCCTTGACGCATACTGCAGGGAGCGGTTCATCGAGCTCGTTCCCAATCAGAACTCATTTGGCCACATGCACCGCTGGCTCGGCCGCACGCGCTACCGGGACCTCGCGGAATGCCCCGACGGGTTCGAGTCTCCATGGGGGGAAAACAGCAGCGAGCCCTATGGTCTGGATCCCACCAACCCCGCATGTCTCGAGTTTCTTGACGGCTTGTACACCGAGCTTCTTCCCCATTTCTCGTCCCGGCTCTTCAATGCGAATTGTGACGAGACATTCGACCTGGGCATGGGGAAAAGCCAAGAGCTCTGCGAGCGGGTGGGCAAGGGCCGCCTGTACCTGGAGTTCCTCCAGAAGATCCATCGGTTGACCACCGCGCATGCGCACATCCTCCTGTACTGGGGGGACATCATCATGCAGTATCCCGCCCTCGTGCCCGAGCTCCCGCGGGACGGGATTGCGCTGGAGTGGGGCTACGAGGCGAACCATCCTTTCGAGGAGCACGGGGCCCTGTACCGGCAGTCGGGCGTGCCCTGGTGGGTCTGCCCGGGGACCTCTTCCTGGAACTCCCTTGCCGGGCGCACTGACAACTGCCTTGCAAACATCCGCGCCGCGGCGCGCGCCGGGCTGGCGCATGGGGCCGCGGGTTTCCTGAACACGGACTGGGGTGACGGCGGGCACCTGCAGGTCCTGCCGGTAAGCTTTCCCGGCTACGCGGCCGGCGCTGCTCTTTCCTGGTGCCTCGAAGCGAACAGCGCAACCGACTTCAGCGGCGAGCTCGACATGCACGTCTTTCGCGATCGGGCCGGCATCATGGGCAGGCTTGCCCGGGACTTAGGCAATACGTATCGTCACGAAGGGCCCCTGAAGCACAACGGGAGCGCCCTCTTCTACATCCTGCTCAACCGCAGGGACGTCATCGATCCAAAGGAGCTTTCCGCGGACGCGCTCAGGGAGGCCCGGGCATGGGTGGATTCTTCCGCGTCCCGGCTTGCCGAGGCCAGGATGGATCGGCCTGATGCAGAACTCATCATTGAGGAGTACGCCAACACCGTGCGCCTGCTCCGCCTCGAATGTGACCATGCGCAGGCTCTCCTGGAGGGCGCGCAGGATGACGGCAAGGTCACGGCCCTGGCTCACGAGGAGCTTCGCTTTGCAATTGGCGAGTACCGCAGGCTCTGGATGCGCCGGAACAGGGTAGGCGGCCTGTCAGACAGCGTGCAGAGGCTGGAGAGACTGCTCCCCTCCGTACTATACACGCCCGTTCGCGGGCATGCAAAATAGATCTCATGAAAAGGCGACCGACTGGCAAGGACTGGCTTCCCCTGGCGCGCACGGAGGGCAGGGCAGTCGAGGCACCGACCGGCGAGGCATTTCGCACCGAGTGGATCGATTTCGACAAGGGCATCCGCGTGGGCAACCTCGAGCCGCACGAGCGCATCACCCGCATCCTCAAGTTCCGCCTGGAAGAGGAGTACGGAACGGGCTTTGTGACGGACCGCTGGGGCCGGGGCGTCTACTGGCAGTGGATCTGCTGGGTGCCGCGCGCCGACCGGGACGCCAAGCCTGTCTCCAGCGGCGTGAACTTCGGCTGCGCAAAGCTTTTCATTTCGCAGGATCGCCCGGCAAGGGTCTTCCAATGCGGTCTCCAGGTGGAGCGCGGCGCCGAGGCCGGACGCGGAGAAGTGGTCCTCCAGGAAGACTGGGACTGGCACAGGCTCATGAAGCAATGCGCGGCGCACACCCCGCTGGATGCCGAGCTTCACCGGCTTGTGAAAAGGGAAGGATTCATCGCCCGTATCTGGGGATGGGCGGGAGCCCCTTCATTCACGAAAGCGAACTACACCTCAGCGCTCCAGATCCGGCAGGCCGCTCGGAAGGGCCCCCGTGACCGGTGGGCGGGTTTCCAGCTCTACTATCCGATGCCCGAGCCGGAAGTGCGCGCCACCGGGGGCTACGATTTTGTGCAGGCCATCATGGGCGCTTTTTCCGAGGTGATTCCCGCCATGAACCTCTGCATGCAGATCACGCTGGCCCCCGTGGTGAAGCTCAGCGCGCCCGGTCGCGGATCGGCGACTCCTTCAGGAACAGCGCCAGGCAGACGGCGGCCAGGGTCAGGGCAATGAGAGTGACCAGGGAGCTCGTCATCGAACCGCTGGGGGCCTTGAGGGCATCCATCGCGAATATGAAGACGATGCCCGAGACCTGACCCATCACGATGAGCATGCTGTTGGACGTGCCTTCCGGAGCAGGGAGGGTGATCTCCGCTCCATACTGAAAGCCGATGGGCCCTGCGCTGAGCAGGAACAGCCCGAACAGAAAGGCGGAGACGGCCAGCAGCCACCACGTGGTGGCGAATGTGAGACCCACCAGGCCGGGGATCAGCCCCGCGAGGGCCAGGATGATGAACGGCTTCCGCCTGCGCGTGGAGTCTGAGATCAGCGGGATGACCACGGCGCCCACCACGCCGCCGATCAGCATGAGGCCGCCGGCAAGCCCGGCCTGGGCCGTGGAGAAGCCCCGAGGCCCGACGATCTCTTCGATCCACGTCGTGATTCCATTGAACATGCCCAGCCCGATGAAAAAGATGATGAGCAGGAGGATGAAATCCTTCTGACGGAGCATGCTTTTCAGCCCGTCGAACATGAGGGTTCGCACGTCATGACCGGCAGGCCCCGGGGGGGTCGGCGGATGCTCCCGGGCCGCCAGGATGAAAATGACTGCCGCGATGCACGACAGTGCTCCCGTGATCAGGAGCATCCCCTTCATTCCGTAGCTTGTCATCAGGAGAGGGGTCAGTATCAGAGAGGCGAGGATTCCCAGGTAGATGGCAAGGGTTCCCAGCCCCGCAGCGGTTGCCCGTTCTTCACTGAGGAACCAGCGTGCGCCGAGCTTCGTGATGGCGCCCAGGATCAGGGGCTGGCCGACTGCGATGCCGACCTGGGAGACAAAGACGAGCGCAAAGTTGTCCGCAAAAATTCCGCGCGTCAACGCGAACACTGCGGTCAGGATGGCCCCGAGGGACACCGTCTTGCGGAAGCCCCAGGTGTCGATGAGCCAGGCTGAAGGGAGGAAAAGGATTATGTAGACCACCATGAAGACCATGGACAGGAGGCCGATCGCGATATCGGAGGTGGCGTAGAACTTCATCGCGTCGCTCGTGATGGGGGCGAATGTGATCCAGAGCGCCTGGTTCAGCGCGGTGATGAACATGAACACCACCAGGATCACCCACCGGTACCCGTAGGTCCTGACTTCCTCCATATTTCCCTCCTTCAGGCGAGCTTTTGGGGGCGCGCCGCGGGCGCGCGCCTGGTCACTGCAAGGATCACCAGTGAAAGAACCACAAGGAGAATGGTGAGCCCGAAATAGAACCAGAACCCCCCGCGCAGGCCGATGCTCTCAGAGACCACCGCCATCAGGAACGGGAAGGTGAACGAGCCCAGGCCGCCGCCGGTCGCGGCGGTTCCAACGGCAACCCCGCTCTTGAAGTAGCGGCCGACCAGGTTCATGGCCAGCGGGTACAGCGCGGACAGCCCGAGCCCTGTCAGGAAGACGCCGACTGCCACGGCAGCCATGGAGCTCACAAGGAGAACAAAACCCAGCGCCGCGGCGGACAGGACGGACAGCCCCAGCACCAGGTACTCCTGGCGCGTGCCCCGGTACAGCACCGAGACGCCGAGCCGGCCGACGAAAATACCCATCCAGAAGAGCGAGACTGAATAGGCGCCGGTCGACGCGGTGGTGGAAAGCACCTTCACAAAATACTCAGAAACCCATGTGGAGACTCCCAGCTCCGCGCCGACGTAGAGGAGCAGGAAGAGCGTCAGGAGCAGGAGGATGGGATTCCGCAGCAGGCGCAGCCCCTGCTTCTGCCCGTGCTCGTCTTCCTGGGTAATGCGGGGGAACCGTGTTGTTCCGAACAGCAGCGCCATGAGGACGAGCGGCCCGGCGGCCGCCAGGAAGACGATCGTCCCCCGGAGGCCGGCTCCCATGAGAATTCCCACCGCAGCCGGTCCGACGATCGCCCCTACGGAGAAGGCCGCATGCAGGAGATTCATGAGCCTGCTTTGACCCTTGCGCTCCATGTGGATGACCTCGAGATTGGTCACCACCTCGATGGTGCCCTGGCCAAGACCGACCATCAGATTCAGCACGAAGTTCAGCCAGGGGGAGCTCCAGCGCATGAAGAAGAGCATGCAGACCGCGATGAGCAAAAGACCGGATACCAGCACCCTCCGCGGGGGAAGCCTTTGCACGAGAAATCCGCAGAAAAAGGTCGAGAGGAAGTAGCCGATGGCGCTTGCGGCCAGTACCACCCCCGTGAGGGCGTACGACCAATGGAATGTGCGGATGATCTGGGGGAGCGCCGCACCGATTATGGTGAAGAGGATCCCGAAGACCGCAAAGCCCGCAAGAAAAAGGACATACAGGCGCCGTGTCTCGCGGTTGAGTGAATGCATCATATGCGTGATGCCTATCTATACGGGATCGTTACGCGCAGGTCAAGGCGTCGCGGTTTTAATGCGCGCGGTATCTCGCCGCCAGCCAAGGGACGGCGCCATGCTATTGTGATTGCGCCTCTTTTGTGATATATCAGTACTACACACCGAAAAGCCGGAGTCCCGATTGTGACGTCCCGATCCATTTCGATCATTGCCCGCTCGACAACCCTCATTCTGCTCCTGGGAGTATGTCTCCCACTGGGGGCTGCCGGGGCATCCCTTGACGCCACAAGCGCAGCCTCGGGCGCTGATGCTGTCACATCCGCGTCCAAATCGGAAGCGCACGCGTCCCGTGGTCAGCTCACCATCGACCTTACGAGCCTCCTGATGGGTCCTGCGTTCATACTGGCGTGGGCCCTGTTTGCGTGCGGCTGCGCGTGGCGCGCCGCGCAGTTTACCAGGCTGACGCGAATGACGCAGCACGCACCTGCGGCTCGGATCGCGGCCGCTGTACCCCGGACCGCTGACCAGGAGTTCCTGCTCGGAGGCCGTTCCTGGATGGCACGGCTTTTTTCGCGATATCGCAGATGGGCGCGTGGAACCATTCTCGGCACTCACCCTGTCATGGCGAGGGTGAGCCTTGTATTCCACCTGCTCCTTTTCCTGGTCCCGCTGCTTCTTCCCGCGCACAACAACCTTGTGTTCAAGGCCCTCGGGGCAAGCCTTCCTTCCCTGCCTGCGCCCCTGCTGGACCTGATGACGCTGGTGTTTCTTGCCATCGGCGGGTTCTTCCTGGTGCGAAGGATTCTTGTTCCGCGGGTCAGGATGCTGAGCACCCTGGCGGACTATCTCATCCTTCTCCTGGTGGCAGCGCCGTTCATTACCGCCTACGCTGCCCACCACCGACTGTTCGACTACCACACGCTTCTCGTGATGCATACGATTGTCGGGGAAGCGCTGATTGCGGCCATTCCCTTCACTAAGCTGGGTCACATGCCCTTCCTTATCCTTGCGCGTTTTTTCACTGCCTCGGAGTACTCTTTGAAGACTGCGAGCCGCCGATGGTAGCCCTTCCGCGGTATTCCGCGGAGTTGGACCCGCGGACTCGGGAAAGAATCGCGAGGATCGTCGCGAAAAAGGAAGGGCTTATCAAGCTTTCCCTGCAGGCCTGCGCGCATTGCGCGCTCTGCGCGGAGAGCTGTTTCATGTTCCGGCAGAGCGGCGGCGACCCCACCTTTACCCCCTCGTACAAGGCCATCAATTCCATCGGGACGATCTGGCGGAAGAAGGGGAAGCTGACGGAGACGGAATACGGGCGGATCGCCGAGCTGGCATGGGACAAGTGCGTGCTGTGCACGCGCTGCTACTGCCCCGTCGGCATCAGCATCCCGTCCCTGATTGCCGCGGCGCGCGGCGCGTGCAGGGAGCTGGGTATGGAAGGCAGGAAGACATGGTAAAGGCGACACGGAAACCGCTGGAAGAGATATTCGGCATGGTCAAGGGATTCCCGCGCGTGCTGGTGGTCGGCTGCGGCGGATGCACGTCCGTGTGCCTGGCAGGCGGTCAGCGGGAGACCCTCGAGCTCGCGGATGAGCTTGCCGAGTGCGCGCGTCACGCGCGGGTGCCGCAGCAGTATGAGTGTTTCGTTGCCGAGCGCCAGTGCAACCGCGAGTTCCTGGATGACATGGACGATCGGGTGGAAAACTGCGACTGCATGCTGTCCCTCGGATGCGGAGCGGGTGCGGGGCTCATGGCGGATGCGTATGCCGCCGTGCCGGTTTTTCCCGCCTTGAACACGATGTTCCTGGGCGCGGACCTGGACGTGGGATTGTACGAAGAGAGGTGCCGGACCTGCGGCCAGTGCGTGCTGGGCGACACAGGGGGCATCTGCCCCGTGACGCGGTGCTCCAAGGGCTCGCTGAACGGCCCCTGCGGCGGCACGCAGCAGGACGGGTCCTGCGAGCTGGGAGACGGCATCCACTGCGCGTGGAACGACATCTACGAGCGGCTGAAAGGACAGGGAAGGGTGGAGAGCATGCTGGTCATCCGGCCGCCCATGGACTGGATGGAGAAAGGACCCCGGACCCTCGTCCAGCGGGGCTTTGAAGGCAGGTACGCGAAGAAGCCTACTGGAATGCCGCCAGGAGCGGCCGCTGACACGGTGCGGCTCCCATGAGGTCCGGCAGCAACCTGGAAAAGGTCCTGGCAGCGGGTCATTTTGCCGTCACGGCGGAGCTGGGCCCCCCCGCGGGAGCCGACACAGAGCCGGTGCGGCGGAAGGCGGAGCTCCTGCGCGGCGCCGTGGACGCCGTGAACGTAACCGACAACCAGACAGCGGTGGTCCGCATGTCCAGCGTGGCAGTCTCATCGCTTCTCGTGCAGATGGGCATCGAGCCGGTCATGCAGATGGTCTGCCGCGACAGGAATCGCATTGCCATGCAGAGCGACATATTCGGGGCCTCCGCGCTGGGCATCCGCAACCTGACCTGCCTCTCGGGGGACCACCAGAGATTCGGAAACCAGGCGGGCGCAAAGAAAGTGTACGACATCGACTCGGTGCAGCTCGTGGCGATGGTGAAGCGGCTGCGGGACGAGAAGAAGGTCCTGGACAGCGATGAGGACTTTGCGGGCAGCGTGCCGATGTTCATCGGCGTGGCAGCCAACCCGTTCGCCCAGCCGTACGAGTTTCGGGCGCTGCGGCTGGCCAAGAAAGTGGCGGCGGGCGCGGACTACGCGCAGACGCAATGCGTATTCGACGTGCCTCGTTTTGCGGAGTGGATGAAGGCGGTGCGCGAGCTGGGGCTGCATACCCGCTGCGGCATACTGGCCGGGGTGACGCCGCTGAAATCCGCGGGCATGACGCGCTACATGGCGGAAAGCGTGCCGGGCATCAGCATACCGGAGCAGATCGTGAAACGCATGAGCGATGCCCCCAGGGGCACGGCAGCGGAAACAGGCCTGGCCATCTGCGGGGAGATCATCGAGCAATTGCGCGCAATCGAGGGCGTGGCAGGCATCCATATCATGGCGGTTGAATGGGAGCAGAAGGTGCGCGAGATCGTGGAAGGGGCCGGGCTTCTCCCACGGCCGCAGGTGTAGTAAGATCTCCGCCTGATGCAGCCGGTTCCTTCCGCAGCACCGCGCGATCTATCGGGCAAGATCGGAAAAATGTGGGAGCTTTCCGCCCGGAAAATCCGTTCCATCGAACATTCCTATGACCCGGCCCGGGGCGCTCCGGTGTTCACGACCGGGGGCTCCTGGACTTCACGCGGCTGGACTGAATGGACGCAGGGTTTCCAGTACGGCTCCGCCCTATTACAATACGACGCCACCGGAGAGAAGCAGTTCCTCGAAATCGGCAGGCGCAATACCCTGGAGCGAATGGGCGTGCATCTCACCCATACCGGCGTGCACGACCATGGCTTCAACAACATGAGCACCTACGGCGGCCTCCTGCGCCTGATGAACGAGGGCCGGATCCCGGAAAACCCCTGGGAAAGGGCTTTCTACGAGCTGGCCCTCAAGGTGAGCGGCGCAGTGCAGGCCTCACGATGGACCAGGACCGCGGACGGCGGCGGGTATGTGTATTCCTTCAATGGTCCCCATTCCCTCTTTGTGGACACGATCCGCTCTCTGCGCCCGCTGGCCGTCTCCCATTCGCTCGGACACGTCCTGATAGAAGAAAACGATCAGAGGGTCTCCCTGTTGTCCAGGCTCCTTCTTCATGCGGCGGCCACCGCCCGATTTTCCATTTACTACGGGCAGGGCCGCGACGCGTATGACGTGCCGGGCAGGGTGGCCCACGAGGCGATCTTCAATGTGAAGGACGGCAGCTACCGCTGTCCGAGCACCCAGCAGGGCTATTCCCCCTTCAGCACGTGGACCCGTGGTCTTGCCTGGGCAATACTCGGGTTTGCGGAGGAGCTGGAGTTCATCGCCGAGCTGCCCGAGCAGGACCTGTCGGGCCTTGGCGGAAAGGCGGAGATCCTTTCCTGGATGCGCCGCGCCCTCGATGTGACGAGCGAGTTTTACATCGCCCATACCGCTTCGGATGGCATCCCGTACTGGGATACCGGCGCTCCGGGTCTGGAGGCGCTGGGCGCGTGGCGGGAGCGGGCAGCGGATCCCTTCAATGACAAGGAGCCGGTGGACAGCTCTGCCGCGGCAATTGCCTGCCAGGGTCTCATGCGTTACGGAAGCTGGCTTCGGGCGGCAGGGGAACCGCGAGGCGAGCGCTTCCTGAACGCGGGTCTGGCCGTTCTCTCCCGGCTCCTTGATGAGCCTTATCTCAGCACGGCGGACACGCACCAGGGGCTCCTGCTGCATTCCGTGTATCATCGACCCAACGGCTGGGACAGCATCCCTGCCGGGCAACAGGTTCCCTGCGGGGAGTCCAGCATGTGGGGCGACTATCACCTTCGCGAGGCCGCCCTCTTTGCAGGGCGGTTCATCCAGGGCGGAACGCCGCTTGTTTTCTGGAGGAGGAATCCACAATGACTGTCGCAGATCTCTCGAAGATCGCGGGACGCAGCTATCCTGCAGGGCGCAGGACGCAGAACCTCGTGGGCGGCGCCTCCCCCATCCAGTCGAAGAACTTCTGCATGGGTCACGTGACCCTCGATCCGGACGGCGGGCAGGTACCCTGGCACAACCATGAACAGGAAGAGGTGTACTTCATTGTGCGCGGGACAGGGGAGGCCTGCGTGGGTGCCGAACGCGTCGTGGTCACGGCTGGCCAGACCCTGTACGTGCCGCCGAATGTCTTCCATCAGCTCACCAATATCGGAACGGATGCGCTTCTCATGGTGTACGTCTACGCTCCAGCCGGAGACGTGGCCCACTGGCGCCAGGAGCTGGAGGGCACCCTTCCAAAGGCAGGCGTGGATGCCCCGCCGCTGCCGGCGGGCGCGCGGCGGCAGCGCGGAGGAGCGCCCCGGTGAACACGCGGACCATCGGCATCATCATGAACGGCGTGACAGGCCGCATGGGAATGAACCAGCACCTCCTGCGCTCCATTGTCCCCCTTATCCAGCAGGGCGGGGTGAAGTCGGGCAGGGATATCCTGATCATGCCGGAGCCCCTTCTCGTGGGCCGCAACCCGGACAAGCTTGCGCAGGTGGCGCGGGCAGCGGGGCTCTCACGCTGGACCACGGATCTGGACGCCGCGCTGTCCGACCCGAAAATGACCGTGTACTTCGACGCCCAGACAACCCTGAATCGGGCGGCAAGCGTCTCCAGGGCAATCGAGGCGGGCAAGCATGTCTATTGCGAAAAGCCCACAGCCACGGGCACCCGTGACGCGTACGCCCTGTATGAGCTGGCCCGCAGAAAGGGAGTGAAGCACGGCGTGGTGCAGGACAAGCTGTGGCTTCCGGGGCTCATGAAGCTTGCAGACCTCAAGGCCAGGGGTTTTTTCGGCCGGATACTGTCCGTGCGCGGGGAGTTCGGCTACTGGGTCTACGAGGGGGATCTCATCCCCGGGCAGCGGCCTTCCTGGAACTATAAGAAGGAAGAAGGCGGGGGAATCATCGTCGATATGCTCTGCCACTGGCGTTACGTGCTGGACAACCTGTTCGGCAGCGTGAAGGCAGTCTCCTGCCTCGCTGCCACGCACATTCCCGAGCGGTGGGATGAGTCCGGCGCGCCGTATCGCTGCACCGCGGATGACGCGGCGTACAGCACCTTCGAGCTGGAGGGGGGGATCGTGGCGCACTTCAATTCGTCCTGGGGCGTGCGGGTGCGCCGGGACGACCTTCTCACACTCCAGGTGGACGGCACTCTCGGCTCGGCCGTGGCAGGGCTCCGCGACTGCTGGATCCAGCCGTACGGCGCAACCCCTCGACCCATATGGAACCCCGACATCCCCAACCCGATCGACTTTTTTGCCGGGTGGCAGAAAGTGCCCGAGCAGCGAAACTACGAGAACGCGTTCAAGGCGCAGTGGGAGCTGTACCTCCGGCACGTCGTCCTGGACGAGCCATTCCGCTGGGACCTGCGGGAAGGGGCCAAGGGGGTTCAGCTCGCGGAAAAAGGACTGGAATCCTCCGAAAAGCGGCGCTGGGTCGACGTGCCGCCCCTTGCAGGGGCTGATTGATGGCCGGGCGCGTTGCGCTGGTGACAGGGGGAACACGCGGCATCGGCCTTGGCTGCGCGGAGGCGCTGGCCGCGGAAGGGTGGGACCTCGCCCTTTGCGGGCTCCGGCCCGAGGCGGACGTGCGGCCCGTTCTGGAAAAGCTGCGGCAGGCGGGAAGCGCGGTCCTGTACATCCAGTCGGACATAGGGAGCGACGAAGCCCCGCGGCTCCTGGTCTCAGGCGTGCGCGAGCGCTTCGGCAGGCTGGACCTCCTGGTGAACAACGCCGGGGTGGCGCCACGGGAAAGAAAGGACATCCTTGAAGCGCTGCCGGAGAGCTTTGACAGGCTCATGAGGATCAATCTCCGCGGCCCGTACTTTCTTACACAGGCAGCGGCGCGCTTTATGCTGGAAGCCGGCGCGAAGGGCAGCGCTTCAGGCGGCTGCATCATATTCATCACCTCGATGTCTGCCGCGGTTGCATCCATCAACCGGGGAGAGTACTGCATCTCCAAGGCCGGCCTCAGCATGGCGAGCCTTCTCTGGGCAACGCGTCTTGCCGAGGAAGGCATCACGGTCTACGAGGTGCGTCCCGGCATCATACGCACGGACATGACGGCAGGGGTGGCAGCGAAATACGATTCCATGATCAGCCAGGGCCTGACGCTCCAGAAAAGATGGGGTACGCCGCAGGATGTGGGCCGCGGCATTGCCATGCTCGCCAGGGGAGACCTGCCGTATTCCACAGGCCAGGTGATCGGGGTTGACGGGGGGCTCACGGTTCAGAGGCTCTGACGCGCCGCGTCCGCGCTCGCTGCTATCGGCAAAAGACCGGCGTCGGGAACGCGGTCGTCAATGATTCCGGCTCAGGTTCCGTCCTGGGAGTTGTCCGCCGGTTCCCGCCCCGGCCGCTTTCCGAGCAGGGAGAAAGAGGGCAGAAGGCTGCGCCAGCTTCTTTCGAACTCCTCATCGACCAGGGCAGCCTCCCTGGGCGAGCGGGCTGCCCGACGGCAGACCTCCCGAAGCCTCTGGTACTCCCGCGCGAAACCTTCGAACAGGCCCTGCAGTGCGGCGTCATCTATCGTGACCTGGATGCGGGACGGGGAGAGGGCCGCCCCCGGCTGCTGGCTCTTTCTCAGGGGATCTATTTCCGCGGGCAGCCCCAGTGCGATTTCGGTGGGCTCCCATGCCCGGAGGGGATCGCGCAGACCCTTGATGCCGACCATTCCAAGATCGTTGGCATGGATCCAGTCTGCCACCCGCACAAACAGTTCCTGGGAGATGCAGACCGATCCTCCCCGGGCCATTGTCTGGAGTCGGGACGCGATGTTCACCGTGTTGCCCAGCGCGTCTCCCCCTTTCTCCACGACCTCTCCCCAGTGGATCCCGATCCTCACGATGACCCTCATCTTCTCGGGGCGGAACCGGTTGAATCTCCGCAGCGCCTTCTGCACGCGGATCGCGGCAAGCACGGCGGACATCGGCTCGGAAAACAGGAAGATGTGACCGTCCCCCATTCTCTTGACCAGCGCGCCCTCGTGGGCGCCGACAATCGGCAGGAGAATGCCTTCGTACTCCTGCAGCAGGGACGTGATTTCCAGGGGGGACAGCTCCTCCGCCTTGCTGGAGTAGTCCTTGATGTCGGAGAACAGCACCGCGCATACGCGCACGTGCTCCCGCTCGAACTTATAGGTGTCCTTCTCCGTGGAGAAGCGCACTTCCGGTTCGTCCACCGGCTCGGCGTCCGCCGCCTCGACCTCCCCGCCCGGCATGCGGAGGACCCTGACCATGCTCACCAGGAGCTGCTGCGCGCGCGGGTCGGTGGTGACCGGTAGGACCGAGCGCAGGGTCTCCTGGAGCTGCGGGTCCCTTTCTCTCATGAGGGACCAGATCGCGGCGATGACCGACGGCCGCAGGTCGTCCCGCAGATCCCTGACCAGCGTGATCCTGTCCGCGGAGGCCAGGCGTGAGAGCACCTCGGAGAGGACCCGGGGGGCGTAGTCGTCCCCCAGGGCGAACAGGGCTGCAGGCACCCGGGCAATTACCGCCGAGGATCCGCTTCGAAGCACGCGGTAGAGGAACTCCGTAATGACGGTTCCGGTGATGGGAGCCGACCGTTCGGCGATGCGGTGGATCGCGGAAATTGCGAGGACCTTTTTGCCCTCGTCCAGCCCTTCGTAGACTTCGATCAGGGCGAGCGCGATGGCCATGTTGCCTTTTGATCCGAGGAGCTCGGCGAGCTTGGAAACCACCTCCTTGTCCTGCTCTATGACGAGGATCTGGAGGATGGCGCGCAGCAGGCCGTCACCCAGCACCGTGCCGGCGGAGAGCGCGTCAAGCAGGGCCAGCCGGATGTAGCGGTCGTTCTCGTGAAGGAGGTTGATGAGCGCGGGTTCCATTGCCCCCAGCTCCTTGTCCTTGACGAGCTCGATCGCCGCAATTGCGAGGATCCTGTTTGATACAGGGGGCGTCATGCATTCCCTGCATGCCTCGATCGCCGGCAGCGGGTCCACGCTGTGGCAGGCAAAAAGCGCCGTCTCCGCCAGCCGGTACAGCTTCATCTGGCGGGCCCACTGGAACAGGGAGTCCAGCATCTCCCGGGCGCCCGCGGGGTGGACAAGCCTCACAAGGGCAAGACAACGCTTGAGCCTCCACAGGACGCGCCGCTTGTCGGTCTTTGCAAGGGAGAGGTGCCGGATGAAAAGGGCGATGCCTGACCGGGTCGGATCTTCGAGGAGCTCTCTGAGGACGCGGTACCCTTCGAAGTGGCTCCTCTCCAGCTTCACGGCCGATTCCTTCAGTGTCCGCGCGCAACGCTGCCGTTCCACGGAGCTTCCCCCGGTCTTGATGGACTGGAGAAAGGCCTTTTTCATCTCCTCGTCGTAGTAGAACTCCATGTACTCCCGGGCGCTGGCTATCTGCTGGCCTGTCTCGTGAGAGGTGTCGATGTCCCCATCGCGCGTCTCCTTCAGCTCCTTGAAGAGCTGGGCGATGGTCTCCGGGAGGGCCTCCAGACGCGGCATGGGGGGCGGGGATTCGGCGTCGCCGAGCGCCGCTTCCATTGCATCCACCGCGAGCAGCGCTTCCTCCTCCAGGGAGGGATCGGTCTCCACGCTGGCCGCGAGCAGGGAGCCCAGCTCGTCGAACCAGGGCACCTGCGAGGCGTGGGACCCGATGCGCCGGTAGCACTCCCTTCGAAGCGGGGCGCTCACGTCCGCGAGGGACTCGAAGAATATGCTGCGCGCCTCTGCGGAGGACAGCGGCGCGGCAAGCGCCACCAGCGCCGCGCGCAGGGGCGGCGACAGCCGTCTGTGCGACGACTGGTAGGCGCTGAGGGTGGCCGCGGCGAGCGCGGGGTCCTTGAGTGCGGACTGGAAAAGGTACTGGATGGCGTCGTGGTCCTGCGCAGCAAGGGCCAGCGCGGCCTCGGCGCCCCTGCGCGCGCGGAGCTGGAGGAGAACCTCCAGGGAGGCGGAGCGCACCGCCGGTTGCACTGTCTGCGAACGGGACAGGGTTTCGGCCAGCTGATTCACTTCCGGGGCCTCCGGGGACAGCTCGGCGAGCGTCCGCAGCAGCTCCAGGTGGACCAGTTCTTCCCGCCGGGCGGCAAAGAGCTTCAATAGAAGTGGGAGGGTCTCCGGGGCGGCCACTTTTCCCGAAACCCGGATGGCCGCGCACACGATTTCAGGGTCGGGATGGCTGAGAAGCCTGGAAATCCAGCCGAACGTCCGTGGATCCTTGATGACTCCCAGCGCCTGCAGGGCGGAAAGGGCGATCAATGGCCGGGAGTCGAAGATGTCGGCGCGAAGGATGTCGAAACTACGCGCATCCCGGCCGAACGCCGCAAGGATCTTGTGCGTGGTCAGGATCGCGTCTTCGTTCATTTCGCCGGGCGAAGAGCGGGCAGGGGGAAGATTTGTCGTGTCGGTAGTGCTTGTCACGGGGTGATTTCGACCTTGTTTCATAGTGTACCACGGCCGGCTCCCACCTGCAAATGGCGCTGAGAAAAGGGCGCCCCAAGCGCCAAGAAAGGGCGCCCCAGGCGCTGAGAAAAGACCTTGCGCAGGGGCAAACAGCGGACTACAGTATAGACGTGAGCATCCGACTGAAGATCATTCTCACCGTGGTGCCCCTCATCATCGCCACCCTGACCCTGACGGGCATCTCCTCCTTCTTCTCCGCCACGAACGGCATCACACGGATTGCAAAGGATTTCCTGGGGTTCAAAGCCGACGAGCTGGAGAACCAGGCGCAGAGCCAGTGGGGCCTCCTGGTGGAGAACAATCTCTCCGACAAACCGGAGATGGTCGGCGCCACCCAGGCCGCAATCCGGGGCTACGCTGAAAGCATCCTCAGAAGCCCCACGGAAGTGATCCTGGCCCTGGACAAGGACGGCAACCTGGCCATGTCCACCGGGGACATCAAGGTGCAGCCGGACGAGCTGCCGGCGCTCCAGAAGCTGATCGCGGCAAAAAACACCGAGTTGAACACCGTGCGCATGGGCGGGCATGACAGGGTTTCCAAGGGCTTCTGGTTCGATCCCTTCGGCTGGTACCTGATTGTCACCGAAGAGCGGAGCACGTTCTACAACCAGGTGAACGAGATCACCCAGCGGAGCGCTATCATCCTGGCCGGCGCCATCATCCTGGCAGTTCTGCTCATGCTCCTCTTTGCCGGCTACCTCACCCGGCCGCTGACCAAGGTGGCAGCCACGATGAAGAACATCATCGCCACCAATGACCTTTCCCAGCGGGTCATCGTGGAATACAAGGACGAGATCGGGGGTCTTGCGCAGACCTTCAATCTCATGGTCGGAGAGCTGGAGAGGGCGTACGGCCAGATCAAGGGCTTTGCTTTCAAGGCCGTGCTGGCGCAGAAGCGCGAGCAGAAGATCAGGAACATTTTCCAGAAGTACGTGCCCAACGAGGTGATCGACCAGTTCTTTGCAAATCCCGACAAGATGCTCGTGGGAGAGAACCGGGTCCTCTCCGTCCTGTTCTCCGACATCAGGAGCTTCACGACGATATCGGAAAGAATGGCGCCGGATGACCTGGTGGAATCGCTCAACCGCTATTTCAATGTCATGGTGGATATCATCATGAACAAGGGCGGCATCGTGGACAAGTACATCGGGGACGCGATCATGGCATTCTTCGGCGCCCCGGTCAAACACGAGGATGACGCATTGAAGTCCGTCATCGCGGGACTGGAAATGGATGATGCACTCGCCGGCTTCAATGCACGCCAGAAGGCTGCGGGCAAGCCCGAGTGGCAGATCGGGGTGGGGATCAACTTCGGAGAAGTCACGGTGGGCAACATCGGGACCGAGAAGAAGATGGACTACACGGTCATCGGAGACATGGTGAACCTTGCCTCCCGCCTGGAAGGGCTTACCAAGCAGTATCACCAGCGCCTCATCATTTCCGAGACTCTGCATGACAAGGTGAAGGATTCGGTGCGCTGTCGGTGGCTGGATCGCGTGGCAGTCAAGGGGAAGCAGAAGGGCGTGAAGATCTACTCTGCCAAGCTCAATCTGGAGGGGGCGGAGCGCGAGGCCTGGGACCTGCACAACGCGGCCATGGAAGACTACGACGGACGGCGTTTCGCCTCGGCTGCACGCAAGTTCGAGGACGTGGGCCGCCTGCTGCCGGAGGATTTCGCCAGCAGACTGCTCAGGGATCGATGCCTGCTGTATGAAAAGGACCCGCCCCCGAAGGATTGGGACGGAGTCGAAGTCATGAAGAGCAAATAGCATGAGCGACATTCAATTCGATTCCGAGTCCGGGATTTCCAAGGAAGATCAGAAAGACGTCATCCAGGAGATCGAAAACGTCGTCACGAAGAACAGGATCGTCACGACGCCTGAAGACTTCATTGTAAAAGCAAACAAGCGGGGCGTTCTCTTCCCCGTGCTTGTGGTTGTCTCTGCCGTCGTTGCCCTCGGGATCGGCGGGTCGGCGTTCTACTTCCTGTTCCAGCGCGGGGAGTCGCAGATCGTGCGCGGCGCCGTGGGCACTATCACCGCCGAAGGCCAGCTTATCCAGGCCGTGCGACGCGAGGCCAACGGCAAGATCCTGGAAAAGAACCAGGAGATCAACACGATCCAGGGCAGGCTTGCAGACATCGACAAGCAGCGCCAGGATCTCCAGTCCAACATGGACACCAAGGTCAGCCAGAAGGAGCAGGAGCTTCGGGCCCAGATGACAGCCGCGCTGGACGCGGAAAGAGAACGGCTGCAGAAAGAGGGACTTTCCAAGCAGACCGTAGCCCTGCGCATGCAGCAGCTCGAAGCACAGCGGGCTTCCCAGCTTCAACACGCCATGGAGGCATTCAAGAAGGATGCGGAGGCGGCGCGGCTCCAGGCGGAGCAGAACCTCAAGACCATGCAGGCGGAGTTTTCCGCCAATCTGAACAAGGCGAACACCGAACGGCAGCAGGCCATACAGGATGCGCAGAAGAGGGAGCAGGAGCTGAAAGGGCAGTTTGCCCAGAAGGCGCAGTCCCTCGAGGCAACGAGCGCCCAGGCTACGCAGGCCCTGAATACCCTCGTTGCCCAGCGGGAGAAGGAAGACCTCGTGACAGGGCAGCTTGTCGGCCTGTACACCGGGGTGCGTGATCAGATTGCCCAGGCGCAATACAGCCAGGCCCTGGCGGGTCTCCAGGCCCTGAGAGAGTTCGTCAACCGGCCCGATGTGCTGGTTCTGCCCGCGCTTGCCAAGCGGCATGACGTGGACCTTTTCGTCATCGATTCCCTTACGAACCTTGTGCAGACCGAGATCGACAAGGCGAAAAGCGACACAGCTACCCTCGTGGAAGCTGCCAATGAGATCACCGAGCTGAAGCAGAACGTCACCCAGGCGCAGGCAATGCTCAAGGCGGGCAAGGTCGCGGAGGCGGAAAAGGCGTTTGGGGACGCGCTGGAGGCCATTCCGGAGATCGCCGCAAGCTATGGTTATTTCGTCAACCGCGACAAGGAAGCCGAAGCGGCTCGGCAGGAGCGGCTCACACAGGCCCTGGACAAGGCAGATAACGCGTTCAAGGCGGGCAACGTCACGCTGGCCGCGGCTTCTTACCGCACCGCGCTGGTCTACCTGCCGTCAAGCTCGGACCGGCTGGACAGGATCGTTGCCAACATAGAGGGCGCGGGAAACCTGGAAGGCTTCCAGCGCCTCAGCCAGTCCCAGTCGAACTCAGCCGCTGCTTTGCTCACGCAGGCGGACGCGCTGCGCTCCCAGGGCAGGTTCGATGATGCGCTGAACGGCTACCTGGACCTTCTGGGACAGTACCCGTATGCCACTCAGGTAAAGCAGGCGCTGTCGGGCATACAGGCTGCAACAAAGGGCCTGAATGACAATGCCGCGGCTGCCGCCGCCCTGAAGGTAAAGGCCGACATCGCGAAGCTCCAGGGGCAGATCGATTCGATGAAGACGGAGCTGCAGAAACAGACCGCGCTCGCCGGCGCCGGTGCGGTTGCCGAGACGCGGCTCAAGGGCGTGCTGGACCAGTACGATGCAATGGAGAAATCCTACAAGGACTACGTCAGCAAGGAAGACGCGGTGCTCAAGGATCCGAAGGTCAAGGCGCGGGGTGACGCTGCACTGATCGACACAAAGCCCTTTCTCGACACTTTCTTCCGTTCCGCAGCCATCAAGCAGATGTTCCCGGAACTGCCGGACCGGGTCAAGAAGTATGATCTTGGCTTCCAGTCCGCGGGCAGGTCGGATGCAATCCAGGACGCAATTGCCGTCGTGATCAACTTCGCACAGAAGACCACCCAGGCGCAAAGACGCCAGTTCATCCAGCAGCAGCGCGATGTCTACAAGAATGACGAGGACATGAAGAAGCTCCTGGACGAAATGGACCAGAGGCTGGCAAGCATGTAGCGCGCCGCGGTATGGGGTACTCCCCGCCGTGGCATCCTCAGCCCTTCAAACTCCGCAGCCTGGATGTCGGAATGGCGTACACGCGGAAAGCCCAGCTTTGGTGGGAGAACTCCAGGGACAGGGAGAAGAATACATATGGCGTTGCCCCGACGTACGCCTCGTAGCAGAATTGCATGCCGCCCAGGGGAACGGAGTTCAATCTCGTGCCGTTGAGATCATAGACGGTCAGCGTCCCATCCTGCGTCGAGATGAGGTCTCCGTCCGTGAGGACTGCGTCGATTCGACTGGTGACGCCGGTCAGACGCGTAGGGGTCGACGATGTGGCCGCAGTCCACTGGAAGCACACCCAGTTCCCGGCCGTAAAATATGACGCATAACTCGGCGAGCCCAGTGGACCCTGATAGTAGAGAGCGCGAGATCCGGCACCCAGCAGGGGAACATTGCTGGTTGTCGGGATGCCGCCTGCGAACGCGGGCAGGGCGAATGTCGGCGCACCTTCCCCGTAGGGTGTCGCGATTGGATCAAGAAGAAAACTGAATCTGTCATACGGCGCAGCAGAAAGTGGAAAAACCTGTGCTGCGAGCACGGCCCTCCCCCCGTACAGGCCCGTCATGGTGGTTGGAGGGCTTGAGCTTTGAAACGGACCGTTTGGCGTCGCGGTGAAACACTGATAGGTGTTGTTTGCGGGTGATGTCGGATCTCCCAGGTAAAAGACGATAATGTTCTCCGTTGCCGTCGTCGTGATCACGTCGTACTCGTACAACGGGTAGTGCGGGTCGGCGCCCGCAAGCGAAAAACTTGCGCCGGAGTCCAATACCTGCGCGCTGTTGCCCGATTGATAGGCGAAGGTGAGACTTTCTCCGCGGTTACTTTCGGACACCAGGAAGCCTGAGGAAATGCCGAGCTGGTCGAGAGTCGCCGACGCCGAGGTCGGCTTTGCGGGCAGGAACTTTATGGCCGTGGTCGAGTCGCCGTCAGGACTGTTCACCGGCCCCATGGTGCCGAGGAGGGTCATTTGACCCGCCAGCCCAGCGGCGGCGTTCAGCTCCGCGCTGTACGGAGGTGCGCAGGCAACGATCGCAAGAGCGAGGAAAAACAATGCGCATAGTTTCATAGCATCCACCGTACGCCGAAGCGGACCTCGAATGGATTGACCGCAAACGACGGAGGAAAATTAAGATATGGGAGCGTCGCATTTGGGGAACCGTTATTGGTCCCGAATGAATCCACAAATAGTTTCGGTTCCGGCGTGGCATAGAGGGTCGGAGCAAGTTCGATGAATGCGTGGAGGTTGCCGGTGAATGGAAACTCCCATCCCGCGACCAGTTGGACGCCCCAGGGCAGCAGATGATCTATGGTGAAAGAGCCCCCTGGGGGGAGCGTGACCCGAAGAAGGGGACCGGCGCCCAGGTAGAATCTCCTGGGCCTGTCCTGTGGGCTTACGTACCAGCCGAAGAGCAAGGTGATTTGAGACAGCGGCAGGCTTGTCAGCAGCTGATCCTGGTTGACTGCGAGCCCTGCGCGGAAGCTCGTGAATCCCACCCGCACGAATCCGGGAAATGTCGGAACCGCATATGTGACCGAAACCCCTGGAAAAAGACCATCCAGAAAAGCGCCGTCGAAATACAGCCAGGGAGATCTCACCTGGTCCACGCTTATCTCCGATTGGCCGTCCAGGTAGAAAGTCATCTGGACAGGAACATAACCGACAAGGGTCGCTCGAAGCGAATAAGGGGCAGGCGAGGGAAGGTCCACCGAAGCCGTGCCGTCCGGGCCGGCTGCGAGAGGCTTCGGAGAGAGGCCGGTGATGACAGTGCCCGGCTTCGCACGAATGATGACGCTGACTGCTGCCGGAGGACCGCGCGTGTAGGCGAGAGGATCCAGGGCCGGGTATTTCCTGGCGAGCAGCGGGACTATATCGTCCCAGCGTTCACGGGAGATATCCATGATGGGAAAGGCCTCGTGCCGGGGCGCGCTGAAGTCGAAGGTGAGCGTGTCGTAGATGAGGTCATAGGAAACGACCTGGATCGAAGGAGACCCTTTGAATCCGGAAAGCCTCAGCAGGACCCAGCAGTCCGCTCCTGCATCCCGTGCCGCCTTGTTGCGATCCTTGATCGAACCAGGGAACCCTTTCAAGAATCCATAGGAGACAGGCGCGGGTCCCCCCGCTGCTTCGCTGAGGACGGTCATGAACGATCGCTGGAGTATCACCATTTCTTCACTGGAGTAGCCCGACAGCCAGCTCTTCTCCAGGGCAACAAGGATCCGCCGCGGCGCATTCTGACCAGGGGGAGGGGCCTGGTCCTCCGCAAAGATCCACTGGGCTGCGAGAAGAAGGCACGCGACGACAATCCCTGATGCGTACTTTTTGTTCATCCCGCCTACCACCATGCCACGTATTTTGTGAGGATCCGGGCATCAGTGTCGAATGTGTAAAAGGTGCCTCCTGACAGGCTGTACGCGTATTTGACCTGACCCTTGTTGTTGCTGCCCAGCGGAAGGCTGTTTTGCGTGGAGGCGTCAGCCGGATTGATGCGGACAAGGCTGGATGCCTTGCTGTCATACGCAAAGATGCTTCCGTTCGCAAACCCGAAGCTTTCCGAGACTAGGTTGTCCCGTTGAGGGGCTGAGTCATAGGGATTTGTCGGGAAAGTGCCTGTAAAAGCGGACTTGGGGACGGTCACAAAGTGTGCGTTCACGGTGTCGTTGTTGTTTCCACCTGATGATCCCTGGCTGATCACCATGATCACGTTGCCGGCTCCATCGTCGAAAACAGCATTCAGCTGTAGGCCGAAGGTGTTGGCAGAGAGCGTCTTTGTGGTCTGAGAGCCGCTGCTCCAATCGCCGGCAAGGAACGAATAGGTGAGGGTATTGGTAGCGGGAGGTGATGAAATGATGATGCCGATGTAGTTGCTTCCGCTGTAGACAAAACCGTCCGTGCCCGAGTTCCCTTGGGCATAAACCGTCGCCGGGATCGCCGTTGCCAGGGACAGGTCGGCAGTATTGAACAGCTTGTTGCCGACTGCGATGAGGCTGCTGGCATCGACCATGACGCCGGTCCCCAGGGGGGCGCTGGCGCCGGTAAGGGACTTCGTCAGATTCAGGTCAGAATCGTAGAAATACGCGAAGTACTTGGACGGCGATGGCGAGCCTGTGATGATGACATAGCTGTGTCCACCAACCTCCGCGAGCCGCAAGTAGGTTGAACCGTTGTTGTTTGCAGGGATCAGTTTTGAAAGATCCGTCTGGGCTTTCACGAGGGCCAGGGTAGCGGGAAAGACCGATCCGAATATGAACTGCAGCACGTTGCAGGAGCCAAGGAGCAGCACGGCCAGAATGAGCACGACGATCCTGAAAAGCCTTATCGCCATGGCAGCACCACTCCCAGCGTGACGGGAATCCCGAGCGGTCCCCCGGAAATGAAGTTGGTTCCCAGGACATTCTTGCCAAGACCTAGAGATACTTTTGCCTGAATCCTCAATAAAAAGGTCACGTCCCAGATATGATATTCCGCCCAGACGTTCACCATGTTGATATAGACATCCGTATAGATTGGCAGGGTCGTTGCGGGAACCCATGAAAGATATGTGCCGAATCCCGCGGATATCCCCAGCCTGAATGCCGATTCCGGCGGCCAGAAAAGGTAGAGACCGGCCAGAAGTTCCGAATCTGCGTGGATGGGCCAGCTTCCATTGGAAACGGTGGGAACCTGGGTGAACAGGTACTCGGAAAAGCCGACTATGACCCAGTTGGGGACCGGGTACCAGCGCATTGTGGCTCCCCCCCCCTCGAGCTGGCCGGTGGTCCAATTGAACTCCGTGGCCCACGTGTCCTTTTTCGGAATGGGCACAAGCGCCACTTCGGGCGCGGCGTTGATTGTCTGCCAGACCGTGTGATAGCCCTCCTTCTGCTTCTCGATCCGAAGCACGGTCCCGGCTCTCACGCCGCCTGTATCGAATACGAGGATGCCGTCCTCGATGCGGCCGACGCTCTTCTGGCCTTCCACGACGACTTCCAGCCCATCCTGCGGGCAGGTGAATGTGATCTCATTTACCCTGACTTCGGCCTGGATGCCGATGAGCTTCGGCGCGGTCACGAAAATGACCTTCTGTACGAGGTCCGCGATTTCCCGGTGCAGCAGGTTGTAGAAGCCCAGGTTGAAGCGCATCGTGTGCAGAAATCCTGTGATCAGGGTGCCTGCCGAAACGTCGTAGCACTGCACGGATACCAGAATTCGGTCGTTATCCATCGAATACGACCCGATGACCGCCATATCAGCGATGGCACTCCGGGACAGGGCCAGTGCCTGCTGTGCCTCCAGCACGCGCAGGGGAGGGATCTTCAACCGTGCCGCCTCTCCGGTCCACTGATCCCGTGGAACAAGGGTGAATCCTACCGCCCCGAACTCCTGTTCCACGGCCTCACTGAGAGATGCCTGGTGCTCAGTTTGCGCCCCGCCCGGGGACATGTTCACCAGCGGGAATACTACTACCGACTTTCCGCTTATCTGGTTCTCGTCCGACCATGCAGCGGGCACCGCGAGAATGAGAGCCAGAATCAGGAGGAGCAGTCCCCATCCGTCCCGCATGACAGCAGTTCTGCGTTGAATACGAGGAAAAATCAA
The DNA here is from genome assembly GCA_964437385.1 of uncultured Spirochaetaceae bacterium. Taxonomy (GTDB): domain Bacteria; phylum Spirochaetota; class Spirochaetia; order SZUA-6; family Fen-1364; genus Fen-1364. Next base: position 23,389 of record CAYTGX010000047.1, read on the forward strand.
GCCACTTTCCTTATGGTCGTTCGTGCCAAGGAGTTCCATCCCCCTCAATTGTAGCATCGGCAGTGCGGACATGCAATTCCGGGCGAAATATTTTCCGGAGTCAGATTGTAAGGTTTGTATGCGCGATGGCGCTTCGTGTGGCACGCGAGAGCGCGCGGAAGGCGGGAATGCTCAGCCTGTCGCAGGCCCAGTTCCAGTGGATTGAGACTATTTCACCCGGGCGGAAATTGTCGAGGTAGCCGCGGCCGTCCACCTGGCGGAGGATCCGCACGGGCACGGGCGCTCCGAGGGCCAGCTTTCCTCCTGCCAGCACGAGGGGGGCCCGATCCACGATCACCTCAGCTCCTTCGACAAACACCACCCGTCCCCAGCTTATGCGGCACTGGTCCATCCGGTCCAGCGCAATCACTGCCCGTTCGTCCCGCAGAAGCCCGGCCCGCCGGTACACCTCGAATACGTGGAAATTGTGATGCGGCCTGGTTCCGTCGGCAAGCCCGCTCGTCATCCACGAGAAGGCGAGGGGGTCCATGCGCGGTTGAAAGCGGCGGCGAAGGGATTCGTAGAATAGTGACACGCCGACGCGCGCCAGGAAGGCATTGCCGATCCAGTACGCTTCCACGACGCGCGGATCGAATGGATCGCTCTGCCCGTTGGCCTCTGCAATCAGCCGAAGGTACGGATAGGCGCCCTCGAACTTCTGGGCGAGCTCCCTCAGTCCCGGGTCAGCGCGGTCCTCCGTGAGGTAGCCGAAGAGGCCTTCATGATCGGGCGACCCGCAGTAGCCCAGACGGTTCGGCGGGAACGCATACCGGGCAAAAAGCAGAAGACCCGAGGTCACGGCGTGTCCCGCGGCCGGGCAGCCTGGGCGCCCTGCTCCTGGCGGCGCCCCAGGATGAAAACGGTGAGAACCGCCAGCATGGCGAGGGAGAGCCCCAGCCATCGCCAGGGGGAGATTTCGACGTGCCGGGAGATGACGACCAGCACGGTCGTGATGATCGGGGAGCCTGCGGGGATCGCGGTGGTGGCGGTTGCCGAGGCGTGGCGAAGGCCGAGCACCGAGGTGATGCTGAAAGCCAGGAGGATGAGGCCGGTGATTCCAGCAAATCCCCACTGCAAAAGGGAGAGCTGTCCGATTCCCGCGGCTCTTCCCGCGGCTGCAACGAAAAGCAAAAGAAACAGAGACCCGAAAGTCATCTTGAAGGTCATCACCATCAGCGCCGACACGGTGCGCAGCAGGTACTTCATAAGAACAAAGTCCGCCGCGAAGAGGAGCGTGGCTGCCGCGACAAAAGGCATCCCTGCATCCAGGCGCACCGTGCCGGCGCCGATGCCGAGGGTCACGCCGGCAAAGAGGGCTGCAAGGGCAACCCAGACCGCCGGGCCGAAGCGTTCCCCGATGAAGAGGGCGGCAAAGATGGCGACAATCAGGAACTGGGTATGATCGACCAGGGATGCGGTGACCGGGGTTGTGAGCTGCAGGCCGCGGAAATACAGCGCATAGGAGACGCTCCCGCCGATCAGGGCTACGATGATCAGGAGACGCCATTCGCGCGCGCCGAGCCTGCGCCAGTCCGCGCGGCTCCTGCCCGAAAATACAAGAGGCACGAGAAGGGCGATGCCGACGACCGAGTTTTTCAGCGCTGTGTAGAGCGTTGAATCGCTGAACATCCTTACGCCGAGGCTGTTGACGTAGATGGCCGTGCCGCTGATCACCATGTTGAGCACCGCGAGGGTGTAGCCAAGACGGGGATTTGCCGCGCTCGTTGTCGCCGTGTTTCCTGTTGCAGTGTCTGCTGCCGCCACCCGGCTCATCGCCTACTTTGCTTCCTTCTCCTCTTCCAGGTAGAAGCGCAGGATGGTGTTTCCTATCGTGATCCGATCCCCGTACGAAAGGCGTGCCTTTTCCTGAACCTTCCGCGAATTGAGGTAGGTCGAGTTTGTCGAGCTCAGGTCTTCGAGCCAGTAGGTGCCGCTCTCACCCGCGGTCACGCGGCAGTGGTGCCGGCTGAGGAGCGGGTCATCGATCACACAGTCGCAGTCTTTCTGGCGTCCCAGGACCAGGGCGGGCTGGTCGATGACAAATGTGGCGCCGAAATCGGCGCGGGAGAGGATGATCAGGAGCGCTCTTTTTCCCAACGCGGCCGAGTATTTGAACTTTCCTGGTTCCGGACCGATCCGAGTCTTATCGTCTCTCAAGATCGAATGAGAATAGGGAACGCCGGGGTTTTCGTCAATATGACCCATCTCAGGGGAGGGCATGCCCACCCCCTCGCTGAATCCCGCTTATGTGAACGTGAAGGCGTTCCAACCATTAATAAGGATGGAGCAAACGCGAGCGACCTGTGCCCGGGAATCCGCCTGCGCGGAAGCTCGATAGTAACAGAAGATTTTGATATATTGACTCACGTGCCTGCGTACTTTCGATCAAGAATAAGACTTGGGACACGCTCTTCACGGCTCGCCATGTGGCAGGCGCGCAGGGTCGCGGCGCTTCTTGCCGGCCTTGGCGTGGAGTGCGATATCGTGCAGATCGAAACACGCGGAGACGATACCCTCGACCGTCCCCTTCCGGAAATCGGCGGGGACGGGGTCTTCACGGAACGCATTGAAGGGGCGCTGCGCTCCTCCGAGATCGACATCGCGGTGCACTCCCTCAAGGACCTGCCTGTGGAGGACCAGGGGGAGTTGTGCGTGGGTGCCGTTCTGGGCCGGGAGGAGGTGCGGGAGGTGCTTGTTTCCCGGGAAGGCAGGAAACTTGCAGAGCTTCCCCGGGGAGCAGTCCTCGGGTCCAGCAGCACGCGGCGCCAGGCCCAGGTGCTCTCCCTGAGGCCGGACCTGCTCATTCGTCCCATCAGGGGGAATGTGGAGACCCGCATCCGGAAAGTGGAATCGGGTGAATACGAGGCAACCCTTCTTGCAGGCGCCGGCGTCATTCGGCTGGGCCTGGGCGCGAAGGTTTCCCAATGGCTGGAGATTTCCCAGGTCCTTCCCGCACCCGGGCAGGGTGCCCTGGCCGTGCAGTGCCGCGCCGAAGACCAGCTCACGCGAAGCCTGCTCGCGGAGATCGACGAACCCGGCCTCCACTGCGAGACGGACGCCGAGCGCGGTTTCCTGCGCGCGCTTGGCGGCGGGTGCTCCGCGCCTGTCGGTGCATACGCGCAGATGAACGGCGCACGCGTCAGGCTGCGCGGCCGAGTCTCCGCGCTGGATGGGAGCAGGTCCGTGGACGTGGAGGACGAGAGCGAGGATCATCCGGCGCTTGTCGCGCGACTGGCCGCCAGGGCGCTGCGCGAAGGCGCCGCTGAGATGATCGCCTCCGCGGCCCGGAAGCCTGCCGCGCAGCCGGCGGCCCGCTCTTCCCTCTACGGAATGCGCATCGTGGTCACGCGGCCGCGGGAGCAGGCAGACGACGTGTGTCGGAGTCTTGCCGCAACCGGCGCAGTGCCCCTTACAGTCCCGATGATCCGTACCGTTCCCACGGAAGACACCCGTGCGCTCGATGCTGCCATCGACAGGTTCTCCTCCTACCGCTGGCTCGCCTTTGCAAGCGCGAACGGCGTGGAGTTCTTCATGAAGAGGCTGCTGGCGAAGAAAGGGGAAGCGCGCTGGGCGGCCGGTGCGCCGCTGGTTGCAGCAGTCGGGCCGGGCACAGCGGCTGCGCTCAGCCGGTACGGGGTCAGGGTTGACCTGGTTCCCCCGGTTCACTCGGGGGCGGCACTTGCCGAGGCACTACTGGAGACCGCGCCTGCAGGGCTTGCAGGAGCCCGGCTGCTTCTGCCCTGCGCCCGGGAAGGCCGCGAGGATGCCGCCTCTTTCCTGCGCCGGCACGGCGCAATTGTGGATGCCATTCCCGTCTATGAAACCAGGGCCTGCGCGCTGTCAGCGGAAGACCTTGCTCTCCTCGATGCAGGGACGGACGCGGTACTTTTTGCAAGCAGCTCCGCGGTCAGCGCCTGGTGCGGCCAGGCCGGCACCGTTGTTCAGCTTGCGGCAGCCGCGGCCAGCGCGGTCATTGCATGCATCGGACCGGCAACGGCTTCCACCGCCCGGGAAAGGGGGCTGCGCGTGGACGTGGAGGCGCCGACTCATACTGCCGAGGGGCTCGTTGCGGCCCTCGAACAGCATTTCGCGCGTGCGCGGGGCCGGGTTCGATGAGCGGCCGTGAAGGCTCCTCCGCCGCGCGTCCCCGGCGGCTTCGCATCCTTCCGGGCGTGAGGGCAATGGTGAGGGAGACTGTCCTTTCCCCCGGGGACCTGATCTATCCCTTGTTCGCCGTCCACGGCAGCGGGGTTCGAAACCCCGTTCAGTCCATGCCGGGTGTGTTTCAGCTCTCCGTCGAGAATCTCGCCGAAGAGGCCTGCACGGCAGCCGCCCTTGGAATACCGGCGGTCCTGCTGTTCGGCATCCCTGCGGCAAAAGACCCGGGAGGCACGGAGAGCTACGCAAAGGATGGGATCATCCCGCGCGCCATTGCGGCGGTGAAGGACAGGTGCCCCGGACTTGTGATCGTGACTGACGTATGCATGTGCGAGTACACCGATCACGGCCACTGCGGCATTCTGAACACCGGCACGCCGCGGCCCGCGCCGGCCCTGCCGGAGGGTTTCCTCCTGAATGACACAACCCTCGACGTCCTTCGGCTGATCGCCCTTTCGCACGCCGAGGCCGGCGCGGATATCGTTGCCCCCAGCGGAATGATCGACGGCATGGTGGGCGCGATCAGGGAAGGCCTGGACGCGGGGGGATTCGGCCACCTCCCCATCATGTCGTACGCCGTGAAATACGCCTCTTCTTTCTACGGCCCGTTCCGCGAGGCGGCGCAGGGCGCGCCGAAGTTCGGGGACCGGCGCAGCCACCAGATGGATCCGGCAAACGCGCGCGAGGCGCTCCGGGAAGCTGCGCTGGACGTGGAGGAAGGCGCGGACTTTCTCATGGTGAAGCCCGCACTCCCGTACCTGGACGTGGTCCGTCTTCTCCGCGACCATTTTCCCGCGCACCCCCTTGTTGCCTACAATGTCAGCGGCGAATACGCGATGCTGAAAGCAGCGGCCGCCAATGGCTGGCTTGATGAGAAGGCGGCGGTGCTGGAGGCGCTCACCGGAATGCGGCGGGCCGGCGCGGACCTCATCATCACCTATCATGCAAAGGAGGCGGCGCGATGGCTGACGCAATAAAGCCGGCAGAGGCCCCTGTCTTCGACCTGAATGAGAAAGGCCGGCCGTTGAACGGCGCGCCGCAGACCCTGGACAGGCGGCTCTTCGTCCAGCTCCTGGTGTTCGACGGCTGCCGGGACAGCCGGCCCGTCGCAGACCTGCTCAGGAGGCGCGGTATCCAGGGCGTCCTGTACGACGAGGTGAACGATCCCACGGGGATCGGCCTGCTGACCTATGACGAGAACCCCGCTTACTTTCTGGAGACGGTTCGCCCCCTCGTGACAGGGGATGCCTTTTCAGGCCTGCGGTTCCGCGAGGAGTTCACAATGCTCGGCCGCACCTACTCCATGGGGTACGAGGCCGACCTCGAAGAGGCGCTCATCACGCGGCCGAAGGCCAGGCTGTGCAGTCCCGAGCTTTCCTGGGCGGTCTGGTACCCGCTTCGCAGGTCGGGGGCATTCGAGGAGCTGCCGGAAAAAGACCAGCGCGCGGTGCTCTCCGAGCACGGCGCCATCGGCCATGCTTTCGGCAAGGCAGGGGTGGCGCACGACGTGCGTCTTGCGTGTCACGGCCTGTCCAGGGACGACAATGACTTCGTCATCGGCCTCCTCGGCGCCAGTCTCCACCCGCTGTCCGTGGTAGTCCAGCGCATGCGCAAGACCCGGCAGACCTCACAGTACCTGGCGCGCCTGGGCCCGTTCTTCGTGGGCCGCGCGCGGTGGCAGGCGCCGCCTGCATGAGCAGCGCCGCGCAAAAGTCCTCCGTCCCCTCATCGTTCCTGGCAGCCTGCCGCCGCCAGCCCGTTCCGCATACGCCGATCTGGCTCATGCGCCAGGCGGGGCGCTACCTCCCCGAGTATCGCGCGCTCAGGGAGCGCCGCTCCATGATGGAGCTGCTGTCCACGCCCGAGCTGGCCGTTGAAGCAACGCTGCAGCCCCTGAAGCGCTTCCCCCTGGACGCCGCAATCATTTTCATGGACATCCTCCCGCCGTTGGCCGGCATGGGGCTGCAGATTTCTTTCGGCGGCGGAGACGGGGAAGGCCCCCGCATCAGCAACCCGATCTCCTGCACGCGCGACATCGACATGCTTGCCGTCCCTCCTGCCGCGGAGACGCTGGGTGCACACCTTGAAGCCATTGCCATGGCCTGCGCGGCGCTGAAGTCCCGCGGAACCCCGCTCATCGGATTCAGCGGCGCACCGTTCACGCTGGCAAGCTATGCCATCGAGGGCGGCGGGAGCAGGAACTACGCAAGGACAAAAACGCTGATGTATTCCGAGCCTGCAGCGTGGCGCAGGCTGATGTCGAAGCTCGTCAATGTCCTCGGGGATTTTCTCGTTGCCCAGGCGCGGGCCGGCGCGGCCGCGCTGCAGGTTTTCGACTCATGGGCGGGGATCGCCCTTGGCAGGGACGACTATGTGCGCTACGTCCAGCCGTGGAACAAGCAGCTTTTCTCCAGGGTTCAGACCGCGGGAGTGCCCGTGATCAATTTCAGCACCGGAACCGCGGCCTACATCGAAGAGGTCGCCTCGTGCGGCGGAGAGGTGGTCGGCGTGGACTGGCGCATGCCGATCGGGTCCTACCGTAAAAGGATCGGCCCGGACCAGGCTATCCAGGGCAACCTGGATCCTGTTGCTCTTCTCGGTCCCTGGAGAGAGCTCGAGCCGCGGATCGAATCGATCCTCGCTTTTGCGGGCGGCACCGGGCACCTGTTCAACCTGGGCCACGGCATACTTCCTGAGACGCCGGTAGACACCGTGGCCCGGCTCGTGGATCACGTGCACGCATGGAAAGGATCCGCGGCATGAGCGCTCCCATCGGCGTCCTGCTCATGGCCTACGGAGGCCCCGATACGCTGGAGGACATACCCGGCTACCTTGCGGACATCCGGGCGGGCCGTGCCACCTCGAGGGCCATCGTTGAAGAGATCGCCGAACACTACCGCCGTATCGGGGGAAAGTCACCTCTCCTGGCGCACAGCCTCCGGCAGCTCGAGGCGCTTTCCGCGCGGCTGGACCCCGCGGTCTACCAGTGCCGGCTCGGCATGCGTCACTGGTCCCCGTGGATCGAGGAGGTGGTGGCCGGCATGGCGGAAGAGGGGATCAGCCAGGCGGTGGGCATCGTCCTTGCCCCCCATTACAGCTCCATGAACACGGAGCGCTATTTCCAGAAGGTGGCCCTTGGCCAGGAGCTGTACAGGACGTCGATCGAGTTTGCCTTCGTGAAGAGCTATCATGACTCCCTGCCCCTGGTGGACGCGCTTGCCCGCAGGGTGACGGAAGCTGTGGGCCGGTGGCCGGCGGGTGAGCGCGCTGATGTGCACGTCGTGTTCTGCGCCCACAGCCTCCCCGCGCGCATCCTTGCCGAAGGGGATCCGTATGATTCCCAGCTTCGGGAGACTGCTCGTCTTGTTGCCCTGCGCGCAGGACTGCCCACCGCGCAATGGTCGTGGAGCTACATGTCCGCGGGGAAAAGCCCTGAGCCGTGGCTGGGCCCGGACCTTCCGGACCATCTCACCGAGCTTGCACAGGCTGGTGTGCGGTCCGTAGTCTGTGTGCCCGTCGGGTTTGTCGCAGACCACGTGGAGATCCTCTACGACGTGGACATCGAGGCACGGCAGAGGGCGGAGGAGCTCGGCATCCGCCTGGAGCGTCCGCCTTCCCTGAACGACGATCCCCTGTTTATCGAGGCGCTGGCCGGCGCAGTGACCGCCCGTGCGCGCCAGGCAGGCTTCACCGGCGCCGGGTGATCCCGTGAAAAGGCTCGTGATAATCGGCGGAGGAATCACCGGGCTTTCCGCAGCCTGGGAGGCGTCACGCCTGGCACCGGACCTCGGGATTACGCTCATCGAGCAGGACGAGAAGGTGGGCGGAAAGATCCGCACGGATCTTGTCGACGGCTTTATCCTGGAGGCAGGGCCGGACAGCTTTCTCACGACCAGGCCGGAAGTCCTGCGGCTCTGCGAGGACATGGGGATAGCCGCCGGGTTGATTCCGCGGACCCCGCGAAAGACCAGCTCCTTCATCATGCACAACCACCTGCTTTCACCTCTTCCCCAGGGCTTTTCAGGCATGGTTCCCATGGACACGGCTGCACTCGCCGCCAGCCCCCTGCTGTCGGAGGCAGGAAAGCGGCGGGCGCTGGAAATGCCCGACCTCCAGGAGAGGACCGGTGGGGGCGATGAGTCCATCGCTTCCTTCATGATCCGCAGATTCGGGGAGGAAGCGTACCAGCTTCTCATCGAGCCGCTGGTGGGCGGCATCCACGCGGCAGACGCTTCCCTGCTGAGCCGTGACGCCGTGCTCCCGCCTGCGCGCGGGGCCGCCAAGCCGGACGCCGGCACGCCGGGAGCCGCCGGCACGCCGCCGTTTCTCTCATTTCCGCGCGGCACGGCAGAGCTGATCCACGCGCTGGAAGCTCGTCTCACGGGTGTCACGGTCGTCCGCGGGACCAGGGTGGAATCGGTGCGGCGGCGCGCGCCCGCTGCGCCGGCTCGCGCCGGAGGTTTCCTTGTCGAGGTGTCCGGCGGCGGCCTGCACGAGGCAGATGCGCTGATCGTCACCACCCCGGCCCACGAGGCGGCCCGGCTGCTCGCTCCGGTGGACTCGGACCTGCGGGAGATGCTCCGCCTGATCCCGTTTGCCTCCACCGTTGTCATCCACCTGGCGTATCGGCAGGCGGATGTTCCACATCCCCTTGACGGCTACGGATACCTGATACCGGGGGTGGAGCAGAGCGACGTGGTTGCCTGCACCTGGAGCTCGCAGAAATGGGAAGGCCGCGCGCCTTCGGGCCACGTTCTCCTGCGGCTCATGGCCGGCAGGTTCGGCCGCAGGGATGTTCTGAGCAGGCCCGACGAGGAGCTCTTCGAGCTTGCCCGTGGAGAGCTCTCCGCAACGCTCGGGATCACGGCAGCCCCGGTCCTCCGGCGGCTTCACCGCTGGGACAAGGGAATGCCGCAGTACACCGTCGGTCATCACCGCCGCGTGGAGACCATCAACGCGCGCGCCCTGGCTTTTCCCGGGCTTATTCTTGCCGGTTCGTCCTACGGCGGTGTGGGGATTCCCCAGTGCGTGGAATCCGGCATGCAGGCCGCAACGGCCGCCCTGCGCCATATCGACGGACATATCGACAGACAGAAGGAGGAATAGGGATGACACAGAAATCGCCGTTGAAGCTCGAAAGGTCCCGCGCGCTTTTTGCCGAGGCTGTCACGCTTCTTCCCGGAGGGGTTGATTCCCCAGTTCGGGCATTCAAGGCGGTTGGCGGCGAGCCCCTTTTCATCGACCGCGGGGAAGGGCCCTGGCTTTTCGATGTGGACGGCAACCGCTACATCGACTACGTCCTCTCGTGGGGCCCGCTGGTGCTCGGGCACGCGCACCCGCGCGTCCTGGAAGCGCTGCGCCGGACCGCATCCCGGGGAACGAGCTTCGGCGCGCCGAGCCCGCTGGAGCTTGACCTGGCGCGGCTGGTCCGGGGGCTCATGCCAAGCGTTGAGCTGATCCGGTTCGTCAATTCTGGAACAGAGGCAGTGATGAGCGCGCTGCGTCTTGCCCGCGCATTCACGGGCAGGGACAAGATCGTGAAGTTCGCCGGCGGATACCACGGTCATGCCGACATGCTGCTCGTACAGGCTGGCTCAGGAGCTGCCACGCTCGGCCTGCCTGATTCGCCGGGCGTACCGGCCGCGGTCACGGCAGATACTCTCTCCTGCGCCTACAACGACCTGAAAGCCGTGGAGGAGATCTTCGATCGCCAGCGGGGAAAAATAGCCGCGGTGATCGTGGAGCCCGTGGCAGGGAACATGGGCGTTATCCTGCCCGAGCCGGGTTTCCTCCAGGGGCTGAGGGCGGTCACAAAGGCCGACGGCGCGCTCCTGATATTCGACGAAGTGATGACCGGGTTCCGCGTTCATCCGGGCGGCGCCCAGGCCCTGTACGGTGTCACACCTGACCTCTCGACCCTGGGCAAGGTCATTGGGGGCGGTATGCCGGTCGGCGCCTATGGGGGACGCAGGGACATCATGGGACTGGTTGCGCCGGCAGGGCCGGTGTACCAGGCCGGGACGCTCTCCGGGAATCCCCTGGCCATGAGCGCGGGGATCGAGACCTTGAAGGAGCTTATGCTTCCCGGAGTCTGGGACCGGCTGGAGAAAACCACGGGCGAGCTCGCGGAAGGTCTCTCCCGCGCGGCCCGGGCTGCGGGCGTCCCCCACCAGGTGAGTCACGTCGGCTCGATGTTCGGGCTGTTTTTCAGCGCCGATCCCGTCACGGACTGGGACAGCGCAAAGAAATCGGACACCGGCCGGTTCTCCCGGTACTTCAGGCGGATGCTCGAAGGGGGTGTCTATCTCGCACCGTCGCAGTTTGAAGCAGGATTTGTCTCGACCGCGCACGGTGCGGCGGAAGTGGCGGCTACTGTAAAGGCCGCGGAGATTGCTTTCGCAGGCCTGGGCTGAGCCTGAACTGGAGCGTGTAGGGCGATGGCAAGCAAAAGACAGTCGAGCCCGCGCGTGGATACCGCCCTTCGGGCGGTGCACTAAAGGGCAGGCAGAAGCGCCCCGGCCAGCTTGTCGTACATGCCCCTGTTCTCTTCCACGATCTGCCGGCCAAGCCGGAGGGCTTTCTCAACGTCCGCCGTCTCCCGGTCGTACCATCCCTTCAGATCCTCGAGGTCGGCAACGGTCACGTTCGGCGCAGACTCTCCCAGCGCAGGATCCACATTTCTAGGCATAGTCAGGTCCACGACCAGGACCTTCCGTGCCGGGTCGAACGAGGGGGCATGCTCCTGCATCAGGACCAGGTGGGGACTGAACGTGGCGCACACGATCACATCGGTGCGGGAAAGGCTGCTTCGAAGGTCGTTCAGCCCGCAGAGGGAAACCTTGCCGACCCATGACGCAGGAAGCTCCGGACGGTTTATGTGGTAACACCAGTCGCAGCTCAGGCCCATGCGGACGAGCTTCTCCACCATTGTGGACCCGACGACGCCGGATCCGAGCACCAGTATCCGCGCCCTTTCCAGGTCGGCGCGATTTGCCTGCAGGTAGTTGAGGCACAGGTCTTCGATCTCGAGGTCTTTCAGAAACTGCCCGGTCGTGCTGCGGATTTCCTTGGAAATGTGAAGCGCCGTGGAGACCCACTCCTGCATGACGCCTCCCGCCCAACCGGCCCGCACGGCGTACCCCAACGCCTCTTTCACCTGGGAAACGATGTGGTACTCCCCCGGCGATTGTGAGAACAACCCCGCGCTGAGCATCGCGGCATGCGCGAAGGCCTCGTACTGGCGCTTCACGTAGTAGTCCCTGGCATCCAGATGATCGAACCCCAGCACCCGGCCCACGAGCGCTGTCATGTCGGTCTTGTCCGACACAACGGCATGGAGCTCAATGCGGTTGCACGTGTTCAACAGGATGAACTCCTGGACGCCGACCAGCTGCATCAGCATGATTCCGGTCCGCTCCATGCGCTGGCCCACCAGGTGATACGGCTCTCTCCTGTCGATGGAGAGGTATTCGTGACTCGTGCCGATCACGAGCACGGATGTCGAATCGGCGTGCTCGATCTGCCTCGAAAGCTGTTCCCTGATAAGGCGTGAACGCCGGCTCGGCCGGCCGCCCGTGGAGATGGTGACCGTGAGATCGTCCTTGCGGAGTATCACGGGCACCGCAAAGTCTCCCGCCGCCCAGTTGCCGTCCGCCGAGGAACAGAGGACACCGCGCGCGCGGCAGCGGTCAACGACGCGGCTGTTGAGGAACCGGTCCTCGTACGCGGCGAAGGCCAGAAAGATTCCGTCGAGATCCTCTTCGATGAAATCCCGCCGCAGGAACGTGACGGTGTCCTTCTCCGGCAGGGCTTCCAGCTCATCGCACAACTCCGGACTGACCACTTTCACTACCGCGCCGGCGTCCAGCAGCAGGCGCACCTTGTCCAGCGCAACCCTGCCGCCGCCTGCGACCAGCGTCTTTCGGCCGTCCAGGAGGAGGTTGACGGGGAAAGCCCGCTTGTTCGGCGCGCCAGTGCTCCTGGCAGGCCGGGCAGATTCCTCGCGCTTCTCTATCACAGGGTCCTCAAACTGAGGCGGCAGCCTTTTGTATACGTGCGCCGGCAGGGACATACGGGCAGGCCGGGTCCTCCTGGTAGGGATCCTCGAACTCAGCATACGCCCTGGACCTCGAGCCGCCGCAGATCACTTTATGCTCGCAGGCCCCGCAGCGGCCTTTGAGGTTTGCCGGGTTCCTTATCCCGACCAGCAGGGGGTGGGTCGTATAGATCGTCCTCAAGGTCGTCTCTTTCACGTTGCCCAGGGGCAAGGGCAGGAAGCCGCTCGGGTGGACCTCACCGTCATGGCCGATGAATATGATGCCCTTCCCGTCTCCGGTCGCGTTTATCCTCAGGGAGGGCGTGGTCTTCGGCTCTCCCTCCAGCTCCCGCAGCCTGCGGGAGAGATGAGTGTACAGCTCGCCCGTGGGGGCAGGGCCGCCCTTCTGGCGCTCCAGGTACACGCGCCTGAAGTGAGGGCCCTCCGACGTGCGCACGGGGATGCCGTACCGCGTCGTGTCGTACAGGAAATGCGCAACCTCTTCGCATTCCCAGGGCTCCGGATTTTCCAGGGAAGATCCCCGGCCCGTACGGATCAGAAAGAACACTTCCCAGGCAACCGCGCCCCTTTCCCGGGCCAGGTGGAATATGTCCGCAAGGTCACGCAGGTTGCTCTTCATGACGGTCGTGTTGACCTGGAGCCTCATGCCGCAGGACGTCGAGGTTTCGATTGCATCCAGTGTTGCCTGCCACGTCCCGGGGATGTCGCGGATCTTGTCATGGATTTCAGCGGACGCCCCGTCCATGCTGACGGAGATGATCTCCACGCCGAGGTCTCTCATGAGCTCGAGCTTCTCCCTGGTCAGCAGGGGCGTGACGCTCGCTGCCACCGCCGTGTAGATGCCCTTGTCCTTGGCATGCCTGAGCAGGTCAAAGACATCAGGGCGCATGAGGGGGTCCCCGCCCGTCAGCAGCAGGGCGGGATACGGCTCCCCGAACTCCAGGAGCTGGTCAATGAGCCTTAACCCCGTCTCATGATCGAGCTCCCCCGGGAGGCTGTTGCGTATGGCGGTTGCCCTGCAGTGTCTGCAGGAAAGCAGGCAGGACTTCGTTGTTTCCCAGCATACAAATATCGGTTTCGTGGAGTAGTCCACGATCTTCGTCCATGGAGGCTGCATCTGCGGATGCCCCTTTCATCGGAGACCTTATGGAGTGAATAAAGATAGTCCATCAACGCGGCAATCAGTGTCAAGACGGGGCCCTGCGCCGAGCTGCTCGGCAGAGCTG
>CAYTGX010000048.1:0-5381 GCA_964437385.1 uncultured Spirochaetaceae bacterium
TGCTTGAGCATCCGCGTCACTTCCCACCCGGAAAGCTTCGGCATGATGTTGTCGAGGATGATCAGGTCAGGATTGCCTGACTGCACCCGCTCCAAGGCCTCTTCCCCGTCCACAGCCTTCTCCACCTGGAAACCGAGCTTGGTGAGCATGACGTCGAAGAACTCGAGATTGATGGGCTCGTCATCAACGATAAGTATTTTGCCTCTGAGCTTCATGCGCCCCCCTCGGGAGGGTACTTCATCCCCTCGCCATTCATTCTGACCCAGAATCTTTGAGCTGTCAATCGCGGGGAGCGGACGGAGCGCCGCGCCGACGCCGCAGGATCCCCCCTGCCACGCCGACGGCGCTCAACGCGAGCAGAACCCAGGGCAGCCAGTCTCCCCACTGGGTATAGGGTGTGAGCGCACCGGTGCGCACCGGCACCTTGCCGAAGAGATATCCTTCAATAAAAGGGGGAAAAGAAGCGGTGATCCGTCCGTTGGGATCGATGATGTTTGTCATGCCCCCGTTCGTGGAGCGGACCACGGCGCGCCTGTTTTCCACCGCGCGGAAGACGGCCATGGTCATATGCTGCATTGCGCAGGGAACGGAGAAGGACCACGCGTCGTTGGTGATGTTGACGAGGACGTCCGCGCCCCTGGCGACGAACCTTCGGCACAGGTCGCCAAAGGTGTCCTCGAAGCAGATGGGCGTGGAAAAACGCACGCCCTCGGTCTCAAACACGGTCGCGACGCTCCCCTTCTCCCAGAAGTGAGTATCGGCGCTCTTCAGCCAGTTGTAGATTCCCGGCAGGGTCTTCTCGAAGGGAAAGCTTTCCGTGAACGGCACCAGGTGAAGCTTGCGGTACGTGTCCACGATCCTGTCTCGGTCGATGAGCAGCGCCGCGTTGAAGTCAACCCTCACCTCCTGGCCCTCTTCCACCCGCTTGAGCTGGCCGTCGTCGTTGCCTACGACGAAAGGGACCGGCTGCGCGGCGATGAAGGCGCGCAGCTCCCTCACCAGGTCATAGATCTGCGTGTCAGTCCTGTACCGAGTGTGCCAGTCGATGGCCGGCACAAATGACGTTTCCGACCAGATGACGATCTCGGGATTTTCCCGGCCTGCCAGGATGCTCTGCCGTTCCAGGACGTCCAATGACGCCCGATAGGCCTTGTAGCCGCCCTTCCAGGGATCCACATTCTGCTGGACCAACGCCACTTTCCACTGCCTCGCCTCGTGCAGGTCGACCTGGGCGGCAAAACCGTAAGCAATGACGGCCGCAAAGACCAGGGCGTATGCTGCCGCCGGTGCGGCGAATCGGCGCCAGTTTTCCCTGAGAGCCGGCAGGCCATCGGCGAATGCCTTGCCGAGAAGCGCCGACGGGAAGACGACCAGCAGGGAAACTCCCCATACGCCGGTGATGTCGCTGATCTGTATGAAGGGCAGAAAGGAGTACTGCGAGTAGCCGATATTCCCGTACGAATAGGCGAGAAACCCGCTGGTCTTCAGAAAGTATTCATAGCACACCCACAGCGCGGCCTGCAGCAGGTACCCGTGACGGGGGAAAAGCGTGTCCGCAAGTTTCAGGGCGGGGAATGTCAGCAGAAAATACACGGCATAGATCGGAGGAACAACGACCAGCGTGAGCGGGTGAAACTTCCCCAGCCAGTAATTGAACAAGGCATACGCCGCATATCCGAAGAATATTCCGTAGAATGGGGAGGCGATCCAGCGCGCCCTGTGCACCACCGCAAAAAACGGCACCAGGCAGATGAAACCCAGGGGGAACCACCCGCTGACCGAGAGGAAGCTGGGGAATGAAAAAGCAAATGCACAGGCGGAGAGTGCCAGGAGACCCAGGTCGGTCAGGATCGGTACTGCGGGACGGTGCGGGTCGGAAAAGAGCACCCTAGCTCCTCAGATCCCAGACCTTTTGTTTGAGCTCTCTCCCCGGCCTGAAGTGCGCCACGCCGTGGTTTCGTATGACGACAGTGTCTCCGGTCTTGGGGTTTCGCGCCTTTCGGCCCTTGCGCGTGCGTATCTCGAAGGTCCCGAGTCCCCGAAGCTCGATAATTCTGTCCGTGAGAAGCCCCGTTTTAATCTGGTCGAAAAACAAATCGATTATCCGGTGAATGCTTTTCTTGCTCACCTTGACCAGAGGGTAGATATTCTCGACGATTTCGGCCTTGGAAAGTTTTTCCCTGGCCACGGTATCGATCCGACTATGCCTTCAGCCCGCTGAGCAGGTGATGCATCCTGGACTTCTTGCGGGCAGCGGTGTTCCTGTGGTAGACGCCTTTTGCGACGGCCTTGTCAAGAAAGGAGGAAAGCTCGACGAGGCTCTTCTGGGCCTCTTCCTTTTTCTTGCCTTCCACGAGCTCGACGAAATCCTTTACCAGCGTTTTCGCCCTGCTCTTGATCATCTTGTTCCGAAGGCGTCTTTTCTCGCCCTGTCTGTCGCTCTTCTCAGCTGAGAGATTCCTGGCCAACGATTCGTACCTCCGCGTTATCCAAATGTCGCATATGCAACAGTTTATGAGCGTACTGGAAAGGCCGTTGATCTGTCAAGGCCTGGAACAGTTTGGCGGGCAGTTTGCCATTCCGGTCTCTTTCGTATATCGTTGAAATTGGACAACCAATTCCAGGAGGCGCGGCGTGGCGAATGCCCCGAAAATTTACGACTTCCCGATGGAGAAGGTGGAAGATACTCTTGTTTCATTCCTGCGAAAGAAGCGGGGCGAATCCACTGTTGCGGACATGATTGCCGGGACGGGACTTCCGAAGTACCAGGTCGAACAGGCAGCCAAGCGGACGCTGGATGAATATGCCGGCCGATTGAAGGCAACAGAATCGGGGGAGCTCCTGTACTACTTCCCGGACGGCATGAGGAGCACCGTGCACGGGCTGGGCCCGTCGATGCGGCGTTTCTGGAAAGGCTTTGTCCAGGGTTCCCTGAAAGTCCTCTCCTTCCTGTTCAAGATCTGGATCGTGGCGATGCTCGTCGGCTATTTCGTCGCTTTTGTCGCGCTGGTTGTGCTGGCAATTGTCGCCTCGTTCGCCGCGAGCATGGCGAACAGGAGCGACAACAGGGGAGGCGGAGGAAGAGACCGGGGCGGCGGCGGCTTCGGCGGGATGTATCTCGTGATCCAGCTCCTGGACCTGATCCTGCGCATGTGGTTCTGGTCCAATATCCTGGGCAGCCAGCGGCGAAAGCCACAGAAGCAAGGCAGGGCCTTCTATAAGTCGGTCTTCGGTTTTGTGTTCGGAGAAGGAGACCCCAACAAGGGTTGGGAAGATGATGAAAGAAGATACATCATCTCCTACATCAGGAGCCACAAGGGGGTCATCACGTTGGAGGAGCTGATGGCGCTCACCGGCAGGGAAAGTGACGAGGCGAACACCGTGATGAATCGCATCCTCCTCGAGTATGAGGGTGAGCCGGGCGTCACCGACAACGGCACGGTCGTCTATGCCTTCCCCGAGCTGATGCGTACCTCGCAGGGTGAACAGAAGTCGCTGGGCCAGGTGCCCCTGCTCAACCCGAGCTCCAAGCGTCTCTACCCTTTCTCCGCCAACAAGAGGCGCACAAACGGCTGGATCCTTTTTTTCAACGCGTTCAATCTCGCCTTCGGAGCCTATTTCCTTGTGAACGGCCTGACACGAGGCGCGGACCTTATCTGGGGCAAAACCGGCCCCTTTTTGTATTCATTTACCGGGAATCTCCTTCAGCACGCAGGCATCGGCTCTCCCGCGCTCTTGATGGCAATCATCCTCGGTGCCATACCCGTGGCCTTCTCCATCGTGTTCTTCATCGTGCCCTGGCTGCGCAAGATCAACCTCGACCGGCGGAATGTGCAGATCCGCGAGGAAATCCTGAGACGGCGTATCCTGACCCAGGTGCTTTCCTCACCCGCGCGGGTTGATCCGAGCGAGCTGAGGCCGGTGGGAAACGGTCTGGACCCCAGGAACCTGCCCGCTGTCTCAAAAAGGATTGTCGACAGGCTGGCCGCGTCAATGGGAGCAGAGCCCCTGGTGAAGGACAAGGAAGGAACCTTTGCATACAGGTTCTCCGAGATCGAACGCCAGGTTGCAGACCTGGAGGACTACCGCAGGAAGATCGATCTGAAGAACTACGAGGTAGGCAAGACTATTTTCGATTCGGGAAATTAAGAGGCGGCCGGTCCGAGGGGCCGTGCCAGATATCCTTCCCGTCACGCTGCCAGCCTGGTTCCCCAACTGGTGCGGACGCGCGGGGCCAGCCCTCGCGGACCCTTCTGACTGTCTCTTCCCAGGACCTGATGCCTGATACTGCGTCGGGCGCCTCCACGCAGCTTCCTCCCACTGCTACAGCCATGGTAAGGGCATCCTCCGGTGAGAAGGATTTATGTATGGAGGCCAGAAACCCCGCGATTGTCGCGTCACCTGCTCCGGCCGTACCCGCGGGGGCGGGCACGGAAAACACGGGGACGTAGAGTTCTCGCCCTGCCCACCCCTCCAGGCCGGCAGGGACGGACGACCCCGTTCTCAGATATGCGCCGCGATCTCCCAGCTTGATAAGAACCGCCGAAGCTCCCTGAATGAGGGATGCTTCCGCAAGACGGCCGAGGTCTGAGAAGCTCACATCCCTGATAATCGACTCGCCGCCGCCGCGTGCCCCCAGGTTGTCGTACCGCGTCCTGTCGATCATGAACAGGAGCTCCTCGATGCTGGGGACAAAAAAGTCAACGTGCCGAAGAACCCGCGCGAGGAATGCGTTCCAATCGATCTTTCCTGAAGGGCTCTTGGGATCGGGCAGGCTCATGTCGAGGGACGTCAGGGCGCCGCCGGCTTTGGCGCGTGCAAGGAGTCTCTCGAGGGCCAGCCCCCCGTCCGACCAGATTCTCTCCATCAGGGGCGGATAACCGAAGTGGACGAGAGCAGCTCCTGACAGCACTTCGTCCGTGACGTCCTTGTCCGTGAAGGTATCGTTTGCCCCGGGACAGTGGAAGAAGACCCTGTCTATGCCCGGAGGGTTGAGAACCACGGTATAGGAGGTCACCTCGCCCTTGACGCGGCGGATCCCGTCCGCAAGGCCGGCCCCTGAGGCCGTCACCCGGTCCCACACGAGCTTCCCGATTGCGTCATCTCCGATACGCGCTGCGAGCCGGACGGGCAGACCCAGTCTGTGCAGACCAAGGCCGACGTTGGAGACCGCCCCGCCCGTGGAAATGACCGGCGCACCCACGATGGACAGGCCCCCGGGGCGAAACCAGTCCTGCGCACCTTTGACAGGAGGGAAACCGGGGATGATGTCGAGGCACAGGTGCCCGCAGACGACGATGCTTTGCGCGGCTTCCATGAGGCCAAAGTGTGCCGCAAAACCCGGGCCGGTTCAAGGCGCCCGCGGTACCCCGTGGCATTCA
>CAYTGX010000048.1:5481-13108 GCA_964437385.1 uncultured Spirochaetaceae bacterium
TTCAAGGCGCCCGCGGTACCCCGTGGCATTCATCCGTACGCCGCATCGCGATAGCGGCACACAAGGACCGGGCAGCCGTTGCAAATCGGTCTCGCGCGGCAATGCTGCTTGGCGTGCTCCACGATCAGCGCGTGGTACTCGTTGAAAAGCTGGTGGGTATGGGGCAGGGCGTCGAGGAATATCCGCTGTATGTCATGGTAGCCATGCTGCGAAGCGCCCCCGAGTATTCCCGTCCGTCCGAGAAGCCTTCGCGTGTACGCGTCCACGACAAAGAACGGCATGCGGAACGCGTAGAGGAGGATGGAATCAGCAGTTTCTGGTCCGATGCCCCAGCAGGAGAGGAGCTCCTCCCTGGACGGTGCGGCCCCTGCGGCAAGTGACCGGGTTGTGCAAAAGAGCGCGGCAACCTCTTTCAGCTTTCTGGCCTTCTGATTGTAGTACCCCGATGAGCGGATGAGCCGGGCCAACCGTCCCTGCGGATACGAATAGACATCGGCAGGCAGACGAATCCCCGCTGCGCGCATACGGACGAGCGCAGTCTCCGCGTTCGTCCAGGCCGAGCCCTGCGTGAGGATCGCGCCCATTGCTATCTCGAACCTGCCCTCCGCGGTGCGCGGCTGCGCGTAAACGCCCGGATGGTACCCGCGCGCGTCGAAGCCCCGGTCCCCTGCCCTGCTTGACAGGGGCCACCAGCCCTGCGGTCCATAGGCGGAAAGGATCTGCGTATAGAGCGCCTCAATGCGCCGCTTCAGCTTCGACGCGGCCACCCGAAACTCCATGCCGCCAGCAGGAAAATCAGCCCAGACAGCGAAACGGGAAACCAGTCGCCCCATCGGGTGTAGAGCGTCTGCCGGGAGGACGAAAGGGGAATATCGACGATGAGGAAGCCCTCAGTGTAGAACGGGCTCCGGGCCGTGATCCGCCCGCGCGGGTCTACCATGCACGTGAGGCCGGATGCCGCCGCGCGTGCAATCGGCCTTCCGTTCTCTACCGCGCGGAACACGGCGTTGGCAGCGTGCTGCATGCCTTCCGCTTCAGTGAGAGACCAATAGTCGTTCGAGAGGTTGAGAATCACCTCTGCCCCTTCCCGCACAAACCGGCGTACGTCATCAGGGAACACGTCTTCGAAACAGATCGGCGTGGAGAACGCGAACAAGGGATGGCGGAATACGACGCGGCGGTCCCCCGGCTCCCACAGGTATGCATCGAAGCTCAACAGCAATCGATAGATGCCGGGGAGCTGCTTCTTGAAGGGGAAGTATTCTGTGAAGGGCACAAGGTGAATCTTGTGATAGGTCTCAACCCTGGTCCCCTGGGGGGAGAAGAGCACCGCCCCGTTGTAGTCCCGCCTCTCTTCGGTGCCGTCCTGCATTACCAGGCTGTAGTCGTCGTTCCCGGTGAGAAGCCATTTTCCCGTCGTTTTCTGGTATGACAGGAAATCGCGCACCAGGGCGGCCAGGGGATATACCGACGCGTCCTCATGGCTCCATCTCCTGATATTCGGCACGAACGCGGTCTCCGACCAGACGACGAGGTCGGGCCGCGCAGCCAGGGCCCGGTCGGTCAAGCTGCGCAGCGTGTCAAAGACGAGCCGGTAGTCGTTCTTCCTCGGGTCATCATCCTGCTGGATCAGCGCAAGCCGCACTGATCGCGCGCCTGCGGTGGTCCTGCCGGCTTCGATGAGCGCGCTCCACCCCGCCCAGCCGAGAGTGAACGCAAGCGCGGCCGCACACGCCAGAGCAGGAGCCGCGCTCCGTCTGAGCGGCAGCGCTCCGGGGGCACGGCCTCCGTACCAGGCAATGACGGAATTGCACAGCACGAGCAGGAAAGTGACACCCCACACCCCGGTGAGCGAGCTGATCTGGATGATCGGGATTACAGAGTATTGTGATGCGCCCAGCATTCCCCAGGGATACCCGAGAAATCCCATGGATCTGAGCCAGTCGAAAACCGTCCATGCAGCCGGGAAGACGATGAAGCCGGCCCCCCGGCTCCGGCGAAGGATCAGCACGGAGACCGCCATGAAGGGCGCATATTCCAAAGCAGTGATCACGCTCACGAACTGCAGGGTGAGCAGGTTGAATGTCCCCAGCCAGTAATTGGAGATCATGGTCTGAAGCACGCCGGCAAGCGTCCCGTACATGACCCCCCATCCGGCGGGCACCTCGGCCAGACAGAGAAGGAGCGGCACCAGGCACACCCAGCCGAGCGCAGGCACGCCCGCCGTGTCCAGGAACGAGGGGAAGGCGAACGCGTAGAGGATGCCGCTCAGAATTGCGAGGGGGAGCGCCCATGTATGTGTGTAACGATCCCCTCCCAGCGCGTGGCGGGCCAGGGTGCGTCTCCGCAGGCGGAAGTACAGGTACCACGCTGCGTCCATGGCGAGGAGGGGCACGAAGCGGAGACACGCGTCAAGGCGTTCCTGGGTACTGTTGGGAGCAAGCCTGAGGTTGCCATGGGAGGACATGAATCTCTGCACGTAGTCCATGTTCGCGTTGGTTGCGTAGATATACGAAAAGAGGAAGAGCACTGCCCCGATGGAAAGAAGCAGCTCAGGAGCTCGGAATAACATGAAAGTCCGGGCCCGCTTCGGGCTCAGCGATTGTCTTCCTGCGCGTGGGGCAAGTGCAAAGCCGCACATGAAATGAAGCAGGAGGAAGGCGCCGTAGAGAAGCTCCGAGGCTCCGAAAGGCCGGAACAGAAGCGGGACAGCGAGGCCAAGCGGCACCAGCACCTGCAGGAGGGCAAGGATCCTGCGAAAAAGAGAGGTCACTCCACGCTTCCATCCCTGGCAGAGCGTCTGCGATGCTGCTCCGCACGGTATTTCTCGTAGATCCTCAGAAAGAGGGCGAGAACAATGCAGTAGAGTGCGGCTCCGGCGCCCGAAGGCACCAGAAAATAAGCGGCCACTGTCGGGAACGGCACCACGATATTCGGGCTGACCCAGTGGGGGATGGCGAAGATGCCCTCAGGCTGGAATCCCGTACCGCGGTTTCCCGCCTCCCAGTAGCTCCAGAACATGAAACCCGCTCCCAGGGCGGCCACAAGGGTCAGAGTCAGCCAGAAGAGAAACCAGCGGACCCTGCGGTCCACCGAAGGCAGGCGGAACCAGACGAAATGCGTGATGAGAAAGAGAAGCGGGTACAGGAGATAGAGATACAATGGGCCGGATCGGTTGATTGCAAACGCAGCGAGGAAGGGGACCGCGAACAGCAGGGTTCCACACACCTCGAAAGTCGCGCGTACGGGATGCACCGTCCGGGTGATTGCGGTAAGGTATTTCCCCGCTTCAGTTTCCTTCAGCTTCTTCATTCCAGGAGCTCTCCGCCGCCCCGCCCGTCAGGATAGTATGATCCGGAAATACCTCTTCTTGCCGGCGCGCAGCAGGATCACGCCGTCTTCCGCGGCCTCCGCTGATATCTTCGCCGCGATGTCCGTCACGTTCCGACGGCCAACATACGCGCCTCCCTGCGTGATGAGGCGTCGGGCGTCGCTCTTTGTTGCGCACAGGCCTGAACGGACAAAGAGGTCAACAACCCCCATGCCGTTTTCCATTTCACTGCGAGACAGTTCCCGGGAAGGAACTCCGGAGAGGTCTCCGGGCCCCCCTGTCTCGAACGCGGCGCGCGAGGCCTCTTCAGCTTCGCGGGCAGCATCGGCGCCGTGGACGAGCGTGGTGATCTCTAAGGCCAGACGGCGCTTGGCGTCGTTGATCTTCTCGTCCTTTGCCGCACACAGCCCTGCAACCTCCTCCAGGGGGAGGAAAGTGAATCGAAGGAAGAACTGGCGCACATCTGCGTCGGGCACGTTCACCCAGAACTGGTAGAACTCGTACGGGGTCACCAGGTGCGGAGCAAGGAACAGTGCACCACCCTCGGATTTTCCCATCTTCTTGCCATCCGACCGGGTAATGAGAGGCGATGTGAGCGCGAATGCCTCCACGCCTTCCACCCGGCGGATGAGGTCCATGCCGGCCACGATATTGCCCCACTGATCGTCTCCGCCCATCTGCAGCCGGCAGCCGTGCCTGCGGAAGAGCACAAGGTAGTCGTAGGACTGGAGGATCTGGTAGTTGAACTCGATGAATGACAGCCCGGTCTCCATCCGCATCTTGTACGTCTCGAACGAGAGCATACGGTTGACGGAGAAATGCACGCCGATGTCGCGGAGGAACTCGATGTAGTTCAGCGGTGCGAGCCACTCCGCGTTGTCCAGCATGAGCGCCTTGCCCTCGCTGAAATCGAGGAACCGGGAGATCTGCGTTCGAAAGAGTCCGGCGTTCGCCGCGATTATTTCCACCGGCAGGATTTTCCGGCTCTCCGTGCGTCCCGTGGGATCGCCTATGCGCGTCGTGCCCCCGCCCACCAGCGCGATGGGACGATGACCGGCGCGCTGGAGGTGCGCCATGAACATGAGCTGCTGAAGGTGGCCGATGTGAAGGCTTTCTGCGGTGGGATCGAAGCCGATGTAGAGCGTGACCTGCTCCGTGTCCAGCAGGGTCCGCAGCCCTTCCTCGTTCGAGCACTGGCTGACGAAGCCGCGTTCCTTCAACGTGTCGAAAACAGACCGGCGCGGTACTCCGCGCATTTGTTCGCTCCGGCGCGGTACTCCGCGCATTTGTTCGCTCCGGCGCGGTACTCCGCGCATTTCTTCGCTCACTCCCCTACCCTTCTGTAGTCCTTGATGGCCGTTTTGAGCGTGGCCGCAATGTCGGCCATCTTCACGCGTTCCTGCTTCATGCTGTCGCGGTAGCGGATCGTAACGGTCTGGTCTTCCTTTGTCTGGTAGTCCAGGGTGACGCAGAACGGGGTTCCCACCTCGTCCTGTCTTCTATACCGCCTGCCGATTGCGCCACTCTCGTCGTAGAACGTTCGGAAATCTTCACACAGCTCATCATCCAGCTTTCGGGCCAGCTCTGCCAGGCCGTCCTTTTTCACGAGCGGGAAAATACCGACTGTGATCGGCGCGATGCGGGGATGGAAATGCAGGACGACCCTCTTTTCCCCTTCCACCGTCTCCTCGTCGTAGGCGTCGCACAGCACCACGAGCACGGTCCGGGTGAGGCCCGCGGAAGTCTCGATGATGTAGGGGGTGTAACGCTCGTGACTTTGCTCATCCAGGTACGTGAGGTCCTTGCCGGAAAACTCCATATGACGCTTCAGATCATAATCCGTGCGGTTGTGGATCCCTTCCAGCTCCTTCCAGCCGAAGGGGAACTCGTATTGGATGTCAAAAGCGAGCTTGGCGTAATGCGCCAGCTCGTCGGGTCCGTGCTGGTGGAAGCGCAGCTTGCTCTTCCGCACCCCCAGGTCGAGGTAGTACTGGAGCCTCTTCTCTTTCCAGTGCTCGAACCACTTGGCGTCTTCCGAAGGGTGGACGAAAAACTGCATCTCCATCTGCTCGAACTCGCACGTGCGAAAGATGAAGTTCTTCGTCGTGATCTCGTTGCGGAAGGCCTTTCCCACCTGGGCGATCCCGAACGGAACCTTCACCCGGCCGGTCTGCAGCACGTTCTTGAAGTTCACGTAGATGCCCTGCGCCGTCTCCGGCCGCAGGTAGATCAGGCCGCCCTCGTCTTCCAGGGGACCCATGTGCGTAGTGAACATCAGGTTGAACTTGCGCGCCTCTGTCAGCGCGGCCGTGCCGCAGTCAGGGCACTTGTGCGCCTTCATGTTCTCTTCCGGAATCTGGTCGGCCCGGAAGCGATGCTTGCATTGCTTGCAGTCGATCATGGGATCGGTGAAGTTCTCCACGTGGCCGGACGCCTCCCAGACCCTCGGGTGCATCATGATGGCAGCGTCGAGGCCGACGATATTGCTGTTGAGCTGCGTCATCTGTCTCCACCAGAACTCCTGGATGCGCTTCTTCAGCTCCACACCCATGGGACCATAGTCCCACGCCGAAGCGAGTCCCCCGTAGATCTCGCTCGATGGAAAAATGAATCCTCTCCGCTTGCAGAGGGAGACCAGGGTATCCATAGTGAGGGCCGCGGGATCTGCACGTGCGGCCGCGGGCGGGGTCGTTTCGTTCTGTGACATCTATGAACTCCTTGTCGTGTATTCAGTAAGGATCGCAATTGCCCGGGCCGTTCGTGCGCGCGCTTTTTCCGGCCCCATGAGCCTGATGCTGTCGAAGAGCGGCGGAGAAACCCGGGCGCCCGTGACGGCCACTCGCAGGGGCATGAGCATGTCCCCGAGCTTCATGCCCAGCTCTTCCGCAATGGCGCGCAGGCGCGGTTCGTGCTGATCACCGGGTTCGCTCAGCTCAGGCAGAAGCGGTTCGAGCCTCCGCAGGGCGTCGAGCGCCCGGGGCGGGTCCGGCTTTTTTCCGAGCAGATCTTCGGGGGCAGGCGGCGCCGGCTCTTCGAACAGGTAGCGCACCATGCCGGGGACCTCGGTGAGAAGCTTCACGCGCTCCTGGACAAGGGGCGCGAGCGACGCGAGAAGGGTCTCTTCAGAAGGGTCACCCTTGAGGTACCCGGCGTCCTGCATCAGGGGCTTCACGGCCCGGGCGAACGCAGGGGCGCTCAGCTTCCGAATATAGCTTCCGTTGAACCACTCAAGTTTCTGGTAGTCGAAAACGGCCGGCGCCTTGTTGATCTTCTCCATGCTGAACAGGCTCTCCAGCTCCCCGAGAGTGAAGAACTCCCGTGCATCATCGTACGACCAGCCCACCAGGGCGATGCAGTTGATGAGCGCCTCGGGAAGGTAGCCGAGCTTGCGGAGCTCGCGTATGTTCGTGGCGCCATGACGCTTGGACAGCTTGTGGCCGTCGCTTCCCATGACCATTGGCAGGTGACAGAGGCGGGGCTGCGCCCATCCGAACGCCCCGTAGAGTATCTTGTGCAGCGGCGCGGACGGGAGCCACTCCTGCGCGCGCATGATGTGGGTGATCTCCATCAGGTGGTCGTCCACCACGTTGGCCATGTGATAGGTGGGGAATCCGTCTGACTTGATGAGCACGGGATCCGGGTTGATGTCCTTGTTTTCAACCGTGACGTCCCCCAGCAGGGCGTCCGTGAACGTCGTGCTCCCTTCGAGGGGGACTTTCAGCCGTATGACGGGCACCGCCCCGGCTGCATGCGCCTCCCTGCGGGCCGCATCCGAAAGCTCCCGACAACGCCTGTCATAGCCCATGCCTGACTTGCCTGCGGCCTGCTCTTTCCGCAGGGCGTCCATTCTTTCAGGACTGCAGAAACACGGGTATGCCATGCCTTTTGCGACAAGCTCGTCGGCGAATTTCCTGTAGATCTCGACGCGCTCCGACTGGAAGTAGGGGCCTTTCGGCCCGCCTACGTCCGGACCCTCGTCCCAGTGAAACCCGAGCCACTCGAAGGTTTCATAGATATCCTGGAGTGCCTCTTCCACGTAGCGTTCCCTGTCCGTGTCCTCGATGCGCAGGATGAACTCTCCCCCCTGGGATCGAGCGAATAGATAGTTGTACAGCGCCGTTCGCACGCTCCCGATGTGCTGGAAGCCCGTCGGGGACGGTGCGTAGCGCACGCGAACGCTCATGCGGAGAGCCTCCTGAAAAAAAGTGTTGGATGATTATAGTTGCGCCTTCGCCGGGGGTCAACACGCCGCGGTATTCCGCGGATTCATTGCGCCGCGGTATTCCGCGGATTCAT
>CAYTGX010000048.1:13208-36387 GCA_964437385.1 uncultured Spirochaetaceae bacterium
CAACACGCCGCGGTATTCCGCGGATTCATTGCGCCGCGGTATTCCGCGGATTCATTGCGCCGCGGTATTCCGCGGATTCATCGCGCCCGGTCGAGTGCAGCCAGCACGATTCCCGGAGTCAGTATCTCCGGAAGGAAAACGGGCGCCGCGGCGCCAGGGGCGTAATAGACGTACAGCGGAATGCTCGCGCGGCCATACCCGGAAAGGGCGCGCGCAATGAGATCGCTTCTGTCGGTCCAATCGGCCCGGAGAACGGTCACTCCCCGCTCCGTGAACCGGCGTGCCACCTGGGGGTTGTCCAGCGTAAAGCGTTCGTTCACCTGGCAGCTCAGACACCACTTCGCGGTGAAATCGATGAAAACCGGTGCGCCCTGGCTGCGAAGCTGGGCCACTTTTTCCGGGCTCCACGCATCCCATGAAGAAGCGCCCTGCGCAGCCGTCCGCGCGACGGGAGAAATGCCCGCCAGGCCCGGCGGGGGGGCGGCACGGACAAGGACGATGGCAAAGCCGGCGCTCCCCACCACCAGGACAATGGCAAGAATCGCGGCGGTGATCCGGGACACTCTGGGCCGCACGATCCCCCCCCATCGCCCCCAGATCCACGCTCCCATTCCGGACAGGAGCAGCGCGGCCAGCAGCCGGATCACGCCGGCCGAATCCGCAAGGGCCGAGAAAACGAAGATCATCCAGAGCGCCGCGCCCATCATCGGGAAGCCCATGATCTGTTTGAAGGTCTCCATCCATTTCCCGGGCTTCGGCAGGCGCGCCGCCAGGGCCGGAAAAGCGGAGAGCAGCACATACGGCGCTGACATGCCGAGGGCCAGGGCGGTGAAGACGCCGAATGCCGCCGGGAGAGAATGGGTCAGCGCGTAGCCGAGCGCGCTTCCCATGAAGGGCGCCGTGCACGGTGTTGCCACGGCGGTGGCCAGGAGACCGCTGAAGAACGAGCCCGCTTCCCCGCGCGCGCCGGCAAGACGCGAGCCAAGCCGCGTGAACGCTGACCCGATCTCGAACACTCCGAAGAGGTTGAGCCCGATGAGGAAGAAGAGGAATGCAGTGATGATGAGCACGATCGGGTCCTGGAACTGGAAGCCCCACCCGAGGAGCCTGCCGCCGGCGCGGAGCGCGACCAGGACCGCCGCGATTATCCAGAATGACGCAAGGACTCCGGCCGTGAAAAGGATCCCATGACGCAGACTGCTCCCGCCCTCGGACTGGCGGACGAACGAAAGCACCTTGAGAGATACCACGGGAAGCACGCACGGCATGAGGTTCAGAAGAATTCCCCCCAGGAACGCCAGGGCAAGGGCCAGGAGGAATCCGGCAATCGGTACGGCCGCCGTCCCTGTTTCTCCGCTCCGCGTGGGAGAAACGGGCACACTCACCTCGTAGCCGAGCGCCTGTCCGTGTCCAAAAACGGCAAGCACGCCTTCAAAGACCGACAAGGCCTGCGCGTCTGCGGGCCGGTCCATCCGAAGCGTGAGCCCCGTGTCCGATAGTTCGGCGGATTGCTGCGCGGAATCTTTGATGGTGCCGGCAGCGGCAGGATAGAAGCCAACCTGCGCGCCGGCCGGGACATCGACCCCCTGAACGCGCAAGGTAACACGGGCGGTGTCAGCGTGCACCGATACACGCGCCGCGGGCAGCACGGCAGGAACAAGCGCCCTGGCTGAGCGGAATGATTCCTCCCACTGAAGGTCATTCTGCGGCTCTGCGGGACCGACGGGCAGTGAAATCCCGAGCGCAGCCTTGCCGGGAGTGCACTCTATGGTGCATGCGAGCCAGTCCACATACGCCCGCACAGTCACGGCCTGACCCACAGGCAGGCTCGGCGGCGGCGTGATGACGGCAAGCAGAAGGACCTGTCCCGAATAGCCGTACGTCACCAGGCCCTGGGTCTCGAACCTCTCCGGAACAGGCCACTGAAGCGGTCCAGCAGTGAATCCTGCGGGCATTTCCCAGGACACTTTTGTCGGCAGGCCCGAATCACCCGGATTCTTCCAGTAGACGTGCCATCCAGGATCCATGCGGAGGCTCACGCCTGCGGTAAAGGGCTTTCCTGGAAGTATCGAAGTCTGCTCGACCGCTACCTGTGCAACGACCGGGCCGCTTCGCACGGAGAGCATTGGTGCCGCAGCCGCGTTGAGCGCCAGGAAGAAGAGGAGCAGGGCTGTCGGTATCGTTCCGCGCGCTGATAGCTGTGTCATTTGTTCAAGATTTCGGAACCCACGTGTTGATAATATCTTACAATAATAATAATATATTCATTACGGAGCTTCAAAGAGATGAGAA
Source organism: uncultured Spirochaetaceae bacterium (assembly GCA_964437385.1). GTDB lineage: Bacteria > Spirochaetota > Spirochaetia > SZUA-6 > Fen-1364 > Fen-1364. Next base: position 15,501 of record CAYTGX010000048.1, read on the forward strand.
TCACCACAAAGGGCAGGTACGGCCTGCGGGCCGTGATCAACCTTGCCGGTGCGCGCCACAACAGGCCCATTTCTATCGGCTCCATTGCCAGCGAGGAAAAGGTCTCTTCAGAGTTCCTCGAGCAGATATTCTTCAAGCTGAAAAAGGCAGGGCTCATCAGGTCCATCAGGGGTCCCGGAGGGGGATTCCTTCTCAACAAGAAGCCGGGCGAGATCTCCGTGCAGAACATCCTCGAGGCTGTCGGGGAAACGCGCGGGCTTACCCCCTGCACACTCCGCCGCAAGACGCTGTGCGACCGCCCCGTCCCCTGCCCCGCCCACGACATCTGGACCGGCCTGCAGAAGACCATGGAGGACTACCTCTCAAACGTCACACTGAAGGACATCCTGGAAAAGAACGGAAAACGCTACGCGTCCGCCCTCAAGGCAGGACAGGACTTTTCGATCTGACTATCTTCCGGCCTCCACACAGGCCTCCCCGGCTTCGGTCAGCACGCGCTCCAATCCCAGCTCATATGCGAGGTCGAATCCCGTGTACCTTTTTCTGAGCAGGCGGGCATTGCGAAACGGGAGGAGCACGTAGGAGACGTCGATGCCGATCTCCGCCGGTGAGAATGGGTAGCCGATTCCCTCGAGGGTCGTGACGGCCGATGCCAGCTCCTCCAGCGTGGAGAGCGCCAGGGCCAGGATGTCCGCCTTGCCGGCGCGGAAGGCACGGAGCCGCTGCGCCAGGATGTCCCGGTCGAAAGTCCTGGCTGCCATTTCCTCCCTCACTTTTGCCATGAACGGCAGAAGCCCCTCCTCCATCGAATCCTGCCACGAGGACTCGCGGGCATAGGCGCCGAGGCGCGCGGCGCTGTCAGGCTCGAAATCCTGCAGCCGGGCATACAATGCCCGGTAGCCGCAGAGCACGATCCTGCTTGCGGCCCCCGCAAGTATCCCATGCAGATCCAGGCGCGCATTGCGCACCGCATCCGCGGTCTCCCACAGGTGCGCCATCGTGTGCTCCACCGACGCGGCAGACCTCGACGAGCCGAATGCCTGCATGGCGAACCCGGAGCTGAGGGCGGCATCGGTGAGCGTGCGCACAGCCTCACCCGGATCGTCGCCGAGCTTTCGCGCGGCAGACAACGCGCTGCGGGCGGATTCCAGCGCCACGCGGGACACCACCGGGCAGTAGTGCTCTCCTGTCATAATGCGGGAGAGATTCCAGTCCAGATACGCCAGGTACTTTGCAAGGAGGTCTCCCAGGCCGGCGAGAAACATCTCCCGGGGAGCCTTCGCAATCACGTCCAGGTCGCAGATGATGGTCTGCGAGACCCGCGCAGGCACTGCATTGTGGAAGCCGTTGACTTCGATGGCCGCGGTGGCGGAGCTGTATGCGTCCACGGAGGCCGCGGTTGCCACGCACCAGTTCGGGATGTCCACACCGAGTGAGACCCGTTTCACCAGGTCGCTGATCACGCCGCTTCCCACGGCCACCAGCAGATCGGGGGAAATGCGCCGCACCTCGTCTGCGAGAGCCGACACGAGCTCGGCCGTCGGCGCGGGTCTTGGATGCCGCGGAAGAACATGCGGCGAGATCCGTGCGCGGAGGCCGGCCTTCCATTTCTCGCCCGCCGCTGCCTCCGTGTTTTCGTCGCTCAAAACCCACAGCCGCGGGCGGCCGCCGAGCTCCGCCGCAAGCATGGCGGCGGAGTCCTTGAAGGCGTCCGGCCCGGCGAGCACCGCGCGGGTGCCTATGTGGTGGGTCTGGCCGCAGCTGCACGCCAGATTGCCTGCAGCGTCGAACCGGGAGATGAAATCCTGGAAATAGTAGTTTTGCACGCGCCAACTATATCGAAAGGTCCGCATGAGGTACACTCGTCCATATGAGTTTTCCCACCCTTCTCGTCCTGGATTTCGACGGAGTGATCTGCGACTCCATCGACGAAAACTATGCTGTCTCGTGGGTTGCCTATCACACTCTTTTCAGGAAAGACGCGGCTGCCTCCTCCCCTGCGTCGCGCCGGGATTTTGCGCGTCTGCGGCCGTTCATACGATCCAGCGAGGACTTCCTCATCATCCAGGAAGTCCTTTCAACGGGGTCCACGCTGAAAGACCAGGCAGAGTTCGACGAGCTGTGGCGGCGGGCTGGAGCCGAGAGGCGGGCAGCGTTCCGGAAGCTGTTCTACCAGGAGCGATCGGAAATGCTCGCGAGGGACCGGGCGTCGTGGCTTGCCTTGAACAGGTTGTACCCCCACGTGAAAGAGGCGTTCTCCGTGCTTGCAAAAGGCGCGCCGTTCTATGTCCTGTCGACAAAGGAGCCGCAATTCATTGAAGAGATCCTCTCCGCCAACCAGATCCGGATGGCGCGGGAGCGGATCCTTTTCAGCGACAAAGAGCCCAAGCTTGCAACAACGGAAAGACTCCGCGCTGAGGGCGGATTCAAGGAGGCAATCCTGGTCGAAGACCAGGTCGACCATCTGCGGGACAACAGGAACCCGCGCGTGCGCGGCCTCCTGGCCGCCTGGGGCTATGTAAGGGAGGAGTGGCTCAGGGAGCCGCTTGCCGCCCCGGTCATTACCGCCGAAGGCTTCCTGGCCCTGGTGGAGAATGAGTTCTCCCGGGGCTGATCACGGCGCGGAGAGAGACCCCTTTCCAGACAAAGGATCGCTGCGCAAGCGCCCGCAGGGTGACGAAGCTGTAGAAGAATCCGAAAAAGAAAAGGTAGGGAAGAAACCGAAGGAAATAACGCCCCTTCCGTTTGCCCTCGTAGAATCCCCCGGCAAACGCCAGGAGACCAATGCTGAGGAATGCGTTCAGGGAGAGGGCAGGCACGCGCCAGTCCGCGAACCCCAGGGGAAGCACCAGGAGACTGCCAACCAGGTAGATGAGAACGACGAAGATGAAGGACACGCGGGTCACCAGGTCTGACGAAAAAAGACCGCCGGCGTTCCAGCGGACGTGCTGATTGACGTACTCCTTCCAGCTCGCCTTGGGTATCGTGGTTGCTGCGCCCCGGATCGACGTGCAGGTCTTCACCTCCCACCCGCCGCGGCGGCACACAGCGTCCAGAAGCATGGCATCCTCCGTGACCGAGTAGCCGAGGGACCGGAACCCTCCCGCCTCTTTCACGGCGGCTGCCCGCGCGCCCATGTTGTTTCCAAAACATCCGGTCGGGATGGCGATCCCTGCAGAACCGAAGTTGTACTGGTTGAGCAGGGGCTGCTCGAATGCCTGAAACCGGCCGAGGAAAGAGGTACCCTCGACAAGCTCTATCCTTCCGAGGACCACGCCCACCCGCGTGTCGAGGAAATGGAGCAGCATCTCTTCCGCCCACTCCGGAGGGAGCAGGCAGTCCCCGTCGGTGAACAGGAGAACTTCCCCCCTGACCTCGGCGAACGCCAAATCAAGGGCGGCCTGCTTCCCGGTCAGTCCGACCGGTTCGGCTCCATTGTGGATGACCCGTGCGCGGGCGCCCACGGCGGCGCAGAAGTCATCGAGGAGCCGCGCAGTTCCGTCCGTGGACCTGTCGTCGACGAACAGGAAGAGGCAGCCGTCAAGGGTTTGCGCGCGCAGGGACGCGAGCAGCCGGGGAAGCGTGTTCTCCTCGTCGCGTACGGCCACCACCACCTCGGCTCGGGGGAGCGCCGCCATGCCACGCGTGTCCGGCGATGAAGGCCTTCCATGCACGCTGCGCTCGCTGCGGAAATTGATGAGCAGGCCGGCTGTAAGGGCGAGGTGAAACACCAGTATGACTGCGCTGAGAATGGCAAAAACGATGAGGAAAGCTCCCATTCAACGGCCAGCCTAATGGAAACGCATCCTTTTCACAAGCACGGGGAAGGGATACTATCGCCCGCATCATGCAAATTCGCGGTAAAACGTGGAAAAAGGGCTCGGTGCTTCTGGCTGACGGGGCATGGGGAACGGAGTTCTTCAAGCGGGGGCTCATGCAGGGATCGCCTCCGGACGAATGGAATCTCGATCATCCCGAAATCGTGCGCGACATCACCCGCGAATACCTCGAGGCGGGCGCGGATATCGTGCTCACCAACACCTTCGGGGCCAACCGCTTCCGCCTGGAGCCGCACGGTCTTTCCACACGGGTACGCGAAATAAACACCGCCGCGGCAGCCCTGGCGCGGGACGTTGTCGGCAGCAAAGCGCTCGTGGCCGGGGATATCGGCCCGTGTGCCCGGTTCATCGCCCTCGGGGAGGTCACCGCGGAAGAGCTCTACGATGTGTTCGCCGAGCAGGCCGAAACACTCGGTGCCGCGGGCGTTGACTGGATTGTCGTGGAATCGATGACCGATGTGGACGAAATGGCGGTCGCGGTCCGCGCGGCGGTGGAGACGACCGGCCTTCCCGTGGTGGCGAGCATGACGTACAACAGGACGCTCAAGGGATACCGGACCATGATGGGCAATCCGCCTGAAGAGTGCGTGAGGAAGGCCATGGATGCCGGCGCGTCGCTCATCGGCGCCAACTGCGGTTCCGGCATCGAGGACTATGTGCCTCTGGCTCCCCTTCTCCGGGAACTGACGCCGCTCCCGATCTGGATGAAGGCGAACGCGGGGATCCCGCAGATCGTGGCCGGTAAAGTTGCCTACCCGCTCACTGCCGAGCAGTATGCCTCCTACGCGCCCGCGCTCCTCGAGTCGGGGGTAGACGTCCTGGGCGGGTGTTGCGGCACGGATCCCTGCTTCATCCGCGCTCTTGCCGCGAAAATCACCGCGGTGCGGTACTCCGCGCATTTTCGTCCGGTGCGGCGGAAGTAGAGCATGGGCGCGGCGCTGCTCATCCTTTGTGCGGCCCTGATCTTCATCCGCGCGGAGCTGATCCTGCGCTGTGTCGCGGCATTCAGACCCGATTCGGTCATGCAGTGGATCAGCGGTTTTCAGCCCGTGATCTCGAGAAAGCTCTTTTTTCTCATGCACCTTTTTGCAGGGCTGCGCACTGATTTCGAAAAATACGACGGAACCCTTCCCCGCGTGGTCCTGATCGTCTCCAATCATCAGACCCTGGCGGACATCCCGGCCATGGCAGCGACGTTCCCGCGCAATGCCCTCCGATACGTGGCCAAGAAGTCCCTGAGCAGAGGAATTCCCTACGCGTCCACCTCGCTGCGGTGGGGACGGCATGCGCTCATTTCCAGGACCGGCGACTACCGTGCGGGCAACAAGGAGCTGCGGAGGTTCGCCGGGTTGACGGAACAGGGAATCTGCCCTGTCGTGTTTCCGGAAGGCACGCGCTCCCGGACGGGACGCGTGAACGAGTTCTATACGGGGGCGGTCAGAATCATCCTGGAGCAGGCGCCCATCCCCGTGCTCTCCGTGGCCCTGGACGGCGGGTACCGCCTGTCCACTCTCAGGCAGCTCCTCAAGAACCTGAGAGGGGCGCATTACAGGGTCAAGCCCCTCACACTCTACCCCGCGCCAAGAGGAAAGAGGGAAATCAGCGAGCTCCTTGTCAGGATACGGACGGAGATCGAGGCACAGGTCAGGGAGTGGCGGGAAACAGACGGCCGTGTGTCCTTGCGACGCATGGGGTGACTGCCGCCCCGGGCAAAAAAAACCCATCCAGGGGCACGAGCCCGCAGCGGATGGGTGATATCGCGGCCGATCAGGCCTTGAAATCGCTGGGCTTGCGCTCCTGGCGATGGCACTTCTCGCACTCGGCCGTGTTGCGCATCTTGCCTTTTGCGAAGACGAGCTTCATTTTCACCTCGCCGCCGCAGGTGCAGAAGAACTTCTGCGTGACGATCCCCACCCTTGCATTCTTGCTCAATACCTCAGCCATATGACTTCAACCTCCTTTCGTCAGTGTGTACGCGGGCCTCTGTATTTTTCCTTGGTAAGAGGAACAGAGAAGCCTGAAAAATTTACCTTTATTGAAGAAAAAGTCAAGCCCGCATTCAGCAACCACTATACCTTTCATCGCATTCCGTGCAAGGTAGCAGGCGGCATGAAGACCTATCGCGGCTTTCTCCTCGATGCGGACAACACCCTCTTCGACTATGACCGGGCGGAGACGGAGGCCCTGGATGAGACCCTGGCGGTGGCGGCGCCCCTTGTGCCGCGGGAGAAGGCCCGGGCCTCGTACAGGGCCATCAATGCAGGCTACTGGAAGCGATTCGAGCAGGGGGCAGTCAGCCTTGCCGCCCTCAAGGTCGGCCGTTTCGCCGACCTGCTGAAGGACCTTGACCTGGAAGGCGATGCCGACGGGCTTTCCGACGGATACCTTACCCGTCTGTCACAAAAGGCCCATTTCCTGCCCCACGCGCGCGAGGTGGTCCGCGCCCTGTCACGACGCGCAGAGCTCTGCCTGGTCACAAACGGCATTTCAAAGGTGCAGCGCGGGAGGCTCTCCCTGTCGGGGATCGCAGGCTGTTTTGCCGCTATCCTGATCTCCGAGGAGCTGGGCGTGGCCAAACCGGACGCCCGCTTCTTCCAGGCAGCATGCGATTCGCTGGGCCTGCCGCCCGCGGACCTGCTGTGCGTGGGGGACACGCCGGCGGCCGACGTGCTGGGAGCGCGGGCTGCCGGAATCGACGCCTGCTGGTACGCCCCTTCGGGAGCAGCCTGGACGGAGAGCGCGGGCGCGCCGGACTATGTCATACGCTCGCTGAAAGAACTGCTGAAATTCGCCCCGGCCTGAATGCCGCGGAAATATCGTGGCCGGAGTGTCCAAAGAACGTCATTTTTGATATATTGCGGTTATCGCGGCCGCGAATGCCACTGGGTCATTGGCCGCGGCATTCAGCGGACAGGAAAATATCGAAAACGCCGATTCGCCTGAGAGAAAGGAGAACGTCTTGATACAGGTCGAGAACGTCATCAAGAAGTACGGACAGCGTGTCGCCGTGGACCGCCTGAACTTCACCGTCAATCGGGGCGAGATTCTTGGCTTCCTTGGTCCCAACGGGGCGGGCAAGTCCACGACAATGAACATCATCACCGGCTATCTCTCCGCCACGGAGGGCTCGGTGAAGCTGGACGGCCACGACATCCTCGAGGAGCCGCAGGCGGTGAAGAGACAGATCGGGTACATGCCCGAGCTCCCGCCCCTGTACGTGGACATGACAGTCGGAGACTACCTGTCATTCGTCTGCGAAATAAAAGGCGTGGCAAAGTCGCGACGGAAGCAGAACATGGACCGCTCCATGGAGCTGTTGAAAATCACGGACGTGCGCGGAAGGCTCATCAAGAACCTTTCCAAGGGGTACAAGCAGCGGGTCGGTCTCGCGCAGGCGCTCATCGGAACCCCGCCGGTGCTCATCCTCGATGAGCCGACCATCGGCCTCGATCCCCAGCAGATCATCGAGACGAGAAACCTCATCCGTGAGCTGGGGAAGGAGCATACGATCATACTCAGCTCGCACATCCTTCCCGAGGTGCAGGCGGTCTGCAGCAGGATCCTGATCATCAACAGGGGAAAAATCGTCGCAAGTGACACCCCCGAAAACCTGTCCCGCGGCATGTCACAGGACAACCGACTTTCCCTGCGGGTCGCGGGGCCCGAGAAGGAAGTGCTCGCGGTGGCACGCGGAGTTCCGCACGTGGTCAAAGCCGAGAGCGCCGGGAGCCGGGAACCCGGCACGGTGGAGATCGTGGTGGAAGCCCGGCGTGACCAGGATGTGAGAAGAGAGGTTTTCACTGCGTTTGCCCGGGCCAACCTGCCGATCCTCCTCATGAAATCAATGGATCTCACCCTGGAGGAGATATTCCTCAATCTCATTACGACGGAAGAAAGGGAGGTATCCTGACATGTTCGCGGTATTCCGGCGGGAGCTCAAGGCCTACTTCATATCGCCCATAGGATTCACATTCGTTGGATTCTTCATCCTGATCACGGGCGTCTTCTTCGCACTCTCCAACCTGCTGTCGGGAAGCCCCGCCTACACGGGAATGCTCAGCAGCCTCACGTTCATCTTCCTTTTCCTGGTGCCCATCCTGACCATGCGCCTCCTTTCGGATGAGATGCGCCAGAAAACCGACCAGCTCCTGCTCACGAGCCCCTTGAGCATCACGGGGGTCGTCCTGGGCAAGTACCTTGCCGCGGTGGCCGTGTTCCTCATCACGCTCCTCATCACGGCCCTCTATCCGATCCTGCTCAGCTTTTTCGCCATCGGGGGCATTGCCGGGTGGGAAATCCTGGGCGGCTATATCGGCTTCTTCCTCCTGGGCTCTTCCTTCATCGCAGTGGGGCTGTTCTTTTCCTCCCTCACGGACAATCAGCTCGTTGCCGCCATGATCACATTCGCCGCGCTCCTGCTGATCTGGATACTGGACATCATCGCGCAGAACATTCCCACTGACCCCGGGATGGGGCTCGCCTTCATGGCGGCCATTGCCGCGGGACTCGTGCTGCTCGTCTTCTTCAGCACGCGGAGCACGCTGGCCACCATCGTGACCATCGTCATCGTGGGGGCAGCCCTCGTGCTACTGTTCATACTCTCGAGGACCTTCTACGAGGGAATCGCCGCGAAAGTCCTCACCTGGTTCTCGCTGCTCAAGCGCTACAACGACTTCAGCATGGGGATCCTCAGCCTGAGCCCCATCGTGTACTACATCTCGTTCTCCGGCGCGTTCGTCTTCCTTACGGTCCGCATGATCGAAAGACGGCGCTGGGTGTAGAGGAAAAACCCGTGAAAAAGATCCCACTTTTTGATTCCTTGAAGAGCCGAAAGTTCCGATTCGGCGGATATGCCGCCCTCCTGATCGTGGGCGTGCTCGCAGTCCTGGTCGTCGTCAATGTCCTCGTCGGCCAGATCCCGGGAAAGCTGGACCTGACGCAGAACCAGCTGTTCTCACTCTCCGATCAGACGTACAAGCTGCTGGACGGGCTCGGCTCGGACGTGACGATCACGACCGTCAGCAAGCCGGACAACCAGGATCCCACGATCAAGGAGATCCTGGCCAAGTACGCGGCGCGAAGCAGGCACATTGCACTGCAGACAATCGACCCGGAGCGCAACCCCGGCTGGACTCGCCAGTATGACCCGAACAACCAGGGCCTCGCCCCGGGGTCCCTCGTGGTGGCATCCGGCAAGAAGTTCAAGACCATCGGTGTCTACGACATGTACAACTATGACACCTCCAATCCCAACCGGCAGCCGCAGCTCACCTCCCTCTCCGTTGAGCAGCGCGTGACATCGGCGGTTCAGTTCGTGACGGCGGCGAAAAATGTCACCCTCTACGTGCTCCAGGACCATGGCGAGCAGACCCTCGATTCGCTCGGCCTCACCTCGGCCGTGGGCAATGAAAATTACGCGATAAAGAGCCTCTCTCTCCTCACGGTGAAAGCGGTGCCGGCGGACACGGACATCCTCCTGGTCCTGGCGCCCAAAACCGATCTCACCCTCCAGGACGCGGACAAGCTTCGCGCCTACCTGGACCAGGGAGGCAGGGCGGTGATCCTTGTCGACCTGCTGGCCCGTGACAAGGCCCTGCCCAATCTTGCGGGTCTTCTGCAAAGCTACGGCGTCGAAGTGCGAAGCGCCGTGGTCGTGGAAGGGGATCAGAACAGGATGGCGGCGCAGAATCCGCTGTACGTCATTCCTACCCTCGAATCCCATGACATCCTGGCCCCGCTGCGGACCAACAACTACGCCATTATCCTGCCGGGGCCCCAGGTCATTCAGACCCTCGAGTTGAAGAAGCGGAGCCTCAGGGTCGAGCCCCTTCTCACCTCGTCGAACAAGTCCTGGGGAAAGATGAACATCACGAATGCAAAGACCGTCTCGAAGGAGAGCGGCGACCTGTCCGGTCCCTTCACGCTGGCGGTGGCCATCACCGACCCGGCCGCGGACCCCTCCAGAAAGGACACGAAGCTCATCGTCGTGGGGAACATCCAGTTCCTTTCCCAGAATCTCACGTCGCAGATCCCCGGCAACGGCGACTTCTTCATGAACAGCCTGGACTGGCTCAGGGAGCAGAAGCAGAACATTTCGATCCGGGCCAAGAACCTGCTCCAGATGCGCCTCACCCTCACGAACCTCCAGGCGCTGCTGTTCTCCGGCATCGTGGTGATCCTGATGCCCCTGCTCATTCTGGGTGCGGGCTTCTTCGTGTGGATGAGGAGGCGTCACCTATGAGCAGACGGGGATGGACCCTGATCGCCGTGCTCGTTGTCCTCTGCGCGCTGATCGGCGGCACGCTGTGGATGACGCGGCCCAAGCCGGTAAAGGCCGCCGCTGACACACGGATCCAGCTCCTCAAGGGAGACAAGGAGAAGCTGCTGAAAGTCGCGCTGACCGGACGCACGCAGGAGGACCTGACCCTTCTCAAGAGCGGCAAGGACTGGGCGCTCGTGCCTCCCGGGCCCGCAGGGCTCGTGTTCGACACGAGCACTATCGACAGGCTCACGACCGGCATCTCGACCCTTTTCGCCGATCGGGTCATTGATGAAAAGCCGACCGACCTGGCCCAGTACGGTCTGAAGCCTCCGAAAGCTGTCGCAACCGGTACATTCCTCGACGGAACCCAGAACACGGTGTACCTGGGGGACAAGGCCCCTTCGAGCGGCACGTACTATCTGCAGGTAAAGGGCGACCCACGCGTCTACACCGTCCAGATGTACGATGCGGAGCACTTCAAATGGACGATGAACGATCTTCGTTCGAAGGTGATCACCCCTGCGCTGAACTACGACGAGGTCACGTACCTCAGGGTGGTGGAGCGCAATGGGACGGTCATCGAGGCGAAGGAGAAGACGGGGGGGGAAATCAAGAGCTACCAGCTCGGGTTCGGCAAGTACCTTCTCACGCAGCCCTACCCATACCCGCGGGGTGTCGATACGGAGAAGCAGGACCAGCTCCTGAAGGGGGCCCAGGGAATCGCAATAGAGTCGATTGTCGCGGATGCCCCGGCTGACCTGGCCACATACGGGCTTGCGCGGCCGTGGGGGGAGGCGCTGGTGCGGGACAAGGCAAATGCCATCACGTTCCTGTTCGGCGCACAAAAGAACGACACGGAAACGTACTTCATGGTCAAGGGCCAGCCCACCGTGTACAGCGTCACGACCTCGAGCCTTTCGTTCATGGACACGAAACCCTTCGACATCGTGGACAAGTTCATCTTCATCCCGAATATCGACGAGGTGGACAGGATCGACATCACCGCGGCAGGCGTGAAGCACGTCCTCGCCATCACGCGCACGGTGCAGAAGGCGGCACATGCGGGGGAGGAGGACAAGGTCACCCCGGCGTATTCAATGGACGGCAAGCCAGCGGTGGAGGAATACTTCAAGAAGTTCTACCAGTCCCTCATCGGATTGCAGGCGGACGGCGAGGTGCGCAGGCAGGTCTCCGACGTGCCCGACGTCACGGTGAGATTCACGATGAACAAAGGCCCGTCGCAAACCGTGACCGTGGACTATGCCCCCTATGACCGCGACTTCTACGCGATTTTCATGGACGGAAAGAGCGTATTTGCCCTGACCAGGGGACAGATGGACGCCGTGCGCACGAAGCTCGACCTTCTGCTGAAAGGTCAGCCCGTTACCGACTGACGCTCGTCCGACAAGGCCATGACGGCGCCGCGGTACTCCGAGGATCCGGTGTCACGGTACCCCGCGGATTCTACGGGCTGGGGGCGATGGATCTGGTACGCCCTCAGGCACCCGTTGCACGCAACCTGCTCGAGCTTTACGCGGGACTGGACGATTGTGGTGCGGCTGCTGAACGGGCAGAAAACGGTGTATTCGAAGATCCCGTTTTCCCTCGCGTTCTCCGTGATGTGGTACTCTTTCTCCCCTTCGAAGCGGTCCCGGAATGTGCCTTTGAACTCTGTAAGCATTTCGGTCCTCCTCCCCCGGTCAGGCCTAGGGATGGAACGGCGCAACAGAGCAGAACTTCCTTCAGATGTCCCGATGCCGGGCGGCTGCCGCTCGCGCACCATCGAGACTGGCCGGGCCCGCATACAATGATATCCCATTCCGAAGTCAGCTACCGTTTTGCGCATGCCGGTCACGTGAGCGCGCGAGGCGGGCTGAGAGTCATCAACAAGGAGGCAGTGATGAAAAAGGAACTGAGCGGCAAATGGGCACTGGTGACCGGCGGGTCGTCGGGTATCGGCGCCGCGCTGGCAAAGGAGCTTGCCGCACGGGGCGCAGACATAGTTCTGGTGGCGCGCAGGGTCGAGGCCCTCCAGAACCTTGCGAAGCAGATCAGCGCGGAGCAGGGCGTTCGGACCCGCGTAGAGACCGCGGATCTGGGCCGGGCAGGAGAGCCGGAGCGCCTGTTCGAGGCCCTTCGAAAAGACAGAATCCACGTTTCTGTTCTTGCCAACAATGCCGGCTACGGCACATATGGGATATTCGACTCGATAGATGCGGCGATGGAGGAAGGGATGATTGACCTCGACGTCAAGGCCGTTGCGCGCATGACCCGGCTTTTTGCCCGGCCCATGCGGGCTGCCAAGTTCGGGCGGATACTGCTGACAGCCTCGGTCGGCGCCTATTCACCCTCCCCGTTCTACGCGGTCTACTGCGCCTGCAAAGCCTTCGTGCTGAGCTACGGGATGGCCATACGTCATGAGCTCAAGGGCACGGGGGTCACTGTGAGCGTCCTTTCCCCGGGCGTAGTGAGGACCGAGTTCCACCGGGTTGCGGGCCACGAAAAGAACCGCTTCAAGGAGAGAACGGGAATGGACGCCGCACCCGTGGCGCGCGCGGCGGTCAAAGGTTTGCTGCGCGGAAGGGCGCAGATCGTTCCCGGATTCGTCAACAAGGCCCTCGCCTTTGCTACCAGGCTGGTTCCGCGCCCCATGCAGGCGGCCATGGCCGGCGGGCTGATGAGCTGACCGGTGCCGCCCAGTCCCGGCGTCGTCAGCTCGACGGCGCCGTGCCGCTTTCCCGGGTCTTCAGCTCCCAGACCTGTGTCTTGGGGTTTCGTGACATCGAGTCGAAGCCCACGTCAAGAACACGGCCGCTTTCGCTTTGAAAACGCACCCGGCGGGCAAGCACGTTCATTTCCGTGACTCTGAACTCCTCACCCTCGAACTGGACCCGGGTGCCCATTGCCGGAAGGGTCTGGCGGGCTTCGCGATAAACGTCGAACTCGTAGGAGAGGCAGCAGAGAAGCCGGCCGCAGGGTCCCGAGATCTTCATGGAGTTCAGGGTGAGGTTCTGCTCCTTGGCCATCTTGATGGACACGGGCCGCAGCTTGTCGGTAATGGCATTGCAGCACAGTGCCCTGCCGCAGATGCCCACTCCGCCCACGACCCGCGCCTCGTCCCTGACGCCGATCTGGCGGAGCTCGATGCGGATTTTGAACACCGCCACGAGGTCTTTGACAAGCTCCCGAAAATCGACACGGCTCTCCGCGGTGAAAAAGAACAGGATCTTCTGCTCGTCCAGGAGGTAGTGCGCGCTCACCAGCTTCATGTCCAGGCCGTGATGCTCGATCTTCTCACGGCAGACCTCGAAGGCGCGCTCCTGCTTCATGTCGTTCTCTTCCACGCGGGCAAGGTCCGCCTGGCTGGCGATGCGGACGATCGTGCGCATCTCTCCCCCCGACGCCGCGCCTTCCGCTTCCCTGCCCAGAACCTTCCCCAGCTCATTGCCATAGCGCGTCGAGATCACCACGCTGTCCCCCACCGACGGCTGAAGGCTCGCCGGGGCCTCGCAGAACTCGGTGGCGCTGGAGTACAGGACTTTCACCCGCCAGGCGGCCCGGCCCTCGACGGGGACACCGGGTTCTCCGGCCTGCTCGGACTGCGGCGGGGGCGTTTCCTGCCTCTGCGGCGCCGCCGTGGCAGGGCCCGCGGCGGCAAAGGCGGCGCGTTCGGCTGCCTCGTCCTCCGCGGCGAAGTCGGTCTCGGGATCCTCTTTCAGGATATCGTCATCATCGCTCATGCGTCATTCTCCTCTTCTCGACCGGCTCAGGACACGAGGTTGACCAGGAGGCCGTTGATCTCGTCTATCTGGGCAAGGATGGCAAGCTGCTCTTTCTGAGCGGCAAGCACCGAAGCGGCGAGAGCCTCCAGTTTTTCGTCGATCACCTTCACGAGAGTAAAGCGCTTGCGCTTCATGACATTCGCCCCCGAAGTGGTCTCCTCCGCAGCCATGCCGTGCTGCACCACAAATGTGATGAACGCCTTGACTGTCTGACGATAGTCCCTGATGGCTTCCATGGAGATCGACTTTTTCAGCCGATCTCCGGAGGAGAAAACCGCGTCCAGCAGGTCCTCGACCCCGCGTCGCTGCCCCCCCTCGGAAAGATCCGCAGGCAGCGGCTCTCCCTCCGACGCCGCCGACTCTACGAGCTGGGAAAAAGTCTTCCGCTGGGCTTTCTCCTTCTTGCCCGTCTTCTTCTTGTCCGGAACGGGGTATTGAAACGCCTCCCCGAGGGAATCGATGCGCGACATCGGCGCGGAGAGGTCAGCGCTTCTGGCCCTGGAGCACGACTGCCTCCGCAGGCGGCGGCGCGGCCGGTACTTTCTGGCCGTTGGCCCGCGCATGACCGTTTTCCATTGGTGCGGGCGCCGTGATCCTGCAGGAGCCATTGAAGATCACCCCCTCCTCCACGATCAGGCGGGGTGTGGTGATATTGCCCAGGACGAGCCCGGTGGAAAGGATGATGACCTTCTCCGAGGAGACTATCTCCCCTCGTACTACACCGCCCACGACCACCGTGCCGGCGTTCAGCGTGCATTCCGCCCGTCCGTTCTTGCCTACGAGGACTTTACCCTTCGTGCGGATGATGCCGGTGAAATCACCATCGATACGGAGGAGGCCGTTCAGATCGAACTCACCCTTGAACTTCGTGCCTTCCCCGATGATGGAGTTTATGAAGGCATCGTCGGTCACATGGGTGTCGCTCAATCGCTGCTCCTTCCGCCCACGGACATGACGGCCAGGTCGGAGCTCATGGAAAGGAAAGTCATCGGGTCAAGGTAGCTCGAACCGAGACGGACCTCGTAGTGCAGGTGCGGCCCGGTGGAGAGTCCGGTGCTCCCGACGTAGCCGATTATGTCACCGCGGCTTACCTGATCTCCCTTGTGCTTGCCGGCAAAAGCGCTGAGATGCGCATAGCGGGTGTAGAATCCGTACTTGTGCTGGATGGTCACATAGTTGCCCAGGTCATCCGTGTAGCGCGTCTCCTGGATCTGGCCGTCTGCGGTGGCCACCACCGGCGTGCCCATGCCCCAGGCGATGTCCACTCCCGTATGCATGTATCCGAGATGAGTAAAGGGATGGATTGTCCACCCGAAGCGCGTGGTGATGTTTCCGTGAGCGCCCTTGAGAGGCCACAGGGTGGGCGTTTCGGCCAGCAGTGATTTGTACGTGGACAGGATCTTGCTTATCTCGTCCAGGGGCGCCTTGGAGTTGTCAAGAAGGCTGGTGAGACTTTTCAGATCGCTCAGCTCCTTGTTTTCCGTGGACGGATCCTCCGGGGTGAGGAAGTTTGCCGCCACCCCGCCGGTGCTCGTTGCCGCAACGGCATCCTGGTTTCCGATTGCGGCCATAACGCTGTCGATGCTGGTCTTGAAATGTTTGCCCGCCGCCCGGATGGCGGCGATCTCATCTTTCAGGCTGGTCAGCGTTGCCTGGTCCGCGATCTGTTCCTGCGTGAGCTTGACGTTCTGCCCGTTCGTGTAGGTGAAGCTGGTGGCCAGGAAGAAAAAACCTACCAGGATGATGCCGAGGGTAAAGGTGACGAAAATGAGCGTGAAGAAAGAGATCTGAAAATTGAATATCTTTTTTTCTGAATGGGGAATGAGCATGACGGTGAACCGCTGCTTCCCCTTGACCATGACATATTTGAAGAAGTTGCCCAGGGAAACCCAAATACGCCGAAACCAGGACCCTACCCTGTCGGCGAACTCTTTCTCGACCTTCTTGTACTGGGTAACAGGCAAGTCGCCTTCCTTCCATCTATACCTATGCTGCGATGGTCTTTGTCAAATAGTATATGAAATTCCGGGAAACGTTACCATAGCGAAGTGATTTTGTCAAATAGAGGCCGTCCGAACACCGCAAGGGCCAAAAAATGGTTTGACTTATGCATCTTACTCATGGTAAACTTTTGTCAAATCGAGAGATGAGAGACGACCTCTTTCGAAATCTATACCCGACGGAGCTCTATGCGCTATTTCGACACGCACGCACACATCGGCCTCATCACGGAAGATCCGATCGATCAGCTGATCATCGTGCAGGAAGCCCGTCAGGAAGGGGTCCAGCACCTCGTCACTGTCTCCAATAACCTCGTTGATTTCGCGCAGCTTTACGAGAATCTGAAGACGGAAAACCAGATTTATCACAGCATAGGGATCTCCCCGTCTTCGGTGGTTCAGCCCGGTGATGACTGGGATGCCAAGATCGAAGATGGCACGCGCCTGGAGCGTGTCGTTGCAATCGGGGAAATCGGTCTCGATTATTATCGGAAGTTCGGAGACCGTGATTCGCAGGTGGAGCTCTTCATCCGCCAGTTGGAGCTTGCCGAAAAGCTCAACCTCCCGGTGATCATCCACAACCGGGACGCGGGGTCCGATGTGCTGGAAATCCTTCGCGAACGCCTGCCCCGAAGGGGCGGAATCCTTCACTGCTATTCTGAAGACTACGAATATGCGAAGAAAGCCCTTGATCTGAATCTCTGGATATCGTTTGCGGGGAACGTTACGTATCGCAACGCGCGGAACCTTCAGGACACGGCAAAGAAGATCCCCGCGGACAGGATGCTCATCGAGAGCGAAGCCCCTTTCATGGTACCCGCCATCTACCGCGGCAAGCGGAACAAGCCTTCGTACATCAACGAGACGGCCTCCTTCATCGCCCAATTGCGGGAAGTCCCCGTGGAGGACCTGACCGAAACGCTGTACGCGAACAGCCTCAGGATCTTTGGGCTCTCTTAAGACCATCCTCTACCACCCGGTCCGCATCTCCTCTCTCCGCGGCGGTACTCCGCGCGTTTCTTTGAACGTGCCGGGCAACGTATGGCTCGCGCCAATGGCCGGCTACACGGACGCCGCGTTTCGCTCGGTGTGTGCACGCCACGGGGCGTCGCTCTGCTTTGCCGAGATGGTCTCCGCTGACGCGCTCTCCCGGGACAACGGGACCACGCTGCGGCTGCTCGCGCGTGCCCCCCAGGAGTCGCTCACGGGCTACCAGATCTTTGCTTCAAGCGCCGCCGCGGCAGGAGTGGCGGTCAGTCGGATTGCCCCGCGCGCTCCCTCCATCATCGACCTGAACTGCGGCTGCTCGGTCCCCAAGGTGCTGAAGGCGGGCTGCGGCGCCGTCCTTCTGAGCAATCCGCCGCTCATCGGCGCCATGGTGGCGGCCATGAAAGCGGAGACCGATATCCCCATCTCCGTGAAGCTGCGCTCGGGCCGTGACTCCTCCTCGCTCAATTTCCTCCAATGCGCGGAGGCTGCGTGGAGGGCGGGTGCATCCCTCGTGACCCTGCACCCCCGAACACGCGTCCAGGCCTTTGCCGGCAAATCGGACTGGGATCATATACGGCAGCTGAAAGAGGCCTGCCCCGTGCCGGTGTTCGGCTCGGGTGACCTCTTCACCGCGGCGGATTGCGCGCGCATGCTCGAACGAACCGGCTGCGACGGCGTAATGCTGGCGCGCGGCTGCCTGGGCAATCCCTTTCTCTTTCGGGAAGTGGAAGCGCTGCTCTCCTGTCGGGAGGTGCCGCCTCTTGATGAAAGGGTGAAGCTGGAGACGGCCATGGAGCATCTTCAGATGCTCGCCCTCGCCGCCGGTGAGCAGAAGGCATGCCGGGACATGAGGAAACATTTCGTGGCCTATACAAAGGGAATGCCCGGAGGCTCTCAGCTCAGGCAGAGCGTGGTCTCCGCGGAAACCATTTCGGAATACCAGGACATCGTCGAAAGTTATCTGCGCGACTGACCCTAGCCAGCGCCGCCCAACTCCGCGGAATACCGCGGAAGGGGCGGCTTTCACGCGAGGGCCCGGCTGTCCTTTGCGTGCCATCGCCCTATACGCTCATAGGGCACATCGCGCGAAGCGCGATATCCGGCAGAAGCGTCTATCCGGATCAGACGGGCCATCGCCCTACGGGCTCGTAGGGCACGGCGCGCGGGGCCGGCTCATTCACCGCCCTCTTTCCCCACGTCAGGTTTCCTGTGCTCGTCCCACCAGAGTATCCTTTTTGCAACTGTTTTCTCGAAGCCAAACTCGGAGGGCACGTAGTATTTCCGGCCCTTGAGCCGTGGAGGGAAGTACTCCTGGCTCACGACCCGGCCCGCGTGGTCATGCGGGTAGAGGTACCCGTCCCCGTAGCCGGCCTTTTTCATCAGCGAGGTGACAGGATTGCGAAGATACAGCGGCACCGGGTCGGCGCTGAACTCGTGCGCGTCCTCTTTTGCCTTTGTGTAGGCAGCATAGATCTCGTTGCTCTTCGGCGCGGTTGCCAGGTACACGACGGTCTGGGCCAGGGCAAGGTCCCCTTCCGGCATTCCCAGGAAATGGACCGCCTCCTGGGCGGCCAGGGCAACCACGAGCGCCTGCGGATCCGCCATGCCGACGTCCTCCGAGGCGATGCGGAGAAGCCTCCGCGCGATATACAGCGGGTCCTCCCCGCCTTCGAGCATGCGCGCAAGCCAGTACAGCGAGGCATCCGGATCAGATCCTCGGACGCTCTTGTGCAGCGCGGAGATCAGGTTGTAGTGGCCTTCGCCGTCCCGGTCATAGTCGGGAAGACGGCCCTGGAACACCGCCTCCAGGCGCTCCCGCGTCAGGAGGATCCTCCCGCCGGGCTCGGCCTCCCCGGCCGCGGACTCCACGAGCATCTCCAGCGCGTTCAGCGCGGTACGGCAGTCTCCCTGAGCGTAACGCGCAATTATCTCCAGCACTTCCGGCCCGGCCTCCACGCCGCGGCCGCCGTATCCGCGCTCGGTGTCGGCCAGGGCGCGGCGCATGACCTCCCGGATCTCCTCCTCGTCAAGTGTATCCAGGATGAAGACGCGCGAGCGCGACAACAACGGGGAGACGATTGAAAAGGAGGGGTTCAGCGTGGTGGTGCCGATCAGCGTGATCACCCCTTTTTCCACGTACGGGAGAAACGCGTCCTGCTGCGCCTTGTTGAATCTGTGGATCTCGTCTATGAAAACAAGGTTCTTCCCGGTGGTCTCGGACTCCAGCTTCACGAACAGGTCCTTCAGCTCGCGAATGCCCGACACCACGGCGGAGAAAAAGTGAAACGCGTACTGGAACCGATTGGCGATGATGCGCGCAAGGGAACTCTTGCCGCATCCCGGGGGACCCCAGAATATGAGGGACGGCAGGTGCCCGGAATCCAGGACAAGGCGCAGCGCCCTGCCGGGGCCGAGGATCCGGCTCTGGCCCACGAACTCTTCCAGGGCGCGCGGCCGCATGCGCTCCGCCAGGGGCTCTCGTGCTGACTGCGGAGCGACCGGGGCATCCATTGCCACGAGGGTACCATCAGGTCCATGAGGGGGTCAACGCGGCCACGGTACTCCGCGGCATTCGCGGCCACACGGCCACACGGCCATGGCGGCCCACTTGAATGTCACGGAATACCGTGACCGCGGATTGACGCGATGGCCGCTTTCGTGTTTCATTCCGGCGTGGCGGACGGCAATTCCTCCCTCCGGCATCACTGCGGCATCGTGGGGATCTCCTCGCGTGAAGAAGTCAACATGCCCGAGCTGCTCTTTTACGGCCTGTTCTCCCTGCAGCACCGCGGGCAGGAGAGCGCGGGACTTGCCTATCGCCGCCAGGGAAAAATCAAGTCCTATCGAAGCGTCGGGATGGTGAGCACAGCCCTGTCCCACTACCTGTCAGAGAGCCACCCCTCGAAGCTCGGCATCGGGCACGTGCGCTATTCCACTCACGGCACAAACAAACTGGAGAACGCGCAGCCAATCGTCGTGTCCTGCAGCAAGGGGGAGATCTCCCTTGCCCACAACGGCAACATCTCGAACTCAGAGATCCTGCAGGAGCGCCTCATCTCGGAAGGCTCGATCTTCCAGAGCACCACCGACACCGAGCTTCTTCTGCACATGATTGCACGTTCACGGCAGTCAAGCTTCCACGAAGCCCTGGTGGAATGCCTCGGCCTCATCGAGGGGGCGTATTGCTTCCTCCTGATGCACGAGGACACGCTGTACGCCGTGCGGGATCCATATGGCTTCCGTCCGCTGGTCATGGGGAGCCGGGACGGCCAGGTGATGTTCGCCTCTGAAACGTGCGCGTTGAACATGTTCCAGGCGGGAGACATACGGGAAGTCGAACCGGGAGAAATGGTGACCGTTGAAGGGACACGGATCATCTCGGAGAAGCTGCCCGCGCCGCGGGAGCCGGTTCACCTCCCGAAGCCGGATACGGCGGCGCAAAATCCACCAACTGCACGAAGTACCGTGCAAGGTACGGTGGCGCAGAATCCACCGGGTACGGTGGCGCGGCCGCGGCGGGCGCACTGCATCTTCGAGCTGATCTACTTTGCGCGGCCGGATTCCGAGGTCTTCGGACGCACGGTGCACATGGCGCGCAAGAAGATGGGGGAAATGCTGGCCCGCTCCGACACGGTGAAAGCGGACATCGTCATCGCGGTGCCGGACTCCGGGAACAGCGCGGCCCTGGGGTATTCCCATGCATCCGGGATACCTCTGGAGCAGGGGTTGACTCGAAATCACTACATGGGCCGTACATTCATCCAGCCGACCCCCGCCATGAGGGAGGCAGGCGTGCGCATGAAGCTGCACCCTGTGCGGGAGGCGATTGCGGGCAAACGGGTCGTGGTCATTGATGACTCCCTTGTGCGCGGCACGACCTCGCGCCAGATCGTGAAGCTCCTGCGGTAAGCGGGCGCGCGGGAAATCCACCTGCGCCTGTGCTCACCGCCGGTGCGCTATCCCTGCTTCTATGGAATAGATATCCCAACGCATGAAGAGCTGATCTCGAACAGG
>CAYTGX010000049.1:0-36150 GCA_964437385.1 uncultured Spirochaetaceae bacterium
AGCCCTCGACCGGATTTGAACCGGTGACCCCGTCCTTACCAAGGACGTGCTCTACCAACTGAGCTACAAGGGCGTAGCCATG
Organism: uncultured Spirochaetaceae bacterium; assembly: GCA_964437385.1. Lineage (GTDB taxonomy): Bacteria > Spirochaetota > Spirochaetia > SZUA-6 > Fen-1364 > Fen-1364. The sequence continues at coordinate 83 of CAYTGX010000049.1, forward strand.
GATGGCGCGGGAGGCCGAGCCATGGATGGCGTAAGGCCGACCAAAGCGCGGCCGAAGGCCGCGCGACAGGGGCCCCGCGGCGGCAGCCGTTGGAACGCCTAACTCCGCGGAGTACCGCGGAAGGGCGCGAAACGGCGGGAGCCCTGGGGAGCTAGCACAAGCAATGCCCCGATTGCCGCATCCTATCAAACCCCCCGGGAGAGCGTCAAGCCGATGGGGCCGGGGAGGGAGAGCTGTCGTCGGCGCGTCTGAAGAACAGGAGAAGGGACTGGCCATATTCCCTCCGATCGCTGAGCACGAGACCCGCCCGCTCAGTGGAGAGCTTCTCCGCGCGGTGCAGGTGAATGATGACGAGACCTCCCGGGGAGAGGTGGGGTGCGGTGAATGCCTGGTCCAGTACAGCGTCCTTGTCTTCGAAATCGAATGGTGGATCGAGAAATATGAGGTCCCAGGAGCGCTGGTTTGTCCTCAGGAACCTCTCCACAGGGGCGACGACGAGGTCGATGTGGCTTTGCACAAAGCTGATGTTTTTCAGGATCGTCGGTTTCTTCCTCGGGTCCTTCTCTACAAGAAGCACAGGGGCCGCACCGCGGGAGGCTGCCTCCACCCCGAGAATGCCGGTGCCGCTGAACAGGTCGAGGAATGAGACGCCCTCCAGGTCGCCGAGGATTGAAAACAGGGACTGTCTCATCCGATCCATGGACGGCCTGATCACGCCCGGCGGGCAGAGGATGGTACGCCCCCGGTAGATGCCGCCGGTGATCCTCATCTCATCCCCCCTCGAGGGCGTTTTCGAACCGGGTCATCCAGGAAGCGGGTGCGTCCAGCACCCTGCCCATGACTGCATTGCCGGGAAGCAGGAAGCCGGGATCCTCCGCCAGGAGGCGGACCGCATCGTCCCTCGCCTGCAGCAGCAGCGGCCCGTGCTGGAGGAGATCGGCAACCTGGAAGCTCAGGAACCCGGTCTGGCGGACTCCAAGAAGCTCCCCTGGTCCGCGCAGCTGCATGTCTTTTTCGGCGATCCGGAACCCGTCCGTCGTCTCTTTCATGATTTTCAGCCTTTCGATCCCTTCGTCGGTCAGCTTCGTGCCGTACACGAGAAACGCGTAGGACTGGTCCGGTCCGCGGCCCACCCTGCCGCGAAGCTGGTGCAGCGTGGAGAGCCCGAAGCGCTCCGCATGCTCGACAACCATGCACGTGGCATTGGCCACGTCCACTCCCACCTCCACGACGCTCGTGGCAACAAGGACCTTTACGCCGCCACCGGCGAACGCCGCCATTGCGCGCTCCTTTTCGTCCTCGGGAACGCGCGAGTGGATCAGGGCCAGGGGAAGGTCCGGGAAGACGTTCTCCTTCAGATCGCGGTACGCGGATTCCGCGTCTTTCACTGCCAGCGCACCGGATTCCTCGATGAGCGGGTACACGAAATACGCCTGCCTCCCCTTTACGAGCTCCTCCCGCACGCGTCGGTAGACTTTCTCCTCGTTGCCTTCGCGCGCAAGGTGCGTGATCACGGGCTTCCGTCCAGCCGGCATGGTCCTGATGGAAGAAACATCCAGGTCACCGAAAGCGGTGAGAGCGAGGGTCCGCGGGATGGGTGTTGCCGTCATGAGCAGGAGATCGGGGGCCTCGCCTTTTCTGAGGAGCGCCTGCCTTTGCAGGACGCCGAACTTGTGCTGCTCGTCAACAATGACGAGCCCCAGCGCGCGGAACGCGACGTCGTCGGAAAAAAGGGCGTGCGTGCCGAAAAGCAGGTCCACCTCACCGGATCGCAGTGCTGCCAGCAGGAGGGTACGCGGCTCGCCCGTTACGGACCCTGAGAGGAATGCGATCCTGATCCCCAGCGGCTCCAGGAGCCGCGCCGCGTTCTCCGCGTGCTGCCGGGCCAGCAGCTCCGTCGGCGCCAGGAATGCCGCCTGCTCGCCGCCCGCCGTCACCAGGAGCGCAGACAACAGCGCGACGAGGGTCTTTCCGCACCCCACGTCTCCCTGGAGCAGCCGTGCCATGGGGACCGCGGAGGCAAGCTCCGCCTCGATTTCCCTGAGGACCTCTGCCTGGTCGCGGGTCAGGGTGAAGGGGAGGCGGCTGATGAGCGCATCGTGCAGGCGGTGGTCGAGGGTCCTCCTCCTCGGTCTTCTGGCCGCAAGGGTCCGCTTGCGCCGCAGGACAGTGACCTCGAAGAAGAAGAGCTCCTCGTAGGCCAGCGCGCTGCGGTACTTCTGCGCCGCTTCAAGGCTCGGAGGAAAATGGACCCCGCCAAGAGCCTCACGGGGACTCGGAAGCCCCCGCGCGCTCCGCAGAGACTCGGGAAGGCTCGGCTCGATCGTGGGGAGCACGGACGCCAGCGCCTGGCCGACGATCTTGCGGAGGGCAGTCTGCGTGAGACCTTCGGTGAGCGGGTAGACGGGAAGGATCCTTCCGAATGCGGCAGGGCTTTCGCTCCAGGGCTCGAGCTCGAAATCCGAGCACTCGAGCTCTCCCCTCCTGAGCCGGAAGCTGCCCCAGACGAAAAACCGCGCGCCCGGCTGGAGCACGCTGCGAAGAAAGGGCCTGCCAAAGCACACCAGAACAGCCTCGGCGGCGCCGTCGGAAACAACTGCCTTGAGCGTGCGCCTCGGTCCCCAGCCGACATCGGAGGTCGAAAGGACGCTCGCCGCCACGCACGCCTTGTCCAGAGCGGCGGCGCGCGAAAGGGGAACCATGCTCGAGCGGTCCTCGTATGCGCGGGGCAGGAACAGCAGAAGGTCCCGAACCGTCGTGACGCCGAGCCGCTGCAGACGCTCTGCGAAGCGCGGCCCCACGCCCCGCAGGGAGGAGATTTCCTGGGTCAGTTCGCCAAGGAACACGCCGGTGCTCCGAGCGGCTCTCGCAGATTCCTCAGATGGGGAGCATCTGGAACGCGAAGACTATGTAGTGCACGACCGCCTCACCGAGAAGCCACGCCACCAGGAGCAGGCCTATGGTAAGGAGCAGGTGCTGGGTATACCCCGAGCCCTGTCCAAGCCTGAACACCTTGGTCACCCATGCGACGATGGGCTGCATGATGGTGTCCACCACCTTCCAGACCGTGGATCCGGCGGACGTGCGCAGCAGGAGCGGTATGGTGCGAAGAACACCGACGATGAGGAACAACAGGAGGATGAAGCGCACTCCCGACCATGCCGCGGAGAACACAGAGGCGAGGAAGAAGCCAAGGGTGATCCGCCCGTAGTACAGGAGCTGGTTCACCAGGTCCAGCACCACCACGAGGGCGAGGATCGCCGCGATGGGTGAGAAATCAAAGAGATTTCCGCGCAGGAAACGAATGCGGCCGAAAAGCTCGAGATAGGGATCGGTGGCGCCGGCAAGCAGGTCCCATGCCTTTCCCAGCGCGCGGGGGGCAAACCAGCCCAGTACGATCCGAAGGGAAAGGATGAAAAGGTACGCAATCAGGACGACGTTGATGATGGTGAGAACAATGAGCACGAAAGGCCTCCTCAAGTTTGGCGCCGCCCCTGCAGGGGCGCCGGCGCGGCCGCGGTGCACCGCGCAGTTCCGCGGATTCGCGCCGCGGTATTCCGCGGATTCTGCGCCGCGGTATTCCGCGGATTCTGCGCCTCAGGCGAAAAACGTGGACGGGACGAGCTTCTCCACGAGGGAGATCATCGTCTTGTTGATTCGTTCGAGCTCGTCCGCGGTGAGCCCCGAGCCGAACGCCACCTTCTCCCGCCAGTTCGGCGAGAATATGTCGGACGGAGAATGTGCGTCGGAATCCACGACCATGGAGGCTCCTGCCTCACGCGCCAGGGCCACGACCCTGCCGTTTCCCAGCCCGTGGGAGAAACGCCCGGACACCTCCAGGTGCACGCCGTTGGCAGCCGCCAAGCGTACTTCTTCCTCTGATATAAGCCCGGGGTGGGCAAGGATGTCTACCCCCGCCTCGATGCCCGCCCTGTTGGTGCCGAGCGCCACGGGTTCGCAGACCGTCTCCCCGTGCAGAACCACCAGGCGCGCCCCGAGCTGCCGCGCGCGGCGGACCAGCCCGGCAATCTGGCCCGGCGGGACGTGCGTCAGCTCGACACCGGGGATGATGCGCATTTTCACGAACGGCTGCGTCTCCCGCGCGAACTGCACCAGCGCAGAGAGCAGGCTGTCCAGGTTGGATGCGTCGGCATGATCGGTGATGCCCAGTGCCCGATAGCCGGCGTGCTCGGCGCGCCGGACCAGCTCTGCAGGGGACAGGTCCCCATCGCTCAGAAAGGTGTGCGTGTGCAGATCTATCATTGCCCTCCTCCGACAGGCATTGCCAGGACCCTGAAATAGCGTGACTCGGGATAGATCCCGTCCGAAGAAACGATCTTTGCCAGGGCCGCGCGCACCTGCGCCTCGTCGGCCTCGTCAACGAGCATGAACAGATCCGAGGGCTTGGTCTTGTCCTCCCATTTCTGGTGCACGCTCTCGATATTGATCCCGTTCTCCGCGCAGATGCGGGTCACGAGGGCCCAGATGCCGGGCCTGTTGGCAGTGACGAAATGAAAGTAGCACTTGCTGCGCATCCGCTCGACGGGGAACGGCTGCGCGCAGGCAAGCGCCGGAAGAGGCGCGCGGGGCACCTGCTGGGAAAGGATGGTCTTCATCACGTCCCCCAGGTCCGATGCCAGCGAAGACGCGGTAGGGCTCCCGCCGGCCCCCTTTCCCTCGTAGACCGACGCCCCGAGGAAGTCGGAGTCCACCAGCACTCCGTTGAACTCGTCACGGACCCCCGCCAGGGGATGGTCCATCGGAACCAGGGCGGGGAACACGGTGACCAGCGGCGCGCCCTCCATCATGCGGGCCTGCGCAACCAGCTTGAATACGAACCCGCTGGAGAGGCAGAACTCGATGTCCTTCTGGGTCACGGCGGCAATCCCCTCGCAGAGGATGTCGCGAGGCTGGATCCAGCAGTCGAATGCCAGGCTGGCAAGGAGCCCGATCTTCTGGGCCGCGTCTCCCCCGCTTACGTCGAGGGTGGGGTCAGCCTCCGCAAAGCCTTTGGCCTGGGCCTGGGCCAGGGCGTCCGGGAAAGAGAGCTTCTCCTCGGTCATCCGCGTGAGAATGTAGTTGGTGGTTCCGTTGACGATCCCGACGATGCTCCTCACCTTGTTCCCCATGAGACTCTCACGGAGGACCTTGATGATCGGGATGCCGCCGCACACGGCAGCTTCGAACTTCAGCTCCACGCCGCGCGCGCCGGCCAGCGCAAGAAGCTCCTGGCCGTGCGCAGAAAGAAGCGCCTTGTTGGCGGTGATGACGTGCTTTCCGCGTGTCAGCGCCTCGCGGACCAGCGGGAGGGGCGCGTCCGCCCCGCCGGCCAGCTCCACGACTATGGGCACGGACGGGTCATCCAGGATTTCCTTCCATCCGGCGACCACGCGGGTGCCCGGCCCCACCGCGCGCTTCCGGGAAGGGTCCCGGACGCCGACCCACGGCACTTCGACGGTCACACCCAGCCGGCGGGCAAACTCGGCCGCGTTGCGCGTCAGAAGGTCGTAAAAGCTCTTTCCTACAGTACCGAAGCCGACCAGGCCGATTCTTATTCTGTCCATACGTCGGCCACCTGGGGGTACTCACGCAGGCCGGCAAGCACGTCCTCTGCATACGCGACCCTGATCTGCGAGGAGGCTTCCACCACGATCTCCCCCCGGCCGTTGCCGCTCCCCAGGTGGAAAAAGAGCGAACAGCCGCCCCGCCTGTCCAGCAGGTATTCCCGGATCTTGTGAAGGCTCTCCTCGGTTCCGACTTCTTCGTTGAGCCTGACGTGCACAGCCTGTGCCGGCTTCTGCGGCAGTGCTCCCGGCGCCATGATGTCCTCTACCTTCACTTTCGCTTCTCCCCTCGTGGTGTCTATTTTTCCTTTGACCCCGACTATGGAGTCATTCGCAATGAGCGGTCGTTTCATATCATAGACGTCGGAAAAGATGATCAGCTCGATGGAACCCCGGTAATCCTCCAGCCGGGCAAAAGCCATGGTCCTGCCGCCGCGCGTGCGTATCTCCCGCAGATCGCTCAGGATCCCGACAAGGTTGCAGGGCCGCTCGTTGGAGAGGGTCTCCTTTGCGGAAAGATCCACCGTCACCGTGCGCTCAATAAGCTCCCGCCAGGAATCCAGCGGGTGCCCGGAAAAGAAGAAGCCGAGGTTCTCCTTCTCCGATTCCAGGAGCTTTGCCGCCGGCAGCTCCGGCTGCCGTTCCAGCTCGATGGCCGCCGCGGGCGCGTCGGCCGCCCCTTCGAAGAGGGACACCTGTCCGTAGCGGGCAGCCTCCCGCTGCTTCGCGGAGAGCTCCATCACCCGCGCCATGTTGTGCAGCAGCGTGGCGCGCGTTTCCCCGAGGCGGTCGAACGCCCCCGTGATGACGAGGCTCTCCGCAACTTTCCGGTTCACCTCGTGCGAATCGATCCGATCAAAAAAGTTCAGGAAGCTCGTAAAAGGACCGTTTTTTTCCCGCTCCGCGATGATGGCGTCCACGGCCCCGGCACCCACGTTCTTGATGCCCAGAAGCCCGAAGACGATCCTCCCCTTCTCGACCGTGAACTCCTTCTGCGAGACATTGACGTCGGGCGGCAGCACCTCGAGGCCCATCTCCCGCGCCTCGTGGATGAGCTGGGCCAGGCGGTCCGTGTCGCTCATCTCATTCGTGCAGTTGGCCGCAATGAACTCCGCCGGATGGTTGGCCTTCAGCCAGATCGTGTGATAGGCCGGGATGGTATACGCGGCAGCATGGCTCTTGTTGAACCCGTAGCCGGCAAAGGCAAAGAGAAGCTCGAAGATCCGGTCCGCCGTCTTCTGATCGTAGCCCTTGGCCCTGGCCCCGGCAAGGAACTTCTCCTTCATCTTGAGCATTTCCTCGGGCTTCTTCTTTCCCATTGCCCGGCGGAGGATGTCGGCCTGCCCGAGTGAGAACCCGGCCACCACCTGGGCCATCTCCATGACCTGTTCCTGGTAGACGGTCACACCGTAGGTCTCTTTGAGGACGGATTCGAGCTCCGGCAGCGGATACTCGATGGCCTTCTTCCCCGACTTGTTCTCGATGAAGGTTTCGAGGTGCTCCATGGGGCCGGGCCTGTACAGGGCGTTCAGGGCGATGAGGTCCTCGATGCGGCTGGGGTGTGCCTTCTTCAATACGCCCTGCATGCCGGAGCTTTCGAACTGGAACGCGCCCGTGCTCTTGCCCTCGCAGAACATCTTGAAGGTCGCGGGGTCATCCTCCGGGATGGCCTTCAGCTCGATGGCGACGCCCTTTTTCCTTACGAGCGCGAGGGCGTCCTCGATCACGGTAAGCGTCTTCAGGCCCAGGAAGTCCATCTTGACCAGGCCGCACTCCTCGAGGAAGTCCATCGTGTACTGCGTGGATACCGCGCCGGTCTTGGAGTCTCGATACAGGGGCACGTAGCGCACGAGGGGTTCCCTGCCGACCACGATGCCCGCGGCATGCGTGGAGGCATGCCGGTGCAGACCTTCCAGCTTCAGGCTGATCTCGATCAGCTCCTTGTACTGCGGGCCGCGGTTGGCCACCTCCTCCAGCTTCGGATTCTCCTTCAGCGCCGTGTCCAGGTCGATCTTGGGACCTTCGGGAACAAGCTTGGCAATTGCGTCCGCCTCGTCGTACGGCACATCGAGGACGCGCGCCACGTCGCGGATCACCGCGCGGGCCTTCAGCGTGCCGAACGTAATGATCTGCCCTACCTTGTCTTCCCCGTATTTCCGGGTGACGTAGGAGATGACCTCGTCCCTGCGCCGGTGGCAGAAGTCGATGTCGAAGTCGGGCATCGACACCCGTTCAGGGTTGAGAAAGCGCTCGAAAAGCAGGCCGTACTTCAGCGGGTCGATGTCGGTGATCTTGAGGCTGTATGCCACCAGGGACCCGGCTCCTGATCCCCTGCCCGGGCCCACGGCAATGCCGTTCTCCTTGGCGTAGTGGATGAAATCCCACACGATGAGGAAGTAGCCGGTAAAGCCCATCGAGGTGATGATGGAAAGCTCGTACTCCAGCCGTTTCGCAGTCTCGGGGGGGACAGGGTCGAACCTTTCCGCCAGCCCCTTGCGTGCCAGGTCAGCGAGGTACCCCTCCGGCGTGGTGTCCGACGGCACCTCGTAAACGGGGAACTGCGGGCTGAGGCTCGGAATCTCCACCGCGCAGGCCTGGGCGATCTGGACGGTGTTGGATATGGCCTCGGGAAGCTCGACGAACACCCCTGCCATCTCATCCCCGGACTTGAAGTAGAACTCGGGGTGCTCGAACTTCATCCGTTTGCCTTCGGACACCTTCTTGCCGGTGCCGATGCAGATGAGCACGTCCTGTGCCCGCGCGTCTTCCCGCCGCGTGTAGTGTACGTCGTTCGTGGCAACGAGCGGGATGCCCGTCTCATGGGAGAGCTTCACCAGCTCCTTGTTCACGAGCGCCTGCTCGGGAATCCCGTGGTCCTGCAGCTCGAGGTAGAAACCGTCCGGTCCGAAAAGCTCGCGGTAGTACAACGCGCGCGTCCGGGCCTCTGACGGCTGACCATTCAATATCGCGGCGGGGATGTCACCGGCAAGACAGGCGCTCAGGGCGATGAGACCTTCATGGTGCCGCTCCAGCAGCTCATCGTCGATGCGGGGCTTATAGTAAAAGCCTTCCGTATAGCCCAGCGAGCTGAGCACCAGGAGATTCTCGTACCCTTTCAGGCTGCGGGCGAGCAGGACGAGGTGATTGTGGCGCGTGCCCTTTTCACTGCCGGACTTTTCGCTGCGTGAGCGCGGCGCCTTGTAGAACTCGGAGCCGATGATCGGGACGATGCCCGCCTTCCTGCATTCCTTGTAGAAGGCGAAAGACCCGAACATGTTGCCATGGTCGGTCAGCGCGAGATGAGACATACCCAGCTCTTTGGCGCGCGCGACCAGGGCTTCTATGGAAGAAGCCCCGTCAAGGAGAGAGAAATCAGAATGGCAATGCAGATGTACGAACGGTGTCACGCGCCGCGGGCCCCCCAGCGCTGACATGATAGGCCGGGAGCGTGGGCCGTGTAAACCGTCAGCGAGAGGGAAAATGCACCGGGTACCGTGCCAGCAAAATGGACGGGGTACCGGGAACCCGAATGCGCGGAGTACCGCGCAAAGCTAGCGGTGGCAGGCTTCTCCGATCTCCGCAACAGCGCTGATGACCCTTTCGATCTCCGGCTCGGTGAGCGAGGCGCTCAGGGGGAGGCTGATGCAGGCGCGAAAGCATTTCAGCGCCGCGGGAAAGTCCTCAGGCTTCAGTGAATACTTGTCGCGATAGTAGGACATGAGGTGAAGGGGTATGAAATGCACCGAAACACCGATTCCCCTCCTGACGAGCTCTTCGATGAAGCGGTCCCTGTCGATCGAGAGCTTGTCTTCGTTTATCCGGACGATAAAAAGGTGCCACGCGTGATCGTCCGACTGGGGAGGCACCTGCAGGAAATCGAGACCCCTGAATGCCGCCGTATACCTCAACGCAATCGCGCGGCGCTGACGGAGAAAAGCATCAGCCTTCTGCAGCTGCACTCTTCCAATGGCGGCGGCGAGGTCGGTGAGATTGTACTTGTAGCCCGGCGCCACCACGTCGTACCTCCACGCGGCGCCGGGATCCGTGTAGCGCTTCCAGACGTCCCTGTCGATGCCGTGCAGGCGCATCACGCGGATGCGCCGCGCCAGCTCGTCCCTGTCAGTGACCGCCATCCCCCCCTCTCCGGTGGTAATGGTCTTGGTTGCATAGAATGAGAAGACACCCACGTCACCCAGGGTACCCACGAACCTGTCTCCCTGGCGCACCGGAAATGCGTGAGCGGCATCCTCCACGACCGGTACACCGTACTTCACAGACAGGTGGCCGATGGCCTCCATGTCGCAGGGCAGGCCGGCCAGATGCACGGGAATGATGGCGGACACGCGCCGCTCTGACCGTGCCAGCCGGTCCAGCGCCTCCTCCAGCAGGGTGATGTCGATGTTCAGCGTGGCCGGGTCGATATCGACGAATACGGGATCCGCTCCGAAATACCGCACGACCTCTGCCGTTGCCGCGAAAGTGAAAGGAGTTGTGAGAACGACGCTGCCCGGGGTCACCGCCAGCGCTTCCAGTGCCAGGTGGAGACCCGCGGTAGCTGAATTGAGGGCGATGGCGTGTCGCGCACCCACGAAGGCGGCAAACTCCGACTCGAACCGGGCCGCCACGTCACCGGTCGTGAGCCAGCCGGACCTCAAAACGGCAAGGACGGCGTCTTCCTCTTCTTTTCCGAGGGAGGGACGCGAAAAAGGGATGAACGGGTCGGCGGGATTTTCGCTCACCGGGCTAGAACTCCGGCTCCTCGCGCGCAAGACCGATACCGGGAATCACCTCCTGCAGCACCTCGCGCAGCGCGCGCTTGTTGCGGAAGAGCGCGGCGCACTGGGCGTCGCGGAAACAGATGGGCCGCAGCCGCTCGAGAACCGGGACGATCCTTCCGTTTATCAGCGTCTTCCGCCGGAGCTTGAGTATCTTGGGGTGCTCGGTCTGCTCGGGTGTCTCGGTGTCGGCATAGAGCTTCTCCAGCAGTTTCTCCCCCTTGCGCAGTCCCGTGTAGGAGAGGGGGATGTCGGCGCCGGGCTCGTAACCGTAGAACCGGATCATCTGCTCTGCCAGGTCCTTGATAGAGACGCTCTCCCCCATGTCCAGCAGGTAGACCTCGCCGCCTGCACCGACGCCGCCTGCTTTCAGGACCAGGGAGGAGGCCTCGGGGATGGTCATGAAGTAGCGGCGGGCCTCAGGATGCGTGACCGTCACCGGACCGCCCTTGAGGATCTGGCGCCGGAAAAGGGGAAGGATGCTTCCGCTGGAGCCCAGCACGTTGCCGAATCGGACGACAAGGAAATGACGGCCGTTCTTGCCCTCCCTCAGGACAATCTCCTCCGCCAGCAGCTTGGAGGCGCCATACACGGAACTGGGCTCCACAGCCTTGTCCGTGGAGATGAGCACGAACCTCTCCACGCCGCTCTTTCTGCATGCATCCACGATGTTCTTTGTCCCGAAGACATTGTTCTTCACCGCCTCAACCGGATTGGCCTCCATCAACGGCACGTGCTTGTGCGCGGCGGTGTGAAACACGACATGGGCGCGCGTGCGGGACAGGATGAAATGGAGGTAGTCCCCGTCCTGCATCTCCCCGATGATCGGTACAATGGTCGCCTTCTCCCCGACGCCCTCTTCCTGCAGCAGACGGAGCTCGTGCTCGATCTTGTAGATGCTGTTCTCCCCGTGACCGAACAGGTACAGCCTCTCCGCCCCGCCCTCCAGGAGCTGCCGGCAGAGCTCGGACCCGATGCTCCCGCCGGCCCCGGTCACGAGCACTCTCTTGCCCCGCACGTACGCGAGGCTCCTTTTCAGGTTCACGCGTACCGGGTCACGGGCCAGGAAGTCCTCGGGATCGATCTCTCGCGCCTGGATGAGGTGCGCCTCACCGTCCAGTATCTGCGCGATCTGGGGCACGATGCGGATCCGGGCGAAATTGGCCCGGCGGAGGATGGCATAGATCTTGGCCAGCTGCTCGCGTGTCGCGCTGGGAATCGCGATGATTGCCTCGTCCGCGGGGGTGGTCCGGATCATGCGGGCGGCCGCCTCGATGGGCCCCAGCACGGGGATCCCGTCGATGCGCCTGCCTATCTTCACCGGGTCGTCGTCCAGGAATGCGACCACCCGGCCGAAGATCCGCTTGGCCCTGATCTCTGCGGCAATTGTCGTGCCGGTGAAACCGGCGCCGACGACGTAGATGGTGTTGCGCGAATCGTCCGCCATTACAATGAATGTCGGAAGGTTTGCCGGCTTCCGCGAGACAGGCTGCGGTAATCCGCTAGCCCTGTTGCGGTGCGTCGACCTCCACGCGCGCTTCGAGGGAATCGAAGCCGAAATCCACCTCGAACGAGTTGTCATACATCGCCAGGCGCACCTTGGCGCGCCCTTTGCGGCGGTCCACGTGGACAATCATCCCTTCGAGGCCCTTGAGCGGGCCCGAGACGATGCGGATGCTCTTGTTCTCGTCGAAGTATGCCATGGATTTTTCCACGATCTCCCCGAAGGAGAGAAAGTGGGAAAGCAGGTCCTGGTCTCTTTTCTCCAGAGGCGCGATTTTATCATTCGACGGGAGGAACCGGACAAAACCGGGAGCGCGCTTCAAACCGGCGTACAGCGCGGGGCCGACGGCATCCGCCTGCAGGAACATGTAGCTGGGAAAGATGGGGGCCAGAGACTCCTGCCAGGTGCCCAGCCGCCTGATGCGCAGGCTGCGCCGCGGCCAGAGGAGCCGGGCGTTTGCCCCCTGCAGCCTCTGCTCGGCGAGTGCGAGAAAACGGGCTTCGCTTCCTGTCCAGATCTGAAGGGCGTAGTACGCCATGTCTTCCTTTCGGCTCGGCGACGGTATCACCTCGCGCACGGCTCATCAAGCCCCGACACGACTGCCGGTGCATGGAGTGATCTTCGCGCCGTGCCGATACTCTATTGCGAGGAGTGTACATGCTCAAGCGATTGGTCCCCTTCCTCTGTATGGCCCTCGTCTGCTGCGTGCCGCTTGCCGGGCAGACTGTTCTGCTCGTCGTGCAGGAGAGCGTTGATGGAAAGCCCCTCCCTCCGCCCCTTGCGGCCAAGGAGGGCCTCGGAAGCAGCCTCTTCGATGCGGGGTATATCGTCTTCGAGTTTCCCGACTCCGACAAAGCGCCTGACCAGGCGGTCGTGACACAGACCGCCCGATCGGCAGGGGCAGACCTGATATTGACCGTCACGGTGCAGTACACCGAGACTGCGATCAACTCCCGGCTTCTCAGGCGTTCGGCGCACGCGTCCTACGCCCTCACGAATGCGGAAAATGGCGCGGTCCGGACAAAGGGGATGCAGGATGCATCGAACAAGGACAGGGAGGCCGATGTCGACCGACACGCCCTCGGGGAGGAACTGGGGGCAGGCGTTGCGAAGAAGGTCGCCCATGCGCTCGCGGGGGCCGCGCCGGCCTCGTGACGGATGGCTTCGCATGGGCTCCGGTTCTCCGCTATCATTGAAGAGTAATGTGCGCCGGACTGAAAATTCTCGTCGGAAACTCCCCTTTTTTTCCGATCATGAAAGGAGGAGAACCACCGTATGAAGAGATGGATCGGGCTTACCCTGCTCCTCGTGCCGTTCGTCGTATCCGCCGCGGGCTTCTGGGACGGAAACGCCGCCCTGCAGAGGGGGGATGCCGCGTTCGAAAGCGGCCTGTATGCCGCCTCCAATTCCTTCCCGAAAGACACGCGTATCGTCATTGAAAACCTCGACACGGGGAAAACCGCTGCGGCGACCATCACCGAACGCATCGAGGGACGGTCCGACATCCTCGTTCTGCTCTCACCGAAAACAGCCGAGGCGCTCGGCATCGAGCAGGGGACGCTCGCCAGTGTGCGGGTCACCGTCACCTCCAGCCCCAACCCGGTGCCCGTCCAGCCTTCAGAGCAGGCGTACAGCCTCGATCCGGACCACAATCCGGCGGCGGGCTATCCTTCTGATCGTACGGCCAACGCCGGCGGGCCGTCGGTAGAGAGCCTGCCCGCAACCCAGGCACCTGCCGCGCTTGCCCAGGCACCTGCCGCGCTTGCCCAGGCACCTGCCGCGCCTGCCCAGGCACCTGCCGCGCTTGCCGAGGCACCTCTGCCGACCAGCACGCCGGTGAGCCCCCCGGCCGAGCAGAAACCGGCAGACCAGCAGACAGACGACGCCATCGCGGCCGCGGCAGCCGCTCGCTCGCCTCAAAAGCAGCTCTTCCTGCCGCCGCGCGAGGATCAGAAGTTCGTCTATCACAAGCCCGAAGAGACTGCTCCCATGCAGACAGTCCAGACTGTTCCCGCCCAGACGCCCCAGACTGCTCCGGCAGAGATTCAGCCCACTATCACCGCGATCATCGGGGAGCCCACCGCAAAGCCTGCGCCGGCCGTGGCGGGTAATGTTCCGCTTGCCGAAGCGGCCGCACCAGAAGAATCGCGGCCCCAGGAGATCGTCAGTGCGGGCCTCGCATCGCCGCCCACTGTTGGCCCGGGGGAGTCCGCCGCTCTCCTCTCTCCCGAGCCGCAGGCGGAAGCGCAGACTGAAGTGAGCAGCCCAGCCGCGAGCCCCGCGGCATCGCCGGAAACGCCGAACCTCGCCCTTGTTGCACCGGAGGCGCCGTCCACTGCGCAGGCGGCAGTGGCTCCTGTCGCGAAGGCCGCGGCCATCGCCAAAATCGCAAAAGCAGACACGTACTATCTCCAGCTCGGCGCCTATGCCTCGGAAAAAATCGCGCAGGATCTTGCAGCAAGCCTCCCTTCAGCCTACCCCACGCTTGTCGTCGCGCCTGCCGGGGCCGGGACAGGGATGTTCAGGGTCCTCATAGGGCCGCTCAACCGGGCAGAGAGCGGCACCGTGCTCACCCGGTTCAAATACCGCGGATTCCCCGACGCATTCCTGAAGCGGGAGTAGAGGCTCCGAACGCGCGCTTGAACTCTCACCGCAGCGCGGTGCACTATCTGGGGGGATGCCCATGACACGCAAGGCGGCAGAGAAGCGGGCCGCGGAGCTTTCCCGGCTTCTCAGAGAATATCAGCGTGCGTATTTCGTGGAGAGCCGTCCGCTCGTTTCGGACAGCGAGTTCGACGCGCTGTTCAACGAGCTGCTTGCCATAGAGCAGGAACACCCGGATCTCGCCCTTCCTGATTCCCCTACCCGCCGTGTCGGCTCCGATCTCACGCAGGAGCTCCCCGAAGCGCCGCACAGCATCCCCGTCCTCAGCCTGGACAAGTCCTACACGAGTGAGGAGCTGGCCGCATGGATCGCCAAGACCGCGCGCAATGCCGGCGAGGAGCTCTCCTTTGTCTGCGAGCAGAAAATCGACGGCGCGTCGATCGTCCTCTACTACAAAGAGGGCCTGCTGGTGCGGGCCGTGACCAGGGGCAATGGCCTGGTGGGCAATGACGTCACGGGAAACGTGAAGACCATCGGCGCGGTCCCGCTTCGCCTTGCCCGGGCCGTGACGGTCGCAGTGCGGGGAGAGATATTTCTGGCGCACAGCCTTTTCGATTCGATTAATGAAAAAGAGGAGGAACCGTACGCCAACCCGCGCAACTTCGCCTCGGGAACGCTGCGGAGGGTCAAGAGCAGCGAGGTGGCAGGGGTGCCTCTCAGCATCTACGTCTACGAGGGTTTTTTCGCGCAGCCGCCTGACACGCACCATGAGATACTGGAGCAGCTCGAGGAGCTCGGTTTCCGGCTCAACCCGCGCGTCGGTTTTTTTTCGGACGGTCCCTCGCTCTCAATGGTGAAAAGCCGTCATCCGGCCTGGCATACCGGCTCCCTGAAGGAAATCCCCGGCTACCTTGAAGCCGAACGGCAGGGCCGTGCGGGCCTGGACTACGAGATCGACGGCATGGTGGTGAAGGTGGACGAGGTTTCCGTCCGCGAGAGGCTCGGATACACTGGACATCACCCCCGATGGGCAGTCGCATTCAAGTTCGAATCCCCGGAGGGAGCCACAACGGTCAAGGCAATCGAGGTCCAGGTGGGCAGGACGGGCAGGATTACACCCGTGGCACGCGTGGAGCCGGTCAGGATATCGGGCACCACCATCGCGAACGTCACCCTGCACAACCAGGAGTATATCGACATGCTGGAGCTGGCCGTGGGAGACCGTGTGGCAGTCTCCCGCAGAGGGGACGTCATTCCCGCCGTGGAGCGGGTGCTGGAGAAAAACGAGACGGGCGCCGCCACCTGGAAGCTGCCCGAATTCTGCCCGACATGCGCAACGCGGCTGGTGAAGCAGGGCGCGCACCACTTCTGCCCCAACGCAGCGTGCCCCGACCAGGTGCGGGGAAGGCTGAACTTTTTCGTCGCCAGGGGACAGATGGACATCGAGGGACTCGGTCCGGAAACGGTCGACGTACTCATCAGGAACGGATTGGCGCGGGACATCGCTGACCTGTACTTTTTCGATCCCGACAAGCTGCTGGACCTCCCGGGGTTCGGTGAGAAGAAAGTGGCCCAGATCAGGGAGGGAATCGACAAGAGCAAAGGACAGCCCTTCCACATCGTCCTTCCATCCCTGGGAATACCGGACATAGGCCAGAAGGTGACCGAGCTCGTGATCGAGGCCGGCTACAGCGGAATCGATTCACTGGTCGCGCTTGCCGACGCGGGAGACCCGGCGCCGCTCCTTGCCATACACGGCATCGGGGAGCGCACGGCGGAGACGCTGATGCGGGAGCTGCGCAAGAAGCCGATGAAGCGGCTCATCGAGCGGCTGCGCAAGGCAGGCCTGAATCTCGAGGAAAAGACTCAGCCGCAGACTTCCGACCTGCCGCAGACATTCGCCGGCCAGAGCTGGTGTGTCACCGGGAGCTTTGCCAGCTTCAGCCCCCGGGAAAAGGCAATGGAAGAGGTGACCCGGAGGGGCGGGAAAGCAGGGGATTCGGTGACTTCGAAAACCACACACCTGTTAGTCGGCGGGAACCCCGGAAGCAAGCTCCAGAAGGCGCAGAAGCTCGGTGTCACGCTCGTCAACGAAGAGGAGTTTCTCGCGCTGCTCCGCCAGTCTTGACTTCCCTCCCGGCCATATTTAGTGTAAAGGTACTATTCAGAAGCAAGGAGGATTCCATGAAGAGATTCTATCTGCTGGTCGCGGTCGCGCTCAGCATCGCTCTCCTGGTGACAGGGTGCGCGCAGAAGGCAAAGACGGCTGCCAAGGGCAAGATCGGTCTTGTGTTCGACCTCGCAGGACGGGGCGATAACTCGTTCAACGATTCCGCCTACCGCGGGCTCGTCAGCCTGGCCACGGAGTACAAGGGTTGGATCGAAGGAGATCCGAGCAAGGTGAACTTCGGCAACCAGCTTCAGCTCAAATATGCCGAGCCGAAAGGTGGAGGCCAGGATCGTGAGACCCTCATGAGGGCGCTCGCGGAGGAAGGCTACAATCCCATCTTCGGTATCGGTTTCGCGTTCGGTGACTCCATTGCCAAGGTGGCAAAGGACTTCCCGAAGATCCACTTCGTCGGCATCGACGTGTTCCTCCCCGACCTCAAGACGGACGGCAACATCCTGTGCGCGGGCTTCACCGAGAACGAAGGGTCCTTCCTGGTCGGCGCGCTGGCTGCCCTCAAGGCGGACGGAAAGAAGATAGGCTTCATGGGCGGCGTCGACATCGGGCTCATCCACAGGTTCGAGAACGGGTTCCGCGCCGGGGCGATGTACGTCAACCCGGCCTACAGGAAGCCCGGCGCGATCCTCGTGCAGTATATCAGCAAGGAGTTCTCCGGCTTCAACGACCCCAAGGGCGGGTATGACGTGTCCATGAACCTCTACAAGCAGGGCGCGGTAATCGTCTACCACGCGGCGGGCGGCTCGGGAGACGGGCTCTTCAAGGCAGCCATGGAGACGGGCAAGCTCGGTATCGGGGTGGATTCCGACCAGGCCCTCGTGTACGCGGCCGCAACGGATACCGCGGTCCAGGGCAGGGCGAAGTTCGTCATGACCTCCATGCTCAAGAGAGTGGATAATGCAGTGTTCGCAATCGGCAAGGAGTCCATCGAGAAGGGGACGCTCCCCGGCGGATACCGCACATTCAACCTCGCATCGGACGGCGTGGGCTATGCGCAGAACGATCTGAACAAGGCGGACCTTGCGCAGTACGACTCGAAGATCCAGGATCTGAAGGCAAAGATCATCGACGGCACGATCAAGGTGCCTGATGAAAACGTGGACGTTGCCGCGTGGGCAAAGACGCTGAAGTAAACAGGTTCTGACCAGGCGGGAGCTTCCGCTCCCGCCTTTTTTTTAGCCGGCCCTGCCTCCCCCGCTGCTATCGGGGAGGCATGCGAGCGGAGAGCCATGGCCATGCCCGAAAATCTTCTGGAGATGAGAGAGATCACGAAGCGTTTTCCGGGAGTGACGGCAAACGCAGGTGTTTCCTTCGATCTGCGCGTAGGAGAGATCCATGCGCTCGTCGGGGAGAACGGCGCAGGGAAGACCACCCTGATGAAGATCCTCTACGGGCTGCACAGGCCCGATTCGGGAAGCATCCTCGTACGGGGGGCTCCCGTGTCCATACGAGGACCGCGGGAAGCGATCCGGCTGGGCATCGGTATGGTGCACCAGCACTTCATGCTTTTCTCCCCCTTCAGCGTGCTGGAAAACGTCACACTCGGGGAGGAGACCCACACGGCGGGCGTGCTGCAAAACGCCGGGCCCCGACGGAAGATCGCCGCGCTCGTGGAGGAAAACCGGCTTGCCGTGGACCCTGATGCCCGGGTGGAGGACCTCTCTGTCGGAATCCAGCAGCGCGTGGAGATCCTGAAGATCCTCTACCGGGGCGCCGTGATTCTCGTGTTCGACGAGCCGACCGCGGTGCTCACACCCCAGGAGTCCGGCGAGCTCTTCAAGACTTTCCGCGAGATGAAGCGGCAGGGAAAGGGCGTCATTTTCATCAGCCACAAGCTGGACGAGGTGCTTGAAGTCGCGGACCGGATCACCGTCATCCGCCAGGGAAGGGTCGTGCAGACCATGGCGCGTGCTGATGCCACGAAACAGAAGATCGCCGAGCTCATGGTGGGCAAACCGGTGCTCCTGGAAGTGGACCGTGTTGCCCGGGACCCCGGCCAGGTGGTCCTCGAAGTGAGGAATCTTCGCATCAGGAGCCCGCGCGGTTATGAGGTGGTGGACGGACTTTCCTTGAGCGTGCGCGCGGGCGAGATCTACGGTATAGCCGGGGTGGAGGGAAACGGTCAGACCGAGCTGGTGAAGACGATCGCGGAAGGGGCGGAAGCGGAATCCGGCGACATTCTCCTGTCGGGGGAAGTCATCACGCACCTGGGTGTGCGGGAGCGGCGCGCGCGCGGTATTGCCCACATCCCGGAGGACCGGCAGAAGGAGGGACTGCTGATGCCGTTCTCGGTGGCCTGGAACATCGCCCTCGGGCAGCACCACCTGCAGCCGTATGCGTCGCGGTTCCAGCTCATCAACCAGAAGGCCATTCGGGAACACGCCCGGCAGGTGATCGCCGAGTACGATATACGGACGCCCTCCGAGGAAACCCCGGCAAACGCGCTCTCCGGCGGAAACCAGCAGAAGGCAGTGGTGGCGCGGGAGATCGGCACGGGGGCGATCCTGCTTGTTGCCTCCCAGCCGACCCGGGGCGTGGACATCGGGGCTACGGAGTTCATCCACAAACAGCTCCTGGCCGCGCGGTCAGCAGGCCGGGCCGTCCTCCTGGTCTCGGCAGACCTGGACGAGCTCCTTTCCCTGTCAGATCGGATCGGCGTCATTTTCAAAGGAAAAATCATCAAGGAGTTCACGCATGACACGGCAGTGCGTGAAGAGGTCGGTCTGTACATGACGGGGGAGAAATCGAATGCGTAAGCGCGGCTCAGTTCGTTTCACCCTCCTGGAGGGCGCGGCCCCCTTCATGGGCTTCCTGGCCTCGGCGATCGCGCTCATCCTGATCGTGATCCTTCTCGGTGAAGATCCCGGAAATGCGCTGGTTGCCATCTGGAAGTTCACCTTCCTGACGAGCGCCAAGCTCGCCCAGGTTCTTTCGGTTTCCATCCCCTTTTACCTTTCCGGCCTGGCGGTGGCCATCGCGTTCAAGGCAGGCGTCTTCAACATCGGGGTGGAAGGCCAGTACTTCGTCGGCGGCTTTACCGCAGCCCTCGTGGGCATTTATCTCAGGGTGCCGCCGGCAATCCATATCCCCCTGATCGTGCTTGCCGCAATGCTCGGGGGGGCGCTCTGGGCATCTGTGCCGGCAATACTGAAAGTGCGGCGCGGGATCCACGAGGTCATCACGACCATCCTGTTCAACAACATCGCAATCGCGCTCGTGACCTATTTCGTGAACAACCCCTTCTCCGGTCTTCAGAAGGGCCAGAGCCTGGAGCCGCAGACCCGCAAGATCCTTTCCACGGCGGTTTTCGCAAAGCTGAACGGGCTTTTCCGCGCCATAGGGTGGAATGTGCCTGACTACGTGTACCTGGATTACAGCCTGATCGTGGCAGTGGTTTTCGGGCTGCTTGTCTGGTTTCTGCTCTCCCGCACCCGCTACGGCTTCGAGATCCGGGCAGTTGGCACCTCCATGGATGTCTCGCGGTACGCGGGAGTGAAAGTGAACAGGGTTCAGATTGGAGCCTTCCTGGCAAGCGGGGCTCTTGCCGGCCTCATCGGCCTGCAGGAGATCTTTGCCATCAGGGGCTTCTACACGTACAGCCTGGCCTCAGGGGTCGGCTTTGACGGTGTCGCAATCTCCCTGATCGGGAGGAACTCGCCGATCGGAGTCATCTTTTCCGCGGGGCTTTTCGGCTTTCTCAGGCAGGCAGGCTACGGCCTGCAGCTCTTCACAAGGGTCCCCAACTCCGTCACCTATGCCATCCAGGGTCTCATGATTCTCTTCATCGTGGTCATCAACGAAGTGATGGTGCGCGTCGTGCGAGGACTGCGGAAGAAGGAGGTGGCGTGATGGACTTTTCATTTGTCACCTTCTTCCTGGTAAAGGGCCTGGAGATCTCCTCCCCTATCGCCTTTGCCGCCCTTGGCGGCGTTTTCTCCGAGCGCGGCGGGGTTGTCAACATCGCCCTGGAAGGGATCATGACGGTGACGGCCCTCACCCTCGTCTGGGGCGCTATTACGTTTCACAGCGTTTGGATGGGGCTGCTGGTCGCCGTGATCACGGGCATGCTCATGGGTCTCATCCACGCCCTGGTGACCGTGACATTCAAAGTGGACCACGTGGTGAGCGGGGTGGCGATCAATATCTTTGCTGTCGGGCTTTCACGCTTCCTCAGCCAGAGCTGGTTCGGCCAGGAGACGCAGTCAGCCATCAACTCACGGCTTTTCCCGGACCTGCTGGGCATCAATTCACTCGCCTTCTGGCTGATCCCGATCACCGCCGTTGCCTGGTTCACCATCAACCGCACGGTATTCGGGCTGCGGCTGCGCAGCGTGGGGGAAAACCCCGAGGCCGCCGACACGCTGGGCGTGAACGTCTATTTCATGCGCTATGCGGGGGTGATCATCAGCGGCGCGCTGTGCGGCATCGGTTCCGCCACCCTGTTCGCTGACAAGTGGATCAGCGGCATGGTGGCGGGGCGCGGGTTTATCGCGCTGGCCGCGGTGATATTCGGCAGGTGGAATCCGATTGGAGCTGTGCTCGCCTCACTGCTCTTCGGCTACGCGGACACCGTCAGGATCGTATTCGAGAGTCGCATCCCGATCCCTGTCCAGTTCATTCAGATGTTCCCCTATGTGCTTGCGCTCGTTGTGCTGGCAGGGCTTGCCGGCCGCGCCCGCGCGCCTTCCGCTGACGGAAGGGCGTTCGAGAAGGGTGAAGGCTGAGCGCATGGCCCTCGGCCATGCGCGAATGGGCCCCCTTCCGCGGTAGTCCGTGGAGTTGGGCGGCGCCGCCACGCGCTATTGCCGCCTGCGTTCGATACCCTGCCATGGCGGGTCCCCGCTTTTCCTGGCATTTCTCCTGTTGCGCTGCGTCCGCATGACCCGATTGATAACGGGCAGCGACTCAAAGAACAGCGGCAGCAGGAATGCCCGTTCTTCCTCACGCACCGCCCCTGTGACCCGGACCCTGGGAAGAATCGTGAAAGTGGTGACGAGCCTCAGAATGAACGAGACGATAAAAAGCAGCGGAAAAGCGCTTACCACGAGACCAAGGACGGTGAATGACCGCTCCCCCATGAACCTGAGGAAGCTGCCGGCGATGAGGGACGCCAGACCGCCGGCAATGCTTCCCACCATCGTCGAGACGGCCATGTACATTCCGCTTTCCTCGGGAGCGGGAAAACGGGTCACGAGCTTCACGCCCGCATTCGTCGCTGCAGCGGGAAACACGCCGCCGAGGACGCCGGCAATTCCGATCCAGAGGATGGCCGAGCGGGGAGTGGCGAACAGCCAGATCGCGGGGATCAGGCACCAGAAGAAGTAGCTCATGAAAAGAACTCGTTTGATGCCGATCCGGTCGACCAGCCTGCCGACCGTCCGGGCGGCAAGGAGGATCCCGGCCAGGCCGGTCACGGTGATGGCAAACATTCCGCCAAGGAGGTCATTTTTGAAGCCCAGATTCTCCATGAAGTAAAGGACGCAGAGCGCTCCCCCGAGGCCCATGCTGAGGTTCCAGCTCGCCGCAAAGAGCAGCCAGGGGCGGAACCGTTTGTCCCGCAGGGGCACGAGCATGCCGCTGATCGACCCGCCGGAGGACCTGGCGGCCAGCGGCGGCTCGGGGATGGTGCCGTGGACGAGGATGTCAACGAAGCCGAGAACGCTTGCCCCGGCGAGAATGGCGGCGGCGATCTGGAGCTTTCCGCTCGGGGGCACCAGGTCCATCAGCAGTCCGGAAGGGAGAATCACAGCGATGACGACGAGCGAAATCCAGCTGTCCCTCCTGCCCCAGAACGTGCCCTGCACTTCCCGAGGAATGATGGTTGCCAGCCAGCCGTACCACGGGCCCTGGGAGAAGTTTCCGATCAAGGTGGCAATGCAAATTCCCAGCATGAAGAAGAGGTACGCGCCGGGATGGCCCGCCCTCCAGAGCAGGTATGCCATGACGACCCCGACCAGCCGCAGCACCCGGTCGGTGAGCGCGGTCCAGAACCAGACGAGCTTGCGCGACCCGGCCCGCTCCCCGAGCAGGGCACCCAGCGGCTGAACCACCACGACCCAGGCGCTGAGGCCGCCGAGGATCCCCCACTGGAACTGCGACATGCCGATGGCATTCCCGAAATAGACGTAGATGATGCCGGTGATGACCGTGCCCCAGGCAGAGCCGAGAGTACCCGTGAAAATGTGTTTTTTCATCAGGGACGACAGCTCGCCGGGCTGCAGGGGCCTGCGAAGAAAGTATTTCACTCGGCGGGCGGGCACCGAGGAAGGGCGCGGAGTCCCGCGCGAAGGCAAAGAAGGGCGCTCGATATCGCGCCCGGACGACGAATGGCGCGGAATACCGCGCCGCGGTGGCGGAAACCTCTGGCTCATCATTGTCCCAGTTTCGACCAAGGATCGATCTTCACCCGACGCGTGTCAATACGACTCGAGGTTCGCGGGCCTCCAACTCCGCGGTATACCGCGGATTCTGCGGAAGGGCTGCGCCCTCCCCTTGAAACGAACGGGTGTTTTCCGATATTCTCCGCGCGAATCATTGCAACGCGGTATTCCGCGTATTTTCTGACGGAGGTGCGCCTTGGCTTCACCCTTGATTGCTGACGTGATCCGCCCCCTGAATGCAAAGACCGCATGGATATACGATGCCGCACTCGTGGCCGGCTTTTCATTGGTAATCGCGCTGGGCGCGCAGGTCGCCATCCCCCTGCCCTTCACCCCCGTGCCTGTCACGCTCCAGACCCTCGCTGTGCTCCTGGCCGGCTGCCTCCTCGGAAGCGGCCGCGGCGCGCTGGCCGTGGTCGCTTACCTCGGTGAGGGTTTCGCCGGTCTGCCCGTCTTCTCCGGGGGCACGGCGGGAATCTCCCACCTGGTGGGGCCCACCGGCGGGTACCTGCTCGGGTTCGTCGCGGCGGCGTTCGTCGTCGGCGTGTTCGCCCAGCGCGGCGCGGCCCGGTCGCCCCTGGGCACGCTGGTCATGCTGGTCATCGGAAACGTCGTCCTGTACGTGCCGGGCGTCATATGGCTGGGCGTGTACACGGGCATGGACCGCGCGATCTCCCTCGGTTTCCTGCCGTTCGTCGTCGGAGACCTGCTGAAGACAGCGGCGGGCTGGGGGCTGCTCACCGGTATGGCCCTCGTGACGGGAAAAGCGCACACGACCTGATGCTTCCCCGCTTTCTGTCGAGGGGCCGCGCAAAGTGATCCTCGCGTACGACATCGGCACCACGAACCTGAAAGGCGCGCTGGTGAGCAAGGAGGGCAGCGTCCTTGCGCGCGCGCAGGTTCCGGTGCGGATGGTGCAAAGCCAGGATCCCGACCTGTGGGAATGCGACTCGAATACCTGGCTTTCAGGAATTGCGATGGTCACCGCCCAGCTCGGCCTGCGGGAAAAGGGCCGCATACGGGCAGTAGTGGTGAGCGCGAACGGTCCGACGCTCCTGCCGGTGGACGACGCGGGAGAGCCGCTGGACTTCGCGATGACCTGGATGGACCGCCGCGCGCAGGATGAGGCGGACTCCATCTCGGAGTTCTCCCACACCCCCCTGGACGCCTCGTTCTACCTGCCCAAGGCGTTGTGGATCATGCGGCACAAACCGGAGATCTACGCGCGCACCCGGCATTTCCTTCCCTGCGCGGAGTACATTTCATTCTTTCTCACG
Organism: uncultured Spirochaetaceae bacterium; assembly: GCA_964437385.1. Classification (GTDB taxonomy): domain Bacteria; phylum Spirochaetota; class Spirochaetia; order SZUA-6; family Fen-1364; genus Fen-1364. Next base: position 24,372 of record CAYTGX010000049.1, read on the forward strand.
GGCAACGCGGTGCGCATTGTACCCACGCAGCTTTTCAAGGATTTCTTCTGGAACGAGGCTGCAATCCCGAGGCTGCACATGGACCAGGACAAGTTCCCGGCATTTGCCGAGATAGGCGAGCTCCTGGGCACGGTCAGAGCCGAGGCCGAGGAGACCCTCGGAATCCCCCAGGGATTGCCGGTCATCGCGGGGGGCCCCGACTTCGTCATGTCCATCCTCGGCACGGCGTGCATCCTGCCCGGAAGGGCGTGTGACAGGGCCGGCACCTCGGAGGGGGTCAACCTGTGCTGGTCCGCCCCCGTGCACGACAGGCGCCTGCTCTGTTTCCCGCACGTCGTGCGTGGCGCCTACAATGTATCGGCTATGATCTCCTCATCAGGTTCCGCTCTCGAATGGGCGGCGCGCACCCTTGGTCACGGTCACGTTGATATCGATTCACTCGTCAAGGAAGCGCAGGCAGCGGTGCCCGGTGCACGACGGCTCCTCTTCCTTCCCTTCCTTGCCCCGGAACGTTTTCCCCTCTGGGATCCCGATATTCGCGGCGCCTTCCTCGGTCTTGGCCTGGAGCACGGCAAGGCGGAGATGATGCGGGCAGTCGTCGAGTCGACCGGTTTCGCGGTCAGGACCGTGATTGCGGCCATGGAGGCGGAAGGCTGCCAGGTGACGGACCTGCGCGTCTCGGGGGGGCTTGCCCGACTGCCCCTGTGGTGCCAGACACGCGCCGACATTACCGGCAAGAAGGTGCTCCTGCCCGAGCAGGAAGATTCGGACCTGGTCGGCAACGCCTGCGTGGGGTTCTACGGCGTGGAGGAGTTCGAAAGCCCCACCGAGGCCGCGGAAAGTCTCGTCAGGTTCCGCAAGACCTTCCACCCGGATCCCGGCGCCCGCCAGATCTACGACGAGCTCTTTGGGGTGTTCGCCAAAGCCTGCGGCCAGTTGGGAGATCTCTTTCGGGGCCTCTCACCGCGCGGATAGGCGGCACGCCGCGGGTCCCGCGCTCAGAAATACACTTTCACATCGAGGGCGATGGAGACCGCCGACGGCGAGTTGCCGAACTCGGTCCCATTCCCGCCGTGAGCCCAGTCCACCGTCAGGTCGACCGAGGAATCCTTCACGAACGTCGTGGTGATGCCGCCGCTGGCAAAGAATGAAAGGTCGGTCAGGCTCAGCAGGCAGGTTGCCGTCAACCCGATCTTGTCGAATACGCGATCGCCGTTGTCGGTCACTGTCGGCTGGCTGAAGGAAACGAAAAGATAATCCGGGGCCTGGCGGCCGGGCCTCCGGGCCAGCTCCGCGTACCAGCCCTGCGATTCGTCGAGAACCAGGGGATTCGCTGAACGCAGCGCCTGGTACACGGCGCCCAGCTCGCCGCGGGAGAGTCCCTCGGACAGGTGATAGTACTCCACGAGAACGGTCGTGCGGACCTCGGGGACCTGGGCGGAAGCCCCAAACAGAAGATTGTACTGGATGCCATCCGCTGTGCCCGGCACCACCGCGCCCGGATTCGTGCCTTGCACAAAGGCGGCATATTTCCCCTTCCCGTAGAGGGACCCCTCGAACCAGACCTGGAGAGTATCCCAGCCCGGTACCTCGTAGAGAGGCGCAATCGACGCGTTGAGCGCTCCGGTCCATGACTCGCTCCGGCTCCAATAGCCGGAAAGCGAGACATCCGAGCCGGGGATGAGGGAGGTGGAGACCTTGGACCCGACGCCGGTCTGACCTGCCGCGTCGTACAGAACGCCGAAGCTCATAAGCGAGATGGACTTCGTGATGAGCTCGAGCTTGAGCGCCGTAACCCCTTCTCGAACTGCACGCATGGCAGTGGGATCCTTCGGCGGATTTACCGGGTCCGACGGATTGAAGATAGTGCCGGCGCCCCACTTCAATCGCTGCTTACCAAGCCGAAGGTAGAGGAGATCGCCGAAGCTGAGGTCCGAGTAGAGCTCGTTTACCAGGAAGGAAAGGTTTTCCACCTTTGCGCCGTTCTGGTGGTCCAGGACGTTCGCATCCTGAAAGGTGAAGTCCAGCAGCCCGAGCGTAGTGTACTGTCGGGAGAAGGTGAGCTTCCCGTCAACCAGGCCCCCTGCCGTGACTTCCGTGAAAGGGCCGGGGTATACGCTGGCTTCGTTCGGAGCATTCATGATGACCTGTCCATCCACGTCGCCGGTAAGGGTGATGAAGCTCTTTTCCTGGGAGAAGAGAGTCACGGACCCGGCCACCAGGACGATAATCAGGACGATGATGCGTTTCACTATGCAATCCTCCGGGTGCGTATTTCAGAAGCGCTTCAGAAGTCGTACGGAAAGAGCCGGCCGGACTCCAGGTATTCCCTGGTGAAGAACTGATCGGGAACGCTCTTCAGCACCGTGATGCCGGAGATGCGCAGGCTGCTCGTGTCCTCCGGCTTGAGGGCGTCCACGTATTTCATATCGATCACCTTGACGCGTCCGTTCTCGAGCTCGGCGCCCGTGACCGTGTAGTACTTGAGCACCTTTTCCGACACCGCGTAAAAGGCCTTCTTGATCGTCATACGGGTCGATTTTTCCACCCATTGCTGGACGAGGCTGTAGGCAAGCTTGCGGTTCTTCGCGCGCAGCTCGAAGCGGTAGCAGTCCTTGCCCTCAACGGACTCCTCGCCTTTGTACGTCACCGTGTAGTCGAGATTCGTGTTGAAGCGCGTGAGGTCCAGGTTCGACGTCTCCCCCCCCCTGGCGTTGGCCGTTGCAGAGGTCTTCACGACCTTGTTGGTGGTCGCAAAGCGCTCGTAGAAAATGTCCTCGTTGCGCAGCAGGGCGAAATTTTTCTGGGAAGCCGGCGCCGTGGCGACCCACACGACCTTGTTGTCCTTGCGCACGAAGAAGCCTTCCGACGCCCGGTCCCCTCCGCTCGCGTATGTGTCCGTGACGGCCATCCTGGCCTTGCAGTTGACCGGGAGATTCACCGCATCCACCGCGTCGATATATGTGATGACGTCTCCTTCGGGAAAGCTTTGCGCCGCCAGGGGCAGCGCAGCCGCGGCCATCAGAACGAGAATCCAGAATCTCTTCATTGCATCCTCCGATCGAATTATCATGTCTCAGCGGTTGGCCATCTGGGCCGCTGCCTGCTGCTCCGTTTCGCGTCCCACGGTCCGAAATGTCGTGGCGAACAGGAGCAGGAAAAGAAGCGCCAGTGGAACGAGCAGGGTGAATCCGTTCAGGGTGATGCCCATGCGGGTCATCCCGAACATGTACTGAAGCATCAGGAGGGGCGGGCGGACGATCCGCGCTTCGAAGATCGCCGCTATCACTGCCACCGCCGCACAGCCCAGCAGGTATCCCACGAACAGGGCGGCCAGGGCCTCGCCGAAAAAGAGCATCCGCACGGTGCCGCGGGGAAATCCGAGCGCGCGCAGGGTGCCGATCTCGTCCCGTCTGTCGAATATGTTCGTCAGGATGATCGAGCGGATCCCGATGAGCAGCGCGAGGAAGATGATCATCGCCATGAAGCCGAACATGAGGACATTGCTCGTGCCCAGGTTGAGCAGGAAGCGCACGAACTTGTCGTCCCGATAGCCCTTGACCGGAAAGTCCGTTACGGCGGCGCGGTACCCCGCGCCATTCATTCCGGCGGACAGCTCCCTCACCATGGCCGGGATTCCGCGTTCGTCCTTGACGTATGCCTTGTAGAACGGGGATGCATCCCCCAGCTCGGACATGGACAGGTAGTCCTGGATCCTGATGGTGATCCCGTCCTCGTACCAGGGCGCCGATGCCCGCACGATTCCCGTGACGATGAAGTCCATCGCATTGCGCGCGCCATACACCGAGGGGATAAAAAGCGTGATGCTGTCGCCGGTCTTCAGCTTGTACTTGGCCGCCAGCACGGTGGTGATGAGCAGGCCGTACTCGTCCTGCGGCCCGGGAAACCTGCCCGCCGCGAGCTCCGTGCTCTTCCTGTACGGCTCGTCCGCCTGGAAATCAGTGGCAGTAAGCATGAGATATGTGCGGGCGGTTCCCGCCTGTATCTCGCAGCTGCTCATGACCCAGGGAACCAGGGCTGCAGTGTTGGGATGGCCCGACAGGTAGTCACGGACCGCGTTCGCCTGCTGCGTGTAGCTGTCGATATTCTCCGGCTTGAATTCGAAGCCGTCCTTTCTGGAGACCCAGAGATGCCCCGTCCATTTTGCGATGGTGTCGGCGCGCACGTGAGCGGTGGTCCGCGCGCCCAGCGCGAAGGCAAATACCAGGACCGCGGCGCTCAAGGCCCCTGCCGCGATGATGAACCCAGCGCGCATGGGCCTCTTCAGGATGTTGTTCAGCAGATAACGGATCAGCTCCATGTCGGCTACCTCTTCTCCAGGGTCGTCAGGATGGACAGGCGCCCTCCCCGGATGGCTGGGAAAAGGGGCGCCAGCACGGCGACGGCCAGAAATATGCTGCCCACGATCACAATCCTGCCCGCGTGGAATGAGGGCCGGAAACCATCGCCTACGATGTAGGCAAAGAATGTGAGGCTGTTCCTGACACCCGTTGCGTGAAAGAAAGCGATCACGCCGGCGCTCAGGAGGAATCCGAGAAGCGCCCCGGCCGCGATGATCAGGAAACCCTCCAGCGCGAACTGGAACGCGATGTCCGAACGGGGGAAACCGAGAGCCCGCATCGTGCCGATCTCGCTGTAGCGCTCGATGATGGAGAAGGTTGTGAGCTTCACCACGAGGAGTATGCAAATGGCCAGGAGGATTGCCTCCACGGTTTTCATCATCACGTCGAAGCCCAGCACGATCTCGGCGAATATCGGGGCATACTCGCGCCATGAGACCACCTTGAGCCGGGGATGGCTTTGATGGAGCCAATCGGCGATGCGGGGAAGGACTTCATTTGCCGTTCGGGCGTCGCGGAGGAAGCCGACGACCTCAGACGCAAGCGGCTCCGTGTAACCAACCATGTCGCGGAAACCGGCCAGATCAAAGTACATCCCCGAAAGTCCGAATACGTCCTTCGGCATTGTCCTGTAGTCGATGCCCCCTTTCACCGTGACGTAGCGATCCACGAACTCGCCGTGCCGGTTGGGCAACAGGAACACGTAGCGGCTCCCGACGTCCACGATCTTGTCGCGCTGGTAGTCGTACCAGGAGGCCGCGCACGCATTGGTCTCTCCGGCCTGCAGGGGAAATCCTTTCGCGTAGTACAGGTCGGTAAACTCGCGGTTGAATGCCGTCATGTCCATCGCAACCGCCTGGAAACCCTTCTCCAAGTCGTGTGCCCCGAAAAAGACACCGCTGAACACGATCCTCTCCTGGGCGCCGCTCACCTCGGGCAGGCCGGCAAGGTGCTGCGTGACCGATGCAATTTCGCCGGGCGTGAGCATCTCTTCCGGCTCGTAGTGGTAGTAGCCGAACGTGTTCTTCGTCTCGATGTCCTTCTCGAGAATCCGGAAATGCCCGGAAAAGGAGCGGCCAAACATGTCCGACTGCTTGCGGGAGATGTCCTCGCTGATGTTCTCGAAAAGGAACGTGAGAAAGGACCCGAAAAGGGCGATGAGGAGGAGGATACGGGTCCGCCAGCCGTGACGCCGGAGGTTCTTGATGCAGAGCAGGAAGCGTTCCATCACGCTGCCTCGACCTGTCCGTCGTGCAGGCGGATAATGCGCGCGGCGCGGCGCATGACCCCCGGATCATGGGAGGAGAAGATGAATGTCGTGCCGCGGCTCCTGTTGATGCTCTCCATGAGCTGGAGAACCTCATCCCCCGTTCCTGAATCGAGGTTGGCTGTCGGCTCGTCTGCCAGAACGATCATCGGGTGTGTCACCAGGGCGCGCGCAATGGCCACCCTCTGGCGCTGGCCGCCGGAAAGCTCGAAAGGCTTGTGACGCAGGTGATCGGCCAGCCCCACTGCGCTCACCAGCTCCATGACGCGGTCGTGTTTCTCTTCCTTGGACAGTTCGCGATGGAGGATGAGCGGCAGGCGGATATTCTCATAGACGTCCAGCACCGGCAGGAGATTGAAGGACTGGAAGATGAATCCCAGTGTCCTGTTGCGATAGCGGGTGCGAAGGGTCTCCGACAAAGCCTGAATGTCTTCGCCTGCCACCTGGATTGTCCCGCCCGAAGGCGAGTCTATGAGGCCGATCATGTTGAGCAGGGTCGTCTTGCCGCTTCCCGACGGACCTGCTACGCACGCAAAGGACCCGCTTTTGATCTCCAGGTCGATGCTTTTCAGCGCCCGGACAACGGTCTTGCCCAGGTGGTAGTCCTTGCAAAGCTTGTTGATGGTGATTCCATTCATACTAACCTTCCTCAGCTAGAGTTAATTTAAATCAAAAAGTATAATAATTAATAATATATGTCAATATATTTTAATAAGTTAATCATATATTAATTTTTTAAATAAATATCAACATATTGTAGCTCACAAGTCCTGAAACACAAGGCAGGAGCCTGGCAGATACCATGCAGACATAGAATTTCGGGAGCTGAAAGGGAGACTGGTTCAGGCTCTTGGCTGCGGGGTAATGCTGATCACATGCGCGGCCGACTCTCGGAGCGGCTCGCTCAGTCGGATGTGGATGTCCTTGCCTTCCTCGAACCAGGTCACATAGCTGAGCGAGCCGAGGATCCTGACTCCGGCATAGGGAAGGAAACGGAGGCCGGGGAGCACGATTGTCCGGCCTGCCGGCGTGCCAAGGAGAATAGCGTAGACCGTCATTCCTTTGCGCGTATAGCGGATCTCTATTCCGTCTTCGGTAACGCTGTCCGCATCACCCCAGGGACGAGTGCCGAATATCGCCTCACCGTTCACTTTGAGCCAATTGCCCAGTCCCTTCAGCCGTGCAAGCTGCGGGTCGGAGAGGGAGCCGTCCGCCCGTGGCCCGACGCCGAGGAGGAGATTGCCGCCGCGGGCAACCACGTCCACCAGCAGCCGCACAAGCGCGGGGACAGAGAGCATATTCTCTTCGTTCTCCTCGGTCGTGCAGCCGAAGGAATAGCCCAGGCCGCGCACGCACTCCCACTTTCCAGCGCCCTCACTCGGATTAGCCGCGTACTCGAGGGTGCGGACATCCGCGTGAGCGCCGGCGGGCACAGCCATGCGCCGCGTCGGCTGACTGCGGGGACGGGGAGAAAACAACCCTGCAACCGCCTTCACGGCCCGGTGAGGAAAACTGCGCGATTCCCCCGAGTCCGCCTGGCCGAACCTGTCATTGACCACTCCGTCGGGGACGGCTTCATAGTAAAGGGACAGGAGCTTCCGAAGATCTTCGCCTCGAGGGCTGCCGATGTCGTTCCAGAGGAAGGAGGGTTCGTACCGGGCAATCAGCTCGCGCCAATGGGCATCCACATACGCTGCATATCCGCGCGCCCGAGGCGTTGCCGAAGCCAGATCTTCCAGGTTCCGGATGGGTGTTCCACCGAATGTCCAGTCCAGGCCGCCCGAGTAGTACACGCCAAGGCGCAACCCACTCTCGCGCGCGGCGGAAGCCGTCTCACCAATGATGTCACGAGAGAGCTGCCAGCCCCGCTTGCGCGGATTGCGCCTGCGCGCGGGCCACATCAGGAATCCATCATGGTGCTTGGCGGTAAGCACCACGTAGCGCGCGCGGCTCGACAGGATCGGCTCGATCCACTGTGAGGGATCCCAGTCTTTCACGCCCTGACGGAATGTCCCGGCAAATGCGTCATACCGCGTAAGGCGCCCCCACGCGGCCCTGTGATGGTGCTGGGTGGGGCTGCCGGAAATGAGCATGCTGTTGGCATACCACTCGGCATAGGGGTTGTTGGCGAACCAGTACTCCCAGCCGTGTTCATCGATCACACGCGGAAGCTCACCCGTGGGAGGCGCCCATGCCGGAACCGCATACGGCCCCCAGTGGATCATGATCCCCAGCTTGGCGTCATCGTACCAGTCCGGCAGCGGACGAGCGGCGAATTTTTCAAGGCTCACGAGATCATTGCCCCGCGGACTATGGGCGATCGGCCAAATACTTGTAGAACGCGTAGCGCTCCTTGGCGTCCCTGCGCGCCACCTCCAGGAGCTCCGCCGCCCTTTCAGGCCCGGACTGCTTGAGAGCCCTGAACCTGATCTCGTTGTACATGTACTCCCCGATGTCCGCTGTGGGTTCCTTGGAATCGAGGATCAGCGGATTCTTTCCTTCCGCCTTCAGCTTCGGGTTGTAGCGGAACAGGGGCCAGGCGCCGGACTCCACTGCCAGCTTCTGCTGGCTGATGCCCTTCCGTAGATCGAAACCGTGGTTGATGCAATGACTATAGGCGATGATGAGCGCCGGGCCGTCGTATTCATCCGCCTCGGAGAATGCCCGTATGGTCTGGAGCCTGTTCGCACCGAAGGCGATGCGCGCCACATAGACGGTGCCATAAGCCATGGCCATCATTCCGAGGTCCTTCTGGCCCAGGGGCTTGCCGCCCGCCGCAAACTTGGCGATGGCTCCCACCGGTGTCGCCTTGGACATCTGGCCGCCCGTGTTGGAGTACACCTCGGTGTCCAGCACCAGGATGTTCACCTTGCGCCCGGATGCAATCACGTGGTCCAGGCCGCCGTAGCCGATGTCGTACGCCCAGCCGTCTCCGCCGATGACCCACACGGACTTCTTCACCAGGTAATCTGCCGCGGCCAAGAGACGCTTTTCCTCCGCCGTTGCCGCCCCGCCCAGTGCTTTCTTGAGGTCGGCCACCCTTCCCCTCTGGGCTTCGATTCCTTCCTGCGTGGATTGATCTGCGGTCCGGAGCTGGCTCAGCAGCTCCTTCGGCGCGGCGGACTTGCCGCCGGCCATGAGAGAGTCGAGCATCTCGTTGGCGAACTCGAACATCTTGTCCGCCGTCAGGCGCATTCCGAATCCGAACTCAGCCGCGTCTTCGAACAGCGAGTTGGACCAGGCCGGTCCCCTGCCGTCTGCCCGCGCGGTATAAGGGGTCGTCGGAAGATTACCGCCGTAGATCGACGAGCATCCCGTGGCGTTGGCAATGACCGCCCTGTCCCCGTAGAGCTGGCTCATGAGCTTCACATAGGGAGTCTCGCCGCAGCCGGCGCACGCCCCGGAGAACTCGAACAGGGGCATGAGGAGCTGCGAACCCTTGATCGAGTTCCGCTTGATCAGCTTCGGGTCGACCTCGGGAAGGGAAAGGAAGAAGTCGAAGTTCGCCGCCTCCTGGTCTTTCAGGGGAAGCTGGGGCGCCATGTTGATGGCCTTCCTGTCCGTCTTCTCGCCGTTCACTTTCTGGTGGGCGGGGCAGGCGCTGACGCAGATGCCGCAGCCCGTGCAGTCCAGAGAGGAGACCTGGATCGTGAACTTCTTTCCCTCGAACTCCTTGCCCTTGGCGTCGATGGACTTGAATGTGGAGGGCGCCTTTGAGAGGAGCGCCGGATCGTAGACCTTCATCCGGATGACCGCGTGCGGGCACACCAGCGAGCACTCGCCGCACTGGATGCACGTCTCCGAATCCCAGACAGGGATCTCTTCCGCGATATTCCTCTTCTCCCATTTCGTCGTGCCCGTGGGCCAGGTGCCATCAACCGGAAGCCTGGAGACCGGGAGACTCTCCCCGCGGCCGGAAATGATGGCCGCCGTCACCTCACGCACGAATGCGGGCGCCTGAGCGGGGACCGGCGGCATCATGTGCAGCGTGCCTTCAGCCTTGGCGGGATACGTGACCTGCTCGATGCGCGTCCGGGCGGCTTCCACCGCTTTCATGTTCATGGCAACGACGTCTTTGCCCTTGTTGCCGTACGTGTCTTCGATGGCGGTTCGTATCAGTTCAAGTGCTTTTTCCTCGGGCACGACACCGGAGATCAGGAAGAACGCGGTCTGCATGGTGACGTTGATTCTTCCGCGCAGCCCGACCTCGTCCGCGATCCGGGTGCCGTCTATCACGTAGAACCGCAGCTTCTTGTCGATGATCTGCTTCTGGACTTCAACGGGGATCTTTTCCCATACCTCGTCCTTGCCGTACGGAGAGTTCAGCAGGAACACCGCGCCGTCGTCCGCCTGGGAGAGCATGTCGTACTTGGGAAGGAAGCTGAACTTGTGGCACGCAAGAAAGCTCGCCTTGGAGATCAGGTAGGTGCTCTTGATCGGCTTCTTCCCGAAGCGCAGGTGCGAAATGGTGATGGAGCCGGACTTCTTGGAGTCCAGCACGAAGTAGCCCTGGACAAAGTTGTCCGTGGCCTTTCCGATGATCTTGATCGAGTTCTTGTTCGCCCCGATTGTGCCGTCAGCGCCCAGGCCGTAGAACATAGCGCGGTGCACGCCGGCGGGCTCGCTGGAGAAAGCAGGATCGAAGGGAAGACTGCTGTGCGTCACGTCGTCGTTGATGCCGACAGTGAAGTGGTTTTTCGGAGATTTCTCCTTGAGATTGTCGAACACCGATTTGGCCATTGCGCCGGTGAACTCGTACGAGCCAAGGCCGTACCGCCCGCCCACGATGATCGGCGTGTCCTTCAACTTCAACGTTCCGGCGGACATTGCCTCTCCGATGGCGGTGCGCACGTCCTCGTAGAGGGGCTCACCGAGAGCGCCCGGCTCCTTTGTCCGGTCAAGGACCGCGATTGCCTTCACCGTCCTGGGCAGCGCCTGGACAAAGTGCTCGAGGCTGAAGGGGCGGAAGAGCCTGACCTTCAGCACGCCGACCTTCTCCCCTTTTGCGATAAGGTACTCGGCCGCCTCTTCGGCGGTCTCCGCGCCGTTGCCCATGAGGATGACGACGCGCTCGGCATCCGGAGCGCCCACGTAGTCGAAAAGCTTGTACGGGCGGCCGGTGATCTTGGCCAGCTTGTCCATGGCCTTCTGCACGATGCCGGGCACTGCCTGGTAGTACTTGTTCACCGCCTCGCGTCCGGCGAAGTACACGTCGGGATTCTGTGATGTGCCGCGGATCATGGGATGCTCGGGATTCAAGGCGCGCGCGCGGTGCCCGGCCACGAGCTCGTCGGTCACCATTGCCCGCATGTCCTCGAAGGTGAGCTCCTCGATCTTCTGCACCTCCATGTAGGAACGGAAACCGTCGAAGAAATGGAGGAAGGGGACCCGCGATTCGAGCGTTGCCGCCTGCGCAATCAGGGCGCAGTCCATGATCTCCTGCGCGTTGTTGGCGCAGAGCATTGCCCACCCGGTGGCGCGGCAGGCCATGACGTCTTCATGGTCACCGAAGATGGAAAGGGCGTGTGTGGCGATGGCGCGCGCCGCGATGTGGAACACGGTGGACGTGAGCTCGCCGGCGATCTTGTACATGTTGGGGATCATGAGGAGCAGTCCCTGGGAGGCGGTAAAGGTCGTCGTGAGCGCGCCGGTGGTGAGAGCCCCGTGCACGGCGCCCGCAGCGCCTGCCTCGGACTGCATCTCCACGACTGAAGGCACAGTGCCCCAGATGTTCTTTTTACCCTCGGCGGACAGCTCGTCCGCTACTTCTCCCATCGTGGATGAGGGAGTAATCGGGTAGATCGCGATCACCTCGTTGGTTGCGTGCGCGACTGTCCCGGCGGCGGTATTCCCGTCGATGGTGATCATTTTCCTGGGCATATGCGAAATCCTTCTTTCCTGAAATGAAATGGGGGACTTGTTCCCTCAGACTCTATCGCAAAATGAAGATTGTGACAACGGCAGGCTGGACGGAAAGCTCATGTCTGCACCCCCAGGAGCTGGAGGAGCGTCTTCCATCGGGAAAAGTCCGGCACAACGATGTCAGCCCCGGCTCGTATGAGACGGGTGCGCTTGCTCCAGTTCCATCCTGCCCGGCGCACCTCGTCGCTTGCCACGCCGACGGCAAACCCGCCCCGCTTTTTCGTTTCCC
>CAYTGX010000050.1:0-1025 GCA_964437385.1 uncultured Spirochaetaceae bacterium
GAACCCCTCTTTTAAGATTGAGAATCTCATGTCCTAACCGATAGACGAAGGGGCCACTTTCTTTTCGATCGATTTCCCGGGGAGGATTTGAACCCCCACAAAAAGATCCAGAGTCTTTTGTGCTACCGTTACACTACCGGGAATCGTGTACGGCTGATATGTAATGGAGCAGGGCAAATTTGTCAAGTAGCGGCGCCGGATCGGCTGCCCCGGGCGGCGCCAGCGGCGGCCTCCCGGCCTCCCACGCGGGGCGAAATACGGCCTGCCGGCTCAGCCGGGGAGCGGAATGGCAATCCGAAACTTCGTGAGGGAGCCTTCATGGGCCTCCGTGATGCGCAGCAGAGCCCGAGGGTGGCCACCACATGCTCTATTTCCGGCTGTACAGGCCGTGGATGTATTCCGTGGTGTTGTCGAGCTGGACGTGGCTGATAGTGCAGCGTCCTTCGAGGATCACGCCGTCCTGGATGATGAGCTCGGGCGTCTTGATGTCACCGAGCACGCGCGCGGTGGACAGGAGGAGGATCCGGCGGGAGGCGGCAATAGTGCCGATAATGACCCCCTCCACGACCACACTGGTCGCGATGATGTTCGTCTTCACCCGTCCCTTGGGCCCTATCTGGAGCTGATCCACGAGGAGCGACTGGCCCTCGAATCTGCCGTCGATGCGCAGGCTCCCGCGGATCGCGAACTTTCCCTCGAAGAAAGATTCTTCACCGATGGAGGAGTTGGCTTCAATATCGATCTGCAATCTCTTTCTCCTGGCGCTGACCCGGGGGCGCGCTAACCATCGATCTCGGGGATATTGAGATAGCCCACCGCCTCTGCGGCCACATCCTTGAGCTGAGCCAGCACCTCAATGACCTTCCTTCCCTGCAGCATCCTGTTTTCCTCTATGGCGTCGAAGGAGACCTCTCCGTCGCAGTTGCGGCACTTCACGCCCCCTTCGCGCGCATCCTCCACCGGTGCCGGCGCGAACCGGCAGACGATGTCGCTGCGCCGGACGCGCTCGCGCAGCAGCGCGGCGA
>CAYTGX010000050.1:1035-34837 GCA_964437385.1 uncultured Spirochaetaceae bacterium
CTTCACGCCCCCTTCGCGCGCATCCTCCACCAGCTCACCGCAGAATCGTTCGAGGCCGCGGAAGAACTTCGCCGCTTCCACCTGGACCATGCGGGTGAGCTTCATTGCCCGCTTGCGCACCTCGGATTCCAGGTCCCGGCTGACCATGCCCTCCGTGATGCTCTGGTGCGCCTCACGGTAGTCGGAAATCTTCCGCTGCAGGGACTCGAAGGTGTTGTAGAACGCGTCCCTGTCCATGGAAAACTTCAGGTCCAGCTTCAAATGCTTTTCTGTGAGAAAGGGCAGGAACTCCCGCTCGTAGAACGCAACATAGAGAGCAAGATGGAACATCTCATTCTGCAGGGAGGTCGGCGCGGCGTCTTTTGCGGCGAATGACGCGATGCGCTTGTCCGCGTTGAGGCCCGAGTTTTCCGTAATGAGCAGGGCAAGAACCGGGAACTCTTCGAGAGGCTCCTCTTCGGGAGCGCTCTCTTCCAGGGCACGCTCGTCTATCACATTCATGGCGAGAATTTTCTGCCGGAAACCCTGGAATTTCTTGAGCTGACGCTGAACCCTCTCTTTTTGATCCGCATTCGCGGCTGTGCGGTAGACCGCCTCGTACTGACGGATAAGCTTGTTGAGGCGCTTCAGTTCCTCCTCTGGAGTCATGAAAGGAAGTTTAGCATTCCGAATGCCAAAAGAAAAGCCCGCGTGGATCGCCGGTGGCGAGCCGTACGGGCCCATGTTGCGACACAGTGTGAAAGATTCCTACCAGCCGTCGGACATGTCGTCCACGTCTCTCTTCGACTCTCCGAACAGGTCCGTGACAGCCCTCAGGTCATCCAGGTACAGGTAGTACACCCCGTAGGAATCCAGGGGATCCGTGTCCACCTCGAAGCCCCTTATCCGTATGCCGGTCCGGTACGCATAGTGAAATTCGGCCTGCTGGATGCTCGGGGGAATGGCCACGGTGAGTTTTTTCCAGCCGACAAAATTGAGTGTGCCCATGGAGAGCTGCTGCTGCTGGCCGGCGTAGTCTTCGAAAATGACTTTCAGCGTGTGGTTGAAATTCCTTCCGACCACCCAGACCGAAATAGTCTTCACAATTCCTTCGACGGCAAGAGGGGTGGCCGGATGGATGACGAAGAACGAGTCTCCCCTGCGGAAGAAGCTCACCTTCACGCCCAGGACATACTTGTCCTCTTCCTTGATCCCCAGGGAGCTTTCATCCGGTATGGGTTGCTTTCCCGCCGGTGACCCGCCAAGTCTCTTGGCCGAGACGATACCCATGTCGAGGGGCATCGAGGCTTCCCAGAATGCCGCGTCCTCGAACTTGTCGATGGAAACTTCCTTCAAGAGCTGCTGGGCCTGGTCTTTGCCGATATCCGCCGGGTTCGGCGTGCCCGCCACCACATTCTGTGCAAACGCGGGGCCGCTCACCAGGGCGGCAAAAGCGAGCAGGGTGATGGTCAATCGTGTCTTCATCTTGGCGTCTCCTATTTGGTTCCCTGCTGCCAGAGAGAATTGAGGCTATCCGGGTCTGCCAGCTCATCCCCGTCGAATCGCGTCACGGAGAGGTCCGTCAACACGTTCAGCTCGTCGATGAAAAAGTAGAAGTCGTCCACTTTTTCATCCGGCGCTGTCGTGATGACCATTTTCGTCAGCTCGAGACCGGCATAACGGGGGATGTAGTTGCGCGATTGAGGGATGGCGCCGGAGATCGGCGCAGAAAGGTGCTTCCAACCTGCAAACAGCAGCGATCCCATGTGCAGGACATGGTCGATTCCCTGATAATCCCGGATGTAGACGTCCAGAGTGAAATTGTAGTTCGCGCCCCACACCCAGCAGTCAATGCTCTGCGCATGCCCGGGAAGCGACAGGGTTGCGGGCTGGAGCTTGCCCGCGTTGTCTTTCGTGGCCGGAATGATCTCGATTGTGTTGTAGGACCTCCGATCAAATCTTCCGTGGATGCCCAGAGAGCCGAGGTTCTTCCCCTCCGTCTTCTTTCCGTACAAAGCCTCGGGCCATGCTTTCACAATGTGCATTTCCGGGAAGCCTTGCGTGGCATACCGGCTTCCCTGCACGATCCAGTTTCCCGCGCTGGCAGGATCATCCCACGTGGCAATGTTCTTCGAGGTTATTGATGTCGTGATTTCATCACCCATTGCGAGGGCGGTGGGGAGAAAAAACGCTAATACAAGCATCGTGCCGAGGAACGCTCTCAATCCTGGCCTCATGCGCGTCTCCTTCTGCTCAATCTACTAGATATCCGTCTCATCAGGAATTATATTTCCATGGGTATGCCTTGTCAAATCTTTTTCCCGCGCGAAGCCTCGCCTCCACGATCGAGGCAGCACGACGATGCGCCGGGCAGCAACTTTCTACGCACTGCACAACCCGCCATAACGCTCTGTGTGATCATGGCAGAGATGCGGCAGTCAGCCCCTGAGCCTTGACCTGGCAACAGCCGGAATCTCCCGCGCTTCTCCGGCCACGATGCGCACCGGTCCGTCCACCATGCGGACGTCCGGCGCTGTATGCGCCAGCGCCCGCGAAATGCCGGCAGGGATGTCTTCTTCCACAGATAGGAACACCTGTGCGGGAAGAGCGCCCGAGGAGGCCCAATCTGCCACGACGGCGCAGCCGCCCGCGTCTTTCATCACTGTCAGGCACCACGTGTCGAGACTTCCCAATCCCAGAAGAAAGATCTCAACTCCCTGGGCGCGCATCTGCTCGATGGCGGCCTTTACACCCGGCCGGTCCGTGCCATCCGCCAGCACCCTGACCGCCGGTCGCGCGCCATCCAGGGCCTCCGCCACTCCCGCAACGAATCCGTCCGTCTCCGCAGCCGTCAGCGGCGAGCTGGCATTCAGCAGAATCCCGATGCGCGAGCCGAGCGCAAGGGACACGTCACCGCGGACTCGCTCGCGCACGGACGCTCCTGCTGCGAAGCCGGCCGCGCTGAATGCGCGCGTCCTGTTGTAGACGAGCGCGATCGCGTTCTGCGGCAGATCCTCCTCTGCGCCTATCAATATGAAGTGTGTGCGGGGAGATTGCGGGACATATCCCTGCCACTCGAAGGAGAGCAGCGGTCCCACCACCACCGTCCGAAAGCGTCCGGCAGATATGTCCTGGGCCAGGTGTGCGGCGGGATTCTCCTGCGGCCCTCTGACGAAAATGCGCGGCAGGTATCCGTGCTGGACCGCCGCGCGCATCAGAGAAAGACGGACCTGCGCGTCATCTCCGAGGGATATCCAGAATGGCTGCTCGAATGAGAACATGAGCGGTCCGTTCCTGCATCCGGACAGGAGCAGAATACACAGCGCGGGAATTGCAAGTGCAAAGGACTTCTTCACGGGGGCGATGGGCAACCTCGAGCCCTTGACAGTCTATGCCCATCAAAGGATATTAGTCCATACCTTTTCCCGGAGGATAAAGAATGGTCAGCTACAAACAGCTCGGCCTCGTGAATACGCGCGAGATGTTCCGCAAGGCAATGGCGGGCAAGTACGCCATCCCGGCATACAACTTCAACAACATGGAGCAGCTGCAGGCAATCATCCAGGGGTGCATCACCAGCAGGTCCCCGGTCATCCTGCAGGTGTCAAAGGGCGCGCGCAAATATGCCAACCAGATACTCCTCCAGTACATGGCGCAGGGCGCCATGGAGATGATCAAGGCGTCCGGCGTGCCGGTTCCTGTCGCCCTTCATCTTGATCACGGAGACACGTACGAGCTGGCAGTGTCCTGCATCGAGAGCGGATTCTCTTCGGTCATGTTCGACGGCTCCGCGCATCCCTACGAAAAAAATGCGGAGCTCACAAAAAAGGTCGTGGACTTTGCGCACAAGTACGACGTCACGGTTGAAGGGGAGCTGGGCGTCCTCGCGGGCATAGAGGACGAGGTGCACGCGGAGACCTCGCACTATACCGACCCGAACGACGTGGAGGATTTTGTCAAGAAGACCGGCGTGGACAGCCTCGCGATCTCGATCGGCACGTCTCACGGCGCGTTCAAATTCAAGGTGAAGCCGGGCGAACCCCTGCCCACCCTGAGGTTCGACATCCTGGAGGAGGTCGAACGGAGGATTCCCGGATTCCCCATCGTCCTGCACGGCGCCTCATCCGTCCTCAAAGAGTACGTGGACATGATCAACAAGTACGGCGGAAAGATGGAAGGCGCGGCGGGCATTCCGGAAGAGCAGCTGCGCCGGGCCGCGGCCTCCAGCGTGTGTAAAATCAACATCGATTCTGACGGCAGGCTCGTGATCACAGCAATGATTCGTAAAGCATTCGCGGAAGACCCGAAAGGATTCGATCCCCGTGGCTACCTGGGTCCCGCGCGGGAGGAGCTCACGAAGCTCATCGAACGAAAGAACAAGGAAGTACTGGGGAGCGCCGGCCGGGTGTAGCAGAGACGGGCCTCCGGCGTGAAGACGACGGGGACTCCGATGCCTCAAAATGGAAGAGAAGAAAGAAAAGACCGTCGAGAAGGCGCGGGAGTATTTTCACACCTACGGATACCGCGGCGCCTCGCTCTCCGCCCTCATCGCCGAGATCGGGATCTCGAAGCCCACATTTTACAACTACTTCAAGAACAAGGAAGAGCTGTTCAATACGGTCATGCTGGAGACCTACAACGAGTTCCACTACCAGTACAACCAGCGCGTGAAGTCCGCCCCGAACGCAATGGAAAAGCTGGATATTTTCATCACGACGTTCGCGTGGTTCCTCGACACCTACCCAATTTTCCGCGACCTTTTCAAACCGGGCAATGACCTGCTTGCCCGCTGGGCAGAGTCCCGCTACTCGAAGGACTTTTTCGCTGAAGGGGTGGAGCTGGTCCGCTCAATCCTCGAACAGGGAATCGAGCAGGGGATTTTCAGCCCTGAGATTGACGTGGAAGAGTGTGCGCAGCTTCTCTATTACCTGGTGCACACCACGCTGTCGAATGACCCCAACCTGTTCCGCAGGCAGGGACAGCCGGAAATCAAGATCGACGCGCGAACCCTCGTGAAGGTGCTCGGCCGCGGAATCCTTGCCCGCGACCCGCGCTGAGCTTTCTCTGCCAGGGGGCGCCCTCGTCCGGAGGCTTCAGCAGGCCCGGCGTTTCAATCCCTGAGCGCGCGCGGAAAACGCATCGCAAAGAAGGATATCGCCAGCAGGAGTGGAACGACCGCAAGAAGGATGGACCAGCCTGAGCGGTTGATTCGGCAGAAAAAGCTCGAGAAATCGAGCAGGACGGCCAGCCCCGCGGCCGCAGCGCAGAAGAGCACTCCATCGGTCCCTTCCCACCGGAAAAACCTCTGGGCAAACAGGGATACGAACAGAACGGTCGCCAGCCTGAGAGAAGGCAGGAGATAAAGAGCATAGGGATCCCAGCTGCCTGAGGCAAAGAAGGCGTCAGTCAGATTCAACATCCCGTAGAAACCAGCGAGGAAGGAAAAGACCGTCAGGAATATCGTCTCATCATCACGGGAGATGTCCAGCTTCCTTTGAAGGAGCAGAAACCCGCCGAGCCCTGCGAGCACCGGCACGAGGTGATCATGCAGAAGGAGCGAAAGATACAGGAGAACGCCCTCGTAGGAGAAGCCGAAAATACCGCGCATGAGAAGGATCACGAGGTAGGCCGGCAGGAAGACGAGCGCCCCCTTGAGGAAGGTCGCCATGAGGGTGAGAGTGCGCGGCGCCCGCCTCTCATTCCACGGAAGGAAGACCACAAGGGAAAAAATCAACGGCACCGCCGCGATCAGGTAGAGAATCATGGTGGCGGCGATCTTAGCAGACGGCATGTGAAGTGACAAGCCTGAGCTCTTTTCTTGCCGGGCAATTATGTCGTGCCTGGATTCACGATTTCTTGACAAAATTGGTCTACAATGATTGAATAGTGGCTACCTAGTTGTTGCGCTCGCTTAGTTGCCACGTCCTTCAACGGAGGAAGCCCAGATATGCAGCAGGCAATCCCAGACTCAAAGATCCCGGATGCTGTCTCCATCCTCGGCAGGAATCACCGGGTGGTTGCCCCGGTGTCAAAGGGCAGGAGCTTCGTCTTCTCTGCGATTGACGACACCTCCGCTGTCATCCTCGACTACCCAACGACGATCCTTCCGCTGAAAAAGTTCTTTCTCCCTCCCACTGAGGTTCTCCTACGCTACAATCGAAGCAGCCAGGCCGTTTCTGCGCCCGCCTTCGACGCGCAGCCGACCGTCTATTTCGGCATCCATAACTATGAGCTGCAGGGCCTCCTCAGGCTTGACTACGCGTTTCACGCCGGCGTGCACGATGACACGTGGAACGCACGCCGCCAGGGCTCGCTGTTTGTCGGGGTAAGCTACGTCCCCGACGAGCATCACTTCGCCGAGTCGGTCGGCATACCAACGACCTTGAAGGAAGGATTCGACCTTTTTCTCACGAGGTTCGACGCGCACTATCGTGTCGAAGCGCTCACCGAGCAGGGCGCGGCCCTGCTGAAAGAGCTGGCTCCCGTGCTGGTCCCCTGTGATTGCGCCGGGGAGCCTGTCGTGCATTTCAAGAACAAGCTCAGGCAATCCGTGGCAGGCATCAGGGAGATCTTTCACGGTGCATACACCCACCCCGTCTGGCAGAAGACGGCGCGTGAATGCCATTCGTGCGGCACGTGCAACATCTGCTGCCCCACCTGCTACTGCTTCGACGTGGACGACCAGACCAGGCTGGGCACGGATGAAGGTGAGCGGGTGCGCAAATGGGACTCCTGCCAGTTCCTCTCCTTCACCGCGGTGGCGGGAGGCGAGGCGTTTCGGGAAAAGAGACACGACCGCGTACGTCATCGGATGTCGCGCAAGTTCGCCTATATCACGGACGGGAAAGGTCAGCCCTTCTGCGTGGGATGCGGCAGGTGCGTGAGGCAGTGCACCGCAGCCATCAATATCGTCGATGTGATGAACGCCCTTCTATAGGAGGGAACGAAGTGGAAACGAAGAACATTTATGTTCCGGAAATCGCTGAAATCGTGCGCACCGAGAAGATGACTGCCATCGAAACCCTCTTTGAAGTGAGACTTCCGGGGGGAAGAGACCTCGGGCACCAGCCGGGACAGTTCGTCCAGGTTTCCCTCTTCGGCATCGGAGAGGCGCCCATCTCGATCTGCTCCTCTCCACTCAGGAAAGGCTCGTTCGAAATGGTGGTGCGCCGTGTCGGCAACGTGACCGAAGCTATTCACCGTCTTTCCCCCGGTGACAAGGTGGGGATCCGGGGGCCGTTCGGCAAAGGATTCTGCACGGAAGAGCTCCAGGGAAAGGATGTTCTGTTCGTTGCCGCGGGGCTCGGGCTTCCGCCGCTCAAGTCTCTCATCGATACCCTCATGCACGACAAGGAGAGAACAAAGTTCGGACGGATCATCGTGCTCTACGGCGCGAAATCTCCGGCGGAGTTCCTGTTCAATGACGTGCGCGCGTCCTGGGAGAAACGAAAAGACGTCGACTATCGGGTGACCGTGGACCGGGCCGTGGAGGGCTGGAAGGGGCATGTCGGGGTCATCACCACGCTCATTCCCGAGCTCACTCTTGATCTGGGAAATACCGTGGCGGCCATCTGCGGCCCTCCCGTGGTGTACAAGTACGCCATCCTCGCCCTGCGCTCAAAGGGCCTGCGTGACGAGCAGATATATGTTTCCCTGGAACGACGAATGAAATGCGGCGTCGGAAAATGCGGCCACTGCCAGATCAACAGCATCTATGTATGCCAGGAGGGCCCCGTGTTCAACTATGGAAAAATCCGGGACCTGAAGGAGGCCATACAATGAGCAGGCCGAAGGTAGCGTTCTTCGATTTCACTTCCTGCGAAGGCTGCCAGCTTTCCAAGCTCAACCTCGAAGAGGACCTGCTGGGCATCCTCGAGCTCGTGGAGATCGTCAACTTCAGGGAGGCCATCTCGGACCGGGGGAACGACTACGAGATCGCGTTCGTCGAGGGCTCCATCAGCACCCCCCATTGCGTGGAGCGGATCCACACAATCAGGCGCCAGGCAAAGATCCTCGTGGCGCTGGGCGCGTGCGCGCATATTGCGGGCGTCAACGCCATACGAAACCGCATGAACATTGACCAGGTCAAGGAAGAGGTGTACGGCAAGGACAAGTACCTCTTCCCGTCCATCAAGGCCCAGGCCATCGCCGACGTGGTCAAGGTGGACTATGTCGTGCCTGGCTGCCCCATGGACAACCAGGAGTTCAAGAGAGTCCTCTCCGCCATCCTCACCGGCAAGCAGCCCTTCATCCCCGACTACGCGGTATGCGTGGAGTGCAAAGCGCGGGAGAACGAGTGCCTGTACGACTATGGCACCGTCTGCATGGGGCCTGTCACCCGGGCCGGATGCGGCGCGGCCTGCCCGTCCAACGGGCATTACTGCTTCGGATGCAGGGGCGTGGTCCCTGATCTGAACAAGAACGCGGCCCGGGACGTAATGGAAAAGTACAAGCTCTCCATGCACCAGATCAGAAACCGGTTCGCCATGTTCAACTCCAACTACGTGGAGCTGGAGGAGAAGCGCGATGAGTGATACGAACCTGCGCATCGAGGTCCCGTACGTCACCCGGGTGGAGGGACACGGGAACATCGTCATCGACATGAAGAAAGGGAAGCTGCTCACTTCGCACCTGGAGGTGGTGGAGCCTCCCCGTTATTTCGAGGCCATGCTCAAGGGCTATCCGTACACCGACATCGCCCTGATCACCTCGCGCATCTGCGGGATCTGCTCGGTCGGCCACCAGATGACGTCGCTGAAAGCCACGGAAAAGGCGCTCGGAATCGACGTGAGCGAGCAGACCGTTCTCCTGCGGAAGCTCCTGATCTACGGCGCCACCATGCAGAGCCACGTCCTGCACATCTACTTCCTGGCGGCCCCTGATCTCCTCGGAGTGTCTTCAGTAGTTCCGCTCGCCGCGACGCATCCGGACGTGGTCAAAATGGCGCTCCGCATGAAGAAGCTTGCCAACGACATCTGCGACAAGCTCGGGGGAAGGACGATCCACCCCAACAGGCTCGTGCCGGGCGGGTTCACAAAGCTCCCCACGCCGGCCGACCTCACATGGATCCGCACCATGCTGGAGCAGCAGATGGTGCCGGACGCAAAGGCCTCACTGGCGCTCCTCACGAGCCTGCTTCCGAAGTTCCCGACTTTCCAGCGGGAGACCGAATACATTGGCCTCTCTCATGAGAAGGAATACGCATTCTACGACGGTGATGTGGCATCCACTGACGCAGGGCACTCTCCGGTGGATGACTATCTTTCCCTCACAAACGAGTTCATCGTTCCATACTCCACATCCAAGCATTGCCGGCACTCACGGTCCTCGTATTTCGTCGGCGCGCTGGGCAGGTTCAACAACAACTATTCGCGTCTGAATCCGCTTGCAAAGACAGCGGCCGCGGAGCTGGGCCTGGCCCCCGTCGTGAAGAATCCCTTTCTCAACACCGCCGCGCAGCTCGTGGAAACGGTGCACGTGGTTGAGGAGTCGATGAAGCTCCTGGATGATCTCCTGGTCAGGGGCATCAAGGCGGAGAAGCCCGTGGTGCCGGAGAGGCTGCGGGAAGGCCGCGCCGCGGAAGCCACTGAAGTGCCGCGCGGCATCCTCTTCCATGACTATACGTACGACAACCGCGGCCAGGTGGTGAAGGCAAACTGCATCATTCCCACGACGCAGAATACGCAGTGCATCGATGACGACATGGCGGAGCTCGTTCCCTGGATGCTGGACAAGGGCATGACAAAAGACCAGATGACCCTGACCCTGGAAATGCTTGTCCGCGCGTACGACCCGTGCATTTCCTGTTCGGTGCACTTCCTGGACGTGGAGTTCAGGGAATGACGGTCATCGGTATCGGCAACATCTCAATGGGGGACGACGGGGTTGGCGTGGAGATTGCGGAGATTCTCAGCCGCACTCCGCCGCGCACAGGATGGCCCGAGAGCTTTGAAGTCATCAATGCGGCGGAGGACCCTGTCCTGGCCGGGGCGTGCGTTGCAGAGGGGAAGGATGTCCTGCTGGTGGACGCGGTCGACATGAAGCGTGAACCCGGCTCATGGCGGGTCTTTCCCGCCGGCGACCTGCCGCAGGGACTGGAGACGGCGGGGTGCTCGACTCACTCCCTGTCCCTGGCGGAAGTGATAGAGCTTGCGCGCGCGCTCGGTTGCGCGGGCCGCCTGCGCATTCTCGGTGTCCAGGTGGCGGACGTGCGCCCAGGTCGGTTTCTCTCCCCGCGGGTGAGGGAGAAGGTTCCTGAGGTTATTGCAAGGATCAGGGAGGAGGTCGAGGCGCTGTCATGAAGTACATACTGATTGTCGATGACGACAGAGACGTATTCGAGTCCATGAAGATCGTTCTGGAGGCCGAAGGTTACCGGGTCGAATGGGCCACAAACGGGTCCGAGGCGATTCTGAAAGCCAAAGCGTCGAAACCCGACCTGATGATCCTGGATGTGATGATGAACAGCGACGACGAAGGCTTCCAGGTCACATACAAAATGAAGCAGGACAGCGACCTTTCCTGCATACCGATCGTCATGGTGACCAGCGTCGGCTCCCGCACCGGCTTCTCATTCGACAGGGCGCGGGACGAGGACTTTCTTCCTGTCAACGAGTTCCTGGAGAAGCCTGTAGATCCGCGGGTGCTCGTGGACAAGGTGCGCGAGAACCTCGGGAGCTAGACGCCGCCTTACCCTCCGAGGACGGTCTGCTCGATCCTGCGCACCTGCTCCCGGTAGAGTGACAGGATCTGCGTCCCATAGTCGGCAATAAGCTGGATGATGTTCCGCGGCTTCTCCCCGTCATCGCGTCCGTTTATCCTGTCTCCGGCGTCACCGAGCCCCGGGAGAATATAGGCCTTGGTGTTCAGCACCGGATCCATCCAGAGCGTGTAGATCTCCGCGCTCTCCAGCGCGCGCACGATCCGGAGTGCGCCCTTCAACGCTGAAATGACATTGAAGAACTTGATGGACTTCGGCCGCACCCCGCGGTCCAGCAGGTACTTGACGATCGTCACGAGGCTCCCGCCCGTGGCATTCATGGGATCCGCAAAAAACAGGTCTTTTCCGTCAAGGGAGGCCGGATCGAAATAGGACAGATCGAGGTTCAACACGTACTCCATGTTTCCCTCTTCCTTCGTATCGTCCCGGGAAATCTTGAACAGGGCGAAAGGCGTCACGTAGCCATGAGATGAGTACTCCTGGATCTCTTTCGACATGATCATGGCCGGCAGGAGAGCCCCGCGCAGCATCACACACATCACGGCGTTCTCTATCAGCTCATCCACGTCCGGTATCTTGTGCACGGCGAAGTTTTGAACGGGAAGGGTCACCGGCGTGCGGACGATGATGTGGTTCTTCTTGTCCCGGGTGGAAGAGCCGAAGGCAAAGTTGAAAAGAAGCTCGTACGCGCGCTGGGTGTAATAGACGAACTCCGGGTGCTCGGTGCGGGCGTCGCGGAGCTTTGCGATCAAGCGTGACACTTCTCCGTGGACTTCCCGCGGAGTTTCGAAGGAATACACGTGAACGCGCGGCTCTCGACGCACGATCTCCCGCATCTCGTGGCCCATCTCGTTGGAAAGAGTGATGATCTCCTCGGTGGCCTTTTCATGCTCGCGGACCCGGGTATGGTCCGCGAGAGCCTTGAAGAGCTCAAGGGATTTGCCGAAACGGCTGTTCATGTCCCCGATGGTTTTCTTGTCCCCGGGGGTGAGGTAACCATCGAGATCCTGTGCCTTTAATATAACCTTTGCCATGAGATCCACGGTACAATGGCCTGCAAGGGGTGGTCAATCGAATCCCCGGGGGTGTACTTTGCTCACGGTGATCAGAAAGCGCTTCTTCTTCCGCGGCACGATCCAGGGGGTCGGATTCCGGCCGGCGGTCTACCGGCTGGCCGCTTCACTCGGGCTCCTCGGATTCGTGCAGAACCGCAGGTCGGAGGTCGTAGCGGAGGTGCAGGGAGCGGAGGAAGCGGTGGGCCGATTTGCCGCCCTGCTCACCGGGTCCCTTCCCCCCGCCGCGCGCATCGAATCGGTCACGTCGACACTGATCGATGCGCGCGCGGATGAAAACCGGTTCCAGATCGTTGAAAGCGCAGCGGACATCTTCTCCTTTCCTCCCATCCCCCCCGACCTGCCTCTGTGCGAGGAGTGCGCGAGAGAGCTGCTGGATCCATCCAACCGCCGGTACCTCTACCCTTTCATCACCTGCACGCAATGCGGCCCGCGCTACTCGATCGTTGCGCGCACTCCCTTTGACAGGGAGAACACGTCGATGCGGTCATTCCCGCAGTGCCCCGCGTGCGCGGGCTAGTACGCGGATCCCGCAGACAGGAGGTTCCACTCGCAGACGAACTCGTGCCGTGCCTGCGGTCCCGGGCTTTCCTGCGTGGATTCAGGCGGCCGCCCGATGGACGGGGATCCCCTGACTGCCGCGATCTCGGCACTCGCGGAGGGAAAGATCGTGGCGGTGCAAGGTATTGGCGGCTTTCACCTGGCTGCCGACCCCCGGCACCCCGAGGCCATGGCAAGGCTCCGCCGGGAAAAAGAGCGCCAGCGCAAGCCCTTCGCGCTCATGGTCCGGGACATCGGGGAAGCCCGTGAGTTGTGCCTTCTCTCGCCCCTGGAAGAGGGACTGCTTTCCTCTGTCGAAGCGCCGATCGTGATCGCTCCAAGGAGGACGGACTCTCCGCCCTGGCTCCTCGATGTCTCGGACACCGACACCCTTGGAATCATGCTCCCCTACACCCCTCTGCACCTGCTCCTGTTCATGCACCCAGGCTGCGATGTCCCCTACGGGCACCTCGTCATGACCTCCGGCAATCGGGCGAACGAGCCGATCATTACCGATCCAGGCGAGGCCCGTGAAAAGCTCGGGCCGGTGGCGGAAGTGTTTCTGTCCCACAACCGTGCCATCCTGTTCCGCACGGATGACTCGATCCTGCGGGCCGGGGAGTCTTCCGCTCCCTTCCTCCTGCGCAGGTCTCGCGGGTACGTGCCCCGCCTGCTCACGCTGGCGACGGAGGTGCGCGGAGTCGTGCTGGGAGTCGGAGGCGATCTGAAAAATGCCCCGTCACTCGCGCGCGGACGCGCGCTCCACCTCTGCCCCTTCAATGGAGACCTGGAAGATCCTGTGACCCTCTCGCAGTTCGACGACATGGTCCGGCAGGTGCTCGCGCTCTACGGGGCCGCGCCGGACCTCGTGGTCAGCGACCTGCACCCCCTCTATCATTCGAGCCGGTGGGCACGGGACCTCCCCTGGCACGGCGCAGCCATTCAGCATCATTTTGCCCACGCCCTCTCCGTAATGGCAGAGCACGGACTGGAGGAAGCCATCGCCCTCACGTTCGACGGTACGGGCTACGGGCCCGATGGCACGGTGTGGGGCGGAGAGTTCCTCCATGCCACCCGTCACACCTTCACGCGCCTGGGGAGCTTTGCACCTTTTGCGCTCCCCGGGGGAGAGGCAGCGGTGCTGAACCCGGCACGCATTGCATTTGCCCTGCTTGCGGATGCGCGGGACTCCCGCAGGGGCGAGGGCATTCCCGGCATAGACGCAAGCCAGGGGAAACTGCTGCGCGTCATGATGGAGCGTGGTGTGAACTGCCCTGTCACGACCTCTCTCGGCCGGGTATTCGACGCCGCGGCGGCGATCCTCGGCCTGGTTGACCGTGTGTCGTATGAAGGAGAAGGACCGATCAGGCTCGAGGGTCTGGCCATGAGAGCCTTCTCACGTGCCAGCCCGGCGGTGAGCGAAAAGGAGGCCGAGGAGCTCCTGCCTTTTGTTCCTTCTCCGGGAGACGAACGGCTTTTTCTCATCGACCCTCGCCCCCTGCTTTCACACCTGCTTGCGCATCGGGAATCCCGTGCCCTTCCGCCCCTTTCCCTGGTCTTTCACGAGGCCGTAGCCCGCGCATCGCTGCGGGGCGCGAGAAAGCTGCGGCACGCGACTGGGATCTCCCGGATCGTTCTCTCAGGAGGGGTCTTCCAGAACCTGCTCCTGCGGGAGCTTCTTGTGCCCCCCTTGAACAAAGAGGGATTTGAGGTTTTCCTCAATGTGCAGGCGCCCCCGGGAGACGGCGGGCTCTCCGTCGGTCAGGCGTGGTTCCAGGAAAGCTGAGGTGTGCCTATGTGCCTAGCAACTCCGATGCGGATCGAACAGTTGCTCGAGGGGGGAAGAGCAATCGTCTCCCAGGGAAACGTGAAGGTGGAGGTGAGCGTGTCCCTCCTGCAGAACCCGAAGCCGGGAGATCACGTGATCATCCATGCGGGTTTCGCGATAGAGACGCTGTCACTGGTGGAGGCGGAGGAAAGACTGGCCCTGTTCCGCAAGCTCGCCGAGCTTTCAGGAGAGACGGGCGGCGCATGAGCGACGAGCGGGATCTGGCATCCGCGCTGGTCGCTGAGATCGAAAGGACCGCTGCCGGCATCGGGCGTCCCGTGCGCATCATGGAAGTCTGCGGCACTCATACCGTGGAGCTTCGCAGGCAGGGGATCCACTCCCTTCTTCCGCGCGATATCGCGCTGGTGTCAGGGCCGGGCTGCCCGGTATGCGTGACGCCCGCCGGCTACGTGGACAATGCGCTCACGCTCGCCGAGTCAGGTCACGCAATAATCGCAAGCTTTGGAGACATGTTGAAAGTGCCCGGCTCGTCCGGGCGCACTCTTGCCTCGCTTTCCGCGGCAGGCCGCGCAAGGCTTGTGTACTCCCCCACTGAGCTCGTCGGGATGGCCCGGGCAGCCGGCGTGCCCGTGGTATTCCTTGCCGTTGGATTCGAAACAACGATCCCCACGATCATGTCGGCTCTCCGTGAGGCGCAGGACCGCACGATCGACAACCTCTATCTCTACACGGCCTTCAAGACCGTTCCCCCTGCGCTTCGATTCCTCCTCGCCAACCCGGCGCACGGCATCGACGGGTTTCTCCTCCCCGGCCACGTGTCCGTTGTCATCGGAGCAGACGCGTACGGGTTCCTCGAGGGGTCCGGAGGAAGACCCGGCGTCATCACCGGCTTCGAAGCCCTCGACATGCTTCTCGGCATCCTCCTGGTCCTGCGCCAGGTCCGCAAAGGGACACGCCGCGTGGAAAACGCCTACCCGCGCGCCGTGCGGCCCGGCGGCAACCCGCTGGCGCGCGGGATGATGGAGGCCATGCTCGAGCCGACGGACGAAACGTGGCGCGGGCTCGGCGTGATTCCCGGAGCGGCGCTCGGGCTGCGGCCCGCGCTGGCGCACAGGGATGCGGCAAAGGTTTTCTCACTGCCGGCGGCAGCGGACAGTGAAGCGCCGGGCTGCCTCTGCGCGCGGGTGGTGGCAGGCATGTCCACGCCGCCGCAGTGCCCGCTCTTCGGCACACGGTGCACGCCGGACGACCCCGTGGGACCCTGCATGGTTTCCTCCGAAGGCACGTGCGCTGCGTATTTCCGCTACGGAGACGGGACGTGAAGGAAGACGCGCTCATCCGGCTGGAGCACGGGAGCGGCGGCGCTCTCTCCCGCGACCTGGTCGAATCGGTCATCCATCCTTTTTTCCGCTCCGCTTCCTACCCCGAGCTTTCCGACGCGAGCCCCATCGAGGCAGGCTCGGACTTCCTGATGACGACCGACGGCTACGTCGTGGATCCTCCGTTCTTTCCAGGCGGAGACATCGGCAGGCTTTCCGTCTGGGGGACATGCAATGACCTGGCCGTATGCGGCGCAAAGCCGGTGTGTCTTTCCCTTGCGCTGGTCCTTGAAGAAGGTTTTGCGGTCGCTGATTTGAAAAAGGTCCTGGAGTCCGCCGCCTCGGCAGCCCGCGAGTCGGATACGCGGATCGTGACAGGAGACACCAAGGTGGTGCCCCGGGGCAAAGGGGGAGGTATATTCATCACCACTGCCGGACTTGGCAGGCGGATGTGCCCCGCCCCGCTGTCCCCGTCGCGCATCCGTGAAGGTGACGGTGTGCTCATTTCCGCTCCCATCGGCGCTCACGGGTTGACAGTGCTCGCAGCGCGGGAATCCCTGCCGGTTGCGGATGCCGTGCGCTCCGACATGGCCTTTCTCTACCCGCTGGTCAGCCTGATCTTCCCGCTGGGGGAATCGCTGCGTTTTCTGCGCGATGCAACGCGCGGCGGCGTTGCCGCGGTATTGAACGAAGCGGTGCAGGGAGCGGCCTGGGGTATCAGGATGGAGGAAGCCGAGATACCCGTCAGCGCGGAAGTGCGGACGGTGGCGGACCTTCTCGGTCTTAACCCGCTGGAGATCGCAAACGAGGGGGTATTCGTGGCGGTTGTCGACGCCCGCGCGGAAGCAGCCGCGCTGCAGGCGCTGCACTCCCACCCCCTGGGCAGGGCCGCGCGCTGCGTGGGACACGTCACGCGCGGGAATCCGGGCACTGTTCTCATGACGACGAGGATCGGCGGAACAAGGAGAGTGGATTTCCCGAGAGGGCTTCTCCTGCCCCGGATCTGCTGAGCAGAATAGCTATGTGCAGTCCCCCTCGTACTGCACGAGGGTGTTGACGGTGAAAGCGGCCAGGGCCTTCTGGTAGTGGAGGAAAGGAAGCCCTACAACGCCGAATATTCCAATGATCTTTGCTCCACCCAGCGCGAGAAGCTGCGCGGCTGCGTTCAACGTGCCGCCAGTTGCAATCAGGTCATCCACCAGGAGGAGACGCTGACCGGGGCGTACGTCGCTCCTGTGCATTTCCAGGACGTCTTCACCGTACTCCAGCGTGAATCCTATGCGGTAGGTCTCTCCCGGAAGCTTCCCCTTCTTTCTCAACAGTATCAGGGGGAGCCCGCGCCGCACCGCATACGGCGCCGCAAAAATGAATCCGCGGGACTCTATGGCCGCGACCGCGTCCACCTTCTCCCCCGCGTAGAGCTCCTCCATCCTGTCGATGCAGTAGGAAAAGGCCTTCGGGTTCACGAGTATCCCGGTGATGTCATAGAACAGCACGCCGGGCTTGGGAAAGTCAGGGACCTTGCGAATTGCCTGGTCGATGATCTCATGCATGGGCATTCTTCGACTCCTGATGGAAAGCGACCAGCTTTTTCACCCACGCGGCGATCTCGGCGGGCGTGCCCGACTTCGGGTCGGAAAAGAGGGGATCCTCCTCCATCGTCAAAATCTCGGTGTCCTTCAAAGCCCTTCGCAGTCGACCCGTGGACTTCTCCGAGCCCATTGAGAAAAGCCCGGCTGTTCTTCCCGCCAGAGTGACACCTTTGAAAACACGGAGGAACTCCGTATAGTCGGGAGGGACATCGGAAGAGTTCGTCTTCTGGGAACCCAGAACCACGATTTCTGCCGCGGTGATGTCCGCGATGCTGGCTTCGATGGCCTTTTTCGCAAGGGGAGCGAGCATTGCGGCATCAAACGCCCCCGTGATGGCGTCGATGACCCTGCGATTTTCAGCGGAATCCGGTGCCCAGAGTATCAGCACGCTGTGCATTCGCCTCTCCTGCACTGAAGTCTAACAATCGAAATATGCCTTGTCAAATTGAAAAATCGGCATAACGGCGGGTTTCAGGGGTTGGAGTTTCTTTCCATTGTGAAATATCCTTGTACTGGCGAGGCCGCGCAGGCGCATCGGCGGGGAGGAAGGCGACTTTCCAGCCCAGCCGTGGTATTTCCACGGCGACCAGTCGTCAGGCGTTGGAGCCCTTGGGCGGCGGCCGTTTGCGAACCAAACGGCGGGAGCCCGCGCAAGCCGCAAAACGCCGAGAGGCATATGCGGGAGTTGGTTCTCTTCACGCTCGAAAACACTCGATATGGCATCTGGAGGGACCAGATCCTCTCGGTGCAGGGCGTGAAGTCACTGCACCGGCTGCCGTTTGCCAGATCAAGCCTGACAGTGCTTTCCGTATTCAGCGGTCGGACGCAGACGCTGGCCGACCTGTCATTGTGCCTCGGGCATCCGGCAACAAGGGATGCCGCGGGAGCGAGCGCCTGGCTTTTGTCCGAAAAGGAATCCATCCGCGGATTCCTGGTGAGCGGGGAAAGCGTGTCAGTCCAGGCACATGAGGATCTCATCCCGGCGCCCGACTTTCTGCGTGCCCTTCCGATAGAAGGATTTTTCAGCCACGACTCTCTCCCTGTCCCCGTGATCGACGTCTCAAGGCTTTATGAGCGGGTACGGAAGGCTGAGCGTGAGAAGCAGGCTCCTCCGCTGGCGCTGAGCGTACAGCCGGTCACGCAGTCCCGCCCTGCAGTCACGTTCAGGGTCTTCATTTCATCGGGGAGCCATTTTGCCGCTCCTGGCGCCGACCTGGCGCGGACAGCGGTGAGTGGGCGCCTGGTTGTGCGCATCCCCCTCCTTCCACTGAACATCGCCGGCCTGGCGCTTTCAGGCGGCCGCATTCTCCCCATCGTCGATCTTGCCTTGCGGGCAGGTGGAAAAAAGAGCCAGGACACTGCAACGATTCTCGAGGCGAACGTAAACGACACCACTCTCGGCTTTCTGGTCGATGAAGACGAAGGGGAATGGGCGGCGGAGGATGTCCTGGTCAAGGACCTCCCGCCGGTCCTGCGCGCCCCCTGGATGAGCTCGGCGGTGCTCAAAGGCGCACATATCGCCCCCGTCATCAAGCTTGGCGCAGTAATGTCCAGTCCTGCAAAGGGCGGAAAGGATGGGAAGGGCGGCCCCTCTCCGCCCCTGCACTCCCCCGATTCGCTGTTCCCCGCAGTGTTCGGGCATCAGGCTGTGGAGGTCGTCGAGTTCGCCGCCCTCGGCACAATCTTCGCAGTTCCGCGGGGTGAAGTCGTGGACATCCTGCCCTGTCAGCCATTCCAGGAGCTTCCGATGGCCGCGGGTCTCGTTGCGGGCCTGGCGGATTTCAGCGGCGAACTTGTGCCTGTGCTCGATCTTGCGCGGATTGGCGGAGAGCTTCCGCAGAGGACTGCTGATTGGCGGATGCTGGTTCTCAAGAACGGGGACTTCCGCGCACTTCTCTTGTGTGAAAGCGCCCGTGCCGCGCGCACACTGGACGCCGAGGTGCAGCGCGGCGTGCCCGTTGTGCTCTCTTTCCCCGTGGTATACGGGTGCTACACGGACGGAGGAGCCGTCCGTCTTGTCCTGAACATCGAGGAGCTCACTGTCCATTACCACGAATCCGACGCGGCGCTCCTCCTGCCTGCACTCGCAATTGCCGCGGAAGAAGGAAAGGGGAGAGCACCGGCGGCGCGCGATGTTCAGGAGCCGTTTCTCTCCCCGGCAGCCGCGGGGGAGCCCGGCGTTTCCAGGGAGGCATCGATCGAGCCTCCTACGGAACCTGTGCCCGAATTGCCGCCGCCTTTGGCGTCTTCCGAACCCACGCTCCCGGCTGAAATGGTGTTGAGTTCTCTGGAGCCGAGTCCCACGGAGATGCATCCAGCTGAACCTCCAGTCGCACCGCCAGTTCCTGAAATCGAACAGAACATCCCGTCGGAATCAGCCCCGGCTTCAGAATCAGCTCCGCGGTTCAAGTCAGCCCCGTCTCCCGAGTCGGCCTTGTCCTCCGAATCCGCACCGTCTATCGGAGATGAGGATATTCTGGAGCCGGTTCACCAAGCCGTACTATCGGCTCTGGCAACGTCCGCGCCCGCGGACAAGCCTGCCCGGCTAAAGAAGTCCGTGCCCGACCATGGTCGAACCGGAAGGCGCGTACTGTTTGCAGCGGCCGTCGCGATCCTCCTGGCGGCCTGCGTCATGGCAGGACTCCGATTTGGAGTTTTCCGGTCCAGGACGGCAATGCCGGGCTCACCAGCGCCGTCCGCGTCCTCTGCGCCGGCGCCTGTTGCTGCGGAACCGGAGACCACGAAGGGCACGGATTCTTCACATTCCGCGGAAACATTGTATGTCGTAAAAGAGGGTGACACGCTGTGGGATATTGCCGCTCGATTCACCGGGGACGCGCACAACTACCGCGGCCTCGCTGCGACCAACGGGATCGCTGATCCGAACCTGATTTCTCCCGGACAGGTGATCCGGCTGCCCCGCTAGGCCGCGGGGCGCGAACGCGGTCCACGGATGGGCGCTCGCCCTCGCCATACGCGAGTACGCGTTCTGCGCGAACGCCGTCCCTGGACTGGGCGCCGAGCTCCGCGGTGTACCGCGGAAGGGCTATCGGGCGCCTCCCGTTCATCCATGTACTCCGCGCCCCTCGCCATCCGTAGGGCGGCAGGCGCGTTTGCGCGCCGGGAGCCCAACTCCGCGGTGTACCGCGGAAGGGCTACGGATACGCCCGCTTGAACATCGGCACGCGCGCCTCGGCGTTGAGGGAGAAACTCGAGAACCTACCCGCAACAAAGGCGTGGTAGCCGATACCGGCCACCATTGCGGCGTTGTCCGTGCAGAGCTTCAACGAAGGGAAAATCACCTCGAGGCCCTTCTCTGCGGACATCCGTTCCCGCAGGTAACTGTTCGCCGCCACTCCGCCACCTGCCACTATACGGTGCAGGCCGGTGTCCCTTGCAGCAGCCAGGGCCCGGTCCACCAGGATGTCGATGGCCGCTTTCTGAAATGAGGCAGCGATATTGGGCAGGCTCTTTTCTGATTTTCCGTTCCAGAACTGGGCGCTTTGATGTATGACCGCGGTCTTCAGACCGGAATACGAAACGTCGTACCGTGCATCCCCTTTGTGCAAAGAGGGCTTCGGGAACTGGAACGCGCGGGCGTCTCCGGTGCGCGCAAGCTTGTCGATTGCCACACCGCCGGGGAAGCCGATCTCGTAAAACTTGGCCACCTTGTCGAAAGCCTCGCCGCAGGCGTCGTCTATTGTCGTGCCGAGAACCTCGATGGAGTCGCTGCGCTCCACCCGCGCAATGATCGTATGGCCCCCCGACACAAGCACTCCGAGGTAGGGGTAGGAAATGTCCTGCTCGAGATGAGGCGCATACAAGTGCGCGAGGATGTGATCCACCCCGACCAGCGGCTTTCCCAGCGCCCAGGCAAGACCCTTCGCAAATGAAAGCCCGACCAGGAGGGACCCGATGAGGCCGGGCCGAAACGTCACAGCGATGGCGTCGAGCTCGTCCGCGCCCACGCCGGCCTCCGCGAGGGCATCCTGCACAACGGGGCGTATCCACTCGATATGCTTCCGGGAGGCGATCTCCGGAACCACGCCGTACCAGGGCTTGTGAAAATCCACCTGACTGAGAACAATATTGCTGAGGATACGCCGTCCGTCTTCGACAACCGACGCGGCGCATTCGTCGCAGGAGCTTTCGATTCCGAGAATCTTCACTGGCCAGTTTTCCTTTCCGGTTCACCAAGAACGTCCGTCAGCCGGGCCAGACGGACACCCCCGGCGGAGAGGTTTCTCTCCTCGGCGCGCAGTATATCGGCGACCCCTCTGTTCTGTACATGCCCGATCAGAACCGCCTGGCCGCGCGTCCGGGCCTCCGCGATGCCCTTGACGAACGCGGCGGCGATGTCCACATCCGACGTGCCCTCGTCGACGAAAATATCGCGTTGAAGAAAAGGCACCCCGAGCTCGCCGGCCACGCGGGCGCCCACCGTGTCCGCGGTGGTCCTGCTGTCTATGAAGAACTTCCCCTCCCGCTTCAGAAAGCCCAGGACCGTGCGCATCAAGGCTTCATCGGCAGTTGCCCGGGAACCCATGTGATTGTTCATGCCCCGGGCGCCCGGAACAGACGCAAATGCCGCGGCTAGCCGGGACTCGACCTCGGCGGGGCTCTGATCAGTGCGCAGCGCCCCGGGTCCCGGGTCCTCGCCCCCGGTGGCTTCCATCGGACAGTGGAGGATCAGGTCCTTGCCCGCCGCAACGACGCGGCGCGCCGCCTCCAGGCTGTGCGGGAGATTGGGAAGCACCGCGATAGTCAATGGGCCCGGAAGGTCGAGGAAGGCCTGCAGTTCCCCGAGATTGTACCCGGCATCATCGATGATGACCGCCAGCATCCCCTGCTTCTCAGGGCGAGGATGCACCGGAGGGCCCGTCCGTACGGCTTGAGGCGGGGGAGAAACAGGAACGGACGGCCCGTGCGTCGTCGCCGGACCGGCTCCCCTGCCTGAATCAGGAGGACATGCCGCCAGGAAGGCGACAATGCCGGCGACAAAGAGGATGAGGATGATGGCGGCGAACCGAGCCTTGGGAAGGGGGCGGGAGCGCATGATCAACTCCGGAGCTCAGCTGTAGACGTACTCCTTCAGCTCATCGGAGAAGCCCCTGAGTTTCTTGAGCGCGCGGATTTCGATCTGCCGCACTGTCTCCGGGGAGATCCCGAGCTCGTCTCCGATCTTCTTCAGCGTGTAGCGCTTGCCGCTGGCAAAGGAGAATCGGTAGAGCAATATCTGACGTTCCTTCTCCTGCAGGCCGTCGAGAAATCGGAGTGTATCCTCCCTCAATGTCTTCCGCATGAGCTCGAGCTCGGGATTGAAGGACTGGTCTTCGACAATGTCATGGAGGCTGCCGGAATCCCCTGAAAGCGTGGAATCCAGGGAGGCGACGCTGATCGAGGAGTTGATGATGGATGCCACCTCGTCCTCCTGCAGACCGATCTCCTCCGCAATCTCCAGGAGGGTGGGCTCGCGCATGAGCACCTGGGACAGGTTGTTGTACACCTTGTTGATCTTGCGGAGCTTCTCCTCCTGGCGGTGGGGAAGCCTGATCAATCTCTTCTTGTTGGACAGCGAACGCACAATCGACTGTTTTATCCACCAGGAAGCATATGTGCTGAAACGCACCTGCTTCTTGAAATCGTATTTTGATGCCGCCTTCATGAGGCCGAGATTGCCTTCCTGAATCAGATCGAGGATGGACACCTCCGGCGTGAGGTAGCTCTTGGCGATTCTCACCACCAGCCGGAGATTGGACTCTATCAGGAGAGTTCGCGCCTGCTCGTCCCCTGCCTGTATCCGACGTGAAAGCTCCAACTCTTCTTCGAAGGTCAGGAGTTTGGCCTTTTTTATCTGGCTGAAGTAGGCTTTGAGATTATCTTCGAAAGAAGTCGATATCTCCCTCTTCCTGGTCATCAAATACTCCTGGAAAGAACAACAGCAAGATCCATGCCACTAGGGAGATGCACTGCAATCAACGTATTTCTTTATCCCGCAAATAGATACTCAGTTTCCCTTCCAAGTGAAAGCGCATCCAATACAATTGTACTTTTTTTGATACAATCTTCAAGTATTATTTTGATGATATCTGCCGGTATATCATATCAGATAAACCAAACTGGGCGGTTTCGGACATCTTCTTTGCATATTCGTCGTACAACATTCCCTCGAATATGTCCTGACCCATCCCCGCGTTGAGCAGATCATCTCCTTTGTGGACGGTTTTTCTCATAACGTCAAGCATCTGTTTGATGAAAAGCGCCTCGAAATCCTGGCACGCCTTGTACAGCTCGCTGTTCTTGTCTATCGCTTGTTTCTTCGGCTGGGAGCTGTTCATCGGGTACGCATGCATATTGTTCAAGTTTGTAACCTGCATGTTCTGCCCTTTCACATGACAATGAGACTGCCGAACAAGGCTCCCGCCTTTTCCACGGCTTGGAGCACGCCAATAACGACGTCGGCTTTCAAACCGACGGCTTTGAGGGCCGCAACAAAGTCGTCAACCGTCGTCGTATCTCCGATCACGAACACATCCGGGGTGCCGGACGCGCCCTGCGATGCCCCTCCCACCGTCACATTCGCCGTGCGGTAGGAGACAGCCACTTTTCCGATCCGGACTTTTTCTCCCATGACGATGACGCCCCCGGAAGCGTTGATAACAACCCTGCCGTCCGAATCCGGGGTGACGGTGAGGGCTTCGAGCTGCGCAAGAAACCCTACAGGGTTCGCGATGTTCGCCTGGGGGAGCTGCACCTCGATGAGCGACGCGTCGCGGCTGGTGACCTTGATGCCTGAGAAAGCAGCCTCGATTGCTTTCTGCACCGCGCTGGCCGTGACGAAATCCGGGTTGCGCAGGAGGATGGAGACGACATTGTTGTCCAGGTACTGCGACACCACCTCCTTTTCCACTATGGCGCCCGCGGAAATGGCACCGACGGTCTTTGCCCCGTTCTGTTCCTGCGTAGTCATCACGCGTCCCTGCGCCACCGCGTAGATCTGCCCATTGGCGGCCTGGAGATTCGATTGCAGGAGGATGCCGCCGTCCAGATCCCTTGCGTCACCAATGCTGGAGACCGTGACGTCGATTCGATCCCCTGCCCGCGAAAATGGGGGTAGCTCCGCATTGACCATGACTACGGCCGCATTCTTGCTCCGGATGTCCTGGGGAGCCACGGAGACGCCGAAGCTCGCCACGAGAGAAGAAAGGGAGGAACGCAGGAGGGACGATGTGGAGGAATCCCCCTTGCCGTTAAGACCGGTCACCAGTCCGAGTCCGAGGATCTGGTTTCCTCTCACACCCCGCAGGCTGGCGATATCCTTGATTCGAACGGCAGGCGCAGCCATCGCGGCAACACCGGATGCCACCAGGAACAGGAAGGCCATGGTTTTACGGGAGCTCAACTTCCACCGCCTTCGCATCGACAACCCTGCCGATGAAGTTCCTCTGGCTATCCGCAACATACACCCCTACTCTTCCGCCCACGGCTGCCGTGGCGGTGGCCTTCCCCGGCATCTCGATTGTGATCGGACCCTTGTGAAAGATCACCTTTACCGGCGCACCGGACCGTACGCCGTCCGTCGAACCTGAATCTCCGGCCGGCGCCGAGAACGACGCCCTGCCCGAAACCGAGCCGCCCCCAGACCCTGTCAGGGAATAGGAAACCTCGACGGAACCGTTTGACCCCTTTGCGGCCTGGAAAAGCGGGTTCCCATCCGTCGGGAAGCTCCCCTTGAGCTGGTAGTGCGTCAGGGTGAGCGCGGTGCACGCGGACCCTGTCAGGCCCTGCGCGGACAGGTAGTCCGCGAGCCGCGTGAGCAGATACGTCTCTTCCTCGGGGAGCACGCCGCGGGGAACCACGAGTGTGCGTGAGCCGACGATGATCGAATCCCTGCCGAACGCTGACTCGAGCTGCTCGCGATAAGAGGAGGCCGCGATGAGCAGAACCTTGTCTCCGACAACGGCGATGCTCCGCGCGAGCGTCTCCCGCGCTGCTGCGGGGACATCCCCCGCGGCCCGCACCAGGTCCCCGAGGGCGATGTCACCGGTGTCCGCAGTCACAATGCGATTGACGTAGAGAGTGATTCCCTGCGCCTCGGCGGCTCCCGAAATGAGAAGCGCGAGCCCGAGGAGCAGCAGGGAGAAAATCCGCGGTGTACGGCGTACTCGCCGAACGGGTACGGCCTTCGGGCCGAGCGCGTACTCGCGCACTCCCGCACCGCGATGCTCAAGCCGGCGCCGGGCACGCCTCATCGCGCGTCCCTACCTCTTGAGCGACGTGGCCGTGGCGAGCATCGAATCAGAGGTCTGGATCGCCCTGGAGTTCAGCTCGTAGGCCCTTTGCGCCACGATCATGTTCACCATTTCCTTGACAACGGACACGTTGGACATTTCCAGGAACTTCTGCTGCACCTTTCCCATGCCGTCGAAACCGGGGCGGCCGGGGA
The DNA here is from genome assembly GCA_964437385.1 of uncultured Spirochaetaceae bacterium. Lineage (GTDB taxonomy): Bacteria > Spirochaetota > Spirochaetia > SZUA-6 > Fen-1364 > Fen-1364. The sequence goes on from CAYTGX010000050.1 coordinate 26,494, forward strand.
TTGCGTCACCGGATGCATTCGTGGTCTTCATCAGGTTCTCACCGATGGATTCGAGACCCGCCGGGTTGACGAACCGGTAGATCTCGAGCTGCCCGACTTCGATCGGATCATCGCTTCCGGCAACCTTGACCGTGATCCGTCCGTCCTGCGAGATCGTCAGGCTTTCGTTGACGAATCCTTCAGGCAGAATCACCTCAGGGGAAAGCTTGTAGCCGTCCGACGTTACCAGCTGGCCGTTCGAGTCTATTTTGAACGACCCGTCTCGGGTATAGCCATACGTCCCGTCGAACTGCGTCACCCGGAAAAACCCTTCGCCCTCGATGGCCATGTCCGCGGGGTTGCCCGTGGACTGGAGCGCACCCTGCGTGAATATCTTCTGGGTGGCTGCCGGCTTCACGCCGTGGCCAACCTGCACACCGGTGGGAACGACGGTGGCTTCCGTGGCGGGTGTACCGGCGAGTCTGTCCGTCTGATAGAGCAGGTCTTCGAAGTCCGCCCGCATCTGCTTGAAACCGGTCGTATTCACGTTCGCCAGGTTATTGGAGATCGTGTCGATGTTGAATTGCTGCCCCGTCATTCCCGACGCGGCCGTCCACAATGACCTCATCATACTTTCACCACCTCATTCCACAGCTTTCCGATCAGTGCATCCTCGGTCTGAATCGTCTTCTGATTCGCGTCATAGGCACGGTTCACTTCGATCATTTCGACCATTTCCTGGACCGCGTTCACGTTCGCCCCTTCAAGAAAGCCCTGCCGCACCTTGGGGCGGGAATCAGGGCCGATGATCTGCGCAGGGCCGGACTCGTCCGTAGCGCGCCAGTAGGAGTTGCCCTGCTTTTCGAGGTAGCGCCTGCGCGTCACGTCCACGATCTTCAGCCTGTCCACCTTCTCGATGTTCTCCCACTGGTTTTCCGCCTGGCTCACCAGGCGCCTGTCATCCGTGGCGAATGTCGAGTTCTGCCACACGGTTCCGTCCTGGTCGATCACGAAGTTGTTTTTCTTCAGCTTGATGGGGCCGTTTTCCCCGAGAACGAAATCGCCGGTTTTTGTGACCAGGTAGCCGTCGCTGTTGACCAGGAACGCCCCGTTGCGGGTGAGGCGTTCCCCCTGGGGGGTCTGCACGGTCATGAATCCGCTTCCCTCGATGGCAAGGTCGAAGTCATTCTCCGTCTGCTTCAGAGGGCCCTGGGTGAAGTTGGTATACACCTCGTTCGTCTCGACCCCTGTTCCCAGGGTTCCCACGATCGGCGCCGAGTCCACCGAGCCCATTGGGAATTTGTGCATCCCGTCGTCGTTCATGCGCCGCATGAGCATCTCGGGAAACGCCTTCTGAATGGCGGTGTCCTTCTTGTAACCGTTGAGGTCGACATTCGCCAGGTTGTTGGCGATCTCGTCCAGGCGGTTCTGCTGAACGTTCATTCCGCTTGCGGCGGTAAATAGCCCTCGAACCACGGGTGCCTCCGTTTTGCCGATGCGCTGCTTCTTTCATTATCGGAAGGGATCTCCCTTCCTTGATCACGGATCAACATCGCCCTTCCGCGGTACCCGCGGAGTTGAGCGGAAGGGTAACTCCGCCCTTCCGCGGTACCTGCGGAGTTGAGCGGAAGGGTTGCCATTTCACGCGCTTTTATGTATTCTCACCGCCACGCCAAGATAGCTCAGCTGGTAGAGCAGCGCATTCGTAATGCGCAGGTCCTGGGTTCGAGTCCCAGTCTTGGCTGTAGACCTTCCGCGGTATTCCGCGGAATTGGATGCGTCGCACGCCGAAGGCGTGCGAAGGGCGGCAGCCCTTGCCCGGCAGGCGCGCGCAGCGCGCCGAGAGGGTGGCCGCGAAGCGGACGGGGTACTCCCCGAACGGGTACGCCCGTACAGCGAGAGCCTCGAAGCCGCCCGAGGCATGGATGCCGACAGGGCGGCTGTAGTTCGCAGCGGCCGTGAGTGCTCAAAAAAACTTCTCGACACTGAAAGCCCCCCTATGTTAGTGTACGGCATGCTGCGAAAGATCCTCAGCGCGCGGGGCGTCATCCCTATCGTCATGTGTTTCCAGGTCGTCCCGTTGCTCGTATTTCCCCTCTCGTCGTATTCGGTCAAGTCGCAGGAGTGGTGGCTGCCGGTCCTTCTGACCGTCCTGGTCCTTATTTCACTCGTGCAGCTCCTGATACGCAAATCACAGGCGCTGTGGCCGTGGTACCTGGTCTCCTTTGCGCAGGGAATCAATATCATCAGCAGGCTGATGATGCTGCTGCCTCACGCAACCAAGAACAACGAAGGTGTTCAGAATTTCAACGCTGTGTACTTTCTGGTCGCCATTGCCGCGATGATCCTCTCTGCGTTCGAGATCTGGTACTGTGATCTGCCGGACGTGCGCAGAAAGCTGCTGTCCGCGTAGGAGAATTGCCCGAGTGGCAACGGGCATGTATTGACAATTTATCGGCGGGGTGTATAGTTTTGCAACGTTTCTGATGAACGAACGCTCTCAGAACAACTTAATTAAGGAGGTTAGAATGAAGCGTTTTCTGTCACTTACTGCCATTGTGCTGGTGCTGATGATCGCTGTCATCGGCTGCCAGCAGGCGCCCAAGGTACTGAAGGTCGCCGTCCTGGCGCCCCTGTCAGGTCCGGTGCCGACGTTCGGCGTTTCAACGCGCGACGGCGCGCTGCTTGCCATAGATGAATGGAACGCCAAGGGCGGCGTCCTCGGTATAAAGATCACGACGATCGTCGAGGACAGCCAGTGCACACCTGACCCCGCGGTCAATGCGGCCAACAAGGTCATCAACCAGGACAAGGTCCACTACATCATCGGCGAGGTGTGCTCCAAGGCATCCATCCCCATTTCCGAGATTGCCAACGCCGCGAAGGTGATCCAGATCAGCCCGACCTCCACGAACACCACGGTGACTCTGGACAAGAACGGCGGCACGAAGGCCTACATTTTCAGGGCCTGCTTCATCGACCCCTTCCAGGGCCAGGTGGGTGCGACATTCGCATTCAACAACCTGAAGGCCAAGAAGGCATTCGTCATGTCGGACCAGAGCAATGACTACGTGAAGGGCCTTGCAGAAGCATTCGAAGCCTCCTTCACCAAGCTCGGCGGCACGATCGTGGGCAAGGAAAACTACACGGGAACCGACACGGACTTCTCCGCCATCCTCGCGAAGGTGAAGAACGCCAAGCCCGACATCGTGTACCTGCCTGACTACTACAACGTGGTCAACCTTGCCACCAAGCAGGCCAAGGAAAAGGGAATCGTCGCCCCGTTCATGGGCGGTGATGGATGGGATTCTGCGGACCTCGACACCAAGGCGGCTGACGGCGGTTACTACACGAACCACTATTCGGCTGATGACCAGCGGCCAGAGGTTCAGAATTTCCTCGCGGCCTACGGCGCCAAGTACAAGGACGCCTCAGGCAAGGCCATCGTTCCTGACGCCCTGGCGGCTCTTGCGTATGACGCCACGAACCTGCTCCTGACGGGAATAAAGAACGCGGGCGCGGACAACACCGATAAGGTGAAGGCCGCCCTCGAAGGCATTTCCTACAATGCGGTTTCCGGCAAGATCACCTACGACGCCCAGCACAACCCTGTGAAGGGCGCGGTCATTCTGCACGTCAAGGGCGGAAAGGTCGTTTTCGACTCGTTCGTCGCTCCCTAACCTTTACTGACGCACACGTGATGAGAGGGCAGCCTGCTGGTTGCCCTCTCTCTTTAAATCGAAATGCAAGACCGGAGAGCACATGCCCGATAAGAGCAATCTCCCTGCGGCGGCGGTCGTCATGCCGCGCAAGAATCGATACCCTCTCGCATGGGTAGGCAACGGGTTCCTGATTATCCTGGCGGTCCTGGCGGCGTATATCCTCGTCAGCAACCTGTTCAAGAACCCGATCGTGTTTCTCCAGAACATCCTGGACGGACTGAAGCTCGGGTTCGTCTACGCCCTCATCGCCCTTGGCTACACGATGGTCTACGGGATCGTCAAGCTGATCAACTTCGCCCACGGTGACATATTCATGGTGGGCGCGTTCACCAGCTTCTTCGCGGTGAGCCAGTTCAACCTGCACAAGTGGCCCCAGATGCTGATGCCCGGCTTTCCGGCCGGCCTTTCCCTCGTCATTGGATCTCTCACGGTCATTCTTCTCTCAATGCTCGTCTGCATCCTGCTGGCGGTCACCATTGAACGGGTAGCCTACAAGCCTCTGCGGGACGCTCCCAGAATCGCCGCCCTGATCGCGGCAATAGGCGTTTCATTTTTCCTGGAATTCTTCGGCGCGCTGCAGTTCGTCTTTTCTCCCCGATTCATTCCCTACAAAAGCCCCTTTGACACCACGGCATGGTACATCCAATCGGGCATTCATCCCATCGTCTCCGGCCAGGCGTCTCCCGACAACACCATCTCGTTCTCCAATATTTTCCTGATCATCCTCGTTGCCTCGGTGCTCGTGCAGCTATTCCTCCAGTTCCTCGTCCGCAGGACAAAAATCGGAATTGCCATGCGGGCAACCTCCTTCGACAAGCCCACCGCCCGGCTCATGGGCATCAACGTGGACCGCGTCATCTCGTTCACGTTCGCAATCGGCTCGGGATTTGCCGGTCTGGGCGGCGTTCTGTATGCCATCGCCTATGCGTCCATCTGGACGCAGCTCGGCATCCTTCCCGGCCTGAAAGCATTCGTCGCCGCGGTCCTTGGAGGGATCGGAAGCCTCCCCGGCGCTTTTGTCGGCGCGCTGATCATGGGACAGGCGGAATCGCTGACAATGAGCTACATCTCCACCCCGATGCGTGACGCCGTCGCATTTACCATCCTCATCATTGTGCTGCTGGTAAAACCCACGGGCATCTTCGGCGAGCCTGCCGGTGAGAAGGCGTAGGGGGCGGTCATGCAACTGGGTTACCTGTTTTCGACGATCCTGAAGATGGCCGCCCTGATCGCCTGGATCTACGGCCTGATGTGGGGACTGAAGCACAAGCTTCTCTGGCAGAAGGCATTGACCGTGATTCTGGCGTTCGCGGTCATCCAGGCGGCATTCCTCATCCAGTTCGGGGATTTCGCGCTCTTCTCGGCATTCGACCAGGGACTGCTTTTCCAGGCCGTCAGCATGGCCATGGTGGCTCTTGGCCTGAACCTCATTTACGGATTCAACGGCCAGTTCAGTCTCGCACAGTGGGGCTTCTACGGGATCGGGGCCTATTGCGCCGCAGACATCACCTACCGATGGTCCAACGGCGATCCGAGCGGGCTCCTTGTCGTGGGCCTCGGCGTGGTGCTCGCCGCTGTCGCTCTCGTGGGTGTCGGCCGGCTTCTGCGGCTCAAGCGCGGCATTCCCGTGCTGTCCGCATTCACGTTCTACCTGGTGGCATTGGTTGCGGCGGGACTCGTCGCAGTAGTTCTCGGCAGGGCGCTTTCTCCCGCCATTGTCCCCTTGTTCGGCACTTCGGCAGCCCCTGGCTTCCTGCGCTCGGCTGCGGCCAGTCAGATAGTGTTCTTCCTCTCGGTTTTGGTCGCGGGCGCCTTCGCGGCCGAGGTGAGCTTCATGTTCGGGTTGCCCGTGCTTACCCTGGGAAGCGACTACTTCGGAATCGCAACCCTGGGGTTCGCCATCGTGGTGCAGACCCTCATGGTGAACTCCGACACGATCCTGCCCTTCCCGGAGATGAAGGGCGGACGCGGAATGATCGGGATCCCGAAGGAGACATCGTGGATCGCCGCCTTTATTTTCCTCCTCCTGGTGATCGTCATTGTGCGCAACTTCGTGCGCTCGAGCACGGGCCGCGCCGCAATGTCGGTGCGGGAGGACGAGACAGCGGCAAAGGCCATGGGAATCGACATTGCGGGGTCCAAGCTGCTCGTGTTCGTCGTAGGGAGCTTCGTAGCGGGAATCGGCGGCGGCGTGTACGCCCACTACATAGGATTCCTCAGCCCGGCTACCTTCAGTTTCATCGCCGGATTCAACCCGCTCATCATCGTGGTTTTCGGCGGTTTGGGAAGCATGACAGGATCGATTGCCGCGTCCTTCGTATGGATCTTTTTCCTTGAGGGATTCCTGCGCGTCCTCCTGAGTCAGCTCGGCACGGATGCGCCGACGTGGCGGTTCGTCCTGTATCCCATCACGCTGCTGCTTCTCATGCTGATCAGGCCCCAGGGGCTGCTCGGCTCCATCGAGTGGGGATTTCTCAAGCCGGACGCAATCATCCGCCGCCTGAAGAGTAACGGAGGACCGGCCGCCGTGGACCAGAAGGAGCGGGCCTGATATGCCAGACGTCACAACGCGTCCACTGCTCGACATCCATGACCTGACCAAGTTCTTCGGCGGCTTGTGCGCGGTCAAGAACTTCAATCTTGCCATGCCCCAGGGCGTCCTGTGGGGCCTGATCGGGCCCAACGGAGCGGGCAAGACCACCGTTTTCAATCTCGTCACCAGTCTTGTACAGCTGTCCTCCGGGGACATCACGTTCGCTGAAGAGAGAATCGACGGCCTGGCGCCGTACGAGATCACCCGGCTCGGCATTGCCCGGACGTTCCAGAACATCAGGCTGTTCTCCAATCTCACGGTTCTGGACAACGTACGCATTGCGTACCATCCCCACGCCGGGTACGGGCTTTCGGACAGCCTCCTGCGCACGAAGACCTTCGCCAGCAAGGAGAAAGAGCTCACCGAGCAGGCCCTGGACTTCCTTTCGATTTTCAAGCTGGAAGGGATTGCCGGGGAAACCGCGAAGAATCTCCCGTACGGGGAGCAAAGACGCGTGGAGATCGCTCGTGCGCTGGCATGCAAGCCGCGTCTCCTCTTCCTTGACGAACCCGCCGCGGGAATGAATCCGCGCGAAATCATGGAGCTGATGGACCTGATCCATTTTATCCGGGACAGATTCAAGCTCACGATCCTGCTCATCGAGCACCAGATGCGCGTGGTCATGAGCATCTGCGAATGGATCACCGTGATGGATTTTGGCGAGGTCATTGCCCGCGGGACGCCGAAAGAAATCCAGGGCAATCAGACGGTCGTCGAGGCATACCTCGGCAAAGGAGCGGCGAGCAGTGCTGCAGGTTGATAACCTCAACGTCTATTACGGCGCCATCCACGCGCTGCAAGGCATCTCCTTCAACGTCAACGAAGGTGAAATCGTCACTCTGATCGGGGCCAATGGCGCGGGAAAGTCCACGACCCTGCGCACCCTTTCCGGGCTCCTGCGCTCCCGCACGGGCTCCATTGTATTCAAGGGCCATGACCTGGCAACGCTGCCCGCGGAGAAAATCGTCGAGCTCGGCATCAGCCACGTTCCCGAAGGCAGAAAGATATTCGCCCCCCTCTCCGTGAAGGAAAACCTGATGATGGGAGCCTACACACGGAACGATCAGGGCGAGATCCAGGAGTCCCTCGCGCGCGTCTACCAGAGCTTCCCCCGTCTCAAGGAGAGGGCCGGCCAATACGGAGGCACGCTCTCCGGTGGTGAGCAGCAGATGCTGGCCACGGGGCGGGGTTTGATGAGCAAGCCCACGCTCATTCTACTGGATGAGCCGTCCATGGGTCTTTCTCCCATTCTCGTGGAAGAGATCTTCCGCATTATCGTGGAAATCAACAAGCAGGGGACCAGCATACTCCTGGTGGAACAGAACGCGCAAATGGCACTGTCCATTGCCCACCGCGCCTACGTGCTGGAAACAGGACGCATCGTGCTGGCAGGGCCGGCAAAAGAGATCGCGGACAATTCGCAGGTGAGAACCGCCTACCTGGGAATCTGACGAACGGTTGTGCGGAAACAAAGAGCGCGCCGGGTGGCGCCAGAATCCGCGAAACTGCGCGGTGTACCACGGTCACAAATGCCATGGTGTACCACGGCCGCGATACACCGTGACATTTGAGCAAGGTACCGCGGCGCGCTTTTTATTTTTCCTGCTGTTTCCGCCTGGAGTTCACGAACCGGGCGAAATCGTTGATATTTTTCACTGCAATCCGATCCGGATGCAGCTCGATGCGGCGCTGGGCAACGAAGTGGTTCAGCACTTCGCGGCACTGCCCGGGCGGGATTCCGGCCCAGTGGGACATGTCGTCCACCGTGGTCTTGAAATCTCTTGAATCACCCGCGTTGGGATCCGCAGGCTGGTTTTCAGCGAGCATGAGGAACACGTCCGCGACCTTGGCTTCCACGTCGTCCAGGGTGAGGATGAGGAATCTCCGTTTCTGGTCGTAGATCCTCTTGACGAACAGCTTCAGGAGCTTCATGGCGATCTGCGGGTTGCCCATCATGAGCACCTCGAAGTTCTCCCGGTTGAACTCCAGCGCCTTCACTTCGTCCAGGGCGATGGTGGTGGCCGAACGCGGTGCCTCTTCCAGGATGGCC
>CAYTGX010000051.1:0-31861 GCA_964437385.1 uncultured Spirochaetaceae bacterium
GTCCACGGAACCGTCTCCGTTTACGTGTTTTGTGATGCGAAGGATGGTCTGGCCTGAAGGAGGACCGACAGGAATGACCATGATGCCTTCCGGCGCCAGCTCCCGCAGAAGCTCCGGCGGGACGTGGTCTATCCCGCAGGTGACGATGATCCGGTCGAACGGCGCGTGCTCGGGCCACCCATTGTATCCGTCGTCGATCTTTCTCTGGATATTGCCGTACTCGGGAAACCTTGCCTTGTATTTTTCGTAGATGCCATTCGTCTCATTGGCCAGCGCGCTCACGATCTCTATGGTGTAGACGTGGTTGGTCAGCTCCGACAAGACAGAGGACTGGTACCCGGAGCCCGTGCCGATCTCCAGAACTTTCTGATCCGGCTGCGGATCGAGGTAGTCCGTCATGCGGGCCACCATGTGAGGACCGGAAATGGTCTGGCCGTATCCTATGGGAAGCGCCGCGTTTTCATAAGCGCGCCGCGCATCACGGGCAAAGTACTCGCGCGGGGCCCGGAGGAACGCCTCGAGTATGCGCTCGTGGGTGATGTTTCTTGTTCGCAGAAGCACCTGCGCTCTTTCCCACTTTGCCAGGAGGTACTTTTCTTTCTCGTCCGTGTGGCTCAGCATCCAGGAGACGTACGCGGCCTGGTCCGTCAGAGGCGGGTTTTCCTTCCGGGAGGTGATGTCAAAAATGGGTCCCGGCTCGCCGAGCATGATCGGGCCTGTTTCCGGCGAAATCTGAGGCGCGGGCTGCGGCTTGGCCTTTACCTGCGCCGCGACCGGCACTGCCTTGGCAGTGTGGACAGGGGCACGGGCAGGAGCGGGGACGGGGGCGGGAGCGGGAGCGCGAACAGGCACCGCCGCCGCAGGAGCGGGCTCGGAGGCAGGTTGAACAGGGGCTGCTGGTACGGGTTTCGGCGGCGGGGCAGGGACCGCCACCGTGATACGCGCGGCCGGCTGATCCGAATCCGCAGTTCGTCCGCCGATGTCGACAATGATGAATGCCGCGAGCACGATCAGCAGGCCCGCAGCGGATGCGATCAGAACCCCGACCGAGCCGCGGCTGCCCGCACGTACAGAAGAGATTCTGGCTCCTTGAGCGGAGACCTTGGCGCCCGGCGCGGCCGCGCGCGGCTGGTAACCGCAGACTCCGCACGCCTTGCCTGGCTCGAGGTCAAATCCGCACTCGGGACATTGCGTGCTCACGAGCTGCACTCCCCCTCATCTGAGACGTTGAGAATACATTAGAATATCGACTCGTTCCATTGCGAAATTGAGGCGCGGGCTTGATTAAAGGTCGTCATTGGGCTAAGCAGTACGATCCGCGCGAAACGACAGGAAAGGTGGATAGATGGCACAGGAAATGACCAGGCTCGCTCTGGAAGGCAGGGAAATCGTGCTTCTGGGCACGGCACACGTTTCGCGGGAAAGTGTCGACGATGTACAACGGGTCATCAGCGAAGAAAAGCCTGACCGGGTCTGCGTGGAGCTGGATGAAGGGCGGCACGCCTCGATGACCCAGGGGAACAGCTGGCAGAACCTGAATGTCGGCAAGGTGATTCGGGAGGGAAAAGGGTTCCTCCTCATGGCAAACCTCGTTCTTGCCTCCTTCCAGCGCAGGCTGGGAAAGGACCTCGGCGTGAAGCCCGGCGAAGAAATGATTGCCGCGATCCAGGTCTCCCAGGAGCTGGGGATTCCGTATTCTCTCTGTGACCGCAACATCCAGGTGACATTGCGGCGGGCGTGGGGCCGCACGGGGCTCTGGGGAAAAGTGAAGATGCTCTCCGCCATGCTCGCATCGGTTTTCGCCAATGAAAAGCTCAGCGTTGAAGACATAGAGAAACTGAAGCAGAAAGACGTCCTGCAGAGCATGATGGAAGAGCTCGCCGACTACTTACCGGCGGCCAAGGCCGTGCTCATAGACGAGCGGGACATCTATCTTGCGGCCAGGATCTACCAGGCGGAAGGAAACAAGGTGGTTGCCGTTGTCGGCGCGGGGCACATAAGCGGCATAGCGGCGCACATAACGGCGCTGGCCGAAAAGAGGGAAACGGTCGATCTCGCGCCTCTCGATCAACTGCCCGTCAGGGGATGGGCAGGCCGCGTTCTTCCCTGGCTGATCCCCGCGATCATCGTGGTGCTCTTCGGGCTCGGCTTCATCAAGGCAGGATGGCAGATGAGCCTGCAGATGTTCTGGCGCTGGCTCCTGCTCCATGGCGGGCTTGCCGCCCTGGGTTCCCTCCTGGCCTTTGCTCATCCCCTGACAATCGTGATCGCCTTTGTGGGCGCGCCGATCGGTACCCTGAATCCATTCGGCAAGATAGGGCTCTTCACGGGCGTGGCCGAGGCATTCCTGAGAAAGCCGCGGGTGCGGGACGTGGAGAACCTCTCCGAAGACCTGACTACCTTCAAGGGGTTCTACACGAACAGGGTGACGCATATCCTCATCGTGTTCTTTCTTTCCACCCTCGGCGCGGCGATCGGGAACATCATTGCCATCGGCTGGCTGGCCGCGTTGTTGAAGGGCGGGAAGTGAGTCAGCCGATCCTGTATCGGTAGATATTCCCCTGCGTCCGCTCCGGGCTCAAACCCGGGAACCGCCAATAGTGAGAGACTACCCGGGCGCCGGGTGCGAGCTCCCTGCTGAGCTTCGCTTCCAGCCGTGCCATGACAAAACCCACCTGGAAGACGGTGATGAGGGTGTAGCGGGAAAGGTCCTTTCTCCAGAAAGTCCCCCAATGGATGAAGGCGCGGCCGGCGAGCCCCGCCTTCCTGATGTTGCTGCGCGAGACGAACACCAGCACGGGATTTATCTCGTATCCGTGGGCTTCCGCGCCTTTGAGAGCAAGCGCGATAACCACCCTGCCGTCACCTGACCCGAGGTCCGCAGCTTTTTCTCCCCGCCGCACATCGGCCATATCAGCCATCATGCGGGTTTCATTCTCGCTGCTCGGGTCGTAGATGGCGCCGCGCCCGAGCGGGAAAAAGACGAAGAAAAACAAGTACACCACCACGCCTGCAATTGCCACAGTCAGGATTGCCGCCATTTGCCTGTCAGGGTATCAACGATTTGCAGATCAGAAAAGCCCTCCAAGCGCGCGCCCGAAACGTGCGCGGGCCCGATTGTCTTTTGCGCGCCATCGTCCTGCGCGCTTCTATCACAAATTGACCCCGGGACCATCAGCCATTATCTTCATCCGTAATGCCAGAACTGACAGCCCACCACCTTACCCGGCTGTACGAAACGTTTCGCGACACGGAAGTGACATTCAATGCACAGGTGATCGCAGCCAGCGGCATCATGCCTGCGGACGTCCATCTCAAGGTGGCCGAGAAGCATGTGCCATGCGTGCTGTATGCCTGCTCTCTGAGCAGGGCACGGGTCATTGCGAACCTGGGAGACGCGGCCATTGCCTCGCACCTCCGCGCGAACAGCATGGTTTCCCTTCGCCTGGCATTTCGTCCGCACGGTGAGCCTGTGCCGCTGGCATTTTTCGTTTCCTGCAGGGTCGAAGGCCTGTCGGTGTACAATCCCCAGAAGCCGCAGCTGCAATTCGTGGGGCTGGAGTTCACGCAGCGGCCCTCGGACACGCTGATCGGGATCATCGGCTCCCTGCTGGAAGTCAACTCGAACTCGGTCCGGCGCAGGGACGAGCGGATCGTAATCACTCCCGAAACCATGCGCCTGATCGGGCTGGACTCCAAGGAGAGCTGCGTGAATATCGAAGGGGCTCCCCGACGATGCCTCGTGCGCGATCTGTCCTTCGGCGGGGCGAAGATCCTCGTGACCGGAGTTCAGGATCCACGGGAGGAGAAAAAGGTCCTTCTCAAGCTGGCCCGGTGCGAGCTGAAGGACGACGTGGTGCTTGACGGCAGCATTGTGCGCGTAGAGGAAGTGCAGGGGAGCAAGGACATCGTGGCGCTCAGCATCCAGTTCTCCTCAGATCCGCCCATCAGCTACAAGCAGAAGTTGAACGGCTACTTTACAGCGCAGGACAAGGCACGCTGAGAACGAAGCGTCTCACACACCTCAACCCATGAGAGAATCCACCCCGGCAGACCTTTCCCCGCATCCGCAGAATCCATCGGTCCCGGGAACGGTCTTTCCGATCCTCGTGGCCATCAGCGTGTCTCATCTTCTGAATGACACACTGCAGGCTCTCATCCCCGCCCTCTACCCCATCGTCAAGGACTCATTCCAGCTCACCTTCGGCCAGATCGGCCTGGTCACACTTACCTTCCAGGTCACCGCGTCCCTGCTTCAACCCGTAGTGGGCGCGATCACTGACCGCCGTCCGCAGCCATTCTCCCTCGTGGTGGGCATGGGGTTCACGCTGGTCGGATTGGTCTTTTTGTCTTTCGCCGGCACCTTCGGGATGCTCCTTCTTTCGGTGGGGATGGTGGGGGTTGGTTCCTCGATATTCCACCCTGAATCTTCCCGTATTGCGCACCTGGCGGCGGGTGCGAGAAGAGGATTTGCACAATCCTTCTTTCAGGTGGGAGGGAATGCCGGGTCCTCTCTCGGTGCTCTTCTCGCCGCCCTGGTCATCGCAGAACGGGGCAGATCGAGGATTCTCTGGTTCACTCTCCTTGCCGCGGCAGGAATGGTCGTGCTTGCGCAGGTGGGCCGCTGGTACAAGGCGCACCGCGCGCGGATCCGCAGGAGCTCGACAGCGCCGGCGGCCGCCCTCAGCCCGCCCGTTGCGGGCAGCCGGGTGATCTTTTCCGTAGTCATACTCCTCGTCCTGATTTTCTCCAAGTACTTCTATCTGGCGAGTATGACCAGTTACTACACGTTTTATCTCATCGCAAAGTTCAGGCTTTCCATCCAAAGCGCCCAGCTCCACCTCTTCCTGTTCCAGTTTGCCGTTGCTGCCGGCACACTGATCGGCGGTCCCGTGGGAGACAAACTCGGACGGAAATACGTCATCTGGATTTCGATCCTGGGAGCAGCGCCATTCACGTTGCTGCTTCCCCATGCAGGCCTGCTTGGCACCACGCTCCTCTCAGTCTGCATTGGCGTGATCCTGTCCTCTGCTTTTTCAGCGATACTGGTTTATGCGCAAGAGCTCATTCCCGGCAAAGTTGGGCTTATTTCCGGGCTGTTTTTCGGCTTTGCATTCGGTATGGGCGGCCTTGGCTCAGCAGCGCTCGGAAAACTCGCCGACCGCACCAGCATCGAATATGTGTACCAGCTCTGCGCTTTTCTGCCCCTCCTCGGATTGTTTGCAGCCTTTCTTCCCAGGATTGAGAAAAAGCGCACCGTTGTTCAGCCGATGTGAAAAGGATTCACCTTGTTTCTTCTGTTGGAAATGGCGGGTCTTGGCACCCGCCACTTCTCTTGAGATCAAAAAACGCAGTGCCGACAATCCGCAAATGGGTTACATTATGCAGGGAAATGATCGGCCGCGATGGCTCCAAATCGAGCATGAAGATCCACGCAAGACCAATCCTGGCTGCGCTGAGCTTTGCTTTTTTGCTCAACGTCCCTCTTCAAGGCTTTTCACTTGATCTGTACGTCTCAACCGAAGGAAATGACCAATGGTCGGGGAGAATGGCAAGTCCGGCGGCGGACCGGGCAGACGGGCCCTTTGAAACGCTCAATCGTGCAAGAGATGAGATTCGCTCAATCAAGCTGGCTGGCGGATATCCTATGGGCGGTGTCACCGTGTGGATCCGCTCAGGGCTGTATCCGCTGTCCGCAGGATTCGCCCTTGACTCGGTAGACAGCGGCGAGCCAGGTTCGCCCATAGAGTACCGCTGCGTGGAAAACGCGAAGGCTCGACTCATTGGAGGGGTTCCTGTCGGTGCGTGGCATCCCGTCTCCGATTCTGCCGTCCGGAAACGGTTGCCTGAATCGGCACAGAGCAGCGTTCTCCAAGCCGATCTTTCCGCCCTCGGTATCAGTGATTTCGGCACAATCGGTTCCAGTTCGCCAACGGAGCCGGCAGGGATTGAGCTCTTCTACAAGTCTAGACCAATGAATCTTGCGCGATGGCCCAATGAGAAATGGGGGTCCACGGGGCCCGTTCCGCCGCGCGGCCTGGGCGCGCAATTCACCTATCAAGGAAACGGACCTGCGCATTGGAGACTTTCGAATGACATCTGGGTTCATGGATACTGGAAGTGGGACTGGGCGGATTCATATGAGCGGGTAAATCGGATCGATACCACCCGCCACCTTGTCTTCACAAATGCTCCCCACAGTCCATATGGCTACGCGGCCTCCCGCCGTTTCGTGTTTCTCAACGTGCTCGAAGAGCTTGACGAGCCAGGGGAATGGTACCTCGACCGGGCAACGGGTCGGGTCTACTTCTGGCCGCCCGGGCCAATCGACGCGGCATCAACACTCGTGAGCGTTCTCACGAAACCGATCATCGCCCTGCATGACGTATCCCATGTGCGGATTGTCGGCTTTGATGTGGAATACGGCAGAGGCATCGGAATTGAGGTCACTGGCGGAAGCGACAACCAGGTCCGCGACTGCAGTGTTCGCAACATGGGCGCCGTTGGTGTCTTCGTATCAGGCGGCTCGGACCAGACGGTTCGCGGCTGTACCATCAGCGAAACAGGGGAGGGCGGGATTATCGTCGTTGGGGGTGACAAGAGGATGCTCACGCCATCCCATGATGAAATAAGCGACAATCGGATCACTCGATCGAATGAGTGGCTGAGGTGCTACCGGCCGGCGATTCGAATCGATGGAGTGGGCATTCACGTCTCACACAACGCGATCCGCGATCTTCCACACAGCGCAGTCATATTGAACGGCAATGATAACGTGGTCGAATACAACGATATCGACGCCGCCTGCCTTGACTCGAGTGACGCCGGAGCCTTCTACATGGGACGCGACTGGACAGACAGAGGAAACATCGTGCGCTTCAACTTCTTCCATGAGATTGGCTCTGCCCCGGGAACAGCGAACAATCGCGACGTCATGGCTGTCTATCTGGATGATTTTACAAGCGGTACATTCGTATATGGGAATGTCTTCTTAAGAGCAGGGGTGGGGGTCCTGGTTGGAGGCGGTCGAGACAACACCGTGCAGAACAACCTATTCATTGACTGTGTGACTGGCGTCCACGTTGATGCGCGCGGTCTGAATTGGGCGAAAGGCTACATTGATGGATCTGATCCGACTCTCTTTGACCGATTGAAGGCAGTGGGTTTCGATAGGCCTCCCTACAGCGAGAGATACCCGGCGCTGGCGGCCATCCTGCATGATGAGCCTGGATTGCCGAAAGGAAACTCAATCACCAGCAACGTCTCCATTGGCGGCAGGTGGCTCGACTTCCGTGACGGGCTCACCGATGCGGTCATCAAGGTCAGTCGTAATTTCGTTCCGGCGAAGGCTGAAGTCGGATCGCTTATGAACTCGGATTTCGAGCTGGCATCAGGCTCTCCCGCTTTTCAGCTTGGTTTCACGCCGATTCCTTTCCGGGAGATTGGTCCGCGAGAAGACCCAGGACAGCTGGAAAAAGAATGACTTTCATATGAACAGCCGGAGAAGCCGCAGCGTCCGTTCCACAGGAAGAAAGCCCGCACCACGCGGGCTTTCGCGTTTATCTCCTCTGGCAGGAGTTTCGAATAATGAGGGACGGGCGGTGAACGATTCTCTGCGGAGAGGTGATGCGGTTCTGGATAAGATTCAGCAGCAGGGTCATGGCGCTTTGTCCCATTTCCACTATGGGCTGCGAGATGACGGTAAGAGAAATCGCATGGGCAAAATTGATGTCATCGTAGCCGACTATTGAAACATCCGCGGGGACCCGCAGGTTGTTCTCTTCCAGGGCCTGCTTCACGCCGAAAGCCATCAGGTCATTCGAAGAAAACACCGCGGTGAATTCGACCTTGTTCCTGATCAGCTCCTTGAGACCCTCATATGCCTGGTCGAGATTGTATTCACCGTTCACGATCAGCGCGGGGTCCGTGGCGATGCCTTCCTCCTCCAGAGCCTGGCAATAGCCTTTGAACCTATCGCGCTCGGTGCTTGTTGTCCTGGTCCCCGCGATATACACAATGCGCCGATGCCCGAGCCTCAGCAGGTACTTGACTGCCTGGTAGGCGCCTTCCACGTTGTCTGTAAGGACGAGGTTCGTGTTCTCCCCCTCGGCTATTCTGTCGAGAAAAACGATTGGGAACTTGCTTTCCACCAGATCCTGCACGACCTGGCTCGTCTGCAGGGCGCACGAAACATAGATCAGACCCCGGATGCTTTCTCTCACCACTGCCAGAAGGTTCTGATTCTCGATTTCAATAGTCTCTTCGGAATCGTACACAATGACTCCGTAATCGTGGAGCCGGGCCACCTGCTCAATGCCCTTCACGATCGTGGCGTAGAACGGGTTGGTAATATCAGGAACGATGAGAGCGACAAACTTCCGCTCCTCTTCGTTCCTCCTGGCTGGCTTCCTGATCTTGTAACCCGAATCCTGGATGGCCTTTTCGACCCGTGCGCGGTTTTCCTTCTCTACCGAGGCATCATGACTGAGAACCCTTGAAACCGTCGAGATAGAGACACCTGCCAGCCGTGCTACGTCATGCATAGTTTTTTGCGCCATGGCATCACTACCATTGTTTAATTTCGCAATTTTGTCAAGCATGATCAAAATGTATAAGAAATTTTCTGACATTTTTCAGAGAATTATTTCCATTCAATATCACATTTGATGTGCAAATTTTCAAGTTTTTTCTTGACATCTCAAGAAAACGTGTGATATCGTCGCGACAAGAGGAGGCACTGATGATGAGACAAAGACTCGGACTTTTAGTTCTTCCGCTCCTGCTTATCTCAGTTTTGGGATTTTCGCAGGGCAAGGTAACCTTGAACTGGTGGCACGAGTTCGGCTCAGGCGGTGAGAAAGATGGTATGGACCTGCTCATCAGCACCTGGAACAAGGCAAATCCTGACATCCAGATCACCCAGAGGCCCATCGGAAACGAGGAATTCTTCACCGTCATCCGAACCGGACTCGCGGGGGATCAACCGCCGGACCTTCTGCAATATGAAGGCAACCAGCAGACAAGAGACTTTGCAAAAGCAGGTCAGCTTCAGGACATAACCGACATCTGGAACCAGGTGAAGGACAACTACACCCTTTTCCGCGACAATGTCATAAGCGGCATCAGCTACGAAGGGAAAGTGTACGCGCTGCCGTATTCGTGGCATGGCGGGTTTCAGATCTACTACAACAAGGACATGCTTGCCGCCATGAAGATGCCTGTCCCGAAGACCTTCGAAGAGTTCCTCGCGGACTGCGAGAAGTTCAAGCAGAAGGGGATCGCGCCGATCTCTCTCGGCGCCAAGAATGGGTGGCCTGCCATGCAGTGGTGGCAGATCTTCCTCGCACAGCGCGTGGGCGCCAAGCGGGTGAACGACGCACTGTGGCTTCGCAATGGGGTGAAATGGACGGATCCGGATTTCGTGCAGGCAGCGAGCGAGTTCGTGAGCCTCAAGACGAAGGGGTATTTCAGCGAGGGCTTCGCGAGTGACGACTACGGGACCGCGCAATCGGCGTTCTATGCGTCGAAATCCCCGTTCTTTGAAACAGGGACCTGGCTCATCAATGACGCCGCGGACAATCCGCCGCCGTTCAATTTCGGCTTTTTCCCCGTGCCGCGCTATTCGAATGCCAAGGTCAAGACAGACTCCGTCGGCGCGCTGCTGACGACTTTCGGGGTTCCCTCTCGAGGGCAGCACGTCCCCGAGGCCCTCAAGGTGACCAAGTGGTTGAGCGGCCCCCAGGCAAACGGGATCTGGGCCAGGCGGGCCGGCGTCATAGTCCTGTACAAGGGCCTGATGGAGAAGTTCGCACCGGGCTATCTGAATGAGATCTTTGCGGCTGTCTACAAGGACGTGAAGGGCGGAACGGTGCCCTGGCTCGAGAACGAGTCGCCCCCCGCGGTCGGAGAAGACCTCATCTACAATGGGACCGTGGCCATGTTGACAGGCGATCTGACCGTCAATCAGTTCCTGACCAATCTCCAGGCCGGGTACGAGAAATACCGGTAAGAGAGCACGCGTAAAGCAGCAGAGCGGTCAGCGTGGCGACACGCTGGCCGCTCTCTCTGGAATCAGCCGCCCCGGTCCTGACAGTCAGCGGGCCGGCTGGCGTGTGCATGAGAACGAGGTTTATGAGAAGCAAGGGTGCCCTTTCTTCAGCCGGGTTTGCCGCTTTCCTGTTCCTTTTCCCCGGCTTGTTCTTCTATGTCTGTTTCGAGATCGTGCCTCTCGTGGGGACGACCGTGCTGTCATTTACGAACTGGAACGGCTTCGACTTCCGGCAGATAAAGCTCAGCGGCTTCGGCAATTTCTCGGAGATCACAAAAGACCATGTTTTCTGGCTTTCCCTGCTGCACAACGTGATCTTCACGGCCGGCAGCCTTACGCTGAGGCTCGGTGTTGCCTTGATGCTCGCCTTGATCCTTGATCAATCATTTCCCGCGGCAAACTTCATCCGGGGCGTGTATCTTCTGCCGACCGTCCTTTCTCTGGTCACGATCGGGGTGACGTTCAAGCTCGCGCTGAGCCCTACGCTCGGCTTTATCGTTCCCTTCTTCAAGGCCATCGGGCTCAAGGCCCTTGCCATCGATAATCTGGGAAACTCCAAGACTGTCATGCAGACCCTTGTCCTGATCGACACGTGGTGCGGTGTCGGCCTGTTCATGTTCCTGTTCACGTCCAAGCTGATGACGATCAACCAGGACCTTCATGAGGCTGCAAAGGTCTCCGGCGCAAATGTCTTCCAGGATATCTGGTACGTCACTCTCCCGCTCCTGAAGGCCACCACGGCCATGATCATGCTCATCGGCGTCATTGAGAGCTTCAAGATTTTCCCGACCGTCTACATCATGACCAATGGCGGCCCATGGCATTCGAGCGAGGTACTCTCCAGCTGGGCCTACTTCCAGGCTTTTACGGCCAACCGCGTAGGGTATGGAAGCAGTATTCTGTTCGTCCAGCTCATCATTACGGTGATATTCGCATTCATCCAGACGAAATATCAGCCGCGCGAGATCGAGTAGCGCGCAATGAGGTTTGAGGTGCAATCGTGGCCAGCAGGACGCTGAACAGAACCATTTTCATAGTCATCGCGAGCCCGTTCCTGCTTTTCGTGGGGGCGCTGGTATTGTACCCCGTCGTCTGGATGCTCTACAGCTCCTTCAAGTCGACAAGCGAAATATTCGCCGGCGTATTCGCCCTCCCCAAAAAGCTCTTCCTGGGGAATTACCGGCAGGTTTTCATGGTAGGCAGCATGGGCAGGTATTTTCTGAACAGCATCCTCGTCACCGTGACGTCGGTCGTCGGACTGCTCGTGCTTGTTGCACTTGAAGGGTATGCATTTGCGATGTTCAACTTCAAGGGCAAACGTGTCCTGTACATCTTTGTTCTCATGGGCTTCATGGTTCCGCCCCAGGCCCTGGTCATCTCCGGGTTCCAGCTCATGTCGACCCTGCATCTGCTTTCTACTTATCCCGCACTGATCCTGACCTACCTGAGCTGGTCCAGCTTCGGTGTTCTCGTCCTGAGAGGCTTTTATGAATCGGTCCCGCATGAGCTTACGGATGCCGCAAGGATTGACGGCGCGGGGCACTGGCGGCTCTTCTCGACGATCATGGTGTCCTTGGCGAAGCCCGCCTTATCAACGGTCGGCATTTTCTACACCATGTGGATCTACAACGAGTTCATCTATCCCCTCGTCTACATGCAGCGCCAGGATATGTTCACGATTCCCCTCGGGGTGATGTTCCTGAATACGAAATTCATCACCAACTGGGGGCTGCAGATGGCAGGCCTGGCGGTCGCGACCATTCCCCCCGTGATCATCTATTTCATTTTTCAGAAGCAGTTCGTGCGGGGCATCATGGCCGGCGCGCTGAAGGGATAGTCCGGCATGGCGTCACGCGAGCTCACCGGCCGGCAGCGCATGCTTGCTGCGTATTCATGCAGGCAGGGAGACCATGTTGCAGTGTGCCCGGACCTGTCCAATATGGTGCCCGTCCGCCTCAGCGGACGCCCCTTCGACCAGATGTACCTGGATGGGCTTCCCCACGAAGGCTACACCTCGGCAAGCGTTGCGGGAGCGTATGTGGAGGCTGTAAAGTATTTCGGTTTCGACGGCATGTACATCTACGGCTCACTGCCGGAAATCGTTCCTGAAGAAAAGCCCCGATGGAATGAAGAAGTCCGGAGACACCCGGACGGGGGCAAGACAACACAGTCTTCCCTGCAGACCCGTCACGGGGTCCTCTCCAGGGCCACTCGCTATTTTCCCGATGAGCCTCCCTGGGACACCGAGAAGCCCGTCAAGGATCTGCAGCGCGACTGGCCCCGGCTGCGGTCCCTGATGGGAGAGCCTGAAACGTGGAAATGGCAGAATGACTTTTCTAACAGAAACGCCATTGGCGAGCGCGGCGTGTATGCATTCATCCTGCCGCTTCCGCAGGATTGGTGGTTCGCCCAGCGTGATGGCGGGTACAACAACCTGTTCTTCGACTACGTGGACAACGGCCCTTACATGCAGGAAGTGATGGAGTTCTATTCCGCGTACGGGGTTGCCAAAGCCAGGGCTGGTCTTGCGGCCCGACCGGATGAGATCTGGCTCGGGGGATCGGCGTCGAGCCTCAGCGTCAGCAGCCTCGAATACTTCCGCCTCTTTGATCTGCCCTTCATCAAGGCCGTGAGCGCACTGTGCAAACAAGCGGGCGTGGTGAGCCATGTCCACGTATGCGGGAAGTCCGCCAGGGCCGCTGAGCTCATGGCAGAGGAATCCGACGTGAATGTCATCGAGCCCCTGGAAGGGTCTCCCGGCGGTGACGTGGATATCGCGGCATTCAAACGGCGCTATGGTCACAGGGTGTGCATCAAGGGAAACCTCAACACGTACGATTTCATGCTGCATGCCACGCCGTCCCAGGTCGAGGCCGAATCCAAGCGGCTGATCGATGAGTGTGCCGGCGGGGGCGGATTCGTGCTCTCCACGGGAGACCAGTGCGGGCGGGACACCCCCGACGCGAATATCTTCAAGCTCGTCGAAGTCGCGCAGACATACGGCTGCTACCGCTAGTGCGGCTGCAGAGTGCGAAAGGAGAGGCTGTGAGTGCACCGGTGGTACATGCGTACGAGACCCAGTTCGAGTTCTCCGGCAAGAGGGACCATGCGGTCATCGTGGAGTTCGGAAAACCCTGGCGGTTCGTCTTCTGGGCGCAGGCCCAGTACGCCGGAACCGTCCAGCTCAGCAGCGAGGTGATGTTCACGCCTCAATGGTGCGAGGAGAACAGCCCCAACGACGAAGAATGCTACGAGCCCATGATGGACAAGCAGCTTCGCTACAGCAGGATCCAGATCCTCGAGTCCGGGCCAGCGCGGGCGCGCATCAAGTGGAGCTACGCCCTTACGGACATCCAGTACCGCGTGTTTCACGGAAACTCGCGCGCGGAAGAAATCTATACCATCTATCCGGACGGCGTGGCCGTCCGGGAGATCGTGATCTGGCCCGGGGATGCAACCAACCACGGGGGAAACACCAACTTCTGGCAGGTGCACGAGTGGTACATGATCAACGCCAAGGGCTCGACTCCCTCCATGGTGCTCAACCGGGACGCTGCATTCACCATGAGGAACGGCGTCGGCGGTTCATTCAGCTTCCCCTGGCCCATCCCGACGGAGAAGGCCGGGCCTCTGTGTGACAAGTTTCCGCAGATCAAGGACTGGCCCAACTTTATCGGGAAGATCAACATGAAAGACATCCCGAATCCCTTCGCGGTGATCTGCAAGAGTCAGAAGCTCTTCCCCTTCATGCCGTGCTCTTCCTGCGGCGGCAACCACCCGTTCTTTACGCTTTTCCAGGGAATCGACACACAGAACGAAACCGGCATCCACAATTCGTACGTGCACTGGCCCGCCTCCGACAAGGAGAACTTCATCGGCTGGGTGAGTGCCGGCGGGGAAGTCGGCACAGTGCCTACCCATTCCTGCTTCATTGACTGCAACTTCTCCATGCGGCGGAAAGAAAGCGACTTTGTACAGACTCCTGCCCCGGGCACGACATGGTACCTGCTGATCGGCGCAACCGGTCACGGCACGGACGGCTCCGAGCTGGACCCCCTGGCCCTGTCGTACCGCTTTCCGGCGGAGGTCACAGTTCATCGCGAAGCCTCTGAAAGGGGAGACCCCCACAGGGGGCGGGTGCTGGTGGAGGGCTACGACTATTCCGGCAGAACGTACACGTTCCGGCAGAATGACAGGCAGAACCGCGTCGAGGTTGCCCTTCAACCCAAGGACGGCGTGCCGGTGATCAACCCCGTTTTCCTGGTCAATGGATGGGACGCCGTTGCGCAGGGTACACGCGTGGTCGTGGACGGCGCTGAGCTGCATTCCGAAAAGTTCGTCGCGCAGAACAGCGGCAGCGACCTGGTCGTGTGGGTGGAAGGGGTTTTTTCCAGGCCGACCAGCTTCGGTTTCCACGGATGAGGAGGGGGAAAATGGACGTTCCGGGAGTTATTGCGCGCGAGACCGACCTGGAGTTTTCGGGCAAAAAAGGCCATGCCGTGGTGGTGGAGTTCGGGAAACCCTGGCGGTTCGTGTTCTGGAGCAAGGCCCAGTACGTGGGGTGCGTGGATCTCGGCAAGGGGGTCATGTTCACACCGGAATGGTGCGAGACGAACAGCCCCAATGACAATCACTGCTACGAGCCGATCATGGACAAGAAGCTGCGCTGGAGCAGAATCCAGATCCTCGAATACGGTCCTGCGCGGGCAAAAGTGAAATGGACCTACGCGCTGGCAGACATGCGCTACCGTGTCTTCCACGGCAATACGCGGGCGGAGGAAACGTACACCATTTATCCGGATGGCGTTGCGGTCCGTGAGGTCACGCTCTGGCCCGGCACTGAAAACAACCATGGCGGGAATCCGAACTTCTGGCAGATGCAGGAGTGGATCCTGATCAATGCCGCGGGCACCAGCCCCCTGGATTTCCTCAAGAAACCTTCCGCTTTTACCATGAGAAGTGGAACGGGCCAGGCGCTGAGCATACCCTGGCCGCTTCCTCCTGACTGGTTCTCACCCCTGTGCAAGTACTATCCCGAGATCGGAGACTGGCAGAACTATATCGGCAAGGTGGAGCTGGGAGGCGTGCCCAACCCATTTGCTGCATTCTGCAAAAGCCAGAGGATTTTCCCCTTTGTACGGTGCACGTCGTGCGGCAAGAACCATCCCCCCATGACGTTGTTCCCGGGCAAAGACCTCATCAATATCTATCAGCATTGGCCGGTCACGGAAATGGAGGATTTCCTCGAATGGGTGGCAGCGGGGGACGCTATTGGAAAAGTCGCCACGCACACTTCGTTCGTTGACGCGAATTTCGCCATGAGATGGAAGGATGATGACTATGTCCCGACACCGGATCCGGGAACCTCGTGGTGCATCCTCGTGGGTGCGACGGGAGAAGGCACCGACGGATCAGAGCTGGACCGCACGCTCCAGTCCTACCGCTACCCGGCAAGCGTGACACTCGAGCGCGGCTCCAGGGAAGAGAAGGACGCCAACCGTGGAAAAGTGGTCTACGAGGGCTACGACTACCCGTCCCGGGCATATACCTTCCGCAAGCACGTACTGGAAGACCGCCTGAAGGCAACGCTGAAGCCCGACCATGCTCTTCTCAACCCTGTTTTCGTCGTGGATGGCTGGCATTCCCCGGCTGAGAGATTGTCCGTCAAGAAAGACGGCGTGAAACTCCCCGGGGAGGCTTACCGGGCCCAGGTCAGCGGAAATGACCTGGTCATCTGGGTCGACGGAACTTTCGACAAAAAAGTTACCTTTGACTTCGCGGGAAAGGGCGCCTGAGTCAACGCATGAAGGATATACGGGAGAACCAGACATGAGCGGAGCGACGGTGAAAGCATTTGAGACGCAATTCGAGTTTTCCGGCGCCAGGGGGCACGCGGTGATCGTTGACTTCGACAAGCCGTGGAGGTTCGTATTCTGGGACAAAGCCCAGTACGTGGGCTGCGTCGACCTCGGCAACGGAGTGATGTTCACCCCTGAATGGTGTGAGGTGAACAGTCCCAATGACGAGGAATGCTACGAGCCGATCATGGACAAGAAGCTCCGGTGGAGCAGGGTAGAGATCCTCGAGGCAGGTCCGGCACGGGCACGGGTCAAGTGGAGCTACGCCCTGAATGACATGCGCTACAAGGTCTTCCACGGAAACACGATGGCGGACGAAATCTACACCATCTACCCGGACGGAGTCGCCGTCCGCGAAGTCATGATCTGGCCGGGGAATGCGAGCAAGCACGGAGGAAACGCCAACTTCTGGCAGGTCGAGGAGTGGATTCTTATCAACAGGGCAGGCTCCCGTCCGACGGACTTCATTCGCCCGTCGGAGGCCCTGACTTTGCAAAGCGGCGCAGGAGATGTAGTCAAGTTGAAATGGCCCCTGCCCGCAAAGGACGGTCCCCTTTGCGGCTTTCATCCCGAGATCGCCGATTGGAAGAACTACATCGGCAGGATCGGCCTCAAGGGCGTTCCCAACCCCTTCACGGCCATCCCCAAGAGCCAGGCCCTGTTCCCGTATATCCGCTGCGCCGGTTGCGGAAAGGACCATCCGTTCATGAAGGTCTTCGGCAGGAAAAACGGGCATCCGATTTACTACCACTGGCCTGCCACGGACATGGAAGACTTCATCATGGGAGCGCTGGCCCACGACAAGGTGGGAAAGGTCGCGACGCACACTTCCTTCATGAACTGCAATTACGCCTGGAGATGCTCGGACGACGACTTTGTCCCCACTCCTTTTGCCGGGACCACCTGGTACATGCTCGTGGGCGCGGTGCCCGAGGAGTCGGATCCTGCGAAGCTCGACCAGCTGATGCTCTCCTACCGGCAGCCCGCGGCCGTCGTGATGACACGGGATGCAGGGGAGAAGGGGGATCCGAGGAGAGGCCGTGTCATTTTCGAGGGCTTCGACTATTCGATCCGGGCCTACGCTTTCAGGCAGCACTCGGACGAAGACCGCGTGGAGTTTTCCCTGCAGCCTGCAAAGCCAATTGTCAATCCGGCATTCAGGATCCTCAATTGGAGCACAGCGCCGGAGCGGACACGCGTCAAAGTGAACGGGAAGGACCTTGACCCGCGCGGCTATGCCGCACAGACCAGTGGACGCGATCTGGTTGTCTGGGTTGACGACGTGTGGCTCGACCGGACCCAGATCGGCATTTTCGGCTCGTGATGCGGAGAAAGCTGAGAGTCCTGGCACGCGGCGGCGGGAGCAGCAATTGGAGGGTGGACCAATAAAGAGATCTGAGATCAATACGATTATGCGCGATGCCGATTCTTTTGCCCGCGCGAATCGGTTCTTTCTTCCCCCGTTCGCGTACTGGACGCCGGAGGACTGGCAAGACCGAGGTGAAGAAGCCCGTGAAATCTCGGACATGGACATGGGCTGGGACATCACCGACTGGGGGTCGGGAGATTTTCGGCGCAGGGGACTCTTCCTGTTCACGATACGTAATGGCGCGCACAGGAACCTGAAAAACGGGAGCGGCAAGATCTATGCGGAGAAGCTCCTTGTTGTGGATGTGGATCAGGTCACCCCCCTGCATTTCCATTGGACCAAAATGGAAGATATCATCAACCGCGGCGGAGGCAACCTGGCGATTCAGCTCTACGGAAGCCTTCAGAACGGCGGCCTGGCAGACACGCCGGTGACCGTAAGCCTTGACGGGGTCAGCACCCGGGTCGAAGCGGGAGGGGTGCTTGCGCTGCGCCCGGGAGAAAGCATTACGCTGCCCCAGGGACTCTACCACAAGTTCTGGGGCATCGGCTCAAAAGTCCTTGTCGGCGAGGTGTCCGTGTGCAACGACGACAACGTCGACAACCGGTTCTACGAAAAAGTGGGACGTTTTCCTGTTATCGAGGAAAATGAGAAGCCCCTGTACCTGCTTTTCAAGGACTACCCGAAATACTACCGCTTCTCAGGAAAGCCCTGAGGAGGAGCCGGGCGGGCGCGGATTTCGACGAGAATGGAGGGGGGAATGAAAGTCTACGAGACGCAGCTTGCGTTCAGCGGCACGACGGGTCATGCAGTCATCGCGGAATGCGCACACAAGCACCGCCTTGTGCTCTGGTCGAAAGCGCAATACGTTCCCTGTCTCGACCTGGGTGACGGCGTATGGTTCACGCCGGAATGGCTGGAGACTAACAGCCCGGAAGACTTTCACTGCTATGAACCGATCATGGACAAGAAGCTGAAGTACAGCAGGGCATCCATTGTCGAATCGAACAGCGTGCGCGGAAGAGTGCGATGGACCTATGCGTGCAATGACATGCGGTACAGGATCTTCCACGGGGATACCACGGCAGAAGAGATTTATACCCTGTATGACGACGGTGTGGCAGTTCGGAAGCTCACGGCTTTTCCCGGCGAGCAGAACGGCTATGGCGGCAATCCTAATATGTGGCAGGTCCTGGAATGGATAGTCGTCAACGGCATGGGGACAGACCCGGATTCGACGTTTCCCTCAAAGGCCGCCTTCGAGCTCTCCAATGAAAAAGGAGACTCGATCTCCCTGGACTGGCCCATACAATTCGACAATTTCCAGCCTCTCTGCAAGGCATTTCCGCAAATCGCGGACTGGGACATCTACATAGGAAGGGTCAATCTCAAGAATCGTCCAAGCCCATTCGTGATCATCGCAAAGGACCAGAGACTGTTTGCCTATCGCCGCTGCTGCGCCTGCGGCAGAAACCACCCGTACTTCAACCTGTTCAGCGGCGTCGGCAATGTCTACAAGCACTGGCCCGCGACCGATGCCGAGGATTTCATCCTCGGAGCAAGGGGCAGCGATGTGGCCGGGAAACAGGCAACGCACAGCTCTTTCGTCGATTGCAACTATGACTTCCGGCCGTCCTTTCTCGAGGATGATGAAGCCTCAGAAAGAGCGGCTGGCGCATACTACGTCGAAACACCGCCCCGAGGCACGTCATGGCTTTTCCTGGTAGGCGCGACCGAGGGCTCCACCGAGAACCTTGCAGAAATCGCCGATTCCTGGTACCGGCCGGCCAGGGTGCTCACCGGCAACGAGTGCACCCGGTCGATCCCTGGTATGTCCTCCGGGCCGGTGCTCTACGAAGGGTACGCGTACTCCGAGCGCGCATACGTCCTGCGAAGCATGGCACAGGAGCAGGTGGAGTTTGCCCTGATGCCGAGGAACCCGGTCATCAACCCCGTGTTCATCGTCAACGGCTGGAAAGCGGGGGACGCACGAGTGGACTTTTCAGGGACAGCCGGGGCAGCGCAATCCACGTCCTGCGCGATCACCGGGGACGATCTCCTGGTATTGGTCCGCGGCCGCCTCGAAAAAGAAACACACGTGCGCATCCGCCCGGCATGAAGCGCGAGCATCCCCCGGCAGACGGAGAGAGCATGTACCGTTGTCTGAGTCCGGGCGCTATCGGGATCCGCGCCACCTGGGAAGAGTGCCTCCCGTTTGCCAGGGATGGAGGCTTCGAAGGCATTGATGTTCCGGTAACGGCCCAGCTTGACGTCCAGAAGTGCAAAGATCGCCTGGCGGAGTTCGGCCTTCGGCCCGGAGGAATGGCACTGCCTTTCGATTTTCGATCCGAAGAATCCGCATATAGGGACGGGCTCAGCCTGCTGGGCGAGATCGCGGCGCGGGCGAAAAAGATCGGTGAGAACCGTTTCTTCACGTGGATCTTTTCTTTCTCGGACGAGCGGCCCATGAAGGACAACTTCCGTTTTCACGCTGAACGCCTCAGCGAAATCGCCAGGACCCTCGCGGGCCATGGTTGCGTTCTCGGGCTGGAATTTCTCGGCCCCAGGACTTTGCGGCAGGGACATCGTTACGGCTTTATCCGGACCATGGAGCAGATGCTCGACCTGTGTGAGGTGGTCGGCCAGGGCACCGGCCTTCTCCTTGATTCCTGGCATTGGCACACGTCGCTCGGAACAGTCGAGGATATACTCGGCCTTGCCGCGAGTCAGGTCATCTACGTCCATATCAACGACGCGCCGTCGGGAATCCCTGTAGAGATGCAAATGGATACCGTCCGCGCACTTCCTGGAGAAACACGCGTCATCGATATCTTCGGCTTCCTCGCCGCCCTGCGGCGCATCGGCTACGACGGCCCTGTTGTCCCCGAGCCTTTTGTGCCTGACCTGGCAAAACTCGAGTCGAGCGAAGCGATTCGTCGTGTCGGAGAAGCCCTCCAGCGCGTCTGGCACCCCCGGGTACTCTCTATCCTGCCCAGCACCATGAAGGCGGTTGCAACCGGCAAAGGAAAGGCATGGATCGTGGATCTGCCTGTCCCGCGCGCCCAGGGAAGTGAAGTGGTGGTCAAGCTCCATGTAAGCCCCATATGCGGCAGCGTGATGAGCGGCTTTTTTGGCGACGGCGAATGGATCAATCTCGGCCACGAAGGATCCGGCGAGGTTGTCGAGGTGGCACACAGCACCCGGCTCAAGGTCGGAGACCGCGTGGCAGCGGGGGTGCTCAACGGCTGCGGGCACTGCCCCGAGTGTCTTCGTGGCGATGCGATTTTCTGCAGGGAGCGGCCGCGTGTGCACGGCACCTTCGCCCAGTTCACCCGTATGGCCGATGTTGTATGCACGCGCATACCCGATTCTCTCAGCTACGCGCACGCCTCCCTCATGTGCTGCGCGCTGGGGCCTGCATACGAGGCCATGAAGCGCATGCACGTGCGCCCGTATGACACGCTCCTTGTGAGCGGATTGGGGCCTGTCGGCCTGGGAGCCGTCGCCCTTGCATCGACCCATGGTGCCAGGGTCGTCGCACTTGATCCCGTTCTGTATCGCCGGGACCTTGCCAAAAAGCTCGGCGCCGCGGAGACCGTGGATCCAACGGACCCACGCATCAAGGAGATCCTCCTTGACCTGAGCGATGGCAGGGGCATTTCCCGGGCCATCGAAGCTTCGGGCAACGCTGCGGCAGAGCGCCTGCTGATTGACGCGGCTGATATTCGCGGCGAGATCGCATTCATAGGAGAGAACCAGGGCACGATCCCCCTCTCTCCTAGCAAAGACATGATTCGCAAGGGCCTCACGCTGCACGGCTGCTGGCACATGAACGTGCTGGATTCCCCGGACCTTATAACTTTCCTCCAGCGCTGGCCGGCCAAAGCGGACATGCTGATCACGCACTCATATGGCTTCTCCCGTGTGCAGCAGGCATTCGATACATTTGCGTCCCGGCAGTGCGCCAAGGTGAACTTCCTGCCCTGGGAGTGAGGCGGCCGCCACCTTTGCCGGGGTGATGGGGCGAAAGGAGGGCTGTCCGAGCCCTGTTTCGACTCCCTATCCTGATGACGGGTCAGCAGTCTCGATACCTCCAACGATGATCGTCGTAGATCCAGCCAAGGGGCAAACCATCACCTGCGTAGATGCAGATAACTCGACAATCACGCTGCCGACCGTACGGGCAAGTGGTTTGGAAATCGAGGCTGGGAAAGTATTGGTTTCCTCTGAGTAATGTCGTGCTTTACGACGCGGACGGAGACCCGACTACCACTGCGGACCAGATTGTTGCCCAACGGAGAGATTGATTTCAAACCGCGGACAGCCTATACCGTGATATTGCCGCCCGGGAAGGCTCCCGCCGGAACTGGCTTTCCCTCGGCTATCCTCTTGGCGATCTCACAGCCTTCCGTACCGTGCGCAGCCGCCTTGATGCGCGCCGCCTGCTCCGCCTGTAGAATCCGCAGCGCTTCCTCAAGCCCCGATACTCTGCCCATTGAGAATGACCGAGCCACCGGGTCGACGGCCTTAGAGACCACGCGGGACATCTCCAGGGAGGCGGCAATCCTCTCGCAAACCTGGTTGAACGTCATAAGGACAAGTGTAACAACAATACTGCCCAAAAACATTTTACGCGGAAGGGGCGTGTGCGCGGTGACAGAGCGAAAACTGCTCGGCGTACCCTATATAGTCGTACCGTGACTCCCCCCAGGAGAAGTCGCCCTCTGCGCGAGGATTCGTTGTAGGGGGTTCTACGACGCAACGGGCAGGGGACACCAGTGACAAAAGCGTGGATTGATGCTATTGAATAGGCGACCTTCCAGGGCGCCTGGGAGGTTCACTGACTTCCAGCGCCGCTGAGTTTCACACAATCGGGCCCACTGTTCGGACCCTCAGGCAGTTCATCAACGCCTAAGCGAGCCTCATGGGGGTCATCCGCAATCTGACGTTGCCCAATCCGGACGAAAGGTGATAGGAACGGAGGAAATCATGACAAGTGAACCGAGGACGGAAACCATTGCGTCGCAGCCCTCCTGGGTGATCGAAAACGACGAAGTACGGGTTGCTCTCACTTTGAATGGCGGCCACATGGCCCCAGTCACTTTTTTTCTAAACAGCGGGACCCCTGTTGAGCCCTACCACATCAGCCCATGGCATGGAGAAGGGCTTTCGATCCAGGATCCGGTCCTCAGAACCCTGAGAGGAGATTTTTTCTGTATGCCCTTTGGCAGAGGGAGCGTCGACAAAGGCGGGATGCATTCGACCCATGGCGAGCCGGCAACCTCAACCTGGGGAGAGGGCAGTGTCGAACAGTCGGGGGGCCTTACGCAGATAACAGCCCTGATGTCTTCCTCAACTCTCAAAGGACGGATCAGCAAGAGCATCTCCTTTGTCTCAGGCCAGAACGCGGTCTACATCCGTCACGTGCTCGATGGATATGATCTTCGCGCTCCTCTCGGACACCATGCCACTCTGGCAGGCAGCGAGCAGCCTGACTCCCTTCTCATTGCCACCAGCCCGGTGCAATTCGGACGAGTGAGCCCGCGGCCCCAGGGCACGTTCGAGAGTGGCGGTGAATATAGCGCGCTGCTTGCGGGAGCGACCTTCCGGAGCATCAGCAAGGTCCCGACGGTCTGGAAAGAGATGCCATTCGATTCATGCGCAGCGTTCCCGCGCCGCCGGGGCTTCTGCGACATCGTCCAGGTATACAACAAGGTCACGCGCGGCCCCGCATGGGTCTCCGCCGTCAACCCATCGCAGGGATGGCTCTGGTTCTCGCTCAAGGACCCGGCGGTTCTTCCGTCTACTGTGTTCTGGATGGAGAATCACGGACGACACGGCGATCCCTGGAAGGGCCGCAACTGCTGCCTGGGAATCGAGGATGTGTGCGGTTATTTCGCAATGGGGCTGCCGTCCTCGGCAAAGAGGAATGATCTCAACCAAGCCGGGATCCCGACGGCCACCAAATTGTCTCCAGGTCAACCTACTGCTGTCAACTACATTCAGGGAGTGACGCGCATACCCAGAGGATTCGGGCGCGTACGAACGGCCCGTTTCGAGAAAGGGAAGGTCTCCTTCATCAGTGAAACAGGGAAGACAGCCAGCGCAGCGGTTGACCACAGCTTCCTCTTCTCCGGTGCTATCGGCCGGCAGTGACTTTGTGCGGAGGTGGCCGGATTCGAATGCGACATAGCCGCATCGCTTCACACCATTTCGCGGGCATGTACTGACAAAAGAACATGCCCGTGCGTGCACGCAGCTGTGATGTTCATCCAACTACCGCTGGTCGGGCGTCGGGCACAAAGCATTCTATCTGTCTAATTGATTACAGGGAAAGTAAATATTTGGTCTGGAACAAGGGACATATATCCCCGCACTCACAAAAGACCGGGAATTGAACTTCGACTTTTTTGCTTGCTGTATCCATCGATGTATGCTATAAAGTACGTGACCGGCTTCGTGCCGGCTTGGAGGTGAAGAATGAAGAGCAGAAGGTCCTTGTTCTTGATTGCAGTGCTTTGCTTTGTGGCAACGATAAGCATGGCGCAGAACGTGACGCTGAATTGGATCAGTTGGTGGGGAGAGGATACGCTCAAGCCGATCGCTCAAGGATTTGAAAAAACGCATCCAAATATCAAGATCAACATCAGATCGTATCCGTTTGATGCATACTTCAACAAAGTGCAGGCGGATATGGCGGCCAAGGCGTCGTCTACCGACATTCTGGCAGTGGATGCGCCATCGGTTGCAGAGTATACAGTTCGTCACTATGTTCTCCCGCTGAACAAGTACTTCACCAAGAACGAGTTGACGTCTTCGATTGCTTCAGCTGTTCTGGATGCCAGCTATTACAACGGGACGCTCTCGGCATTACCTACGTTCAGCTCAAACCATGTTCTCTACTACAACCCGGTGATCTTCAAGGCAGCCAATGTTACACCCCCCGGCCCTGACAAGCCTTGGACCTGGGAACAAGTCGCTGAGGCAGCAAGGAAATTGACAAAGACGGAGAATGGGACAACGACGATATGGGGTCTGCTTTATGAACAAGTGAATCAACCCTACGAAATCCTCCCATTGCCCGAGTCATTGGGTGCGGATCCTTTGGATTTCACTTCCAAGGGGTGGCTCAAAGCCATGCAGTTCTACTACGACTGCTACAAAACCTGGAAAATTTCCGCTAATGTCGCAAACTCCAACATCACTGATCAGCTCTTTGTCAGTGGCCACGCGGCAATGATGGTGGGCGGCGAGTGGAACGCGGTCGGTTGGGCGAAGGACAATGTCAATTTCAACTATGCGCCTTATCCAAACTTCGAGGGTGGGAAGAGTGTAGTAGCAACTGATGCCCAACATCTGGGTGTAGCTGCTTACAGCAAGCATGTCACCGAAGCCGTGGAATTCATCAAATACGCGACTCTTGGAGAGGGTCCGATGGTTGAGTTCGAGGCTGGCGCAAGCGTCCTCTTTCCGGCAAACATTCCGCTTCTGAACAAAATCGAGAAAGACCCGAAGTATGAGAAATTTCCGTGGAGCATCTACCGTCTGGCAAACAGGCAGGTCCCCTACACGGTGCCGCGACCTGTGACCCCATTCTGGGATGCGTATCAGACGCTTGCCTACCAGATGTTCAACAATATCAGTACCGGAACTAGCCCGGACACAGCTCTTCAGGCCGCCCAGAAACAGTGGGAGCGGGTCAAGAAGTCAACGTACTGATGCAAGTTGGGGTGGTCGGTCTTCGGCAAACGGGATCGACCATCCTGAGTGTTCAAAGGCAGACTGGAAAAGCTCAGATCTTCACTGCGCTTCCAGCCACGGCCCAAGGATTGGGCGCCCGGCGTCGATTAGCTGGCGCAGGTTTGTGGAGATCGCACCGACCATTCCCTCGCTATGCATCTGCTGACGCAAGGCCGCGAGCGCGCTAAACTAGTAAACGAGGTCATACTAACTATGAGGTTTGCAGTTGCGGGTGGAACGCTTGGTCGAAAAGATCGTTTCATTCCGTATGTATTTCTCTTACCCGCTGTTGTTGGCCTGCTCATGTTTGAAGTGTTGCCTTTTTTCATGGCAATTTCGGAAAGCACCACCCCGGCGAGCCTGCTGACGGGTGTCAGACATTTTGCCGGCCTTGCCGTCTATCGCGTCCTTCTTACTGATCCAGACTTTATTCATTCGATACTGGTCACATTGCTGTGGGCGGTGATCGTTAATCCCATCCAGGTCACGATTTCCCTGGTTTTAGCGCTCGCGGTATTCAAAAAAGGGATTGGGAATTCCGTTTTCCGGATACTGTATTTCCTACCGGTCGGGAGCTCGCTCGCCGTGACGTCAATTATCTGGGGCGTGATACTAGACCCAAATGGCGGTCTTGCGAACGGCCTGCTAGGGGCTTTTGGTATTCATTCCCAGCCTTTTTTGACATCGCCGCATCAGGCATTATGGTCCATCGTCCTTCTCGCTAGCTGGACGGGCTGTGGCTACTGGATGGTGTTCTTTCTTGCCGGACTGAATGACATAGATCCCGCTCTTTATGAAGCGGCAAGCATAGATGGCGCGGGCACCACCGGAAAGATCTTTTACGTCACCATTCCAATGCTCATGCGGATGATTGCCTTTGTCTTCGTTTCGGACACCGTAAGCAACTTCTTGATGTTTGCGCCGCTGGAAATCTTAACAAAAGGAGGGCCGAACGGCTCGACGGATTTCCTAGTGTATTATGCATATTCGCATGCTTTCTCGATGAACCAAATGGCCATTGGGCAGGCAGCGTCGGTAATCTTGTTGATTATCGTCATGGGGTTTGTGGCAGTTGAGCTGCGCCTCATGCGTGCAGAAACCGGTGACTGATAAGCCTTCAAGGAGCGGCGCGTAAATGCAAGCGAAACAACCCGAGACAAGAAATGGCCTCCTTGGATTGGCTCCCCAAATAGGCAGGTCAACGGCTGGAGTAGTGCGAGTACTGCTCGTAATCATATACGCGCTATTCTCGATCACTCCTCTCCTGTGGATGCTGGTCGGGTCGTTCAGCACTGATGCGAGCATTTTCGCCAACTCGACGCCGTTTTCTTTGAAGGCATTCGTCCCATATCCGTTCACATTAGAAGGTTATCGTTTACTTGTTGCCAGTGGGTTTTTTCGCGCGCTTCAGAACACGGTGATTGTGACCCTGGGGGCTCTCGGACTGGGATTACTTGTCAACTCATTAGCTGGTTTCACTTTTGCACTGTTCGAATTTCCGGGTAAGGGGCTCCTGTTCGCGCTCGTAATGGTGACGATGGCCCTGCCGCCCGATGTGCTTGCGATTCCTCTCTACACGCTCATTTATGGCATTGGGTGGGTTGGTCAACTCCAAGCCTTGATACTGCCAGCGGTGGCCAGCGGGTTTACGATATTTCTGCTGCGGCAAGCTGTCCTCGGAATTCCCCGTTCGCTTATTGATGCATCGCGCATAGACGGTTTGGGATGGTTTCAAATCTACTGGCGGATTGTACTTCCGCTCATTGGTGGAAGTCTTATTGGGGGCGGCCTGATCCTGACGATCAGCATTTGGCAGTCTTTCTTATGGCCTTTGTTAGTTGGAACAACATCAGCCGCGGAACTAATCCAGGTTTCACTTGCTTATTTTCAACAGGAGCATACCACGCTCTGGAACGCGATATTCGCAGGAAGCGTCGTCGCCGTAGCTGTGCCGACTGTATTGTTGGGGGTTATGCAACGCCACTTTCGCCCTAGCCTCCTGACTTCTGGTAATAAGTAAGGCCTGTTCAAGTGCTCGGCCCCAAGCATCTGGCAAGAGATTTTACTGAGGAGGCTGCGTTGAAGTCGCTCACTTCGCAGATTGGATATTCGGAAAAGGCCTACACGCATCTACGGGAGAGTATTTTGCGCGGCGAACTACGCCCCGGTCATCCTATTTCTGAGCTGGAATTCTCGGCGTCCCTCAAAATGAGCAGGACTCCGGTCAGAGAAGCTATTCATCGGCTTATCGCTGAGGGCGTTCTGGTTCGGCTGCGGGGACGTGGGACATTTGTTCGAAGTATATCGAGGGACGAGGTTTGCTCGGTATACGAATACGCCGAAGGACTCGAAGGCATGGTTGCATTCCTCGTGGCTCAGAAGTATGACTCCAAGTTTGAAAGGAGAATATTGGAACCGGTAGAGGCAATGGAGGCCCAAATCGAGAAATCAAATGGCTTGGGCGAGAACGAAATTGCCTGGGCTGCCGCCGATTGGCGTTTTCACGACTCGCTCTATGAGATCTGCTCAAATCGCATCATTGTGGAAGGCCTCAAGAGAGTATATGCCCAGATTCAGCTCGTTCGTCTGGGCGTATCGGGAGTTTTGCTGAATAGGCGGAAATCAACTCAGGATCATCGAGATACGGCAACCGCAATCATTGCCGGGGACGCCTTTGGTGCACGGGCTACGGTGCAACGGCATTGGGAAAGGATTCGGACGGACCTCATGAAAGGCATGGTGTAGCCGCGAGCTGGTTACTCCTGTCGTTCGTGGCACGGGTCTCCCGCGTGAAGCGCCGCACCTGCCACGCTTGGTCGGTCATGAAATAACTCTCGGCAAATAGTGAGGAGGAGCGGTTTGAAAACCAGTGTAGATATCAGCGGAGTGGATTTCAGGATTAACGGAAAACTCACCTACAGTGAAGTGCCCGAGTCCCACCCGAACGCACAAGGACTTCTAATGAATGCAAGATTCATTCAAGGCGTCTTTGATGACAAGGAGGATCCTGACAGGTTCGCCCGTTTCGGATGGACATCATGGGACGCGGATAGACACACGGATGAACTCATACGATCGCTCCCGACCTGGTATAGCTACGGATTGAGATGCGTCACGGTAGGGTTCCAAGGTGGAATGCCGGTATTCACTGTTGAGAACTCCTCGATCAACAACAATCCTTTCAGTGATGATGGCAAAGTGATAGACAAGGCCTACCTTGAACGGATGGACAGGTTGATTCGAGCAGCAGACGCCCTTGGCATGGTTGTCATTGTCAGCATTCTGTACCAGGGACAAGCACCCCGCATGCGCAGCGGTGCAGTTATACGAAACGCGGTTCGTGCGACATGCGGCTGGCTGCGCGACAACCGGTTTACCAATGTAATCATCGAGGTCGCGAATGAGTACAACATTGGTGCATTTAAGAATCATCGCTTAGTATCTGACCCAGAGGGAATATCAACGCTGATAGAGATCGCGAGGGAAGAATCCGGTGGTATGCCCGTTGGCTCCAGTGGGGGCGGCGCAGAATGCTCGCGAGAGGTCGCCGAGGCTAGTGATGTAATCCTGATTCATGGAAACATGACCCGCCGCCAAGACTACTACAGATTGATCAACGTGGTTAAATCCTGGGGACTATTTCGCCCAATTGTCTGCAACGAAGATTCGCCCTGCTTTACCCAACTCGATGTCGCATATCATACACACACTTCATGGGGGTACTACAACAATCTCACGAAACAAGAACCACCGGCAGCCTGGGGAATTGCGAACGCGGAGGATCTCTTCTTTGCACGACGAATGGCTCGCGGAATTGGCATTTCTGTCGAGTCCTTCGACGAAGATGAACAATACGTTCTTGATGGATTGAAGGGACGATGGGAGTGGAAAGGTCAGCGCTGGGTGAGATTGACAGCGGAATTCCCCGAAAAAGTAGATCAGGTTGAGTTCTTCCTCAATGGCGACCCCATAGACGTCGCTTACGAAGAGCCGTTCTATGTAAATTACGAACAAACTTGGATTCAGAAGGGTATGCCGACACGACCAGGAGATAAGTGGCGAGCCGAAATTCACCTTGTCGATGGACGAGTACTGGTGCGAAACGCGACTGTTGAAGCGTAGCAATGCAACCGCTGGAGAAAGGAATGGAGACTGCAACAATGGCGACAGAACTGAAAAATGCTGTAATCACTAGCTTTCTGAGCAAGACCAAAGACAGATTCAATGACTATCACAGAGAATTGAGCATTGAAGAAAGACTGCAGCTGGCCGCAAATATCGAAGGCGTGGTTGGCGTAGAGTGCGTATACCCGTATGAAGTCGGCGAGGCCAAGTCCTTCAAGTCCATGGTGGTCAGGAACAATCTTGAAATCGCTGCAATCAACGTCAACGTAAAGTCTGAACCAGAATTTCGCGATGGTGGACTGACATCAGCGGAGAAAAAGGTGCGTGAGAAAGCCATCCGTTTCATAAAGGAAGCTAAAGACTATGCTATCGCTGTTGGGGCAGATAAAGTTACATGTTGTCCCTTAGCTGACGGGTACGAATTCAGCTTCCATTGCGACTATGGGCAGATGTGGAAATACCTGGTTGACGGTTTCCGGGAGGCGGGCAACTATCGACCGGAGATGCCTTTGTTCGTGGAGTACAAACCGAGCGAGACTCGCGGACGGTGCTTTGTGGACACCGCGGCGAAGGCACTCCTGCTGCTCAATGATATTGGACTCCCGAATATGGGAGTAACGCTAGATTTTGGCCATTCCATATGGGGAGGAGAAAATCCAGCAGAGGTGGTTTCGATGCTTGCGGAAAGCAGGTATGATTACTACGTACACATAAATGACAACGACGGGCGGTGGGACTGGGACTTCATGGCTGCAACAAAGCATTATCTCGACTATGTTGAGTTTCTGTATTACCTTCGCAAGTATCGTTACAACAACTTCCTGACTTCAGACACATCGCCGACACGACTTGACATCGCCGGAACTTTCGCTGCAAACGCGCGCATCACTCGTAAAATCCTGCACCGACTCGACGATCTGGGCGAAAAGAGACTCCAGGAGCTCATTGAACGGCGCGACTATCTTGAAACATGGAAGTTCATCGAATCTGAGATTTATCATATTTAAGGCTGGGTAAAATGATTAGTCGTGAAGAGATGACGCAAGCTCGGCAGCAAGCGTTTGGCCTTATCCGTGCTTCTGGGTTTCCCGTCCTGGAACGGGAACGAGAAGACATAGAGGTGGCAGATTTCGGCCTTGGCCAGCTAGAGGTGGAGGGAGCGCAAATCCTTACGCTCGTTGCCACTGGCCGCATAGCAGCAAAACTGATCGTCCTTTTTCCACATCAGACGCTTCCAGAACACCGGCACCCGTCGGTGGGCGCGGATCCTGGCAAGGAAGAGACCATAAGGGCTTTCTGGGGACAGGTCTACATTTATGTTGAAGGTCCAGATACAGTCAAACACGGCGCGGTACCGCCAAAGCAAGCGAAAGTCTACTCAAGCCGACATGAGGTTTCCTTAATGCCGGGCGACCAATACTACTTTGAGCCGGGCAGAAAACATTGGTTCCAAGCAGGTGCGGACGGAGCGGTCTTGCTGAGTTTTTCGAGCGTGGCTCGTGATGGTCTCGACGATTTTAGCGATCCACGGATAAAGAGGGCAACAGAAGTCAGATAGAAAGTCAGCATGAGGGTGACAGAACTGGCCAGGAGTGGTATTTCCGGCAGGTGAATTTGGGGGAAGATGATGTATACGAATCCGTATGAAGGGGTTTGGCAGAACGACGGACAGTGGCTAAAGGCTAATTTTCACGTCCATGCAGTGCCTGACGGAGGAGAGTTGCGAACCTTCAAGCTCGGCCGTTACTCAGTAAGCTCCAAGCACGTGTCTTCTGTCATAGCCGCCTACAAAGACGCCGGTTACGACGTGCTCATGATTGCGAACCAGGGATTCTTTCTGGACACTCATAAGTATGCAAGTGCTCATGACATTTTGATGGTTAATGGCATTGAATGGGTGGAGGAGGACGGGATTCTATGCATCGGAATAAAGGAATTTATAGAGGGTAAGCCTCAAGAGGTAATAGACACTTGCACGCGGCAGGGCGGCCTTGCGGTTTTGTGCCACCCGAACTGGCTGGCAGAGCATGGAACTCCTCCAAAACTGACACATGAGACAATGCACGAGTTGAGAAACTTCGTAGGAATTGAAATACTAACAGCGGGAATCTTTACCCGATTCAAGGGCTCCGGACTGGCAACCAATGTTTGGGACGAGTATCTCAGTGCTGGGAAACTCGTATGGGGTTTTGCGAATGACGATTTCCATACCTGGTTTGACATCGATAGGGGTTGGAACGTGATTTTTTCCCGAAAACGCGATTTCCAAGAAATAAGGAACGCGATCGAACACGGATGTCTGTACGCTTCCTCAGGACTCGTTCTGCGAGAGTTCTCATTTGAAAGAAACTCCCTGAAGGTCGAGGCGAACCATGAACGCTCCCCAAGAGAGCAAATCACTTACAGGTTCATCGGGGAGGGCGGGAAAACGCTGCAGGAGTCTACAGGCGCAACTGCGGAGTATCGCTTTAGAGGCAGCGAGCAATATGTGCGCGTTTGCGCTGCGAGCGATAATGGTGCAATGCTCTGGACCCAGCCGATATTTGATGCTGACAGACTTAGGCGCCCCTGAGAAGCCAACATCCGTCGACGCGATGCAGCCTAACGCAACCCGCAGCATGTCAATAACAACGCGAAAGCCCGTAAAACACGGGCTTTCATCGAATGGTGTTAGCGGCGGGCGTAAATTGCACAAATGTGGCGGACGAAAATTGCACACTC
>CAYTGX010000052.1:0-31258 GCA_964437385.1 uncultured Spirochaetaceae bacterium
TCACCGACCCCAAGGCCGCCGGGTTCACCATGCAGAGGCCTGATTTCGATTCTGCAGGGTACGGAAACGTCGTAGAGACCGGCGTGCATGATGCGGTCTCGCGCATCGTGTCGGTCGGCAGCCAGGAGATCAGGGAGGCGCCCCGGGTGGCCGCGGTGCCCCACGCAGTCGGCTCCCTGCTTTCCGGTGCGGCGTCACAAGGCGCGCTGGAAGGATTCGATGCCGCTGTTTCTCCGCTGCGGGAGGGCGCGAATGCAGAAGGGGCCGTGCGGATGATTGCGGCAGGGCTCTCCGACATGAACAAATCGATCAGGGAGACAAGGGGTAAGGGAAGGGACGACGCGTACCTCAAGTATGTCATCTCGATATGCCTTGGACGGGAGAAGAAGACAGAGGGGATTGCGCTTGCTCTCCGGGTCCTCTGGCAGGAACGGGCCCAGGAGACAGCGAATGCGTCGGAAACCGCAGCCGCAGGAGCATTCACGGCCGCACGCGCGGCCTATGATGCGCAGGACTTCAAGTCAGCCGACGCGAAATTCGACGCTGCATACTACCGCAGCGTGGTCGCGCTCAAGGCCATTGCCCTGGCCGGAGCCGGACTCGTCACAACGGCCACTACGGGGTGGTCCGTCACTCCCGGGGGAACGGAGGCGCTGCGGCTCCAGATTGCCCATGCGTCCAGTGAACAGGAGCAGGCAGCCGAAGCCCAGGCTTTCCGCACGCTCATCCGCTACCGCACAGAGCTCGGCACTCTGCCTGTCATCACGGCGAATGCAGCCACGGACGGCACGAAAGTGCAGGAGGAGACGGCACAGCTGTCGTCAGCGCGGGCGCGCCTTGCCGCGCGAGCGGTGGACGCGAGCGCAGATGAAAAGGAGTGGCGCGCGCGCTCTTCTACCCTGACGTCCATGACCGCCACCGGCGTACAGCTCGCGCCCCTTGCCAGGTCCGCCAGCGCCATGGCGGACCTGTTTGCAGGGTTCATCGACGGGGATCTCCAGCCGCGCGACCTTTCTTTTGCCTTGAGGCTTGCACAAATCAGGGGAATCACCTATCAGAAGAGCCTGGACAAGGCGGTCACCTTGGAGAAGCAGGGGCAGGA
This sequence comes from uncultured Spirochaetaceae bacterium, assembly GCA_964437385.1. Taxonomy (GTDB): domain Bacteria; phylum Spirochaetota; class Spirochaetia; order SZUA-6; family Fen-1364; genus Fen-1364. The sequence continues at coordinate 1,103 of CAYTGX010000052.1, forward strand.
CCTCATGGCCGGAACCAAGGACGGCCAAAAGGTTGAGGTTGCAGGCATACCGAAGTTGTATCCTGATCAGGCAGCTCGGCGCTTTCAGGATGGAAGCGCGCTCCTGGATTCCCTGACAAAGGACATCGGTGATCTCGCGCAATCTCTCCGGTCGGACACGCCATACATCGCAGGCAACTCTGCGATCCTCGCCCTCCTCAAGGGCCAGGGGGGAGGAAAGGGTTATGAGGGCTTGCTGCAAACGGCGCGCGACGAGCAACGCAGGCTGAACCAGCTCCTGGAGGATGCGCAGAAGCAGATTGACGACGCCGCTATTGCGAGCAGGGAGGGAGACAACTGGTACACCGCCGCGTTGACCTCTCTGAACAAAAAGGATCCGGATGGGGCCAGCTCGTTCCTCGACCAGTCAAATGAGGCGTACATCAATTCCCAGCGCTTCGCATACACCGAGCATGCAGTGACAAGGACGGACAAGGACATCCCGGACCTGCAAGCCAAGATCGCCGGCCTGCGGACTGCGCTTGCAATCGCCAACTCCCAGAAGGACCTCGCGGTGATCGACCAGCTGCTTAATGAAGGAAACTACCTCAGGGCAAATGACGCGTTGAACTCGGCTCAGGCCGTCTGGGAAAAAGCCCAACCTGGCAGTCCCAATCCTGCTTTCGAAATACGGAGGGAGAACATACAAAACGCCCTGCAGGGCACCGTGGGACGCGAGATCTCGCGCCTGGACCCCAAGGCGGACGCGGTGAATACATACATAAAGTACGCGCAGGACAACCTCGCCGCGGGGCAGCTGGCTGAGGCAGAGAAGAATGTGAACTACGCGCTCACGGTCGCACCGAATTTCGGTACCGCGAAGGTCCTTGCACTCCTGATAAAGAAGACGACCAATCCAATTGTGTTCCAGAAAGAAGCCACCGCCGAGATTGCGAAATACATGAAAATGGCCACCGACGCCAAGAATCGGGATGACCAGAATGCCGCCCTCAACGCCCTTCTGGACTATTCCAGCCTGGATCCAAAGTTTGCCGCCCTCGCCGCGGGCGCCATCCTCGAGCTGAGGTACAGCCTTGGGATTCTGCCGCGGCCGCCAAATCCCAGGGAAATTGCGGACTCCAACGCTCTCGTTCAGCAGGCGGACCTGCTGCAGCAGCAAGGGACGCCGGATGCATATGCGAGCGCCCAGGACCTTGTCAGGCAGGCCCTGGAGAAGAACCGCTATAACAAGAAGGCGATGGAGTTGGACGGTGAAATTCGAACCAAGCTCCAGAGCACGGCGTTGAGCGTTCTGTCACCCGCAGACACGCAAAGTTTCAAACTGGCGCTGAGCCTTTACCTTTCTGGCAACGTTCCGGGCGCATACGACATTGTCCAAAATCTTTGGGACTCATCACAAAGGAACAGGACATACGCCGATCTCATCAAGCTCCGAAAGAGGTGCGAGGTGGCACTCAACATCTCATGAAGGCTTTTTCCGCCCCTCGCGTGCCGGCTCTGACACTCCTCCTTCTTGTCGTCGCGCTCGCGGGATTCGGGCAGAATATTTTCTGGGAAGATCCGCAGGTTTTCGTTCCCCAGGGCATCACATATTCCAGCTCTGCCGCCGGGAGGGCGATTATTGCGCTCGCGTGGGAGGAGATCAAGCCGCGCTCCCCCGACGGCAGGAGCGGAGACATATTCCTTTCGATCGCCACTTCGAGGGATGGCATATCATGGAAGAAGCACGAACGATACTATCCCCCGATTCCCTACACAGGGATGAAGCCGGGGAACGAGCCGCGGGTGTATTCCATGACCATAGACGCCAACGATCGGATCCTGGTCGCTGTCTCTCGAACCGACCATGACACGGTGATACTCCAGTCTTCGGACAACGGGGAGAGTTTCCAGCAACTGCATCAGGTGCAGTCGCGCACGGTGACGGGGATCCCGAATCTTTTCACGACGAACAGCAATGGCCTGCTCCTGCTCATGTCAGAAGGCGGAAATGAAGCGTCGGTGACTCTTGCATACAGCCATTCACCGGATGGCAGGTCCTGGTCGGACATCGCGCCCTTCGCACCCGGGCCAGACGGCGTCGGGAGTCCTCAACTCCAGCCTTCGCACGCTATGCTCGGCGGCAGGGAGTATGTCGTTTTTCAGGCCTCGAAGGAAATCACGGCCCTGACAAGCAGCTGGCAGCTCTATCTCAAGACCAGTCTCGACGGCGGAGCAACCTGGGGCAAGGCCGTTGAAATCACCACGATCAAGCCGATGTTCGGAGATGAGCCCCGGGGGTTCAACAACCAGCGTCCCCGGCTCGCTGCCTTGAACGGGCAGCTGGGGCTGACATGGGAGCGCTCGAAAATCGGCAAGATCGGCGAGGACAGGCCGACGATCTATTCAGTCATCCTGGACGCAAACGGGCAGATCGTCAGCGGCCTGGAAAACCCTGCGGTGGATCCACCGGCCCAGTTTGCGCACATTCTGCCCTTGCGCGGCCAGGAGTATATTCTGTACGCGCAGGGACAACCCTCGCGCATCATGCTGGCCCAGAAACAGGGAAGGGCGTGGGTCACGAAGCCGCTCCCATACACGGGGAATTTGAGCGCCGTCTTTCCCCATGCGGTCGTATTAAACGGCTCACCTTTCATCTTCTGGGAAAATCAGCCCGCCACGGGTTCGGGGACGCTGATCGCGCTGCGCCCTCTCACCTCCGTGGGCGCACCTGTGTTGAGGCCCCAGAACTTCACGCCTGGTGAGCTCGCCAATCGCGACTCCCTGATCGTGAGCTGGAGCGAGCCCCAACCGCCGAGCCCGGCGGGTATACGAGGGTACCAGTACACGTGGACCTACAGCGACGGCGCAACGACCGTCGTGAAAAAAAAGGGGACAGTCTCGGCGCAGCTTGGCGAACCGAACCGCTCTGAACTGAAACCGGACGCAGACGGGACGTGGACTTTTTCGGTCGCCGCGGTTGATATCGTGGGGAACATTTCTCCCGCGCCGGCCACGGTTTCCTTCATCAGGGACGCCACTCCGCCAAAGGCGGTCAGCTTCGAGGTTACAGACACGGACGGAAAAACGCTGCTCGCAGCGGCTCCCGCTTCCCCGGAAAAGCGCGATGCAAACTCCTATGCCATCGACACCAATACATTTACGCTCCACTGGAAGCCTTCCGGGGACAAGGACATAGTCGGATACACGTTCAACACGCAGGAGGGATGGCCCTCGCTTGACGACTATCGACAGTCGAACGTTCCTCTCTTGTCTCCACCTGGACGCGTTGTGACCACGACAACGGACAGGAGCTTCTTCAATGCAGACAATGGCGTCTATGCGGTCACTGTGCGCGCAATCGACAGGGCAGGCAATCTCAGCCCGCCGTCGACCATCGCGCTCGGGTTGAGCAACTACCATCTCGTGACCCGTGTGGACCTTGTGACTGCCGCGCGGGACCCGGTGCTGGGAACCGTGAAGCTGACGATTCTCGGGAAAGGATTCACAAGCAACGGCGCCCTCACGAAGGTCTACCTGGACCGCCGTGGAAGCAAGAGTCCCCCTTGGGACATGGAATTCGAACCCGTCGGGCCCATTTCGGTGACAGATCGGACGATTTCCGGAATCACACTTGACTCCAACCGGCCTTCCGGAGTGTACAAGATCGGCTTGCTCCAGGAGCGGCCGACCGGACCCGCGTTGTATTTCACCCAGAATGCGATTTTCTCTTTCGAGTCTCCCGGAACGGTAAAAATCGGCAATTTCCAGATCCTGCTCCCCGGCTGGATTGCGGGCAGGACGCCGCGGTACACAGTCTCTTTCGACTCCCTCCTGGTAGCCCTTGTCGTGGCTCTGCTCGGCACGCTCTCATTCCTGGCAATAAGGAAGATTGCGGCGCTCGCGGTGGAAGGGGCTGCGGTGCGGACCGAGGTCTTCGCTCTTCTTGAAGGACGGCCCAACATTGGATGGGAGGAAAGGAAAAACAGGATGAAGGCGCTGAAGAAGCGGGGGGTAGGGCTTCGGCTCAAGTTTACCCTCCTTATGGTCGTCCTGGTGACGATGATCGTGCTCATCGTGTCCATACCGCTTGGATTCCAGATGGTAAACCGTCAAACGCTTGCCCTGGCCTCGGGACTTCAGGACCAGGCGAATATCCTCATGGACGCGTTGGCCGCGAGCGCGGAGACCCAGTTCAGGAACTTCGATCCCGCTCTCGGGGAAAGTGGCTTTCTTGATGCGCAGAAGCTGCCCAACCTCCGGACGGCCATGACGGATGCGACCTACACGACAATCACCGGGCCGGATCCGTTGACCAATCCGCAGCTCAAGCCCACGGACCCGAAAGATTTCGTCTGGGCGAGTGACCAGAAGCGCTTTGCAGACGAGTTGAGCGTCACGAAGAATTTCCGCACTGCAAAAGAAAAAGTCGATGATGAGCTTGCGAAAACCATTCCCCAGCTTCAGAAAACCACGGATACAGACGGAGTGACGAGGTTTGCGACCCTTGTCAGTCAGTACCGGAATCTGAAAGGCAGGCAGCAGATTCTCCGCACGAAAACCGATGCTGCGTCAAAAGCCGAGCTCACCGGCCTCACCGCGCAGCTCAGTGAAGTCTCTCTTACCCTCGATACCCAGGCGAAAGCGGCGTTCGCAACCGGCGCATCGTTTCCGCAGTTCGATCCGCGCAAGCCCCTGACGTCGACGTACCTTTTCTACCGTCCTGTCATCTTCTACAACTACGGCAAGCTCGAAGCTGATGACACTTTTTACCAGGGACTCATCCGGCTGGAAGTGAGGACGGCTGCCATCACGCGCCAGATCAGCGATTCGATCTGGGCAATAATCAGGATCGCCGGGACCATCGCGCTGGCCGCCATGGGGCTGGGCGTCGTGGGGGCGATCCTCATGGCGAATATCACGGTCACCCCCATCCGGAAGCTCGCGCTGGGCGTGGCCCGAATTCGCGATACGGAGGACAAGGAGCAGCTCGAGGGCCACAGGATCGTAATCCGCACCCGTGACGAGATCGGCGAGCTTGCAGATACGGTCAACGAGATGACGCAAGGCCTCGTGAAGGCCGCGCGCGCGAACAAGGAGCTCATGCTCGGCAAGGACGTGCAGAAGATGTTTCTTCCCCTGGAGAAGGACAGGGTGGGAAGGAAAGGGAGCACCGCGGAGGCGGACACAAAGGATGTCGAGATCTACGGATACTACGAAGGCGCGGCCGAAGTGTCCGGAGACTATTTCGATTTCAGGCAGCTGGACCCGACCCACTATGCGCTCATCAAGTGCGACGTCTCCGGCCACGGAGTATCGGCGGGTCTCATCATGGTCGAGGTTGCCACGCTCTTCATCAGTTATTTCAGTGACTGGCAGAAACGCAAGGAGAGCCTGTCTCAAATCAAGGATCCCGGCGAGAGGCAGCGCCTTCTCAAGGACCTGGAGCGCCTGGACACCCTCGTGTACAGGATCAACGACATGCTGGAAGAGCGGGGCTTCAAAGGACTGTTTGCGGCATTCACCATCTGCCTTTTCAATACTGCGACCGGCGCCATTACTGTCTGCCCGGCAGGAGACAACGAGCTTCATATCTATGACGTCAGCGAAGGACGGATGGTACATGACGAACTGACCCCGAAGGAAAAAGGTTCCCCCGCGGCAGGCGTGTTTCCTTCCATGCTCGTGGAAATGAAATCCGGATTCCCCCAGTTTCCGATCAAGCTCGACCACGGGGACGTGCTCTTCCTTCCTACGGACGGTGTGGATGAAGCAAAGAGGTTCCTCAGGGACACTTCGTTCGAAAAGATGACGTGCCTGGAACCGGGCCTGAAGGAAGGGGAGTATCATCTCAAGACCCATAAATACGGAACGGATAACGAAGATTTCGGAAAAGACCGCATGGATGATTTCATTTCGGGGGTCTTCCACAAGTCGCGGGTCACTCTCGTTCGCAATCACAATCCCATTCCGGATGAAGTGCTCGAGTTCGATTTCTCCTCCTGCCAAGGAACAGTGAAAGAAGTGGTCCTGGCGGTCGTTTCCGCGGAGAAGCTTTTCCGCCTCGTGCCAGCGCCGAGCGCGGGAGACGGGAACCGGGTTTCAGTGGATGCGAAGATCGACGCGTTCCTGAAGACGCATTTCCTTCAGTATGAGCGCTACTTCTCCCACAAGCTGGAAGGGCAGCCGGATGATCCCTACGCCCACTTCTCTCACCTGCTGGAAGATGAGCAGAGAGACGATCTCACCATTCTCGTGGTGCGCAGGAAATGAAGCGGTCGCTCAACTCCGCGGTGCCCGCGGAAGGGCGACATTTTTGACCCGGCGGTGCCGATAGGAAGAGAGGGAAAGATATGAAGAAGACCATATGTGCGGCGGCAATCGTCCTGGCGGCGTGCGCCGCTGCCTTTGCGCAGGGCGGCGTGTCCCTCCAGAACCAGGAGAATGCGACCTTTTATTACGCGGTTGATCCGCAGGAGCTCGCAGGCCTCAGCGCAGGCAGCCCCCTGCTTGCCAGCAGGATTGCCGCATTCTTTGCGACGCGTGACGGCGTATCGTTTGCCTCGCTTGCCCCCAATGCCACGGTGAAGCTGGAAGGGCTTTCGGACGGTTCACACCTCCTGGTCGGATTCTTTGCGGTGGTAGACCTGACCCAATACCCCGTCCGGGTCATTAACCTTCAAGTGTACAGTAGTGTCGGGGACAGGTTTTACGCGATATTCGCCAGCCCGGCCCTTCTGACCATTGCCCGTGATTCGGGGCGCATTGCGAGCTTTGCGCATGCCGGCGATGAGGCGAACTCCGGAGATCAGGCGGGAGCCGCAGCAGCAGGAGCCGGGACCCAGCAGACCTCCGCGGACACTGCCCCGTCCGGCCTCCAGCAAATCGCAAGTTTTTCGACAGGGTTCACCCCTGCCTTTTTTACACGGGAGAAGCAGGGCATTTTCACGGTGCTGCCGATTTCCGACTCGCGCGCCTGGGCGCTTTCCGGCACGAAAATCCGCTCGATTTCCGGCTCCCTTGGAGACGGCGTGCTCAAAATCGTCCTTTCAGTCGACGGGGAATTCGCGGAGAGAGTCTCTTATTTCCTGTACATATTCGGAGCCCGCTCTCCCGGCACAGCCAACCAGCTCACCCTTGAGCTTCAGCCCCGGGCGGAAGGCGGCCGCGCAGTCTGCCTTCTGTGGCAGAAAGGCATCCGCACGCCAATGCTCGTGGGAAGCGTGACGGCAACTGATCACACGGTCGAGCTGGACACGACCGCGGGGCAGTTCCCACCCTCTCTTCTTTCCGGATTCGGGCCTGCGGCGACTGTCGATCTCACCGCGGGCTGGTTCGACCGAGGGCTCGGCACATGGGAAGAGTTCTACTATACGACCTTCTCCATGGGAGACATCACCGTCACACGTTGAACCTGATAAGGAGCACGTCACCGTCCTTCACGACGTACTCTTTTCCTTCCAGCCGAAGCTTATTCGCCTTCTTGGCGCCGGCAAAATCCCCGGCGGCGAGCACGTCCTGCCACGCGGCAACTTCTGCCCTGATGAATCCCTTGGCGAGGTCCGAGTGGATTTCCCCTGCCGCGCCGACCGCTGTCGTGCCTTCACGGATGCTCCACGCCTTGCATTCATCTTCTCCCACCGTGAAAAAGCTGACCAGGTGCAGCGTCCCGTAAACGTGGCGGAGGAAGCGGTTCTTTGCCGGCTCCTCCAGGCCCAGATCGCGCAGAAAGTCCTTCTGGTCTTCAGGGGCAAGTTGAGCAATCTCCATCTCCATGTCGCCCCTGATGGGGAAGGCGTGGACCCCCATTGCGGCGGCTTCCGTCAGGAGGTCTTTGTGCTCGGTCGTCACTTCCCCTGTGTTGATTACGAGAAACATCGGCTTCGCCGTAAGAAAGCCGAATCCTGAAAAGATCTTCTCGTCATCCGGAGGAAAAAAGCCGGCTCCCAGGGGCTTTCCGTCTCCCAGCCGCGCCACAATCTGCTGGAGGACGTGGTACTCCCTTCCGTCACGCTTGGCTTCCTTATCGAGCCGCGCGGCCCTTTTTTCTGCGATCTCGTAGTCTCCAAAAACAAGGGAGTCCATCACCTTGCGAAAATCGCGAAGCGGCTTCGGGTCCTTCAGTGGATGGATGACCGCGTCGCTCGCGAATGCCCTGATCACGATAGCAACGGCGTCCGCCCGGCGCAAATCAGCGAGGCTTGCCGCCGTGATCCCGCCTTCCTCGTCATGCTCGAGGGGAAGGTCCTTGAAGACAACAGGAGCATGCGTCAGCTTCTTGGGCGTGTACAACGCTGCAAGCTTGTCCAACCGGTCGTCCGGCACCTTGACCTCGGCCAGGTAGGCCTGCTTCTTCCCCCCCCCGGCATCACCCGTGGCGGCGGCCTGTCCTGTCAGTGCATTGAATATCGTTGTCCTCCCGGAACGGGCCAAACCAATGAGCACGGTTTCCATTCATTCTCCTTGCTTGCTTGCCTCTTGGCGGTCACGGAAGTATAAATGAGTCCTTGACGGGTGACAATCGAATGAAGGCGCGCTATTTCTGCGAAAACTGCGGCAAAGAGGTCAACCCTGGAGCATCCACCTGCCCCTGGTGCGGGAGAGTGTTCACCGCTGTCCGCTGCCCTGAGTGCGGCTTTGAAGGAAAGGCTTCTGATTTCAGGGCAGGGTGTCCTTCATGCGGATTCAACCAACCGGTCCCTTCCGCAGCTCGGTCTCCCTCCGCGCCGCTGCACCCCCGCCAACGTCCAGTGCATTCGGCCCGATTCTACCGGATTGCCGGCGTGATCCTGCTTGCCCTTCTTGTCGTCCTTCTTGGCCTTTTTTTCCTGCGGGCCTGACTCACGCAGCTGACTCATTTTCTCAATAGAGGAAACTCAGTCCTCCGCCCCCCATGAAGTAGTAGTTGTCGGAGTTCTCATATTCTCCCGCCATCAGCGCGCTGACCAGTAGCCGGGTCCCGGGGATCAGCCAATGGGCCTCGGCGCCGAGCTGGAAGGGAACGGGCGAGGAGAGGAATGCGATGCCGCCCGGCAGGGGCTCTGTGCGCGTGCTTGCCGATATGCCGAGCATGAGCGAGCCGGTCTCGAGGAATGCGCCCCCGCGCAGGTACAGCCACCCCACGGCGCTCTGCAATGGGCTGCCGTCCGGATTCACGCGGTAGGGGTACCACAAGGAGCCGGTCGCTCCGGCGGACAGCATGAGATTCATGGCTCCGAGGGTGAGCTGGAAGGGAACTTCGACGCTCAGCCCCGTGAAATTGGCAAAGGTATCGGTCATGAGCACACCGCCGCCAGTGACTGCCGGATTGTATTGAACGGTGAGCTTTGCCAGCACGGCGCTCGATGTTCCATAGGACCCATGTGGGGTCAGAAGGTTGTATTTCGCGGACACGGTGGCCGTGAATGGAGTGGAGACCGAGCTGATGATCAGACCCGCTGACGCATCTACCTCCAGGCTCTCACCCAGGCCGACGCGTGCGCCGAGCTGGACCGGTGCCCGGAACATGGGCGGATCGCTCACAGCGAGGCCGGCGCCCAGGAATGAGACCTGATAATCCCCTGCCGGCAGCACTTCCGCCACGGGTGCATAGAGGAGCCCCGCGCTTCCGCTCCACATGGACCGGGGAGCGATCTTGAGCGTGCGATCGACTTGTATCGTGGTTTCCCTCTCGACTTGCGCTTCCGACCCGTCCCCCTGCGCCTTCACGGCAAGAGTGTAGGTGCCGTCCGGCAGGGCGTTTCCCGAGCTGTCTCGCACATTCCAGGAAAATGACTGATTCCAGGTGGTGAACTCAGGCAAGGCTTTGCTGAATACCTCGACCGAGCCCTGGTTCAGAATCTTCAGCTCACCCGTGCCGGGACCCGTGACGGACAAATTTACGTCCAGGACGCCAAGGAGCCCCGGGTTGTCGGGATTGACACCGGGCTTGGGCACTGAAAAGGAGGTGATTGAAAACTCGGCAGGCTCCAAAGCAACAGCGAGGTTTGTGACCGCTTTTTCCTGGATCGTGATTGACTCCTGGTAGTCAGAGAATCCGAACGACCGAACGAGCAGCTGGTAATCGCCAACTGCCAGCGTGTTGAGACCCGGCGATATCTCCTGGCCGCCGACGGAGATGACGCTGTTCTGCGGGGTAACCGAAATCTGGAGGTAGCCGATCATCTGCACGAGGCTTGCCTGATAAAGCATATAGTCGCTCGCGAAATCGACCCATCCCGACGTCTCGTAGTAGCCGATCTTTCGCAGGGTGATCTTGTGCCAGCCCATAGGAAGATCTTCAGCGATGTATGGGGAAAGACCCCTGAACGCCCCATCAATCCACACTTCCGCGTTATCCGGGTCACTGATTATCTCCAGACCCTGCTTGGCTGTCGGCGGATTGGGGGAGGGCCGCACAGAGGGGCTCGAAGGGGGATTGCCGGTCTGCTTTCCACCGGCCTCCGCCGCTGTCACTGTGCCGAGGGTCGTGCCCTTTGAGGTGGCGCATGAAGCAAGGAGAACGGCCGCCGATGCCAGCACCGCCAGCGCCCAGGCGCATTTCGTCGTCATCTGCACAGTGTACCCCCGCAAAACTGAACCGATCAACCTCGGGAACCACTACTCGACCGAACCTTCCGGGAAGGCCGAACCTGCCCGGAAGGGCGTACCTGCCTGGAAGGCCGCACGAGCCAGGAAGGGCGTACCTGCCGGGAGGGGGCGCACTTGCCAAAAAGAGCGTTTTCGATGCCGGATGCTGTTTTGAGCGGCAGGCGGAAACCGCCGATATGAGAACAGGGGGAGTATGAAGCGGTCGATCAATTGGAAGGCTCGACGGGAGAGAGCGGGCAGTGCTTGGCGCCGGCATTCCCGCCTTTGTCTGCAGACCGGGAGGGCTCTTGCAGCGGTCTTCATCATCTTTACGTCCTCGATCGCTGCGCCCCTTTTCGTTTTTCCTCAGGCCGCTGCTCGCCCTGCACAGGCCCTGCCGGCAGGTTTTCGCACTATTACGTTGGGAATGGGACTGGACCAGGTGAAAAAGGCGCTTGCCGCCGACCCGCTCTTTGTCTACCGCGGCGACCCCGACGTCAGTTTTCTTCCTCAGACGGACCAATACCTCATTGAATGCCCGGGCACCACGTACCTCAGACGCGCCTATTTCCAGTTTGCCGACAGCCGCCTGTTCATCATGATCCTGGTTCTGGACATTCAAAAGCTCGACCACTACTCGATCTTCAGCGCCCTCTCTACAAAGTATGGGCCGCCGGCGAGCCTCAGCCCCCAGGAGTCTGTATGGCAATCCGATACGGTGCGTCTTTCCCTGGAGCGCCCGCTGACGGTGAAATACGTCGACAACAAGACCTTTTCCGCGATTCTATCCAAAGGCGGGGCGCAAAAAGACCTCGACCAGCTGTCACGGGAGAAATTTATTGAACAGTTCTAGTCGGTCGGGCAGCGCGCGGGTTGTGCTCAAAGCAGGCCGCGACGGGCCGGCCAGAAAGCGGCACCACCCCTGGATCTACAGCCAGGCGATTGCAGAGGTCACGGAAGGGCCGTCCGGCAGTGATCTTCTCCCTGTCAGCGCTTCGGACGGCGCTGTCATTGGGTGGGGTTTCTACTCCCCGGGGAGCCTTATTGCAGTGCGGATGGTCAGCTTCAGCCCCGAGATGCCCCCTGAAGATTGGATCGAACGTCGTCTGCGTGCTGCAAAACTCCTGCGGGACTCGCTGCATGTGGATTCAGATGCAATGCGACTCGTCAACGCCGAGGGCGATTATCTTCCCGGCCTCGTCGTTGATCTGTACGCCGATACAGCCGTCATATCTCTGCATGTGCGCGGCATCGAGGGACTGGTCGACAGGATCGTGCAGTGCCTGCACGACATGCTCCCTGCAGCCCGCATCTTTCTCAAGAGAGACGAGCATTACGCGAGGATCGAGAAACTTTCCCGGCCGTCCGGTTACCTGCACGGTACTGGGGACGGCACGTGCACGATTCGGGAAGGCGGGGTGAATCTTCGCGTGGACTACGAGAGGGGACAGAAGACGGGCTACTACCTTGACCAACGGGCGAACAGGGGAGCCATCGCGCTCTGCAGCCCGGGGAAGCGCGTGCTGAATTTGTTCTCCTACACCGGAGCGGTCGCCCTCCTTGCCGCGACGTCCGGTGCTGCGCACGTGGTTTCAGTGGAGAGCTCGAAGAAAGCCCTTGAAGGGGGCAGGGAGAGCGTACGGCTCAACCCGCAGCTGCGCGAGGACGTGCTGGAGTGGGTGCCGCAGGACGTATTCACATTTCTGGAACAGCCGGCAAAATACGATATCGTCGTTGCCGATCCTCCTCCGTTTGCGCGCCGAAGATCGGAGCTGGAAGGGGCCCTCAAGGGCTATCTCACGCTCTTTCAGCAGTGCATACGGATACTCTCCCCCGGGGGACTCGCGTTCCTGTTCTCCTGCTCAGGGGCAGTGGATCGGCCGAGGTTCCAGCAGGTCGTGGTAGAGGCGGCGCTTCGCTCGGGGCGCTCCGTGCGGCTGCTGAAGGAGCTGCATGCCGATGTCGACCACCCCGTTGCGGCGGCTCACCCGGAAGGTGAATATCTCAAGGGATGGATGGTACATGCTGAATAGCGGAACACGCTGCGCCCCCCTGAAATCCGCCGCGCACGAGAGTACTCGTTCGGGGAATACCCTGTACGTCGGCGCCCTTTTTCGCGGCCTTGCCGCATGCATTTCCATGGGGGTCATGACTACCGCCGGTATTGCCGGCTGCCAGACACGCCTCCCTCGCGTGACTCTTCAAGCGGCTGGGCAGGAACTGACCGTGGAGGTGGCGCGCACGGACGCAGAAAGGGAGCGCGGACTCATGGGAAGGAGAGGGATCGGCCCGCGCGAAGGGATGGTATTCGTCTTCGACAAGGACGACCATCTGTCTTTCTGGATGAAAAACACGCCCACCGCTCTCTCGATCGCATTCCTCTCAGCAGAGGGAAAGGTGCTCCAGATAGCGGATATGGAGCCATTCTCGGAGAAAATCATACGCTCGCGGCTCTCCGCCCGATATGCTTTGGAAATGCGGCAGGGCGCTTTTACCGAGTTGCATGTGACCGAGGGCATGATGGTCACGTTCCCCGCCGGTTTTCCGTAGGAGCCTGCAGGGCGATGGCAGGCAAGAGACAAGTCGGGCCCGCACGTGGGCTCCTGGCGGAGTTGCGAGCCTGCCGCCCTACGGAAACCGCGTCGGCCTCTCGGCCATACGGGAGTACCCGTTCGGCGCGAACGCCGTCCCTGGCATGGGCCGACCTCGCCATCCAACTCCGCGGTGTACCGCGGAAGGGCTACGCCTTCGGGCGGTGCGCGCCAGGCGGTTCGGCGCGCCGCTATTCCGTGTCTTCTTCCACGAGCTCGGGAAACAGCTCCAGGCCCGGCTCCTCCTGGGCTGATTCGGGCTCACGAGTGAGGATCTCCACCCGCCGTTCCACCCGGGACAGTTCCTTTTCCAGTGACTTGGAAAGCCTCATTCCCTCCTCGAAAAGGGCCACGGCGTCGTCCAGCGGGATGTTTCCCTCCCTGAGCTTTTCGGCGAGCTCTTCCAGCCGCTCCAGGCGCTCCTCGAAGCCGGACGGTTTCCTGCGGGGTTCATCGTCCCGCGCGAGCTTGCGCGATTCATCGTCCCGCGCGAGCTTGCGCGATTCATCACTTTTCGACGGCATGAGTGTCCTCCACGGTGGCGCGCATCCCGCCCTCTGAAAGCTTGATCGACAAGGCATCGCCTGGCCGAACTGTTTTCGGCGAAAGAAGGATTGCACCGGTACGTTCATGAGTGACCACGGCGTATCCCCTCGAAAGAATTGCGACGGGCGAATAGGAGGCGAGCTCCCGGGAGGCAAGCTCGAACCTGTGGCGGCAGCCCATGGCCACGCCGCGAAAACCTTGCAGGAGCGCTTCCGCGGCGTAGTCCACCCGCTGTGCTACGGGCTGGAGAAAGATGCGGACGTTTCGCTCAAGGTTCTCAGAGGCGAACTGGCCGAGCAGCAGCCTCACTTTTTCCAGGCGCTGGCGCATATCGCGTTCCAGCATGGACTGCAGCCCGCCCACCCGGGCCAGCAGCTCCGCGCGCGGGGCTGCCACGAGCTCAGCTGCGGCCGACGGGGTAGGGGCGCGGATGTCTGCTGCAAAGTCGGACAGCGTGACATCGGTTTCATGTCCCACTGCGGAGATCACTGGCAGTTCAGACGCAGCGATTGCGCGCACAACGCGCTCGGAGGAGAAGGGCAGGAGGTCCTCCAGGGAGCCTCCTCCTCTTCCTATGATAATCACCTCTCCGAGCGCGTGGCGATTGGCGAGCTCGATGGCGCGCGCAATGCGCTCGTCAGCGCCCTCCCCCTGGACGGGCGTGGGAATTATGACAACGTCTATGCCCGCATTGCGGCGGCGAAGGATCCGCAGGATGTCACGCACGGCTGCCCCGGTGGGGGAGGTCACCACGGCAATGCGGGAGGGGAAAAGAGGAAGACTCTTCTTGCGGTCAGCGTCAAACAAGCCCTCCGCAGCAAGCTTCTGCTTCAGCTCCTCCAGCATGGCGAGAATGTCGCCTTCTCCTGCCTTGACGAGGGATTCGCAAATAAGCTGGTAGCTGCCCCTCTTGGCGTACACCGACACGCTGCCGGCCGCCTTGACCACCATTCCGTCAGCCGGTGAGAACCGCACACCATCGAGCCTGTTCCGGAACATCACGACGGAAATCACCGCGTCCACATCCTTGAGGCTGAAGTACCAATGGCCCGTGCTGGACGGCCGGAAGTTCGATATCTCGCCCTTGACGGTGATCCAGGGAAACCCGTCTTCCAGGGTCGCCTTGATGAGCTGGGTGATCTCAGAAACCGTGTAGATCCGCTCAACCTGCTGCCCGGGCATACCGGGCACATTATACTGCCGGTTATCGAATGGCAAGCACCGCGGTTTCTTGAACTTCCCCGTATTCTGTCGATATTATCAGCGGGGAACATGAAAAACATCGCCGTGATCAATGGAATAGGTCTGCGCGCCCCGGCTTTTCGTCCCCTGCTGGACGGCGCCACGTCGTTTGCGCGCGCCCTCTCGTTCGCCCGGGAGCTTCCGGATGTCAAGGAGAGCGTGCTTTTTCTCTCGCGTCCCCTGGAAAACACGCAGGGCTGCCGCTCGATAGTCCGGGACAACTGGACTGTCGCGGACCTCATGAACGAGCTGACCAGGGCGAGCGAGGGCGTGGATGACATTTTCTACTTTTTCGCCGACTGTCCTTTCCTCGACATTGAAATCACGCGGCGGATGCACGCCAATCACCGCCGATATTTCGCAGATTATACCTTTGCTGACGGATATCCCTACGGGTTGACTCCGGAAGTACTCACGAAGGACACGGTCGGGAGACTGCGGGGGCTCGCCGGTGAAGGTCGGAGCACCCCGGACAGGGAAACCATTTTCACGCTCGTGAAGAAAGACATAAACTCCTTCGACATCGAAACGGAGATCTCGCCCGCTGACATGCGGATGCTGCGCGTGTCCCTTTGCGCGGACCTGGAGCGGAACTTCCTGCTCCTTCGACGCATCGTGAAAAACGGCGGACGGGACGCGAAAAGCGCGTGCAGCCTGCTCGAGGAGAAGCCCGAAATCCTGAGGACACTTCCCGCCTTTTTCCCTGTCCAGATTGTCGAGCAATGTCCCCACGCGTGCGCGTATTGTCCGTACCCGCTTTTCGGAGGCGACATTCTTTCGAAGACCGGATCCATGCCCGTGGAGAGCTTCTCTTTCCTCCTCGGCAAGATCGCTTCCTTTGCCGGCGAGGCGGTCATCGACATTTCTCTCTGGGGCGAGCCCGCGCTTCATCCCCGCATCTATGACATTGTGGCCGCCGTGCTGGAGCATCCGGGTCTCGACCTCGTCATTGAGACTTCGGGCGTCGGGTGGCAGCCCGGGGTTTTTTCCAAGGTCAGCACGACCCTTTCCCGGTCCCCCACCTGGATCGTATCCCTTGATGCAACAAACGAGGAGCTGTACCGCACCCTGCGTGGCAGCGGATTCGCGGAAGCCCATCGGGCCGCGGAAGAGCTGATTGCCCTGTTTCCCGCTCATGCCTGGGTCCAGGCTGTGCGGATGAAGGAGAACGAGGACGACCTGGAGAAATTCTTCAAATCCTGGAAAGCCAGGACGGAGAACGTAATCGTACAGAAGTACGATTCGTTCAGCGGGCTGCTGCCGGACCGCAAGGTTGCGGACCTCTCGCCGGTGCGGCGATTCCCCTGCTGGCATCTCAAGCGGGACATGGCCGTCCTGCTGGACGGCACCGTGCCGCTTTGCAAAGAGGATGTCCTCACGGGCACCCGGCTGGGAAACGCTTTTGAAGAGGAGCTGGAGCTTATCTGGGACAGGGCGCATGCGGTGTATCGCTCCCACCTGGCGGGAGCGTACCCGGGAATCTGCGCGGCGTGCGATGAATATTACACGTACAATTTCTGAAGGCGCCAAATCCACGGAGTACCGTGGCGCCAAATCCACGGGGTACCGTGGCGCCAAATCCACGGGGTACCGTGGCGCGGACTCGGCGCCGCGTGGCACGGGAATCCCGTACACGGTGATCGGAGGTCCCCGCTGGGACAGGGTCAGACGCTATTCATTTCCCCTCACGATTCTGGTTTTGAGCCGCGGGGACAGGCTCTTCCGTCCTGAGCTTCTCAAGGATCTCCAGTCACGCGGAATCGGCGAAATCCTGTGGGTAGAGCGCCCCGAGCCTTCGGCAGACGTGGATTCCCTGGCTCGTGATTTTCCCGACGTGCGTTTTCTCCTGATAAAGGCTCCGAGCACAGTCGGGGAAATGCTCAATATCGGCATTGCGGAGTCACGGGCGCCGGTGGTGCTGAGCCTATGGAGTGACACCCGGCTTTCCGTTTTTTCACCGTCCCTTCTTCTCCCCATGGAAAAATCCGGAGCGGTCTGCACGGTCCCCGTGTCACGCAATGCGAAGCTGGAGCCCATCCCTTCCTGGCAGTCACCGGTCCTGAAGAGGCGGAGGCTTTCCCTCTCCTACAGGGCCCCCCGCCGGGAAGGAGAGCGCACGCTCTTTCCTTTCGACTATTGCGGCATCTACAACAAGGAGAAATTCGTGCAGTCGGGCGGCTTCGATGCTCGAATCGCCAATCCCTATTGGCAGAAGCTCGACTTCGGGTTCCGCTGCTTCCTGTGGGGGGACAGCGTCCGCGGCACGACGGGAATCTCCCTGACCTACACGGGAGCCCCCCCGGAAGAGAACACTACACCTGACCGGGGGTACAAGCTTTTCTGGCTCAAGAATATGGCTGTCCGATTCCGCAGGGAAATGGGGGTCCTGCCTGCCAGAAGAATGCTCGAATACATCGTGCACTCCGACACCGGCCCCCTGTATGCAATACAGGAGTTCCGGTCCGTCCGCGGATGGGTGCATACTCACCGATTCAGGTTCCGAAGGGATTCGCGCGAGGTCGTCGAGAGATGGGAGGTCCTCTGAGTGCGCACGGGGATATTCATCCAGGTAAGGCTCGGCTCGACGCGGCTTCCTCGGAAGGCCACCCTGCAGCTCCCCGGCGGAAACATTATTCAGCATGTCATGAGGTCGCTCGCCCTCGTGCCTGCTGACGTGCGGGCACTGCTCACGGACAAAGCCAGCGTGGAAGAGCTCCTCCCATTTGCGGAGGACGAAGACTACGCCGTCTTCGCCGGTCCCGAGCTCGACGTGCTGGCGCGCTACTGCATGGCGTGCCGGGAATACGCAGTGAGCCGTGTCCTCCGCGCCACTGGAGACAACCCTCTTACCTCAGCATCCCTGGCAGCAAGGATTCTCGGGGAGCATGCAGCGCGGGGCGCGGACCTGAGCCATTACCTTGGCTGCCCCCTGGGCACCGGCGTGGAGGTTATCGAGGCCGAGGCTCTCTTTGCGGCGGAGAGAGAGGCAACAGCGGCGGACGAGCGTGAGCACATCACGACCTTTATCTATCGCCATCCGGAGCGGTTTTCCATCTTCGAGCCCACGGCGCCGGCCTCTGCAACGCTCGCGGATGCCCATGTTTCCGTCGACACGCGCGATGACTTTGACCGGATCAGATCGATCTTCGAAGCTCTCTACGTCGGCAGACCTCTGGAGGCACAGGAGGTCGTCCAGTGGCTCCAGCGCCAGGACGGGGGGGGGCGTGCATGAGGAGGAATCGAACGTTCCTGCTCGTTCCGACTGCCGGTGCGGGAGAAGGTATGGGTCATCTGGCGCGCTCCCTGCGGCTTGCAAAGATGCTCGAGGGCCGCGTGACCTTCCTGACGGCCCGGATGAACCCCGCGGCGCGCGCATATCTCGCGCACGAGATCCTGAAGTTTCCATCACGTACACGCCCCGCGTCCGTTGCGCGGCCAGGTGCCGGCGCACAGTGGGACCTCGTGTTCGTCGACGCACGACGGACCTCGCTGGTCGAGCTGGAAGCCCTGACGGGGCATGGCCTGGTCGTCTGTCTGGACGAGGGCGGGGAGGCGAGGGACTATGCTCCTTTCCTGGTGGATGCCTTCCCGCGCGTACCGGACTCCCTGCCGGCAAATCTTTCGTCCCTGGCTTACCTGGGGCTGCCCGCGCGGACTCTGAAACGCGTACGGCTTCCCGCAAAACGAGTGCTGGTGAGCTTCGGCGGTGAAGATCACGCGCAATTGAGCGGCAGGCTTCTCGAGGCTCTTATCAGCGAAAGGCTGTTCGCCCCCGGGCAGCTGACAGTTGTCGAGGGGCCGTTATT
The DNA here is from genome assembly GCA_964437385.1 of uncultured Spirochaetaceae bacterium. Classification (GTDB taxonomy): domain Bacteria; phylum Spirochaetota; class Spirochaetia; order SZUA-6; family Fen-1364; genus Fen-1364. Next base: position 19,836 of record CAYTGX010000052.1, read on the forward strand.
CACGACGCATGAATGGCCGCAGGGTGTGACAGTGCTCAAGGGCGTTCCCCAGCTCGCCGCCTGCCTCCCCGAATATGACCTGGTTTTTACTCACTTCGGCATCACGGCTTTCGACGCGCTGGCAACAGGCGTTCCGGCGATTCTGCTCAATCCAAGCCGTTACCACGGACGATTGGCGGCCGCGGCAGGCATCCCTTGCATAGGCATCCGTACTCCCGACATCCGTGCCCTGCGCAGGCTGCTTCGTGTCCCCGGAGCCCTGCAGGCAGCCGTGGAGGCATTTCAAGCGTCCCTGCCCCGGGACCGCACAGGCGCCCTGGCAAAGCTCCTCGAGTCCCTGGCCAGGCAGGGGTCGTCGAGATGTCCTGTGTGCAACATCGCCGCCAACAGGGTAATTGCACGGTTTCCCGACCGGACCTACCGGAGATGCAGGAAGTGCGGCACCGCGTACCTTGAAAGCTTTGCCGCGGAAAAGAAGGCGTACGACCGGCGATACTTCTTTGCCGACTACCGCGCGCAGTATGGACGGACCTACGTGCAGGATTTCGATTCGATAAAGGCGGCCTCACGTCCCCGCGTGCGGATCATCCGAGAGCTGTTGAGGGACCAGTCGGACGGTGTCGTGGTCGACGTAGGGTGCGCATACGGGCCGTTTCTCGATGCCTTGAAGGAATCAGGGGTGCCCGGCTATGGCGTGGACGTTTCCGGTGACGCGGTGACGTATGTAAGGAAGAAACTCGGCATTCCCGCCGTCCGTGCAGCCTTCGAGGACATGGGAAGAACATTCCTCCCCCACCGGGTCTCCGCGGTGACGCTGTGGTATGTGATCGAGCATTTTCAGCGGACAGACCTGGTGATCCGCAAGGCGGCTGCCCTTCTGCCACCCGGCGGGGTGCTCGCCTTTTCCACGCCTAACGGAAGGGGCATTTCCGCGCGCAGGCAGCTGCATGGCTTTCTTCAGAACAGCCCCGCTGATCACTTCACGATATTCTCTCCGCGGGGCCTGGAGAAACTGCTCTCCGGGTACGGCCTGGAGCTGCGGCGCATCCGCGTGACGGGACATCATCCTGAAAGGTTCCCCGGGCTTATTGGCCGCGTGGCGGACAAATCCGGCGGCGCATACGCCCTCGTGCACGCCGCGAGCAGGCTGCTCGGATGGGGAGATACATTCGAGGCATATGCGGTAAAGGGAGACTGAGTGAAGACCATCCTCATACTCGGCGCTGGTCTCATGCAGCTTCCCGGCATCCGCATTGCGAAAAGCAGGGGCTGGCGGGTGATCCTTGCGGACGGCAACCCGGATGCCATGGCCAGGGACCTCTCCGACCGGTTCGAGGTAGTTGACCTGAAGGATAAGGAGGGTCTCCTGGCGATGGCGCGACGCTGTGCCGAAAGCAGCCCGCTGGACGGCGTATTCACTGCAGGCACGGATTTCTCCTGCTCGGTTGCGTGGGTAGCGGAGAAAATGGGTCTCCCCGGCATATCCTATGCAGTCGCAATGCGCGCGACGGATAAATCCCTTATGCGGGAGGCCTTCGCGAAAGCAGGAGTTCCCAGCCCTCGCTTCGCCGCCTGGACCGGTGAGGGTGATCCGGCGGCTGTTCTGGCGTCAGGCCTGGTTTTTCCGCTGGTGGTGAAACCAGTGGACAACATGGGCTCGCGCGGAGTTATTCGCGTGGATGACGAAGCAGGCCTTGGGGAGGCCTGTCACGCGGCCATCCGTCTTTCGCGCTCGTCCCGGGTCATCATAGAGCAGTTCATGGAGGGAAGAGAGCTGAGCCTTGACGCGGTTGTCTATCGCGGCGAGATCACCGTGTGCGGGGTGGCGGACAGGCACATATTCTTCCCGCCGCGCTTCGTGGAAATGGGTCACACAATGCCGACCGACCTCGATGAAGGCACAGTGCATCGGGTGGAAGAGGTCTTCTGTGCCGGCATCCGCGCTATTGGAATCGACAACGGGGCGGCAAAGGGCGACATAAAAATAACTCCTGGCGGTCCGATGATCGGTGAAATCGCGGCTCGGCTCTCCGGCGGCTACATGTCGGGATGGACCTTCCCCTTGTCCTCGGGGGTCGAAGTTACCGAGGCTGCCATGAACATCGCTGTCGGCATTCCGCCGGGGAATCTCGTCCCCCGGTACCATCGGACCTGCGCTGAGAGGGCGTTCATCTCCATCCCCGGCGTGGTCGACCGGTTGTGGGGAGTTGAGGACGCCAAGGGTCACCCCGGCGTGGCCGAGGTCTTTACCAGAGTCGGGTCGGGCAGCGAGGTAACGTTTCCAGCGAACAACGTGGAGAAATGCGGCAACGTGATCGCGGTCGCGGGTACGCGCCGAGAGGCAGTCGAAGCTGCTGAAAGCGGAATTGCGGCTCTCGGGATCCGTCTCAGGCCCCTTTCGGAAGCGACGAATCGATTTCTGTTTCATGAATCCGGGCATGGCGCCTTCCCGTCTGCTCCTGCCGGGCTGCTCTCGGAGGTTTCCCGAATGCCGCCTTTCAGGGGAGAGTTTTCGCGAATGGCCGCGCTGGGTACAATCCACGTAGAACCGCTGACAGGATTCGCGCGCGGCGAGTTGCGGGATTGGCACGGGACACCGCTTGCGGAGGCGGTCCGTCTTGCTTTGCTCCATGGCGATGGATCAATGGACACAGGCCGCTCGAATGCCCCACTTGTTCTTTCGGGCCTTTTCTGGAAAGCGATGATGCGCGGAAGCGTCCAGGGCGGAGTCTATCTTCTTGACAGCGCACGGAGCGCGGCGAGCCAGGGGCGGCTCATGCATTTCCTTGCAGGGCTATGAGGAAAGCGCGTGTCCTTGCGGGAGCCATTCTCGTATTGCTGCTGGCCGCAACCGCCGGGGCCCAGGACAAAGACCTCCTGTCCCTTGCGGGGGACCTGGGGGGAGTGCTCGAATGGGATCCCCTTCGAGATGTCGGCATCATTTCTTTCGGCGCCGACAGGATCTCCCTCGGGGTCGGGATCGACCTGGCTGTCATCAATTACCGGTTGAAAGTGGGCATCGATCCGCCCCTGCGGAAGAACGGCGCGGTCTGGCTCACCGCCGCGGCAGTGGCCGCGCTCAGCGGCGCCGTGCAGAAAGACCGGCTCAGCCACGCGGGGGATCACATGCGCGTGGCAGCCGTGCTCATCGATCCGGGACATGGCGGGAAGGACGGCGGCGCCGTGGGCAGCGTGACAGTGGGGACGCGCAAGGTCACCGTACGGGAGAAAGACGTGACCTTGAACGTCGCGCAAAGGCTTTCCCAGATGTTGAAGAGCGCATACCCGGACAAGGAGATCCTCTTTACCCGCGCCGTCGATTCCTTCGTCTCTCTCGAGGATCGGGTTGTTATTGCGAACTCGCTTCTCGAAAAGTCAAAGGACACGGTTCTGTACGTCTCCATCCATGCAAATACCTCTCCATTCAACAAGAACGCATCTGGATTCGAGGTGTGGTGCCTCCCGCCCGAGTACAAGCGGACGCTCATCGACGACACTGCCGCCGGGAAGGACAATCACGAAATTCTGCCCATCCTCAACGGTATGCTGGAGGAGGAAATCTCTGTGGAGAGCACCGTGCTGGCCCAGGAGATACTTTCCGGGCTCGATGCGAAAATAGGACAGCTCAGCGCGGACCGCGGGCTGCGCCAGAACGATTGGTACGTCGTGCGCAACGCGCGGATGCCGGCAGTCCTCGTCGAGGTGGGCTTTGTCAGCAACCCGGACGAAGGGGCGCGCCTTGCCGATGATACATACTTGAAAGACGTAGCCGAGGGTATGTACAGTGGCCTGCGGGCTTTCATAGGACGATTCGAACAAAACGGGAGTGCAGGTGCTCGATAGACTGGATTTCATACTCCGCATACGGATGCGGGGCAGGCCGCTGATCATTGGCGCGGCTTTCCTGGGGGTTCTCGTGTTCTCCCTGCTCCTTTTCATTTTCGAGGGGAACGGGAAGGTGGTGCGCGTGCTCTTCTTTCCCGCGCAGGCCGGTCGGGGAATGGTTGCGGAAGAGCGGCTTCTCCCGCGACACCGTGTTCTTGAACGGGACGTGACAGAGCTGGCGGAAGGCGTGTTGCTGGGACCGACGCGTCATGATGCGCTTCGAATCTTCCCTCGGGGGGGCTCCGTGCTCACCTCGCTTGTCCACGGCAGGACTCTCTACATCGACCTTTCGCCGGGCCTCCTCGTGGAGGACCCCGAGGTTCCGCTCAGGGGAGAGGATGCGCTCGCGGCCCTTGCCCGTTCCATAAAGTTCAATTTCCCCCGCGTACGCCAGATCGTCTTCTTCATAGATGGACAGGCGCCGCACTTCCCGGCAAAGAAAAATATTTGACAAAAGACGACCTGTCGCTATACTTGTGAATGTAACTCCGTAAGGAATTAGGTGCGAAAGGAGCATTGCATGAAACGGCTGTTCATTTTTGTTGTTGTGGGTCTCCTTCTCGGCGGAACAGCACTTTTTGCCGACACATCCTCGCTTATCGATTTCACCAAGTTGGCCGCAGACCAGACTTTGGGCACCAATAAGGCGCCCACGGAGAACGGGGCCACCATGGTTGACTACAGCAACGTGGCGGGCGCGTCTGTTTCAGACGCGGACAAGGCGGCAATGAAGTCCTCTCTCGCCCTGGGCAACTGGCAGGTGGTGCTCGCATCCTCCTCCCGGTCGGTCGTCAACCAGAGCTTGACAGTGACCAAGGAAGCAACGACCACTGCCACGGCAAAGCAGTTCAACGGACAGGACATGGCCAGCAAGAAAGTGCTCGGCGTGCGGATTCATTTCCCGACTGAATCGTACAACTCCTGGGCAATGATCCAGCCGCCGTTCGACATCCCCGCGTATGCGGACAAGGATGCCTTGACGGGCGGCAAGATGGTGGTCGCAGACGCGGACAAGGGAAAGGGTGAGAAGTACAACGGCTATGGCGTCGTGAAGAATGTCGGTGTCCTGAAGAGCCTCTCCATTACCGTGTATGGCGCGAACTTCTCCAACGGGCTGGGTGTCATTGTCGCGGACCAGGATGGCAATGAGCAGACGATATTCATGGACTACCTGGCTTTCGATGGCTGGCGCACGCTGACCTGGGACAACCCCAACTACGTCACGGACGTCAGGAACCGTGAAGTGCGCAAGTTCCCCCTTTACCCGAAAGGCATGCCGTATATGAAACTCGTCGGCATCATCATCTATCGGGACGCCGCCCAGGAGGGCGGAGACTTCATCACGTATGTCCGTGACATCAGCATCACGTATGACAAGGCCATCCTGGACGCCGAACGGGACATCAACGACGAAGCAATCTGGGGCATCCTGCAGCAGCGCAACGAGGCGCGGCGTATCGCCGAGCTCAGGCGCCTGGGGAACATCCAGGTCCTCCGCTTCCTCGAGCTGCAGAAGATGGATGCAACAAACAAGCCCGCGCAGTAAACAATAATTCTCCGAATCAGAAACTTATGAGGGGCTCCCGGAAGGGAGCCCCTTTTTTGCAAGTGAGCCTGAGGCTTGATTGCTTGAGAGAGGCGATTTCTAAAGGCGCGACATGAACGGAAGTGAATCCACGTTGACTTTCACGCCGGCGAACGTGCGAAAAAGGAAGCCCTCCGAGCTGCCCACCAGGGTGCCCTGGCCGAAGGAGTAAACGCTCCCTTCGATCCCTGCCTGAAGAAGCAGGGAGTCCGTCATCGTGATATCCACTTCGGTTCCAAGAACGAGGGAGTTCAACGTTGTCGCGGCTGCGCCGCTGATGAACTCGCGGACCAGGGACTGGTAGGAGAACTTGACGATGAGCCGATACGGCACGTTCTTCTGAAAAATATCGGTGGAGAAGGAATAGATTGTCAGGCTGTCCACAACGGTATCGACGTCCGTCTTCTGCTCGAATTTACGCGTGTCCAGGGAAAGGGTGCAGATGGCGTTCGGCACGTAGAACCCGAATGATATGTCGTCGCGCTGCTGAAGGTAATCTCCCTCCTGCACGAGATCTCCCCCGATGGAGCTGTCCGAGCGGAAGGAGACAAACACAACACCGGGGAGCCCCAGCTTGACCGAGGTCGAAATGCCCGACTTCAGAAGCGTGCCGCGGTCGTTGAAGAGTCCGAAGAACGGACCGACGCCGAGGCTGATCGCCTTCTCGTTGTAGCTGAACAGCGCATAGGAAATATTGCGCAGCACCGGATCGGAGTAGAACCCGGTTTCAAATCCGAACTTGTCCGTGATGGGCTGGCTGCCGTAGAGAGAAAGACCCCAGAAGTAGTGGCTGCCCGGAAATCTCGTGTCCGTGGATGTCCTGTCCGTCGCAAAACCCAGGTTGCCGGCCCATGTCTGCAGGCCCAGATCGAGGCTCGAGGCAGAAGCAGCCGCCAGCGTAACGAGGATCGCACTGACAACGGCGATACGGGAGATTCCGCCGCGCTGCATGCTCAGAGCTCCGCCCGGACACCCACAAAGCCGTCAAACATATCGCTCCAGTTAAATGGCCAGAACTTCGTGTTCACCTTCACTGTCCACTGGACGCCCGGAGTGCTGAAACCCACCCACGGAGATATTTTGACGGTCATGTCACCGCCGGAGGATTGGAACCGGAAGTTGCCTTCCATGCCGCCCTGCAGGGTGGTGTTCGTCTGGTCTCCAAAATAAAGGTTCAGGTTCACGTCGAATGTGCCTGACTCCGCCGCGTATGCAGCCTGGTTGTAGTATGCCGGATGCCAGAAAAAGGTCGGCACGATGTTAAACGCGCCGAGGTGAAGACGCGGCTCGAAAAGCAGGTAGAAGAGATTCACAGTCAGAGACGAATCCACGCTCGGGTCCCACCGGGGGATGCCAACCTGGGCAAGGAACTCGACATTCTGGTTCGTGGCGTAGAAGAGGAGCCCTCCGCGAAGGCTCCCGCTGTGCGCCAGGTGCCCCGCCGTGCCGCCCACAAAACCTTCAAGCTTCACCTCGCTCGAGTTGAGCAGAAACCTCAGGTCCCCCGAGTAGGTGCCAAGTTCGGGGAACGCCGGGTGAGTGTCCTCGTAGAGGTAGAGATCCAGACCAAATGCATCGGGCACAGGTGTAACTGCCAGCTCCATTCCTGTTCCCTGCACCTGGTAGATGCCGTCGTAGATGGGTGCGGTAATCGAGTTATTCGGAAAGTACAGAAAACCACGGTACCTGGTCATGATGGGCGGCGCGCCAAAATCCTCGAAGCCGCTTCCCGAGCCGAAAATGTCGTTCTGGCCCACGAAATAGACAACATTCAACGGAAGGGAGAATACATCCCTGATGGTCATGCTCGCCGAAAGGAGGGTGATGGGCGGGGGAGTGACGCTCTCCAGTTGCGTCTCATTCAGCAGCCCGAAAGAAATGGCTCCTCCGAATTTGTAGCCGCCCTGCACTTCAAGGGCCATGTTCCCGTAGGTTTGCAGCTCGAACACTCCCCCGGAGTTGACGCCATGGGTGATGAGCTCCATCGTGGGAACAATGATATTCGCGGGGAACGAGGGAACGCACATGAAGAGGAAAAGCCCCAGGGCACCGGCCCTGATCGTCCCGTGGGTGCTTTTCATCATGCGGGGTTCCTCCTGTGACAGCGTATCACGATGATATGCTCTTGAAAATATAACGTTCCAGGGCCTTTTTATCCGCGGGGTTGATGATGTCGAACCGCAGTGCGAGCACTTTTGCTTTGTACAGCACGACGCTTCCAGAGGGGGAAAGCTCTTTGCCTGAGAGGGAGAACTGAAGCTTGCTGACCGAAGTCCCCGGGGAAAAGAGCTCAGCCGCCGGCGGGTTGAACAGTTCCACGGCCAGCCCGCTCAGGCTGATGTCAACGATGCGGCCGGACACAAGTTGAGGGGAGCCGGTGACGCGGAAGCTCGCTCGGGCGAGCTCGCCGGGATCCGGTTTGACGCGGATATGCCTTCTCTGGCTGTTGTGCGTGGCCATCTTGGAGAAGATCGCGGAGAGTTTGGCCTTGGCGTTCGTATCGCTGAAAGGCTTCAGAAGATATCCCACGACCCCCAGCTCGATCATCCGCATCACGAAGCCTTTGCTGGACTGCACCGTGTGCACGATGACCGAAATTGCTGCCGTCCGTTCGTTTTTCTTGAGCTCTTCGACAAGCTGAATGCCTTCGACTTCCTTGTTGTCGATGTCGACTATCGCCCCTTCGATCTGGTCGTTCGATTCAAGGGCTTCGAGGGCAGCAAGGCGCGTGGGCACCGGGATGCCTCTGATCCCGAAAGCGAGAAGAACATGGCACAGCGATTCGCGCACCGAGAGCGAGCTCTCGACTACAAGGAAGACCACCGGCACCTCCCTCTCGATGAATGACGCGGATACCGCGCCGCGAGGCCCATACTACACGGGGAAGCCGGGTCCCGTCAATTGCGTGTGCGTATTGCGCGGCGCATCGCTCGCTTGTATTATTGAGAGATCATGGATTTTTCCGGCGCGGAAGCGCCTCTGGACAGCGGCAGCGACATCCGGACGAGCCCCATGGAAGAGATTTCCCTCGACGAGGCCCGCAGGCTCCTTACGTTCCTGTCGGACAGCACGGATTCGCTGCGGCATGCGCAGGACGCCGGTTCCCTGCTCGATGAGATATACCGAGCGGCTCACTCCCTGAAGGGAGAACTCGAGCAGGCGGGCATGCCGGGGGTCGTGCGTATTGCCAGGCTTGTTCAGGACGTCGTGCGCGCGGTTCGCGCCGGCCGGATCCCTCCTCGGGCCGAGGTGGGGTCAATGATGAGCTTCGCGGTCCGAAATGCCCTTGATTCGCTGGACTCGCATGTCGCCGGCGCGCCGGACCCGGGAGCCTGGCAATCCGCCGCACGAGCCCTGGAGGCAATGCTCGCCCAACCTGCGCCGCTCCCTTCGGGGGAGGGGCCTGGGGCCGGGGATGCAATGGTGCTCACCCCGGTGGATGCGCGGCGGCTGCGTAATGCGCGGGAGGCCGCCGCGGAGGCTGGCGCGGCCGCTGCAGCGGTTGCCCGTGCCGCGGAAGAATCTGTCACGCTCCTTTCAGGGCTTCGCGCCGTGGCCGCGCAGCAGGAGCGCGGGGCACGGGAGCTCCTCGATGCAATTCCTGCCGGACTTGCTGCCGCTGCCCGCGGCCAGCCGACCACGAGCATTGCCGGCGAGCTGTCGGCACGTGTCGGCGCGCTGGGCAGAATCACGTCGGAGTTCGAGGACTCATTCTCCAGTTTCGCGTCCAGGCTGCGAGAGGCCGCGAAGAAGGGGGAACGGGTCTGTGCGGCAGCGACAGAGGCGGCGTCGCGCACCCGGAGCATCCGGCTCTCCACCCTGTTTGCCGGCTTTGCGCGCCTCCTGCACAGACGCGCGCTGAAGTCCTCAGCCACGGTCGAGATCGCCGTGGATGTGCATGATTTCGAGATTGACGCGGCCCTTGCGGACACGGTAGCGGCAGCGATGAATCGATGCGCCCGCGTCCTCCTCGGCGGTGGGCAGAAGCGATCGCAGAGCGCGAAGAAGAAAACTCAGGTCCCTGACAACCGCCTTCACCTGCAGGCAGCCGCGGAAGGAGACGAACTCCAGTTGAGCCTTCACCATGAAGGACGTGTCATCCCGAAAGAAAAGCTCCAGGAAGCCCTCTCGGGAGTGCTCGCTCGGCTTGCACGCAAAGGCATCCAGGGCAAAATAGATTCTGAGAACAGGACGCGCGCAGTCTTTTCATTGAAAGTTCCCAGCCCGGGCGGGCAGGGGAGTCTCGGCGGAAGCTTCATCCTGGGACGGTCCGGTGATTCGCTCTACGCGATCCCGGTCAATGCTGTCGTGAAGTGCATCGCGGCCCCGGCACCCGGAGAGGACTATCGGTTGGGAGACGAGAAAGTGCGCGTCATCTCCATGGCCGGGACCGAGGTCCCCCGAGCGGGCATTGTCGTGAGCGCGGGCGGCCGGAAAGCGGTCCTTCTTTTCGACAAGCTGGAGGGAGAACAGAGACTTACTCCAGCCCCGATCGACTATGCGGGGGCTCGAACGCCCGGCATAGCCTCTGCAGCACCCGGGCCGGACGGCGCGGTCGCGCTCATCCTCGATATCGCCTTGTACCTGCCGGCGAATCCTGATCGGCCGCGGAAACGCTGAGACTCGGTGTGGCAGGCCTTGTATACACGATCTTCGTAGGCGGGATCCAATACGGCATTGACGCTGCGCAGGTCGCAGGGACATTCGAGATCGAAAGGATCGCTCCGGTCCCCGGCGCGTCTGCCGACGTTCTTGGCTTGCACATCTGGAAAGCCACGGCTCTGCCGGTCCTCGATATACGTCCTCTTCTGGGCATGGCCTCTCTGCGAAGAGAAACGGCGAGTCACGGCGCGGCAGTGGTTGTCCGGCACGGCGGCGCGCACGTGGCCATTTTTGTCGAAAGTGTTACTGGGCCGCTTGCCGATTCGGGGGCAGAGCGGCAAATGCTGGACCCCCGTGCGCTCCTCGGCGGCAGCACCGCTCCACCGGCGGCGGATTCGTGGGCAGGCGTGCGGGCCGCCCTGTCGAAGCATGCATCCTGCACAGTGTCGGATGTCAACATCGCCTGGGTCATGAGGCGCTACCGAAGCGCGAAATGGGGTCGTGTTCTTCCCTCGACAGAAAAGCTCGCAGAAGATTTTCTTGCCGGGTTCGGTTCACCGTGTGTCGACACTCCCTGGAATGAAAGCCTGCGGGCCGGGCTGCGCGCCCTCCTGCCCGGCCCGTCCACCCGTCATTTCGCAATCTGGAACCATTGCTGCGGGCGCGGCAGTGATGCTCTTTCTCTCGCATGCATCATAGCAATGGAGAGACCGAGGCTGAAGGTGAAAATCTGGGCCGTCGACGAGCTTGCGGCTGTCGTGGATGCGCAGACCTCTTCATGGGCACCCGCAGAGGTGCCCGACTACCTTGGAGAGTCCGGACTTCTCGTTGAAGAAGGCGGGCGGCTTTCCGGAGGCGCTGTCGTACGCGCAAGGATCGTTCTCGTGTGCGCGGACGCTTTTGAACCGATGCCGGAATCTTTCGATATGGTCGTCTGTCGCGACCGTCTCTCATACATGGATTCCCGTTCCCAGACTTCCGTCATTGCGACATTCAAGCACGCACTCCGCCCGGGAGGAACCGTCATCACGGGTGCACATGAGAAGCTGCCGCCGAACGACTGGAGCGAGCAACCGAGCACTCACCTCTCTTCCTGGAAGCTCCGCAGGACCCCCTGAGAGCCGCCCAACTCCGCGGAGTACCGTGGACGAACAACTCCGCGGAGTACCGTGGACGAACAACTCCGCGGAGTACCGTGGACGAGTTGTCTTGACACTTCGCCTGCCGATTGGATAGAGTCCTTGCGCAGGGGCGGGATGTGTGTCCGCCCGGGGGGCGGCTAGCTCAGTCTGGTTAGAGCACTAGCTCGACACGCTAGGGGTCACAAGTTCAACTCTTGTGCCGCCCATTT